>NZ_JBSFDI010000007.1:30384-374798 GCF_053593835.1 Streptomyces sp. NPDC002076
GTCCGGCGGCTGGTCGGCCTGGGATTGGTGGGGCGTCTGCGTGGCCAGGGATCCGTCCGGCGGCTGGTCGGCCTGGGATTGGTGGGGCGTCTGCGTGGCCAGGGATCCGTCCGGCGGCTGGTCGGCCTGGGATTGGTGGGGCGTCTGCGTAGCCAGGGATCCGTCGGGCGGCCAGGTGGGCAGGGACCGTGTCGGCGGGGCGGCCAGGGACCGTATCGGCGGGGCGCCCAGATGGCCACGGATCGGTATCGGCGGGGCGGCCAGGTGGCCAGGATCTGTGGGGACTCCGGGGCACGGCAGAGTGCCGTCCCACAGTGAGAACCGCTTCGCCTACCCACCCCCTTCCTCCCCTACGCTTGTCCCGTGACCCCCGTCGAGCTGTCCCGCACCGTGCTGCACGCGGTGCGTTGTGCTGTCGATGACGGGGAGCTGAGTGTGACCGTGCCCGAGCGGGTCGTGGTGACCGAGCCGGGGCCCGGGGGGTGCGGGGACTTCGCCACCAATGTCGCTCTGCAGCTCGCCCGGTCGGCTGGGCAGCCGCCACGGCGGGTCGCCGAGATTCTGCGGCCCCGGCTCGTCGGTGCCGACGGCATCCGGGACGTCGTCGTGACCGGGCCCGGGTTTCTGAACATCAGCCTCGACGCGCGGGCCGACCTCGTCACCGCGCTCGTCCGGGAGATCCGGGCCCGTGGTGCCTCGTACGGCCATGGGGACGCCCTCGCCGGTCAGGTTGTCGCGCTGCGGGTGCCGTACGAGGTGCGGGCCGAGGTCGTCGCGGACGCCGTCGTACGGATCGTGGCCACGCAGGGCGGGCGGGCCACCGTCGAGCACGGTGAGCCCGTCAATCTGCGGCCCGTGCCCGCGCCCGAGGATCCCGCGCCGCTGGGCCACGACGCCTCCCAGTGGGCCCTGCTGCACCCCGCCGCGCACGACCGGCCGCGGATCACCGCCGATCATCTGGTCCAGCGGGAGAGCAATCCGCTGTTCCGGATCCGGTACGCCCATGCCCGCATCCGGTCCCTCAGCCGCAACGCCGCCCGCCTGGGCTTCACCGCCGAGCCCGGCCCCCTCGACGCAGGCCACTCCGCCGGCGCCGGCCCACTGGTCACCAGCCGCTCCACCGACACCCCCCCGGCCACCTCCGCGAACGGCACCTCCGCCCACGGCACCCCCACCCTCCTCACCCCCCTGGCCGACCACCCCCGCATCCTCTCCGCGGCCGCCACCCACCGTGCCCCGGACCGGCTTGCCCGGCATCTCGTCACCGTTGCGGATGCCGTACTGCCGTTTCTGCCCTCCGTGCTGCCCTGCGGCGAGGAGAAACCCTCGGCCGCCCACCGCGCCCGGCTCGCCCTCGCCGAAGCCGCCGGGACGGTGCTGGCCGGCGGCCTGTCCCTGCTCGGCATCGACGCACCCGAACACCTCTGAGGCTCCTCGCGAGAGACGCCCGGAGAGAGACAGAGAGTCTGAGAGTCACCGTCATGAGCCGTTCCGCCCATCCCGCCGGGCCCCGCCACGCCGACGTGCTGCCCGAGGGGCACTACTCCGCGCCGCCCGCCGATCTCAACGCCCTCGACCACAAGGTGTGGGCGCAGACCGTCGGGCGCAATACCGACGGTGTCGTCACCGTCGGCGGCGTCGATGTGAACACCCTCGCCGAGGACCACGGCACCCCCGCCTACATCCTCGACGAGGCCGACTTCCGTGCACGCGCGCGTGCGTGGCGTTCCGCCTTCGGGGCCGATGCCGACGTGTTCTACGCCGGGAAGGCGTTCCTGTCCCGTGCCGTCGTGCGGTGGCTCCACGAGGAAGGGCTCAACCTCGACGTGTGCTCGGGTGGGGAGCTGGCCACCGCCCTCTCCGCCGGCATGCCGGCCGAGCGCATCGCCTTCCACGGCAACAACAAGTCCCTGGAGGAGATCGAAAGGGCCATCCGCGCCGGTGTCGGGCGGATCGTGCTCGACTCCTTCCAGGAGATCGTGCGCGTCGCCCACATCGCGCAGTCCCTGGGCAAGCGGCAGAAGGTCCAGATTCGGATCACCGTCGGGGTCGAGGCCCATACGCATGAGTTCATCGCCACCGCCCATGAAGACCAGAAGTTCGGGATTCCGCTGGCCGGGGGGCAGGCCGCGGAGGCCGTGCGGCGGGCGTTGCAGCTCGACGGGCTCGAGCTGATCGGGATCCACTCCCACATCGGGTCGCAGATCTTCGACATGTCCGGCTTCGAGGTCGCTGCCCATCGCGTCGTAGGGCTGCTGAAGGACATTCGCGACGAGCACGGGGTCGAGCTGCCCGAGATCGACCTGGGGGGTGGGCTCGGGATCGCCTACACCAGTGACGACGATCCGCGCGAGCCGCACGAGATCGCCAAGGCGCTGACCGAGATCGTCACGCGTGAGTGCGAGGCCGCCCGGCTGCGCACCCCGCGCATCTCCGTCGAGCCCGGGCGCGCCATCGTCGGGCCGACCGCCTTCACGCTCTACGAGGTCGGCACCGTCAAGCCGCTGGACGGGCTGCGGACGTACGTCTCCGTCGACGGCGGCATGTCCGACAACATCCGGACGGCCCTGTACGACGCCGAGTACAGCGTCGCCCTCGTGTCCCGGACCTCCAGCGCCGAGCCCATGCTCGCCCGCGTGGTCGGCAAGCACTGCGAGAGCGGGGACATCGTGGTCAAGGACGCGTTCCTGCCGGCCGACCTGGCGCCGGGCGATCTCATCGCCGTACCGGCCACCGGCGCGTACTGCCGGTCCATGGCCAGCAACTACAACCATGTGCTGCGGCCGCCCGTCGTCGCCGTGAAGGACGGCGAGGCGCGGGTGATCGTGCGGCGCGAGACGGAGGAGGACCTCCTGCGTCTCGACGTCGGCTAGCCCGCCACCGGGGCTGGAAGATCTCCGGTCCTCCGGCCCCGTGCCCATGAAATACATGTCTCACGATCCGGACGAAGGGTAGAAACTCCCGTCCGGTGAGTGAGACTGGTCCAACCGTAGACGGTAAGAGGAAACGAGGTCGGATGATGCGTACGCGTCCGCTGAAGGTGGCGCTGCTGGGCTGTGGAGTTGTCGGCTCAGAGGTGGCGCGCATCATGACGACGCACGCCGACGACCTCGCCGCCAGGATCGGGGCGCCCGTGGAGCTCGCGGGCGTGGCCGTACGGCGGCCGTCCAAGGTGCGCGAGGGCATCGACCCCGCCCTCGTCACCACCGACGCCACCGCCCTCGTCAAACGCGGGGACATCGATGTGGTGGTCGAGGTGATCGGCGGGATCGAGCCCGCGCGGACCCTCATCACCACCGCCTTCGAGCACGGGGCGTCCGTCGTCTCCGCCAACAAGGCCCTGCTCGCCCAGGACGGGGCCGCCCTGCACGCGGCGGCGGAGGAGCACGGCAGGGACCTGTACTACGAGGCCGCCGTCGCCGGTGCCATCCCGCTGATCCGTCCGCTGCGCGAGTCCCTCGCCGGTGACAAGATCAACCGGGTGATGGGGATCGTCAACGGCACCACCAACTTCATCCTCGACAAGATGGACTCCACGGGCGCGGGGTACCAGGAGGCGCTCGACGAGGCCACCGCCCTCGGGTACGCGGAAGCCGACCCGACCGCCGACGTCGAGGGCTTCGACGCCGCCGCCAAGGCCGCCATCCTCGCCGGGATCGCCTTCCACACGCGCGTGCGCCTCGACGACGTCTATCGCGAGGGCATGACCGAGGTCACCGCCGCCGACTTCCGCTCGGCGAAGGAGATGGGCTGCACCATCAAGCTGCTCGCCATCTGCGAGCGCTCCAAGGACGGTGCGTCGGTCACCGCGCGTGTGCATCCCGCCATGATTCCGCTGACCCACCCGCTCGCCTCCGTGCGCGGCGCGTACAACGCCGTCTTCGTGGAGAGCGACGCCGCCGGTCAGTTGATGTTCTACGGCCCCGGCGCCGGCGGTTCGCCGACCGCCTCGGCCGTGCTCGGCGACCTCGTCGCCGTCTGCCGCAACCGGCGGGGCGGCGCCACGGGGCCCGGTGAGTCGGCGTACGCCGCCCTGACCGTCTCGCCCATGGGCGAGGTCGTCACGCGCTACCACATCAGCCTCGACGTCGCCGACAAACCGGGTGTTCTCGCCCAGGTCGCGACCGTGTTCGCCGAGCACGGGGTGTCGATCGATACGGTGCGCCAGCAGGGCAAGGACGGCGAGGCCTCCCTCGTCGTCGTCACCCACCGTGCGTCCGACGCCTCCCTGAACGGGACCGTCGAGGCGCTGCGCAGCCTCGACACCGTGCGGGGTGTCGCCAGCATCATGCGGGTTGAAGGAGAGTAACCAGCAATGACCCACCAGTGGCGCGGAATCATCGAGGAGTACCGGGACCGGCTGCCGGTATCCGACACCACGCCGGTCGTGACGCTCCGCGAGGGCGGCACGCCCCTCGTGCCCGCGCAGGTGCTCTCCGAGCGCACGGGCTGCGAGGTCCACCTGAAGGTGGAAGGTGCCAACCCCACCGGGTCCTTCAAGGACCGCGGTATGACCATGGCCATCAGCAAGGCCAAGGAGGAGGGGGCGAAGGCCGTGATCTGCGCCTCCACCGGCAACACCTCGGCCTCCGCCGCCGCTTACGCCGTGCGGGCCGGCATGGTTTCGGCCGTTCTCGTCCCGCAGGGCAAGATCGCCCTCGGCAAGATGGGCCAGGCCCTCGTGCACGGCGCGAAGATCCTCCAGGTCGACGGCAACTTCGACGACTGCCTCACCCTCGCGCGCAACCTGAGCGAGAACTACCCGGTGGCGCTGGTCAATTCGGTCAACCCGGTGCGTATCGAGGGCCAGAAGACGGCCTCCTTCGAGATCGTGGACATGCTCGGCGACGCCCCCGACATCCACGTCCTGCCGGTGGGCAACGCGGGCAACATCACCGCCTACTGGAAGGGCTACAAGGAGTACGCCGCCGACGGCATCGCCACGAGGACCCCGCGCATGTGGGGCTTCCAGGCCTCCGGCAGTGCGCCGATCGTGCGCGGCGAGGTGGTCAAGGACCCGTCGACCATCGCCACCGCCATCCGCATCGGCAACCCGGCCTCCTGGCAGTACGCCCTGGCCGCCCGGGACGAGTCGGGCGGCCTCATCGACGAGGTGACGGACCGTGAAATCCTGCGCGCCTACCGCCTGTTGGCCGCGCAGGAGGGCGTCTTCGTGGAGCCCGCCTCCGCCGCCTCCGTGGCCGGTCTGCTGAAGGCCGCCGAGCAGGGCAAGGTCGACCCGGGCCAGAAGATCGTGTGCACGGTCACCGGCAACGGTCTGAAGGACCCCGACTGGGCCGTCGCCGGCGCCCCGCAGCCGGTCACCGTCCCGGTCGACGCGGCCGCCGCGGCCGAGCGCCTCGGTCTGGCCTGAACCCTGGAAAAACCCTGACAGGGTGCACAGGGGGCTTACGACACGCATCGTGCGCCTCCTGTGCGCCCTATGTCGCCACAGAACCTTCCTTCGATAGGCTGTACCGAACCCGCCCGTTGCATATGCCCTCGCATCGGGGCAGCGCCGCGCCGTCTGCGCGGCCCGAGGGTCTCCCCGTACGTCATCGAATGTCTTCGACAGTCACGCAGCTCAAGGAGAGTCAACGAGCGATGGCCGGTCCAGCGTTCCGCGCCGCCGCCGTCCGGGTGCGCGTTCCCGCCACCAGCGCCAATCTCGGCCCGGGCTTCGACGCCCTCGGCCTCGCGCTGGGGCTCTACGACGACGTGGTCGTCCGGGTGGCCGACTCCGGGCTGCACATCGACATCGCGGGGGAGGGCAGCGAGACCCTCCCGCGTGACGAGTCTCACCTTCTCGTCCGCTCCCTGCGCACCGCCTTCGACCTGCTCGGCGGGCAGCCGCGCGGCCTGGAGATCGTCTGCGCCAACCGCATCCCGCACGGCCGTGGCCTCGGCTCCTCCTCCGCCGCCATCTGCGCCGGCATCGTCGCCGC
Organism: Streptomyces sp. NPDC002076; assembly: GCF_053593835.1. NCBI lineage: Bacteria > Bacillati > Actinomycetota > Actinomycetes > Kitasatosporales > Streptomycetaceae > Streptomyces > Streptomyces sp. NPDC002076. The sequence continues at coordinate 36,330 of NZ_JBSFDI010000007.1, forward strand.
CCGCGCGGTGACCATAGGCGGCGAGGCCCGCCTGGACGACGCGGCGCTGCTGGAGCTGGCCACCGAGATCGAGGGCCACCCCGACAACGTGGCCCCGTGTCTGCTCGGTGGGTTCACGATCGCCTGGATGGAGTCCGGCGCCGCCCGGGCGATCAGGATGGAGGCCAGTGATTCCATCGTTCCGGTGGTTTTCGTGCCCGGAAAGCCGGTCCTGACCGAGACCGCGCGCGGCCTGCTGCCGCGCACCGTGCCGCACGTCGACGCCGCCGCCAACGCGGGCCGTGCCGCCCTGCTCGTCGAGGCCCTCACCCGGCGCCCCGAGCTGCTGCTGCCCGCCACCGAGGACCGCCTCCACCAGGAGTACCGCGCCCCGGCCATGCCGGAGAGCGCCGCGCTGGTGGAGCGGCTGCGCGCCGACGGCATCCCGGCCGTCATCTCCGGCGCCGGACCCACCGTCATGGCGCTGGCCGACGCCGACAGCGCCGACAAGGTCGCCCACCTCGCGGGTGCGGGCTGGGCCGCGAACCGGCTGGACCTCGATGTCCAGGGAGCGAGCGTGCTGCCGCTTGCGACCTGACACACGGTTGCCGGATTTGGAGAGGGGGAATGTTTGTTGGATCCGGTAGTGTTAACCTCAAGTCTGCACCCGACCCCACCATGGCGAGGTGCCTCGTGTCCCAGTCCGGGACAGACATTCTTCCGGGAGCCTCCCACGCCACTCCGTGTTCCGTGCGCCGTACCTGGGCAGTACGTCGCATGCGGACACTGAGCGGGCCGCCGGGCACGCTCCGGAATCGGTGCTACCACGCCACGTGACACTGAGTGCCACGACTCGCGGAAGCGCCATCACCGCACATTTCTTCCGCCGCTTTGGCGGACCACCGCCCCGGCACGGTTCACGGAAAGCAAGGACCGTAGCCGGACAGCACAACCGGTCGCCGAGCCAGACAGGCCGACGTCCGCTCCAGGGAAGGACCCTTCGTGAGCGACACCACCGATCTGATGGGCGCACGTGTCGAGGAGACCGCTGCCGCGCCCGCCACGGACGCCTCCGCGCCTGCCACCGGTGCCGGCTCCCGGCGGCGCCGCGGTACCGGCCTTGAGGGCATGGTGCTGGCCGAGCTGCAGCAGGTCGCCTCGGGCCTCGGCATCAGGGGCACCGCGCGGATGCGCAAGAGCCAGCTGATCGAGGTCATCAAGGAGGCGCAGGCCGCCGGGGGCGCCGCCCCCAAGGCCGAGGCCGCCACCGAGACCAAGCCGAAGCGCCGCGCCACCTCCAAGGCCCGTACCGGCGAGGACACCGCCGAGAAGAAGGCGGAGGCCAAGACCGAGGCCCCCGCCGAGAAGGCCGTGGCCCAGCAGCAGATCGAGATCCCCGGCCAGCCCGGTGGGGGCACCTCCCGCGATGGGGGTACCGCCCGCGCGAGCGCAGCCGAGCGTGGGGAAGACGACGCGCCGACCGAGCGCCGTCGTCGCCGCGCCACCGCCGAGGCCGGCAGCCCCGCCCCGAGCAGCGCGGAGACCATCACCGCCGAGGCCAAGGCCGAGCCCAAGGCCGAGACCCCCGCCCAGCAGCCGCAGGGCGAGGCCGGTGACGGCGACGGCCGTGGCCGCCGCGACCGCCGTGAGCGCGGCCGGGACCGCGACCGCCGCGGCAAGGGCGACGAGCAGCAGGGCGGCCAGCGTCAGCAGCAGGGCCAGCAGCAGGGCGGCCGTCAGGACCGTCAGCAGGACGAGGACGACTTCGAGGGCGGCCGCCGGGGCCGTCGCGGCCGCTACCGGGACCGCCGTGGCCGCCGTGGCCGCGACGACATCGCCGAGCCGCAGCTCGCCGAGGACGACGTCCTGATCCCCGTCGCGGGCATTCTGGACATCCTCGACAACTACGCCTTCATCCGGACCTCCGGCTACCTGCCGGGCCCGAACGACGTGTACGTCTCCCTCGCCCAGGTCCGTAAGAACGGCCTGCGCAAGGGCGACCACGTCACCGGTGCGGTCCGGCAGCCCAAGGAGGGCGAGCGCCGCGAGAAGTTCAACGCGCTGGTCCGCCTCGACTCCGTCAACGGCATGGCGCCCGAACACGGCCGTGGCCGCCCGGAGTTCAACAAGCTGACCCCGCTCTACCCGCAGGACCGCCTCCGCCTGGAGACGGACCCGGGCGTGCTCACCACCCGCATCATCGACCTGGTCTCGCCGATCGGTAAGGGCCAGCGCGGTCTGATCGTGGCCCCGCCGAAGACCGGCAAGACCATGATCATGCAGGCGATCGCCAACGCGATCACGCACAACAACCCCGAGTGCCACCTGATGGTCGTCCTCGTCGACGAGCGTCCGGAAGAGGTCACCGACATGCAGCGGTCGGTCAAGGGCGAGGTCATCTCCTCGACCTTCGACCGCCCGGCCGAGGACCACACCACGGTCGCCGAGCTCGCCATCGAGCGCGCCAAGCGCCTGGTGGAGCTGGGCCACGACGTGGTCGTGCTGCTCGACTCGATCACGCGTCTGGGCCGCGCCTACAACCTGGCGGCTCCGGCCTCCGGACGCATCCTGTCCGGTGGTGTCGACTCCACCGCGCTGTACCCGCCGAAGCGGTTCTTCGGCGCGGCGCGCAACATCGAGGACGGCGGTTCGCTGACCATCCTGGCCACGGCTCTCGTGGACACCGGGTCCCGCATGGACGAGGTGATCTTCGAGGAGTTCAAGGGCACGGGCAACATGGAGCTGAAGCTCGACCGCAAGCTCGCGGACAAGCGGATCTTCCCGGCCGTGGACGTGGACGCCTCCGGTACCCGTAAGGAGGAGATCCTGCTGGGTGCCGAGGAGCTGGGCATCGTCTGGAAGCTCCGCCGTGTGCTGCACGCGCTCGACCAGCAGCAGGCCATCGAGCTGCTGCTCGACAAGATGAAGCAGACCAAGTCGAACGTCGAGTTCCTGATGCAGATTCAGAAGACGACGCCGACGCCCGGCAACGGCGACTAGTCGGTACAGACCGGGCAGGAAAGAAGGCCGCCCCCCGTCAATCGGTGACGGGGGGCGGCCTTTTGGCGCTGAGAGGTACGGGTGCGCATCACGCGCCCCTCCTGACTCATCGCCCCATGGGGGACTCTCTTGTCCACGCCTCTTCCCCGCAGCGGCCGGCACAGACGACGCATACGCATCGTCCTGCCCGTCGCCGCCGCCGGTGTCGCCGCGGCCGTCGCCGCCGCGGTGCTGACCACCTCCGCCGGTGCCACGACGACTTCGGCCTCGCCGACCGTCAAGCCCGCCACCAGCTCCGCCTCGCTCAGCGAGCTGACGAACCGCGTCGCGGGCGCGCTCGCCACCGACAAGGACTTCAAGAAGGCTTCGAAGACCAAGGACACGAACGGCGGCGGCACGGCCTCCTCGTCGTCCTCGTCGTCCACGTCGTCCTCGTCCACGACGTCCGGCACCGGCACCGTCAGCCCGATGATCATCGGCGGTACCACCACGAGCATCACCTCGGCCCCGTGGATGGCCCAGCTCTGGTACTACGACGACAAGGGCACCAGCGACACCAGCGACGACGTCGGCTTCTTCTGCGGCGGTGCCGTGGTGGCGCCGACGAAGATCCTGACCGCCGCGCACTGCGTCAAGGGCTTCGACTGGCACGCCAACGGCGCCATCGTCACCGGCACCGACCAGCTGCCCACCACCGACTCCTCCGGCAACACCGACGTGCACGGCGGCACGGTCTCCGGCGTCTGGCGGCAGTGGAACCACCCGTCGTACAACGCGACGACCATCGACAACGACATCGCCGTACTGACCCTGCCGAGCCCGATCAAGGCGACGCCGATCCGCATGACGACGTCGACCGACACGGCGTCCTACGCGGCCGGCACCAGTGCCAAGGTCTACGGCTGGGGCCGCACCAGCTCCACCAGCCAGGACATCTCGCAGACGCTCAAGACGGCGACGCTGCCGATCCAGTCGGACAGCACGTGCTCCGGCGCCTTCGGCAGCGACTTCATCGCCGGCCACATGGTCTGCGCGGGCAACCCCGCGACCGGCAGCGACTCCGGCACCACCGCCACTTGCAACGGCGACTCCGGCGGCCCGCTGATCGTGAACAACCGCATCGTGGGCATCGTCTCCTGGGGCGTGCAGAACTGCGTCGCCAAGGGCGCCTACAGCGTGTTCAGCAAGGTGAAGTCGTACGTCGGCGCCGCCTACCCGCGCATCGACGACACCAACCTCAGCGGCGACCACAAGGCCGACCTGTTCGTGCGCGAGCACTCCACGAACACCGGCTACGAGAAGGACTCCAAGGGCACCTCGTTCGCGTCCCGCGTCTCCTGGGGCAGCTTCTCCGGGTACAACACGATCCTGCAGACGGACCTGGACCGGGACGGCTACCAGGACTTCATCCTGCGCCGCAGCAGTGACGGGGCCGTCTTCTGGCTGCACTACATCCCGGCCACCCAGAGCTGGAGCAAGAAGGAGATCTTCAGCAACTGGTCCACCCGGAAGGCCACCGTCGCCCCCGGCGACGTCACCGGCGACTACCTGCCCGACCTGCTCTCGGTCGACTCCTCCGGCAACCTGTGGATCTACCCGGGCAAGGGCGACGGCTCCTTCGCCTCCCCCGTCAAGGTGGGCTCCGGCTGGGGCCAGTACAACTCCCTGCGCGGCCACGGCGACTTCGACGGCGACGGCAAGGCCGACCTGATCGCCCGCCAGAGCAGCACCGGCGACGTCTACCTGTACCGGGGCACCGGCACGGCCGGCTCGGGCGCCTTCGCCCCCCGGATCAAGGTGCGCAGCGCCTGGACCGGCTACAACGCCTTCGACGCCGTCGGTGATGTGACCGGTGACGGCAAGGCCGACTTCCTGGCCCGCACCTCCGGCGGCACGCTCTACCTGTACCCGGGCACCGGCAAGGCGACCAGCGAGATCTTTGCCACAAGGATCTCGGTCGGCACCGGTTTCCAGGCGTACGACCTCTGGGGCTGAAACCCCAGGTGAGCGAGACTCACCGCCCGTGACCCGATCACGCACAGTGCCCATCGCCGTACGCGGTGGGCACTGTGCGTTGTGCAACCCTTGCCCGAGTTTCTCCGTCTGCCCTTACGGAGTGACGATGGAGCGGTACTGACCGCGCCTGACCCTGAAAGCAGGGGGTAACCGACCGACGAGACCTAGGAGCGATGTGTCCGCCGAGAGCACGCCGGAGCCCGTCATACCCGAGCCGGGCGAGACCGGCCCCCGCCGCAGTGGCAACGGCCGCCGCAGGAGCCGGAAGGCCCTGCGCGCCGCGGCCTGGACGGCCGCAGGTGTGGTCGCGCTGGGCGGGGCCGGCGCCGGTTACCTCTACTTCAAGCTCAACGGCAATATCCGAAGCGTCGACATCGACCAGGCCCTCGGCACCGACCGCCCCACGAAGATCGACAACGGCTCCGAGAACATCCTGGTCCTCGGCTCGGACACCCGCTCCGGCTCCAACAAGAGGCTCGGCGGCGGCATCGACGACGGCAGCGCCCGCTCCGACACGGCGATGATCGTCCACGTCTACGAGGGCCACAAGAAGGCCAGTGTCGTCTCCGTCCCCCGGGACACCCTGATCGACCGCCCGGCCTGCACCGACACCAAGGGCACCAGACACCCGGCCGCGAGCGGAGTGATGTTCAACGAGGCCTACGCCACCGGCGGCGCGGCCTGCGCGGTGAAGACCGTCGAGTCCCTCACCGGCATCCGCATGGACCACTACCTGGAGGTCGACTTCGCCGGCTTCCAGAGGCTCATCGACGACCTCGGCGGCGTCCCGGTCACCACGACGAAGACCATCGACGACCCGCAGAGCCACCTGGACCTCCGGGCCGGCACCCACACCCTCGACGGGCAGCAGGCCCTCGGCCTGGTCCGCACCCGGCACGGCGTGGGCGACGGCTCCGACCTGGGCCGCATCCAGCTCCAGCAGGCCTTCGTCAAGGCCCTGCTCGACCAGGTCGAGCACGTCGGCGTCTTCAGCAACCCGAAGAAGCTGTACGACCTCGCCGACACCGCCACCAAGACGGTCACCACCGACTCCGACCTGGGCTCGGTCAACTCCCTGATCGACTTCGCGGACGGCCTCAAGGGCATCGGCTCACGGCACATGACCATGATCACCATGCCGGTCCAGTACGACCCGTCGGACCCCAACCGCGTGCTCATGCAGAAGCAGAAGGCCCAGCTGGTCTGGGACGCCCTGAAGAACGACCGGCCCATCCCGAGGTCGGCGACGCAGGGCACGGCAACCGGAGAAGCCAAAGGCGTGGTGACTCCCTGAGGGGCGACTCCCCAGGGGCGCGGGGCTGTATCGATGTGCGGCTCCGCCGCGTGGGCGCGACAAGCCACGGACAACCTGCACTCGCCCACGTCGAGACCACGGCAGCCCCGTAGGCGACAACCCACTCACCCGCAGGAATACAACAACCGCACCCCCGGTTTTGGGAGAGGGCCCCAGTCCTGGCAGACTGGTACGTCGGCTCCGGTTCACGCTCCCGCACCCCGCGGCGGCGACCCGGCGCCCTCCCGAAACCTAGGAGACACCTTGAAGCGCGACATCCACCCCGCGTACGTCGAGACGCAGGTCAGCTGCACCTGTGGCGCGTCGTTCACCACCCGCAGCACCATCGAGTCCGGCACCATCCGGGCCGAGGTCTGCTCCGAGTGCCACCCGTTCTACACGGGCAAGCAGAAGATCCTCGACACCGGTGGCCGTGTGGCCCGCTTCGAGGCCCGCTTCGGCAAGGCCGCCGGCTCCAAGAAGTAGCGAGCCCCATTTCGCCGGTCCACGGTCACGCCCTCGCGGGGGTGTGCCCGGGACCGGCGTTTTTGGTCGCCCGCCCTTCCCTTCACCGCAGTACAGGAGCCCAAGATGTTCGAGGCCGTCGACGAACTCGTCGCCGAGCACGCCGATCTGGAGACGAAGCTCGCCGACCCATCGGTCCACGCCGACCAGGCGAACGCGCGCAAGCTGAACAAGCGCTACGCCGAGCTGACCCCGATCGTCGCCACGTACCGCTCCTGGAAGCAGGCCGGCGACGACATCGAGACCGCGCGCGAGTTCGCGGCCGACGACCCCGACTTCGCGGCCGAGGTCAAGGACCTGGAGAAGCAGCGCGAGGAACTCACGGAGAAGCTCCGCTTCCTGCTGATCCCGCGCGACCCGAGTGACGACAAGGACGTCATTCTGGAGATCAAGGCGGGCGCGGGCGGCGACGAGTCGGCCCTGTTCGCCGGCGACCTGCTGCGCATGTACCTGCGCTACGCCGAGCGCGTCGGCTGGAAGACCGAGATCATCGACGCCACCGAGTCCGAGCTGGGCGGCTACAAGGACGTCCAGGTCGCGGTGAAGGCCCGCGGCCAGCTCGAACCCGGCCAGGGCGTGTGGGCCCGGCTGAAGTACGAGGGCGGTGTGCACCGCGTGCAGCGGGTGCCGGCGACCGAGTCGCAGGGCCGTATCCACACCTCCGCCGCCGGTGTCCTCGTGACCCCGGAAGCCGAGGAGGTGGACGTGGAGATCAACCCGAACGACCTCCGCATCGACGTGTACCGCTCCTCCGGCCCGGGCGGCCAGTCGGTCAACACCACCGACTCCGCGGTGCGCATCACGCACCTCCCGACCGGGGTCGTGGCCTCCTGCCAGAACGAGAAGAGCCAGCTGCAGAACAAGGAGCAGGCGCTGCGTATCCTGCGCTCCAGGCTGCTCGCCATGGCGCAGGAGGAGGCCGAGCGGGAGGCCGCCGACGCCCGCCGCAGCCAGGTCCGCACGGTGGACCGCTCCGAGAAGATCCGCACCTACAACTTCCCGGAGAACCGCATCTCGGACCACCGCGTCGGCTTCAAGGCGTACAACCTGGACCAGGTCCTGGACGGCGACCTCGACGCGGTCATCCAGGCCTGCGTCGACGCCGACTCGGCGGCGAAGCTGGCCGCGGCGTAAGACACGTACGAGCACGACACGGAGGACTCGCGTGAACCTGCTGCTCGCGGAGGTGGCCCAGGCCACCCAGCGGCTGGCCGACGCCGGCGTGCCCTCGCCGCGTACCGACGCGGAGGAGCTCGCCGCGTTCGTGCACGGCGTGAAGCGCGGCGCACTGCACTCCGTGAAGGACTCGGACTTCGACGCCCGGTACTGGGAGGTCATCGCCCGGCGTGAGCAGCGCGAGCCGCTGCAGCACATCACCGGGCGGGCCTACTTCCGATACCTGGAACTCCAGGTGGGGCCGGGCGTGTTCGTGCCGCGGCCGGAGACCGAGTCCGTGGTCGGCTGGGCCATAGACGCCGTACGGGCCATGGACGTCGTCGAGCCGTGCATCGTCGATCTGTGCACCGGCTCCGGCGCCATCGCGCTCGCCCTCGCCCAGGAGGTCCCGCGCTCGCGCGTGCACGCCGTGGAGCTGTCCGAGGACGCCCTGGTGTGGACGCGGAAGAACGTCGCGGGGTCCAGGGTCGATCTGCGCCAGGGGGACGCCCTGACGGCCTTCCCCGACCTCGACGGGCAGGTCGACCTGGTGATCTCCAACCCGCCGTACATCCCGCTCACGGAGTGGGAGTACGTGGCGCCCGAGGCCCGCGACTACGACCCCGAGATGGCGCTGTTCTCCGGCGAGGACGGCCTCGACCTGATCCGCGGCATCGAACGCACCGCACACCGTCTGCTGCGCCCCGGCGGGGTCGTCGTGATCGAGCACGCCGACACCCAGGGCGGCCAGGTGCCGTGGATCTTCACCGAGGAGCGGGGCTGGGCCGACGCGGCCGACCACCCCGACCTCAACAAGCGCCCCCGGTTCGCGACCGCCCGCAAGGCGCTGCCGTGAGCACCCCGACATCAGTCCTTTTCGAAGTTCAGCAGTACGTGTACGAGGAGGCCCGCTAGACATGGCACGGCGATACGACACCAACGACGCGACCGACCGCGTGACGGGTCTGCGTGAAGCCGCGTCCGCGGTCCGCCGGGGCGAGCTGGTGGTGCTCCCGACCGACACGGTGTACGGCATCGGCGCCGACGCGTTCTCCTCGGAGGCGGTCGCCGACCTGCTCGCCGCCAAGGGCCGGGGCCGCAATATGCCCACCCCTGTCCTCATCGGCTCCCCGAACACCCTGCACGGCCTCGTCACGGACTTCTCCGAGCTGGCCTGGGAACTGGTCGACGCGTTCTGGCCGGGCGCCCTGACCCTCGTCGCCAAGCACCAGCCGTCCCTGCAGTGGGACCTCGGCGACACCCGCGGCACGGTGGCCGTCCGCATGCCCCTGCACCCCGTCGCCATCGAGCTGCTCACCGAGGTCGGCCCCATGGCCGTGTCCTCCGCCAACCTCACCGGCCACCCGGCGCCGGAGAACTGCGACGCCGCGCAGGAGATGCTCGGCGACTCCGTCTCCGTCTACCTCGACGGCGGCCCCACCCCGGCCAACGTGCCGTCCTCCATCGTGGACGTCAGCGGCCCGGTGCCGGTGCTGCTGCGCGAGGGCGCGCTCTCCCCGGAGGAGCTGCGCAAGGTCGTACCCGACCTCGAGGTGGCGAATTGACGGCCCCTGAAGCGGGGCGTGGCATAGGCATAGGGGAGCGTGTCGCGGAGCAGACGACGACGTTCGGCTTTCCGCGCGACACCTTCCGCATCCTCCACGTCAGCACCGGCAATGTGTGCCGCTCGCCCATCACCGAGCGGCTGACCCGCCATTTCGTGGCGGAGCGGCTCGGCGTGCTCGGCGGCGGGCTGATCGTGGAGAGCGCGGGAACCTGGGGCCACGAGGGCGCGCCGATGGAGGCCAACGCGGAGACCGTGCTGGCCGACTTCGGCGCGGACGCCTCCGGCTTCTTCGGACGGGAGCTGCTGGACGAGCACGTGATCAGGGCCGACCTGGTGCTCACCGCCACCCGCGACCACCGCGCGCAGGTCATCTCCATGGGCCATTCGGCGGGCCTGCGCACCTTCACCCTGAAGGAGTTCACCCGGCTGGTCCGGGCGATAGATCCGGCCACCCTGCCGCCCCTGGACGACGGCGTTGTCATGCGCGCCCGAGCCCTGGTGCGTGCGGCGGCGGCTCTACGCGGGTGGCTGCTGGCCCCCACCGCGGAGGCGGACGAGGTCCACGACCCGTACGGGGCGCCCCTGACGTTCTTCCGGTCGATCGGGGACGAGATACACCAGGCGCTGGACCCGGTGGTGACGGCGCTGACCGGGGTGGCGGCGCGGACGTGAGCGCCCCGTAAAGAGCTGCAATACCGGGCATACCGCACATCCCCGGCCTACATTGGGAACACGTCACCGTCGACCGCCCGGGAGCCCGCCATGTCGGTCACCCATACCCTCGAGACCGACGTCCTGCGGCGGCAGGACCCGGCGATGGCCGAGATCCTGCTCGCGGAACTGGACCGGCAGTCCACCACCCTGCAGCTGATCGCCGCCGAGAACTTCTGCTCGCCGGCCGTGCTCGCCGCCCTCGGCTCCGCCCTCGCCAACAAGTACGCCGAAGGCTATCCAGGCGCCCGGCACCACGGCGGCTGCGAGATCGTGGACCTCGCCGAACGCGCCGCCATCGACCGGGCCAGGGAGCTGTTCGGCGCCGAGCACGCCAACGTCCAGTCCCACTCCGGCTCCTCGGCCGTCCTGGCCGCCTACGCCGCCCTGCTGCGCCCCGGCGACACCGTCCTCGCCCTCGGCCTGCACTACGGCGGTCATCTCACCCACGGCTCGCCCGCGAACTTCTCCGGCCGCTGGTTCGACTTCGTCGGGTACGGCGTGGACGCGGAGACCGGCCTTATCGATCACGACCAGGTGCGTCACCTCGCCCGCAACCACCGTCCGAAGGCGATCGTGTGCGGCTCGATCGCCTATCCCCGGCACATCGACTACGCCTTCTTCCGCGAGGTCGCCGACGAGGTCGGGGCCTATCTGATCGCCGACGCCGCGCACCCCATCGGGCTGGTCGCCGGCGGCGCGGCGCCGAACCCGGTGCCCTACGCCGACATCGTGTGCGCGACCACCCACAAGGTGCTGCGCGGTCCGCGCGGCGGGATGATCCTGTGCGGGAGCGAACTGGCCGAACGCGTCGACCGTGCGGTGTTCCCCTTCACCCAGGGCGGCGCACAGATGCACACGATCGCCGCGAAGGCCGTCGCGTTCGGCGAGGCGGCGACACCGGCCTTCGCCGTGTACGCCCATCAGGTGGTCGCCAACGCACGGGTCCTCGCCGGTCACCTGGCCGCCGAGGGCCTCACGGTCACCACCGGCGGCACGGACACCCATCTGATCACCGCTGACCCGGCCCCGCTGGGCGTGGACGGCCGCAGCGCGCGCGGCCGGCTCGCCGCCGCCGGGATCGTCCTGGACTGCTGCGCGCTGCCGCACGGCGACGGCCGCGGCCTGCGCCTGGGCACGGCCGCGGTGACCACGCAGGGCATGGGAGAGCCGGAGATGGTGCGGATCGCCGCGCTGATGGCGGCCGTGCTGCGCGGCGCGACCGAGCCGGCCGCGGCACGGGACGAGGTGCGCTCTCTCACAGGTGCCTTTCCGCCGTATCCGGCCTGAACGGGGGTAGGCGATGCCCCGTACACCCCGGTGTGCGCCGTGGTTCACAGCCGGGCGTGCAACCATCGTGGCTACCCGGAAGTCCCCATCCATATACGTCCATCGCTAGGGTGTGGGGCTGTGATGGCCAGCGAGACCCGTGGGGAAGCCTGTGCGTGAATACCTGCTGACGCTCTGCATCACGGCCGCGGTGACGTATCTGCTGACAGGGCCGGTACGGAAGTTCGCGATCGTGGCCGGGGCGATGCCGGAGATCCGGGCGCGTGACGTGCACCGGGAACCCACTCCGCGCCTCGGCGGTATCGCCATGTTCTTCGGACTGTGCGCGGGCCTGCTGGTCGCGGACCATCTGACCAACCTCAACGAGGTCTTCGCGAAGTCGAACGAGCCGCGGGCCCTGCTCTCCGGGGCGGCCCTGATCTGGCTGATCGGCGTCCTGGACGACAAGTTCGAGATCGACGCGCTGATCAAGCTGGGCGGCCAGATGATCGCCGCGGGCGTGATGGTCGTCCAGGGTCTCACCATCCTGTGGCTGCCGATCCCCGGCGTCGGCAACGTGGCGCTGACCCAGTGGCAGGGCACGCTGCTGACCGTGGCGCTCGTCGTCATCACGATCAACGCGGTGAACTTCGTGGACGGCCTGGACGGTCTCGCGGCCGGCATGGTCTGCATCGCGGCGGCCGCGTTCTTCCTGTACTCGTACCGGATCTGGTACTCGTACGGCATCGAGGCCGCCGCCCCGGCGACCCTGTTCGCGGCGATCCTGATGGGCATGTGCCTGGGCTTCCTGCCGCACAACATGCACCCCGCGCGGATCTTCATGGGCGACTCCGGCTCCATGCTGATCGGCCTGGTGCTGGCGGCGGGTGCGATCTCGATCACCGGTCAGCTGGACCCGGACGCGCTGGGCCTGTACGTGGGTTCCGAGAGGGCCGCGGTGCACGCGACGGTCCCGGTCTACATCCCCCTCCTCCTCCCGCTGACAATCATCGCCGTACCGGCCGCCGACCTGGTGCTGGCCATCGTGCGCCGTACCTGGCGCGGCCAGTCGCCGTTCGCCGCGGACCGCGGGCATCTGCACCACCGGCTGCTGGAGATCGGCCATTCGCACAGCCGGGCGGTGCTGATCATGTACTTCTGGTCGGCGCTGATCGGCTTCGGCGCGCTGGCGTACTCGGTCAACTCGGCCTCGATGTGGATCGTGCTCGGCGTGGTGTTCCTCAGCGCGGTCGGTCTGGTCCTGCTGCTGCTCCCGCGCTTCACGCCGCGGGTGCCGGTGTGGGCACAGCGCTTCGTGCCGCCGCGCTACCGGCTGCTCCGCCGTGCTGCCGCGGCCGCCGCGGCAGGCGAGGCCGAGGAGCCGCAGGAGGTGCACGAGGCCCCGGAACGGGCTCCCGTCACCGCCGGGGTCTCGGGTGTCAACGGAGCGACCGCGATCGGCGCTCGTTCGCGTTTCCTTGACCGGGGCTGACCCGCGCAAGGTAAGAATCTGACTAGAGCATTGCCAACTCGTGGGGGAGCATAGTCCCCCAATACCAGACAAGTGGGCCCGGTTTTTGCACAGACGCGCGCCGTCAGTCTCATGTGTGACAGTAAGCACACGTGACGGGTAAAGACCTCATCAAATAGTTTGTGATACGGTTCACGAGAACCCCGGAGAGAACCGAAGGACCGTAGTGCGACGGTCCATTGGTGTGAGGTCTCGATCACTCAGCCCGGGACTACGCTCGTCCATGACGACACCCTGCCCCCTGTGAAAGCGGAGTTGCCGCCATGCCGTCCAATGACGCCCGGAACCTTCTGCAGATCGCTGTGCCCGCAGCAGCTGCAGGCGCGATCGCCGTCGCCGTGAGCGCCGCGGTCGCGGGGGGCAAGGGTGCGCTCGGTGCGGCCGTCGGCACGGTACTGGCCGTCCTGTTCATGGGAATCGGCCTCTACGTGCTGCAGTGGACGGCAAAAACTCTCCCGCAGCTCTTCCAGGCGATGGGCCTCATGCTCTACATGGCCCAGCTGCTGCTCCTCTTCATCTTCGTCGCCGTCTTCAAAGGCACCTCCCTCTTCAACGGCAAGGCGTTCGCCGTGGGGATCGTGGTCACGACCGTCGCGTGGATGGCCGCGCAGGCCCGCGCGCACCTGAAGGCCAAGATCTTCTACATCGACCCCGACTCCGCGAAGAGCGACAAGTCCGAGAAGACAGGGCCGTCGTCGTGAGGGGTAGGGGCGGGATAAAGGCCTGTGAGATCTCCTGCTATCGTCCGGTGCCAACTGCGGCATCGCGGGCGCGGGCATCTGAGCTGACGCCTGCTCGATCGCGAGGCTCGATGCCCCCCAGCCGCCCCCACATCCGTAACACCAGTCCGGTGCCGATCCGCGGCCGCGCGCCGCGCCGACACAACGAGGTTGCCGTACCCATGCGTCACGCCGAAGGAGCCCGCGGTGAGTGCTGACCAGACCCAGCTCGCCTTTGACTGGAGTTGTCGGATCATGTCCGACAATGGGTGTGGCTTCCCGGCTCCGGGCCTGCACTCGTTCCTGTTCAAGCCGATCGCCACGGTCGGGGGCTTCGACTTCAACAAGGTGATGCTGCTCGCGCTCATCACCACCGCGCTCGTCGTCGGCTTCTTCTGGTCCGCCTTCGGCAACGCCAAGGTCGTCCCGGGCAAGCTGCAGATGATCGGCGAGGCCGGCTACGACTTCGTGCGCCGCGGCATCGTGTACGAGACCCTCGGCAAGCGCGAGGGCGAGAAGTGGGTGCCGTTCATGGTCTCCCTCTTCTTCTTCGTCTGGATCATGAACGTCTGGTCCGTGGTCCCGCTGGCGCAGTTCCCGGTCGCCTCGATCATCGCCTACCCGATGGTGCTGGCCGTGATCGTCTGGATCCTCTGGGTCGGGCTGACCTTCAAGCGACACGGTTTCGTCGGCTTCTTCAAGAACGTGACCGGCTACGACAAGTCGCTCGGCGCGGTGCTCCCGCTGGTCATGCTCATCGAGTTCTTCTCGAACCTGCTGGTCCGCCCGTTCACGCACGCGGTGCGACTCTTCGCCAACATGTTCGCCGGTCACCTGATGCTGGTGATGTTCACCGTCGCCTCCTGGTACCTGCTGAACAGCTGGATGATCCCGGCCGCCGGCGTCTCCTTCGTGATGACGATGGCCATGATCTGCTTCGAGCTTTTCGTCCAGGCCGTCCAGGCGTACGTCTTCGTACTGCTGGCCTGCTCCTACGTTCAGGGCGCTCTCGCCGAGCACCACTGAGCCGCCCCCACCCCCAGGTCGTCCGGTGGCCAACCCCCACCGGTCCGTAAAGAAAAGGAAGATTCAGCATGGCTGCCACTGAGACCCTCGCCGCTGTCTCCGGTTCCATCGGTTCCGTCGGTTACGGCCTCTCGGCCATCGGCCCCGGCATCGGCGTCGGCATCATCTTCGGCAACGGCACCCAGGCGCTCGCCCGTCAGCCCGAGGCCGCGGGTCTGATCCGCGCCAACCAGATCCTCGGCTTCGCCTTCTGTGAGGCGCTCGCCCTGATCGGCATCGTCATGCCGTTCGTGTTCGGTGTGAAGTAAAGACTTCCCTCACCGACACGTATCGACGAAAGGCACTGATGTGATCGCCAACCTGGTACAGCTGGCGGCTCCGGAGAAGGGCGGGAACCCGCTCATTCCCGAGGGCCCCGAGCTGCTCGTCGGCACCATCGCCTTCGCCATCGTGTTCTTCTTCTTCTGGAAGAAGCTGCTTCCGAACATCAACAAGGTTCTGGAGGAGCGTCGCGCGGCGATCGAAGGCGGCATCGAAGAGGCCGACGCCATGAAGGTGGAGGCCCAGAGCGTCCTTGAGCAGTACAAGGCCCAGCTCGCCGAGGCCCGGCACGAGGCCGCGCGCCTGCGCCAGGAGGCGCAGGAGCAGGGTGCCGCCCTCATCGCCGAGATGCGGGCCGAGGGCCAGCGGCAGCGCGAGGAGATCGTCACCGCAGGTCACGCCCAGATCGAGGCCGACCGCAAGGCCGCCGCGCAGACGCTGCGTCAGGACGTCGGCAGGCTCGCCACCGAACTGGCCGGCAAGCTCGTCGGCGAGTCCCTCGAGGACCACGCCCGGCAGAGCCGTGTGATCGACCGCTTCCTCGACGAGCTCGAGGAGAAGGCCGAGGCCACGCGATGAACGGAGCGAGCCGCGAGGCCCTGGCAGCCGCACGTGAGCGTCTCGACGCGCTGACGGACTCCACGTCCGTCGACGCCGCTTCGCTCGCCGACGAGCTGGCGGCCGTCACCGCGCTGCTCGACCGCGAGGCCGGCCTGCGCCGGGTCCTCACCGACCCGGCGCAGCCCGCAGAGGCCAAGGCGGAGCTGGTCCAGCGTCTGCTCGGTGCCCAGGTCAGCGGCGCGACCGCCGACCTGGTGGCCGGGATGGCGCGCTCCCGCTGGTCGCAGCCCCGCGACCTGGTGGACGCGCTGGAGGAGCTGGCGAGCATCGCCGACCTCACGGCCGCGGAGAGGACGGGCACCCTCGACGACGTCGAGGACGAGCTGTTCCGGTTCGGCCGGATCGTCTCCTCCAGCACCGAGCTGCGCGCCGCGCTGACCGACCGCGCCGCCGGCACGGCGGCCAAGACGGAGCTGCTGCACCGGCTGCTCGGCGGACGGGCCAAGCCGGTCACCGAGCGTCTGGTGGTGCGCCTTGTGACCGCGCCGCGTGGACGTAGCCTGGAAGCGGGACTGGAGTCCATGTCCAAGCTGGCCGCCGAGCGCCGGGACCGCATGGTCGCCGTCGTCACCTCGGCGGTGCCGCTGAGCGACGGCCAGAAGCAGCGCCTCGGCGCCGCCCTCGCCAAGCTCTACGGCCGTCGGATGCACCTCAACCTGGACGTGGACCCCGAGGTCATCGGCGGTATCCGGGTGCAGGTCGGTGACGAGGTCATCAACGGCTCCCTCGCGGACCGGCTGGATGACGCCGCCCGCCGCATGGCGAGCTAGCAGCAACTCGATATTTCGAGAAAAGCAGTACGTACTTACGGCCCTGGTTGGGCCGTGCAGAGGATTCCTGGGGGTCGCCCCCAGACCCCCCAAGTGAAACTTCGGGCCCAACAAGGAGAGCAGGGAACCCAGATGGCGGAGCTCACGATCCGGCCGGAGGAGATCCGGGACGCGCTGGAGAACTTTGTCCAGTCGTACAAGCCGGACGCGGCCTCGCGCGAGGAGGTCGGTACGGTCACCCTTGCCGGCGACGGCATCGCGAAGATCGAGGGTCTTCCCTCGGCCATGGCCAACGAACTGCTGAAGTTCGAGGACGGCACCCTCGGCCTCGCCCTCAACCTCGAGGAGCGCGAGATCGGTGCCATCGTCCTCGGTGAGTTCAGCGGCATCGAGGAGGGTCAGCCGGTGCAGCGCACCGGTGAGGTCCTCTCCGTCGCGGTCGGCGAGGGCTACCTCGGCCGTGTCGTCGACCCGCTCGGCAACCCGATCGACGGCCTCGGCGAGATCGAGACCGACAGCCGCCGTGCGCTTGAGCTGCAGGCCCCCACGGTCATGCAGCGCAAGTCGGTGCACGAGCCGATGGAGACGGGCTACAAGGCCGTCGACGCGATGACCCCGATCGGCCGCGGTCAGCGTCAGCTGATCATCGGTGACCGCCAGACCGGCAAGACCGCCCTGGCCGTCGACACGATCATCAACCAGCGCGACAACTGGCGCACCGGCGACCCCAAGAAGCAGGTCCGCTGCATCTACGTCGCCATCGGCCAGAAGGGCTCCACCATCGCCGGCGTGCGCCGCGCGCTGGAGGAGAACGGCGCCCTGGAGTACACGACCATCGTCGCCGCCCCGGCGTCCGACCCGGCCGGCTTCAAGTACCTGGCGCCGTACACCGGTTCGGCCATCGGCCAGCACTGGATGTACCAGGGCAAGCACGTCCTGATCATCTTCGACGACCTCTCGAAGCAGGCCGACGCCTACCGCGCCGTGTCCCTGCTGCTGCGCCGCCCGCCGGGCCGTGAGGCCTACCCGGGTGACGTCTTCTACCTGCACTCCCGGCTGCTGGAGCGCTGCGCCAAGCTCTCCGACGACATGGGTGCCGGTTCGATGACCGGTCTGCCGATCGTCGAGACCAAGGCCAACGACGTCTCGGCGTTCATCCCGACCAACGTCATCTCCATCACCGACGGCCAGTGCTTCCTGGAGTCGGACCTGTTCAACGCCGGTCAGCGCCCCGCGCTGAACGTCGGTATCTCCGTCTCCCGAGTCGGTGGTTCCGCGCAGCACAAGGCGATGCGCCAGGTCTCCGGCCGGCTCCGTGTCGACCTCGCCCAGTTCCGTGAGCTGGAGGCGTTCGCCGCCTTCGGTTCCGACCTGGACGCGGCCTCGAAGGCGCAGCTGGAGCGCGGTTCGCGCATGGTCGAGCTGCTGAAGCAGGACCAGTACCAGCCGATGGCCACCGAGGACCAGGTCGTCTCCGTCTGGGCCGGCACCAACGGCCGTATGGACGACGTGCCGGTCGCCGACATCCGCCGCTTCGAGAAGGAACTGATCGACTTCCTGCACCGGAAGCACCAGGGCCTGATGACCTCCATCAAGGAGGGCGCCAAGATGTCCGACGACACGATCCAGGCGATCGACGACGCGGTGGCCGAGTTCAAGAAGCAGTTCGAGACCTCGGACGGCAAGCTGCTCGGCGAGGACGTCCCTGCCGCTGCCGCCAAGTGACGTAAGGAAGGGACCTGACTCATGGGAGCCCAGCTCCGGGTCTACAAGCGTCGCATCCGATCCGTCAGCGCGACCAAGAAGATCACCAAGGCGATGGAGATGATCGCCGCCTCGCGCGTCGTCAAGGCGCAGCGCAAGGTGGCGGCCTCCACGCCGTACGCGACCGAGCTGACGCGCGCGGTCACGGCGGTCGGCACCGGCTCGAACACCAAGCACCCGCTCACCACGGAGGCGGAGAACCCGACCCGTGCCGCGGTCCTGCTCCTCACGAGCGACCGCGGTCTGGCCGGCGCCTTCAACTCCAACGCCATCAAGACGGCGGAGCAGCTGACCGAGCGCCTGGAGCGCGAGGGCAAGCAGGTCGACACGTACATCGTCGGCCGGCGCGGTGTCGCCCACTACAACTTCCGTGAGCGCAAGATCGCGGAGTCGTGGACGGGCTTCACGGACGAGCCGTCGTACGCGGACGCCAAGAAGGTCGCGGCGCCCCTGATCGAGGCCATCGAGAAGGACACGGCTCAGGGTGGTGTGGACGAACTCCACATCGTCTTCACCGAGTTCGTCTCGATGATGACGCAGACGGCGCTGGACGCCCGGCTGCTGCCGCTGCGCCTCGAAGAGGTCGCCGAGGAGGCTCACCCCAAGGGGGAGATCCTCCCGCTGTACGACTTCGAGCCCTCGGCGGAGGACGTCCTCGACGCCCTGCTGCCGCGCTACGTGGAGAGCCGTATCTACAACGCGCTGCTCCAGTCGGCCGCTTCGAAGCACGCCGCCACGCGGCGCGCGATGAAGTCGGCCACCGACAACGCCGGTGAGCTCATCGAGAACCTCACCCGGCTTGCCAACGCGGCCCGCCAGGCCGAAATCACCCAGGAAATCAGCGAGATCGTCGGTGGCGCGAGCGCCCTGGCCGACGCGACCGCGGGGAGTGACCGATAAATGACCACCACTGTTGAGACCGCGACGGCTACGGGCCGCGTCGCCCGGGTCATCGGCCCGGTCGTCGACGTGGAGTTCCCCGTCGACGCGATGCCGGACATCTACCAGGCCCTGCACGTCGAGGTCGCCGACCCGGCCAACGCGGGCGAGAAGAAGACGCTGACCCTGGAGGTCGCCCAGCACCTGGGTGACGGCCTGGTCCGCGCGATCTCCATGCAGCCCACCGACGGTCTGGTCCGCCAGGCCCCGGTCGTCGACACCGGCGCGCCGATCTCGGTGCCGGTCGGCGACTTCACCAAGGGCAAGGTGTTCAACACCCTCGGTGAGGTGCTGAACGTCGACGAGACCTACGACGGCGAGCGCTGGCCGATCCACCGCAAGGCCCCGAACTTCGACGAGCTCGAGTCCAAGACCGAGATGTTCGAGACGGGCGTCAAGGTCATCGACCTGCTCACCCCGTACGTCAAGGGCGGCAAGATCGGCCTGTTCGGCGGCGCCGGCGTCGGCAAGACGGTGCTCATCCAGGAGATGATCTACCGTGTCGCCAACAACCACGAGGGTGTCTCCGTGTTCGCCGGTGTCGGTGAGCGCACCCGTGAGGGCAACGACCTCATCGAGGAGATGACCGACTCGGGCGTCATCGACAAGACCGCGCTGGTCTTCGGCCAGATGGACGAGCCCCCGGGCACCCGTCTGCGCGTCGCGCTGGCCGGCCTGACCATGGCCGAGTACTTCCGTGACGTCCAGAAGCAGGACGTGCTGTTCTTCATCGACAACATCTTCCGCTTCACGCAGGCCGGTTCCGAGGTCTCCACGCTGCTCGGCCGTATGCCGTCCGCGGTGGGTTACCAGCCGAACCTGGCCGACGAGATGGGCATCCTGCAGGAGCGCATCACCTCGACCCGCGGTCACTCGATCACCTCGATGCAGGCGATCTACGTCCCCGCCGACGACCTGACCGACCCGGCCCCGGCGACCACCTTCGCCCACCTCGACGCGACGACGGTGCTGTCCCGTCCGATCTCCGAGAAGGGCATCTACCCGGCCGTGGACCCGCTGGACTCGACGTCCCGGATCCTGGACCCGCGCTACATCGCGCAGGACCACTACAGCGCGGCCATGCGCGTGAAGAACATCCTGCAGAAGTACAAGGACCTGCAGGACATCATCGCGATCCTCGGTATCGACGAGCTCGGCGAGGAGGACAAGCTCGTCGTCCACCGTGCCCGTCGCGTGGAGCGCTTCCTGTCCCAGAACACCCACGTCGCCAAGCAGTTCACCGGCGTGGACGGTTCGGACGTGCCGCTGGACGAGACGATCGCCGCGTTCAACGCGATCTGCGACGGCGAGTACGACCACTTCCCGGAGCAGGCGTTCTTCATGTGCGGTGGTCTTGAGGACCTCAAGGCCAACGCCAAGGAGCTGGGCGTCTCCTGAACTCCCTGAGTTCGTCCGAGGGGGCGGGTGCGTCCCGCCCCCTCATCCACGCCCACTAGAATTGACCCCAACACCCGGCGCCCCTGCCGGGTGGTGACCCGAGGAGCCACCCTTGGCTGCTGAGCTGCACGTCGAGCTGGTCGCCGCCGACCGCCAGGTCTGGTCCGGCGAGGCCACCCTGGTCGTCGCGCGCACCACGTCCGGCGACATCGGCGTCATGCCCGGTCACCAGCCGCTGCTCGGTGTGCTGGAGTCGGGCCCGGTGACCATCCGTACGAGTGACGGTGGAACGGTCGTCGCCGCGGTGCACGGCGGTTTCATCTCGTTCGCGGACAACAAGCTGTCCCTGCTGGCCGAGATCGCCGAGCTGTCGGACGAGATCGATGTCCAGCGCACGGAGCGGGAGCTGGAGCGTGCGAAGGCGGAGGGCGACGCCGCCGCCGAGCGCCGCGCAGACGTCCGCCTGCGTGCGGCGGCGGCGCGCTGAACCAGCCGCGCGGTACGTTGACGTCACTCAGCCGCGGCCGGCCCGGAGCAATCCGGTGCCGGTCGCGGCTGAGGCAGATGTGGGTGTTTTTCCGGTTTCATTACTCAGTGACAGAAGCAGTTCCCCTACCTAGGAGACGAGGAGGTCGGTGCCGATGGTCCTCGCTCTGACTGTGTGCGGGATCGTGGTCGCGCTCGTGGTGGTGGGACTGTTCCTGTTCGGGCTGCGCCGCAGGCTCATCCAGCGCTCCGGCGGCACCTTCGACTGTTCCCTGCGCTGGGACGTGGCCGAGAAACCGGACGCGGGCGGCAAGGGCTGGTCCTACGGCGTCGCCCGCTACAACGGCGACCGCATCGAGTGGTACCGCGTCTTCTCCTACGCCTTCCGCCCGCGCCGCACCCTGGAGCGCGCCGCCATCGAGGTGGCCGGCCGCCGGCTGCCCGAGGGCGAGGAGGAACTGGCGCTGCTCTCCGACGCGGTGGTCCTCGCCTGTACCCATCGGGGCACCCGCCTCGAACTCGCCATGAGCGAAGACGCGCTGACCGGATTCCTCGCGTGGCTGGAGGCAGCCCCGCCCGGTCAGCGAGTGAATGTGGCGTAGCCACATTCACTCTCCCCCGGACGAAGTCCGGGGGAGAGTCAACGTCGCTTAGTGGGTCTTTCTACAGATTGCTGCTGATGGCGTTCACCAGCTCACCGTCGCTGGTGTCGCCGCTGAACTCCCAGAAGAACGCGCCGCCGAGCCCCTGGGACTTGGCCCAGCTCATCTTGCCGGCGATGGTCGACGGGGTGTCGTACGACCACCAGTTGCTGCCGCAGTGCGCGTACGCCGTGCCCGCGACGGTGCCGGTGACCGGGCAGGACGTCTTGAGCACCTTGTAGTCCTCGATGCCCTGCTCGTACGTGCCCGCAGCCGGACCCGTGGCCGTCCCGCCCGGAGCGTCCTGAGTGACACCGGTCCAGCCGCGGCCGTAGAACCCGATGCCGATGAGCAGCTTGCTCGCGGGGACGCCGATGGACTTGTACTTGGCGATCGCGTCGGCGGTGGTGAAGCCCGCCTTCGGGATGCCGCTGTACGAGGTGAGCGGGGAGTGCGGGGCGGTCGGGCCCTGTGCGTCCCAGGCGCCGAAGAAGTCGTACGACATCACGTTGTACCAGTTGACGTAGCTCGCGGCGCCCGCGTAGTCGGCGGCCTCGATCTTGCCGCCGGAGGAGCCGTCGGCGGTGACCGCGGCGGTGACCAGCTTGCTCGAACCGAACTTGGCGCGCAGCGCGGCCATCACGTTCTTGAAGGCCGCCGCCCCGCTGGTGTCACAGGACAGGCCGCAGGCGTTCGGGTACTCCCAGTCGATGTCGATGCCGTCGAAGACATCGGCCCAGCGCGGGTCCTCGACCAGGTTGTAGCAGGAGTCGGCGAACGCGGTCGGGTTGGCCGCGGCCTGGGCGAAGCCGCCGGACCAGGTCCAGCCGCCGAAGGACCACAGCACCTTGATGTTCGGGTACTTGGCCTTCAGCTCGCGCAGCTGGTTGAAGTTGCCGCGCAGCGGCTGGTCCCAGGTGTCGGCGACGCCGCTGACCGACTGGTCGGCGGTGAACGCCTTGTCGTAGTCGGCGTAGGAGTCGCCGATCGCGCACTGGCCGTTGGTCACGTTGCCGAAGGCGTAGTTGATGTGCGTGATCTTCGCGGCCGAGCCGGACGTCACCAGGTTCTTGACGTTGTAGTTGCGGCCGTAGATGCCCCACTCGGTGAAATAGCCGAGTTTGACCTTGTCGCCGGTGGTCGGGGGAGTGGTGGTGCCGCCGGTGGTGTGCACCTTGACCGCGCCGCTGACCGGGCCGGTCTGGTCGGCGGTGTCGCGGGCCTGCACGGTGTAGGAGTAGTCGGTGCCGGCGCTCAGCCCGCTGTCCGTGTACGACGTGGTCGTCACGGTGCCGACGACCTTGCCGTCGCGCAGCACGTCGTAGTTCTTGATGCCCTTGTCGTCGGTGGCCGCGCCCCAGCTGAGCTGCACCGAGGTGTCGGTGACGTTCGAGGCGGTGGGCGTGCCGGGGGCGCTCGGGGCGGCGTCGCCGGGGACGGTCGTACCGTCACAACTGTCGCCGTTCAGCTTGCAGTTCGTCGGCGAACCCGGTCCTGCGCCGTTGAAGCCGAAGGAGACCGAGGCGCCGGGGGCGATGGTCCCGTCGTAGGACTTGTTCTTGGCGGTCCAGTGGGTGCCGGAGCTGGTGACGTCCGCGTCCCAGGCGGAGGTGACGGACGTGCCGGAGGGGAAGTCCCACTCGACGGTCCAGGAACTGATGCTGGAGGAACCGGTGTTCTTGATGGTCCACTGGCCGCCGAAGCCGGTTCCCCAGTCGCTGGTCTTGGTGAAGCTCGCCGTGGCGTTGGTCGCGGCCTGGGCGGGGCTCGCGAGACCGACGAGGCCGGCCAGGGGGAGCAGCAGGGTCGCGAACCCTGCCGCGGCTCTGTGTCTGAAGCGCATGCTGCGCCTCCTCGATATGGAGGAATGTTCGGGAGTGCCAGGGGCATGACTGAGCCATCACGCCCACGGTGCTGCGAGAGTAGAAAGGTCTGGACCACGGGTCAATAGGTCTGGACCAATTCGCTCCGCAGTGCCGCTGGATCCCCAACTCCTGTGCCGGCAAGGCCGCTTGGACCCGGCTGCGCAGCCCCAGCTTGGCCAGCAGCCGGCTGACGTGCGTCTTCACCGTGCCCTCCGCCATCCGCAGCCGCTCGGCGATCTCGGCGTTCGACAGTCCCTGGCCGACACAGGACAGCACCTCCCGCTCATCGCGCCACAGGGCGGCCGGTACGACCCGCCGAGCACGGGCAACAGCCCGGTGATCCGGGGGATGCGGCGGGCGGAGGACGGGGTGCCGTACAGGACGGCCGAGTACACCAGATCGGTGTACAGCACGATCGTGACGACACTGCCCTGGGTCACCGTGTCCAGGGTCAGCGCGAGCGTGCCGACCGCGAGACCGATGCGCGGCCGGGTGCGGTGCAGCGGCTCGCACGCGGCCGTCACCGCCAGCGGCACCAACGGCGCCCAGGGCGCCGCCCACTGCACGATGGGGTCGGAGGGCACCCGCGGATGGATCCCGAACAGCCACAGCAGCACGCCGCCGAGCGGCCCGCCCACGGCGATCCGCACGTCGTCGCGGTGGGGGCGGGGGAATGAGAGGGGCCAACACGGGGGCTGCACCCTTCGCGTGAGCCGGGAGAATGGTCCCGGAGTACATCGAAGGTCGCAGGCGTACACCGAGACGGTGTAGCCGCCCCGCCCCCGCCCACCCTGCCGCCCGCCCGGCGTGGGGTCGTACGCTGACCGGCGACGAGGAGGGGTGCATGACGGACACGGCGGGCTCCGGTGCGGTGCTGGTCGTCGACGACGACGCGGCGATCCGGCGCTCGCTGGAGCGCGGACTCAGGCTGAGCGGCTTCGCGGTGCGGACCGCCGCCGACGGCCCCGAGGCGCTGGCGGCGATCCGGGACACGCCGCCCGATGTGCTGGTGCTCGACGTGTCGATGCCGGGCATGAGCGGCATCGAGGTGTGCACCCGGCTGCGCGACGGCGGCCGCGACCTGCCCGTGCTGATGCTCTCCGCCCTGGACGAGACCGCCGACCGGATCGCCGGGCTCCAGGCCGGCGGCGACGACTACCTGGTCAAGCCGTTCGCCCTGCAGGAACTGGTGCTGCGGCTGCGCGCCCTGCTGCGCCGCCGCCCGCCCACCGGCCGCGCGGAGCTGCGGGTCGCGGGCCTGGTGATCGACCCGGACGCCCGCACCGCCGAGCGGGACGGCAGGCACCTGGACCTCACCCGGCGCGAGTTCGAACTGCTGGAGGTGCTCGCCCGCAACGCCGGACTCGTCCTCACCCGCGACCAGCTCCTGGAACGGGTGTGGGGCTACGACTTCGACGTGCGCACCGACGCCGTCGACACCTTCGTCAGCTATCTGCGGCGCAAACTGGAGGCGGACGGCGGCGGCCGGCTGATTCACACCGTGCGGGGCGTCGGCTTCGTGCTCAGGGAACCGCGGGACACACCGTGAGACTCACCACCCGTATCGCCCTCGCCGTCGGCTGCACCGTCCCGCTGCTCGTGCTCGCCGCCGGCTGGCTGCTGCTGCACCTGGTCGCCCGGGACCTGCACCGGGCCGAGGACCAGCACCTGCGGCAACGCGCGGTGGCCCTCGCCCCGGACGCCCGGGCGCTGCTGCGGGCCTCGGCGAACGGCCGCCCCAAGGCCGCCGATACCCGGGAGCGGCAACTGTTCACGGCGGCCCTCGACGTCGGCGTACGGCTCGTCGGGACGGACAGCACCTTCGGCGGCGGTCCCCAGCCCGGCCCCGCCGTGGCCCTGCCCGACCGGTCCGCCGGCTTCGCCACCGTCCGCGCCGACGGGCGCAGTTGGCGGGCCCTGGCCCGGCCGGTGCGGACCGCCACCGCCTCCGGCACGCTGTGGCTCTTCTCGCCCGACACCGCCGACCGCACCCAGGTCCGGCTCGTCCGCAACCGGGTGCTCCTCACCGCGGTGCTCGCCGCACCCCTGTCCGGTCTGCTCGCCTGGGGCCTGGCCGCCGGGGCGAGCGCGCCCCTGAGCCGCCTCACCCGCCGCACCGCGGGCCTCGACCCGCGCACCAGCGCCACCCGGCTGCCCGCGGAGCGCACCGGGGTGCGCGAGGTCGACGAACTGGCCACGACCCTCAGAACCGTCCTCGCCCGCTACGACGAACAGGCCGCCCGCACCGGCCAGGCCCTGGACACCGCCCGCTCCTTCTCCTCGGCGGCCGCGCATGAACTGCGCACCCCGCTGATGAGCATGGGCACCAACCTCGACATCCTCACCGACCACCCCGACCTGCCGGCGCCGGAGCGCGCCGAGGTCCTCGCCGACCTGCACCGCGAACACGCCCGGCTGCTCGGCCTCCTGGTGATGCTGCGGGACCTGGGGCGCGCGGACCTGGTGGAGGCCGACGCGTTCCGGCCCGTCGACCTGCCCGACCTCGCCGACGCCGCTGTGGCCGAGGCCCGGCGCCGCGCCCCGGACGCCGACATCACCCTCGACACGGCACCCGGAGTCACCGTGCACGGCTGGGAACCCGGCCTGCGCCTGCTGCTGGACAACCTGCTCGGCAACGCCCTCGTCCACGGTCGCGACTCACAGGGCCGGGCACGGGTGCGGGTCGGCGTGACCGGCAGCGCGGGCCAGGTCCTCGTCACGGTCGACGACCACGGCCCCGGGGTACCGTCCGACGCCCGCGCGAGGATCTTCGAGCGGTTCCAGCGGGGCCCGGACAGCGTCGGCTCCGGGCTCGGCCTCACCCTCGTCGCCCAGCAGGCGGCCCTGCACCGGGGGAGCGTCACGGTCACGGACGGGCCGGACGGGTGCGGCGCGCGCTTCGAGGTACGGCTGCCCGCGCAGGGCGGCGGGGCGCCCGCGGACGGCGGCGCGCTGCCCGGCCGGCGGGACTGGCTGATCGGCACAGCCGGGGCGAACCGGTCACAGAGTTTTCCCAAAGACCGCTCCTAGCCTCCGTCCCGTCGGACGGCGACCTGTCCGTCCGGAAAGGGGCCGGACGGACCACCGGGCCGTCCGGGAAGGGAACGGAGAGCAGGATGAACGCACGACGACGTACCCGCACGCTGCTCGCGGGCGGGGCGATGGCGGCCGTACTGGCGGTGGCGGGCACCACCGGGGCCGCGGCGGCCGACAGCACCCCGAAGCCGGGCCCCACCGGCGACGGGGCGCACGCCCTGTGCAAGCGGGTGCCCAAGATCGACCGCCGGATCCAGCGGGCCCTGAAGCGGCTGGACGCGGGGGCCGGCACCCGTGGCTCGGTGGCCCGGCTGGAGCAGCGCGTGGACAACGCGAAGAAGGCGGGTCACACCCAGATCGCCACCTTCCTCCAGGACCGGCTGGACTTCCGCAAGTCGCTGGTGACCAATCTGGAGCAGCGCCAGAAGGACCTGAACGGCGTCCGGACCTGGTGCCAGGACAACAACGGCGGGAAGGCGGGGAGTTGATGCGCGCGCCGTGGCCGGCGCTGCCGGCGGTCGCCCTTCTGGTGACGCTCACCGCGGGCTGCGCCCACCACGCCGGGGCGTCCCCCGACACCCCGGCGGTGTCCGGCACACCCGCCGCCGCGCCTTCGGGGTACGCCGAGATGCAGAAGAAGGTGGACGCGGCCGAGTCCGCGGCCGCCGCGGCCGACCGGGACGCGACGAGCGACGCGGACAAGTGACGCGTAGGGGTCCCGGGGCGTGCGGCGTCCTCAGCGCTCCCCGCCCGGGACCCACAGCACGTCCCCGACGTCCTTGTTGGCGATACGGGCCAGGATGAACAGCAGGTCGGACAGCCGGTTGAGGTAGGTGGCGGTGAGCGGGTTCATCGTGTCGCCGTGCGCCTCCAGGGCCGTCCAGGTCGAGCGCTCGGCGCGGCGCACGACCGTGCAGGCCTGGTGCAGCAGGGCCGCGCCCGGGGTGCCGCCGGGCAGGATGAAGGAGCGGAGCTTCTCCAGCTGCTCGTTGAAGCGGTCGCAGTCCGCCTCCAGCTTGTCGATGTAGAACTGCTCCACCCTGAGCGGCGGGAACTCCGGGTTCTCCACCACCGGCGTCGACAGGTCCGCACCCACGTCGAACAGATCGTTCTGGACGCGCACGAGGACCTTGACGACCTCCGCGTCCAGGCCGCCCAGCGCGATCGCGGTGCCGATCACCGCGTTGGCCTCGTTGGCGTCGGCGTAGGCCGAGATCCGGAGGTCGGTCTTGGCGACCCGGCTCATGTCACCGAGTGCGGTGGTGCCCTTGTCGCCGGTCCTGGTGTAGATACGCGTCAGATTGACCATGCGGCCAGCGTAGTTACGCTCCGGCCGTCCGGAACACTCGTGTGCCCACCGTCACCGCCAGTGCCGCGAAACCGACGGCGACGAGGACGCCGTAGAGCATGTGCGCGCTCGTGTAGTGCCCGACGTACGCGTCACGCACCGCGTCCACCAGGTAGCGGAACGGCACGAAGTGCGACAGCACGTTCAGCCAGGTGGGCGCGAGCGTCATCGGGAGCATCAGGCCGGACAGCAGCATCGACGGCATCGACACCATGTTGATCAGCGGGCCGAACTCCTGCGGGGTGCGGACCTTCATGCCGAGCGCGTACGACAGCGAGGCCAGCGACACCGTGAGCAGGGCGACGAACGCGAAGCCGATCAGGATGCCGGCGAGCGGCGCGCGCAGCCCCATCACCAGCGCGGCCAGCACCAGCAGCACCGCCTGGAAGACGAAGACCGTGGCGTCGCGCAGCACCCGGCCGAGGAGGAGGGCGAGCCGGCTGACGGAGGTCACCCGCGTCCGCTCCACCACCCCCTGCCCCTTCTCGACGATGATCGTGAAACCAAGACGGCGCCGCTGGCCACCGGAGAGCGCGCCGGCCTTCCGGTCGAGGAGGCCGGCGCCGCCGCCGACGACCCGCTGCCGGACCTGATGGCCGGTCAGGTCTGCTGGATCCATCAGACGGTCTTCGTCACCATCGGCCGCGAGATGATGGCCGGCCGCAAACCGGCCGAAGTCTCCCGAGAGGTACTCGCCCTCCTCGACGACATCGAGGACCTGTTGAGCGACCGCGTCCTGAACTACGCCGTACGCGGCAGGGCCTGAGCGCGCCGCCGGACGGCGCCAACCGTCACGGACCCGCGAGGATTTGCGCTCCGGCCGGCGAGGCCGGAATCCTGTCGGATCCGCCGGCTCGAGGGCCGCCGAGCCCGTCGAACGAGACGTGACCGGTGTCTCAGCGTCTGAGACCGTGACACGCGTTACTAACCGCTCACACAGCGCCGCCAGAGCGCTATGGTCCGCCGGAGAAGCAGACTTGGAGCGCGTTCAAGGGAGTCGGAGTGGCACGGAAGCTCGCCGTCATCGGGGCCGGTCTCATGGGGTCCGGGATCGCTCAGGTCGCCGCGCAGGCGGGCTGGGACGTCGTCCTGCGGGACGTCACCGACGAGGCACTGAAGCGTGGCACCGACGGCATCAAGGCCTCGTACGACAAGTTCGTGAGCAAGGGGAAGCTGGAGGCCACCGCCGCCGAAGCCTCCCTGGCCCGCATCACCGCGACCACCGACCTGGACGCCGCCGCCGACGCCGACGTCGTCGTCGAGGCCGTCTTCGAGAAGCTGGAGGTCAAGCACGAGATCTTCCGCACGCTCGACAAGCTCGTGCGCGAGGACACCGTGCTCGCCTCCAACACCTCCGCCATCCCGATCACCAAGATCGCGGCGGCCACCGAGCACCCCGAGCGGGTCGTCGGCGTCCACTTCTTCTCGCCGGTGCCGATGATGCAGCTCGTCGAGCTGGTCCGCGGCTACAAGACCAGCGACGAAACCCTCGCCACCGCACGGGAGTTCGCCGAGTCCGTCGGCAAGACCTGCATCGTCGTCAACCGGGACGTGGCCGGCTTCGTGACCACCCGGCTCATCTCCGCCCTCGTGGTGGAGGCGACCAAGCTCTACGAGTCCGGCGTCGCCACCGCCGAGGACATCGACCTCGCCTGCAAGCTGGGCTTCGGCCACGCCATGGGCCCGCTCGCCACCGCCGACCTCACCGGCGTCGACATCCTGCTGCACGCCACCAGCAACATCTACACCGAGTCCCAGGACGAGAAGTTCGCCCCGCCGGAGCTGATGCGCCGGATGGTGGACGCCGGTGACATCGGCCGCAAGAGCGGGCAGGGCTTCTACAAGTACTGAGCACCTTCCGTACGGACATCCGCCGGACATCACCCCCGGGAGTTCACTCCCAGGGGTGAATTCGGTATCGGTTCGCTTACAAACAGCAACCGCACCACCACTCACACAGTCAGACGTTGCAACGTCACGGAGTACGCCAACCGCACTCAACGGGGAGCGCATATGTACATCAGGGGCGACCACGCCGAGCTGGTCGTCGGGGGCCGCCTCGACGTCCGCAGCGCGGCGGACGCCCGTACGGCCCTGCACTCGGCCGTCGACACCGGAGTCGGCGACCTGGTGCTCGACCTGTCCGAACTGGACTCCTGGGACGCCACCGGACTCGGGGTGATCATGGGCGCCCACCGGCGGGCCGGCCGCTGCGGTCGCCGTCTGGTGCTGCGCGGTGTCCCGCCGCAGATGCAGCGCCTGCTGGTGGCCACCCGGCTGCACCGCATCCTCGCCATCGAGGGCGGCCTCGGGGTCGAGTCGCAGCCCCGGGTGTGAGACGCGTACGAGTCTGAGCCGGACGCAGACCGCTGCGGCCGCTGAGACCCGGACACAGCCGCCGAAGCGCACGACGCGGGCAATCCTCACCGGACTGTGATGTCTTGGACCGCACGGCACCCCGCCCTGTCGGAGATACTGAGCGAAGGTTTAGGGTTCGGTCGCCCGCCGCCTCGCAACCCTCGACCGAGCGGGTCCGGACCAGAAGCGACAGCGCGGTGTGCGACAAGGCCGGGAGGGGCCGGAATCCGGGCACACGACGCTTTTGGGGGGTCTTAACCCATGGAACCCATGGACCCGATCGACCGGGAACCCGAGGAGCACGGTCAGGCTGCGAGCCGTCGCCCGCCCCGGGAGTCCCTCACCTCGGACTTCGGTCAGAGCACGCCCGCGCTCGCCCGTACGGCGCACGTCGTGGCCGGCGACCTGCTGCTGACCGTGAACCCCGTGGACGGCAGCGAGATAGAGCCCTGCCCGCCGGACCGGCGGCCGGTGCCGCCCCGCAAGCGCACCGCCGCCGAGCGCGCCGAGGTTGAGCGGGCCGCCCGGCCGCCGGTGCCGCCCGGCCCCGCCCAGCCGGCGCTCTCCCTGCTGGAACGCCAGGACGAGCGCGAGCGCCTGGTCCGCCTGCTGGCCCGGGGGCGTTCGGTACGGCTCACCGGGCCCGGCGGCTCGGGCCGTACGGCCCTGCTGGAGCTGGTCGCCGAGGACTGCCTGGACCTCGCCCCCGACGGCGTGGTCCGGCTCACCGGCTTCCACCGCACCACCACCGACCTGCTGCACGACCTCTTCCACGCGGTCTACGACGCCCCGCGCCACCGCCTCGATCCGGAGGAACTGCGCGCACTGGTCCGCGAGATCGGCGCGGTCGTCGTCCTGGACGACATCGAGTTCGGCGGCGCCGCGCTCGACGAGCTCCTCGACGCCACCCCCG
Organism: Streptomyces sp. NPDC002076; assembly: GCF_053593835.1. Classification (NCBI taxonomy): domain Bacteria; kingdom Bacillati; phylum Actinomycetota; class Actinomycetes; order Kitasatosporales; family Streptomycetaceae; genus Streptomyces; species Streptomyces sp. NPDC002076. Next base: position 67,582 of record NZ_JBSFDI010000007.1, read on the forward strand.
AGTGCGCGTTCCTGATCGGCGCCACCCCCGACGTGCCCCCGCCCTCCGAGGGGTCCGAGGTCGAGGAGGTCTTCCTCAGCGGCCTCGACCGCGCCGCCGGCGTGGAGATCCTGGAGCGGACCGTCGGCCGCGTCCTCACCGAGGAGGAGTCCAACTGGGCCGGTGACCTGTGGTTCGAGTCCGAGGGGCTGCCGCTGCGCTTCGTCCAGGCCGGGGCCCTGCTCCGGCAGCGCGACGAGCTGCGGGCCGGCGTCGGGGCGGTGGACGAGTACGGCGTCTTCGAGGACGTACGCCCACCGGCGGAGCTGTCCCTGGAGCCGGCGGACGAGATCCCGCTGCCCTCCCTCGGCGAGGCCGCCGCGCCCGCCCCGCTGCTCGCCTCCCGGCTCAGCGCCTCCGCCCGAGCCACCCTGCGCTTCGCGGTCGCCCTCGGCGGCGAACTGCCGCACCAGGCGCATCTGCCGGCGCTGATCGGCGACACCCACGCCGACGCCGCCCTCGGCGAGCTGGCCGGGTGCGGACTGGTCTCGCCGGTCGGTGCCCGCTACCGGCTCGCGGCCGGGGTGCCGGCCCAGCTGGAGGCCGCCGGGTACGCCGACGACGCCCAGGCCCAGGCGCTGGCCGCCGCCGAGCACTACACCTGGTGGGCCGGGCATCCGTCGGTCACCCCCGAGCGGGTGTGCGCCGAGGCGGACGCGGTGCTGGCCGCGCTCGCCGTGATCGTCCCGCACCCGGCACCGCCCGCCGAGGGCGAGGAGAGCTGCGCGGTACGGCTCGCCCGTACGGCCGCGCCGGCGTTCGCCGCCGGGCTCCACTGGAGCGCCTGGGAGCGGGCCCTGCGGTCCGGCGCGGAGGCCTCCCGGCTGACCGGCGAAGTGGCCGAACAGGCCTATTTCCACCACGAGTTGGGTGTCCTCGCGCTCTGCGGGGGGCAGCTCGACCGGGCCCGCGCCGAGTTGGAGGCGTCCATCGGGCTGCGCGGGGCGCTCGCCGACAAGCGGGGCACGACCGCCGGGCGCCGGGCGCTCGCACTGGTCGCCGACCGTTCCGGTGACGTACCCGGGATCGCCGCGACGGCGGGGGACGAGCTGCCGGAGGTACGGCACGAGGAGTCGGCCCCGCCGCCGTACGTGCCCCTCGGTGACCCGCTGGTCACGACCAGGCTCCCGGCCACCACGGAGCGGGGCGGGGGCTTCCGGCGGCTGGCCCGCCGCAACCTCGTCGCGGTCGGCTCCGGGGCGCTGCTCGCCGCCGTGCTGGGTACGGTCGTCACGCTGGGCATGACGTCCAACGAGAACGCCGACAAGAACCCGGCCGGCAAGGTCGACGTCAACCCCTCGGCGAGCCAGGGCACTGACGACGGCACCCTCGGCGCCGACCCGAACCAGACCCCGTCGGCGGGCGGCTCGGCCCCGGCCGCCCCCCGCCCCACGGACTCGGGTCGCACGACGGAGGACCCGACGCCGTACCAGCCGGCCACATCGCCGTCGTCGGCCCCGAGCCACACCCGGGGCACGGGCGGGGGAGGTACGACACCGACGCCGTCCAGGTCCACGACCAAGTCGGGTACGCCGACACCGACGAAGACCAGCCCGAGCCCGTCGCCCTCGGCCTCGCCGTCATCCAGCACGCCCTCGCCGTCCGCGTCCCCGTCGGCCTCGAGCCCGTCCACGACGGACACGGCGAGCGGCCCGACGACACCGCAGAGTTCGGGGAGCGCAACGAACTCGGGGACCGCGTCGCAGTCGTCCGGCTCGGTCATCTGACCGAGCCGAGAAAGTGAGCCTCAGAACAGGCGGAGCTTGTCGTCCTCGATGCCCCGCAGGGCGTCGTAGTCGAGGATCTGGCAGTTGATGCCGCGGTCGGTGGCGAGGACGCGGGCCTGGGGCTTGATCTCCTGGGCGGCGAAGACGCCACGGACCGGGGCCAGGTGCGGGTCGCGGTTCAACAGGTCCAGGTAGCGGGTGAGTTGTTCGACGCCGTCGATCTCGCCCCGGCGCTTGATCTCCACCGCGACCGTCCCGCCGTCCGCGTCCCGGCACAGGATGTCCACCGGGCCGATGGCCGTCATGTACTCGCGGCGGATCAGCGTGTAGCCGTCGCCGAGCGTCTCGATGCGGTCGGCGAGCAGCTCCTGCAGGTGCGCTTCCACGCCGTCCTTGATCAGACCCGGATCCACGCCGAGTTCGTGCGAGGAGTCGTGGAGGATCTCCTCCATCGTGATGATCAGTTTCTCGCCCGCTTTGTTGACGACCGTCCAGACGCCCTCTTCCTCGCCGGTGCCCTCCTTGAGCGTGCAGGGCGGCGACATCCAGTTGAGGGGCTTGTAGGCCCGGTCGTCGGCGTGGATGGAGACGCTGCCGTCCGCCTTGACCAGGATCAGGCGGGGCGCCGAGGGCAGGTGGGCGGTGAGCCGGCCGGCGTAGTCGACCGAGCATCGGGCAATGACGAGACGCATGGTCGGCAACGCTACTCGACGCCCCTCGGTGCGCGCGATTCGCCCGCCCCGCTCCCGATCGATCGCCCCAATTGTCCCTGGAAACTCTTGTTCATCCCTGGCCGATTGTGCCCGTAAAGGGACCGTTCCATATACGCATTCTGCTGGTGTGGTCACCTACGGTTGCCTACCGTAGTAAACGGGAGGTCGCGACCTGTGTACTGAGCGTGTTCGAAATAGCGAACCTCCCCTTTCTGTCCGGCAACCCCTGCTCTTCGGGGGTGCGAGAGGAGTACCCATGTCGCTCGACGTCTCACCGGCCCTACTCGAACAGGCCGAGCGAGGCGAGGTCGACGAAGCAGAATTCGTCGACTGCGTCCGGACCTCCCTGCCCTACGCGTGGGAGATGATCAGCTCCCTGGTGGCCCAGCTGAAGGTCGACGGCGGACCGTTCGCCGACAACCAGACGCCCCCGCCGGACGAGCAGGCACGCGGTCAGCTGCTGCGTGCGCTCGCGAGTGACGCCATCCGCGGCGCCCTGCAGCGGCACTTCGGTGTGCGGCTGGCCTTCCAGAACTGCCACCGGGTGGCGGTGTTCCCGCTGGACGCCTCGGTGGACGAGACGTTGGCCCGCTTCACCTCGGTACGCAGCCAGTTGCTGAACCAGTCGCCGGAGCTTCGGGACTGCTGACGGGGCGGTCCCGGTACGGCAGACGTTGTGAGTCGCTTGCTTGCCGCTCCACCCGCGGGAGGTGCATTCAGTGCTGGGGCGGCAAGCCCCCGAGGCGGCCTGGGAGTTGTCGGACGGCTCAGCGCAGCTGGGGCAGCACCTCGGCACCCAGCCGCCGCAGGTTCTCCTCCGTCGCGGCGAGATCGCCCGAGCCCTCCACTAGGAGGGCGAAGCGGGAGATGCCGGTGCGCTCCGAGGTGGCCGCGAGCCGGTCGGCGGCCAGCCGCGCAGTGCCGACCGGGTGCAGTCCGCAGAGCAGTTCGGTGTAGGCGTACGGGTCGCGCATCGCGCGCGCCCGGCCGTCCACCGTCACATGCGCCTCCAGGCCCTGTTTCAGCCAGCCCGGCATGGCCTTCATGAGCGTCTCCGCCGCGTCCGTGCGCCGGTCGGCGAGCTGGCACACCCCGGCCGAGACATGCGCGGCGTCCGCGACCTCCTCGGCCGGCCGGCCCGCCGCGCGGGCGCAGCGCTGCCAGAAGGCCACCATCTCGGCCTTTTCCTCGTCCCCGACGTGCATGCCGAGCAGCATCGGCAGCCCGCGCTCGGCGGCCAGCCGAACGCTCGCCGGGGAGGTGCACGCGACGACGACCTCCGGGCCCGGAGTCTCGGTCAGCGCCTCCGACGGGCGGGGTACGACCGGCACCTCGCGGAAGCTGAACCTTTCGCCGGACGCCGACACCCGTGGCTCGCGCAGCCAGCGCAGCAGCAGATCCAGTGACTCGGGGAATCCGTGTTCGTACGCCTCCAGGCCCGCGCCGAAGACCTCCAGATCCACCCAGGGCCCGCCCCGGCCCACGCCGAGCGTGAACCGGCCGCCGCTCGTCAGGTGCAGCAGCGCGGCCTGTTCGCCGAGTGCGACCGGGTGGGCGGTGGGCAGTACGCTGACCGCAGTGCCGATCCGGATGCGGCGGGTGCGGCCGAGCAGCAGGGCGGCCAGGGTGACGGCGGACGGGCATGTGCCGTACGGCACGAAGTGGTGCTCGGCCAGCCAGACGGCGTCAAGACCGGCCTCCTCGGCGACCTCCGCGGAGCGGACCACCCGGTGCAGGGCCTCCCCGGGGCCCTGGCCCGGGAACTGGGCGCCCAGCACAAAACTTCCTACGTACATCTCATTTCCTGCTTCCTTGGCTCCGACCCGGAGCTCCCCCACAGGGCATAACCGTCTGACACGTGCGCAGGACACGGCCTGACGGAGAGATTTGCGGATTGTCTGCAGAATGGGTCGCTCTGGAGGGTGACTTGTGTGGGTTGGTGCCGTACGCGTACCCCATACGGCGGCGCGTAGGCTGGATGCAGCCCGTGCTTCCTGTACAGCCCCGAGAGGTGTCCCGTGTCCCCGCGTCGCAATCGACCGAAGGCAGCCGGATCGTCGGGCCGGAGCGCCGAGGACGACCGCGCCGGCCGGTACGGCGGCTGGCAGTCGACCGAGAGCTGGCAGGGCGAGGACTGGAGCGTGCGCCATGTCGCCGGGGCGAGCGCGGAGGGCAAGACCTACCGCTGCCCGGGCTGCGACCAGATGATCCCCTCCGGCGTCCCGCACGTGGTGGCCTGGCCGGAGCACGCGGGCGTGGACGACCGCCGCCACTGGCACAAGGCCTGCTGGAACGCGAAGGACCGCCGCACCACAAGGGTGCCGCGGTCCCGTAACGCGCCTAGGTTCTAGCCCGGGCCTTGTCCGTCAGTCCGGTCGGTCGTTGAGCCCCTCAAGGACCACCCACTCCGAGTAGTCGAACCGCTCCCCGAGGGCGACGAACGCGTCGTACAACCCCGTGCCCTCCGGCACCGGCACCTGGTACGACTTCACGGCACGGAGGAACAGCCGGTAGCCGAGGTCAGCACACGCCTCGGTGACGACCCGCAACAGCGCGGGGACGAGACCGGTCACCGGAGTTCCGTACATGGGCTTCTCGGCCTCACGGCTGAGCCGCTCCGCGACCGGTCGCATCACCTGGACAACCGCCTGGCGCAGCTCCTCGTCCACCACCGGCTGTGGCGGCGCAGGCACGAACTCCGGATCGTCCCGGTGCACACTTGCCAGCCATGCCTGCTCGATCCGCTCCAGCCAGGTACGGGCACTCATGCCGTACTCGGCCGGGTCGGAGGTGCCGTGGGTGGCCCCCAGCCACACCGTACGGATCGTCCTGTCCGGCAGCGGGGAGGGCAGGAGCCGCTGGACGTCCTGGCCCAGTCGTGCGGCCTTCGACCGGTCGAACTGCTCCACGGCGATTTCCGCGAAGTGGAGCCACATCGGCACGGGACCACCTTCCGGCAGGTGGCGCCGGGCGTCCTCGGGGGACAGCGCACGGGGGAAGTCTCACCGTGAAGCCACCTAGGTCAGCCCGACGTCGGTCACGTAGATGCCTTCCCGGAAGCCGTTGTCGGCGGCGTCCTCGTGTTCGGCTTGGGCTTCGTCCGGCATCATCACCCCACCAAGTAGGACGTGTACACGACCCACTTGCCGTGCGGGTGGGCGTGTCCTTGCCGATGTACTTCAGCTGCACGATGACCCAGTTAGTCTCGACCTCGCTCTTGATCACTTGGTCACCACGGACCGCCCACTCGTACCCGAGCGCTTCCCGACCGGCATGTCCCGGCCCATCGGTCGGTTGAGATGAGCATGAGGAAACCCCGCCAGGTAGTCTCTGGCGGGGTTTCGAGTCATCGACCTGTCGAGATCACTCTTGGCTCAAGGCGGCTCGCAGACAGGCGATCAGATCATCGGCCGGCACCTCGGCCCAGTCCGCCCCGGGCACCCCGAGGCGGACCTCATAACGCTCTCCGTCCAGCTCGTACACCAGGACCTGACGCTTCGTTCCGTCCAGCAACGGAAACGGATCCACACACAGGCGGACGGCACCGTGCGTGATCGATGGGAACATGTTCCGCAGTACCTCATCCGCACGAAGGCGACGCAGAAGGTTCCACTGTCTCCGGTGGAAGTCGGACGACAGAAGGCCGGACCACTGCAAAGAGGTAGGCTCTCCGCCTTCGATTGCTCTGGCGAATTCATCGAGCTCCAGGAATTCGAATCTCGCCTTCAACTCGTCGAATGGCATTCCTTCCCGCCATGCAGCGACCGCCTCCACGAGCAATCCGAGGTCGTCCGTCGAGCCGATCTCCCAGGCGAATCCGGGAGCCCCTTCGGCGAACCCGATAATGTGGACACGCAGCCGGAACAGACGCTCGTCGGTCGCAGTGTGGACCGACATGAAGCCCCTCGCCGTCTCGATGACGTCGGACTCCCAAGGCGGTAGCCCGATGTCGCATCCGTGCAGCTTCGCCGCCTCTTTCATGGCCGGTCCAAGGCCGCCCGAAGCGGTCACGTCCGGGTACAGGTCCTTCCGATAGGTACCCATAATTCGACTCCTCAGCAGTGGCAGTAACCGATGACCGAACCTTTCACGGGGGGAAGTTCTCCCTTCAGCACCGATAGATCCGGCATAGCTGTCGGTGCATCCGACACCATGGCTCCTTCTGGTGTACCGGTGGGGTGATGGTCTCGGTCAGCCACCAGGAAAATGGCTGGATTTCGCCCATGGCGTCGGTGGGTACGACGGTGAAAAACGAGGCCTCCCGTCGGCGCTGTGGATCTGGCGATCCACAGCGCCGACGGGAGGCCCTCACCCGATCAAGCGAGGCTCACACGTCCCGGTTCTCCAGCAGCGCGATGGCGCCGGCGAACGCGGCCGCCGACAGGCCCAGCATGATCCATAGCGGGTCCCAGCCCGTGGGGCCGGAGCTGCTCAGGGAGTTGTCGTAGAAGCAGCTCATCTGGCTCGGGATGGAGTACTCCAGCAGCCACTGCCGCACCTTGGACAGCGACTGCGAGGCCATGAACAGCGCGATCACCAGCGGGGCCAGGACCGCGCCGATCATGATGGTGATGGCGCCCGCGGAGTGCCGGATGATCGAGCCGATGAGCAGCGAGAACAGCCCGAGCAGCGCGATGTAGAGGCTGATGCCGAGGGTCGCCTTCAGCCAGTCGCCGGTGGAGGGGGTGCGGGCGCCGCCGACGCCGTTCAGCATGGACGCGTGGATCATGGCCATGAGGCCGGACACGGCCAGGGTGACGACGAAGGCGACGGCGAAGAACACGACCGCCTTGGCGGCGAGCACCCGGCCCCGGCTCGGGCACGCGACCATCGTCGTACGGATCATGCCGGTGCCGTACTCCGAGGCCGTGGTCAGCACGCCGAGCGTGATGATGCACATGCTGCCCAGCAGCAGGCCGAAGAAGCCGAACTGGAGCGGGTTCTGGTCCGACAAGGTCTCCGGGCTGGAGTTGGACTTCACCACCGAGGCGGTCAGCAGGCCGATGGCGAGGACGAGCACCACGAAGACGCCGAGCGTCCACATCGTCGAACGCACCGACTTGATCTTGGTCCACTCGGAGGACAGCGCATGCCCGAGGTGGGTGCGCACGACCGGGATCGGCGAGGTGTAACCGGGGTACGACCCGCCGGGCGCCGCCTGCCAGTGGGGCGCGGCTGCGGGGGCCTGCGGCATGGGGGGCTGGTGGGTGCTCATCGGGCGTCCTCGGGCTTGGTCAGGTCGGCGGGGGCGGTGGCCGGGGCCGGGGGAGCGGCGGCGGGCGCCTGCTGCGGCGCGGGCGGTGCCGCGTCGGCCGGCTGGGCCGAAGCGGGCGGCTGGGCCTGCGCGGCCGGGGCGGGCGGCTGGGACTGCGGGGCGGCGGGAGTCGGCGCGCCCGCAGCCTGGGTCTGCTGGGCGTACGGGTTGGGGGCGCCGTAACCGGCATTCTGCGGGCCGCCGTACGGCCCCGCGGAACCCTGGGGCATCGCGAAGGGCTGCCCACCCTGCTGGGGCGGCGGCGGGGCGTACCAGCCGGGCTGGCCCTGGCCGGGTACCGGCATGGGCGGCTGGGCGCCCGGCGGCAGCGGCTGCTGCAGGCCCGCCTTCTGGTCGATGGTCGAGCGGTAGTCGACCGCGCCCTGCGTCATCCGCATGTACGCCTCCTCCAGCGAGGCCTGGTGCGGCGACAGCTCCCACAGTCGGACACCCGCCTCGTGCGCGAGGTCGCTGATCCGGGGCAGCGGCAGCCCGGTCACCCGCAGCGCGCCGTCCTGCTCCGGCAGCACGTGGCCGCCCGCCTCGGTGAGCGTGGTGCTCAGCTTCTCGCGCAGCTGCGGCTCGGCGTCCGGGGTGCGCACCCGGGCGAAGTCGGCGGAGTTGGCCGAGATGAAGTCCTTCACGCTCATGTCGGCGAGCAGCTGGCCGCGCCCGATGACGATGAGGTGGTCGGCGGTGAGCGCCATCTCGCTCATCAGGTGGGAGGAGACGAAGACCGTACGGCCCTCGGCGGCCAGGGCCTTCATGAGGTTGCGGACCCAGAGGATGCCCTCGGGGTCGAGGCCGTTGACCGGCTCGTCGAACAGCAGCACCTGCGGGTCGCCCAGCAGCGCGGCGGCGATGCCGAGCCGCTGGCCCATGCCGAGCGAGAAGCCCTTGGAGCGCTTGCGCGCCACGTCCTGCAGGCCCACGACACCGAGCACCTCGTCCACGCGGCGGGCCGGGATGCCCGACAGCTGGGCGAGGCTCAGCAGATGGTTGCGGGCGGTCCGGCCGCCGTGCACGGCCTTGGCGTCGAGCAGCGCGCCGACCTGGCGGGGGGCGTTGGGCAGCTTGCGGTACGGGTAGCCACCGATCGTCACCGATCCGGACGTCGGGTTGTCCAGCCCGAGGATCATCCGCATCGTCGTCGACTTGCCCGAGCCGTTCGGCCCGAGGAAGCCGGTGACGGCACCTGGCCGCACCTGGAAGGAAAGGTTGTACACGGCGGTCTTGTCGCCGTAGCGCTTGGTCAGGCCGACAGCCTCGATCATGCTCCGCACCCATCGAAAGGTTCAGGACAGCGGGGAGCCGCCCCCGTAAGGGTTAGGAGGATATCGAGGCGCTGACGGTTCCGCCCAAGGGACGGCAAAGCCAGAACACTACGGTGCGTGGCGGAAACCTCTACTGGGCGTCCCTGCGCTTGAGGAGGACATACCCGCCGGCGAGCGCGGCGATCACCCACAGCACCATGATCCCGAGCCCGCCCCAGGGCCTGTACGGCGTGTCGTCGGCCCTCGGGACCACCTGCATGATCCGGCTGCCCGCCTGGTCCGGCAGGAACCGGCCGGCCTTCTTCGTCGCGTCGACGTTGCCGAGGATGGTGGAGATCAGGAAGAAGAACGGCATCAGGATGCCCAGCGACAGCATCGGCGAGCGCAGCATCGCGGCCACGCCCATGGAGAACACCGCGATCAGCGTCATGTAGAGGCCGCCGCCGACGACCGCGCGCAGCACGCCCGGGTCGCCGAGCCGCGCCCCGTGCGGGCCGAGCATTGCCTGACCGAGGAGGAACGCGGCGAAGCTCGTGGCCATGCCGACCACCAGCGCGAGCGCGCCCGCCACCGCGATCTTGCCGAACAGGAAGGTGGCGCGCTGCGGTACGGCGGCCAGCGAGACCCGGATCATGCCGGTGCTGTACTCGTTGGAGACGACCAGCACACCGAACACGATCATGGCGAGCTGGCCCAGGGTCATGCCCGCGAAGCTGACGTAGGTCGGATCGAACGACAGCCGGTCCTGCACCGGCATTGAGTCGAACTGGCTCCGCGACAGCGCGGAGATGAGCGTCCCGATGGCGATCGTGACCGCCACGGCCACCGACAGCGTCCACACCGTGGATGCCACCGACCGGATCTTGGTCCACTCGGACCGGATGACCTGCACGGCTGCCATGGACGTCAGGCCCCCTTCCACTCGGCGCCCCACTCCCGCGGGGCGTCCCCGGGCCCGGCGTGCGCGTGGTACTCCACGGACTGCGCCGTCAGCTGCATGAACGCCTCCTCCAGCGAGGCCTGCCGGGGGCTCAGCTCGTGCAGCACGATCCCGTACCGCGCCGCCAGCTCACCGATGCGCTCGGCCTTGCCGCCCGCCACCTCCAGCGCGCCCCCGCCCGCCTCCACGACGGTGATCCCGTCCTCGTGCAGCACATCGAGCAGCCGCTCGCGCTGCGGAGAGCGGATCCGGACGTAACTGCGCGCGTACTGCCGGATGAAGGCGGTCATGGTCGTGTCCGCCAGCAGCCGCCCCTGCCCGATGACGACGAGATGATCGGCGGTCAGCGCCATCTCGCTCATCAGATGGCTGGACACGAACACCGTCCGCCCCTGCGCGGCCAGCGACTTCATCACGTTCCGGATCCAGTGGATGCCCTCCGGGTCCAGCCCGTTGACCGGCTCGTCGAACATCAGGATCCGCGGATCCCCGAGCAACGCCGCCGCGATCCCCAGCCGCTGCCCCATGCCGTACGAGAACCCCTTGGCCTTCTTCCGCGCCACGGCGGTGAGCCCGACGGTGTCCAGCACCTCCGCCACCCGCGACGTCGGGATCCCGTTGCTCTGCGCCAGACACAGCAGATGGTTGTAGGCGCTGCGCCCGCCGTGCACGGCCTTGGCGTCCAGCAGCGCGCCGATGTACGTCAGCGGGTCCTTGAGCTGGGCGTAGTGCTTGCCGTCGATCCGGACGTCACCGGCGGTGGGGTGATCGAGCCCGAGGATCATCCGCATGGTCGTGGACTTCCCGGCGCCGTTGGGCCCGAGGAAGCCGGTGACGATGCCGGGCCGCACCGCGAAGGTGAGATGGTCGACCGCCACCTTCTCGCCGTACCGCTTGGTCAGCCCCTCCAGCTCGATCATGCGGCCACGCTAAGACGGGACAAAGCCCCCTGCCACCGGAGCGGGAGGGGGCTTCGTGTCGTTCGGCGACCGCGCGCGGATGGGTTACCGGGTCTGCTGCGCCGGCACCCCGCGGGAGATCGGCTCGTCGTCCCCAGGCGTGCCCGCGGCAGCGACCGCCGCACCCGTCAGCGTCGCCAGCATCTCGCGGACGTTCGTCAGCTGGGCGTTGATCGAGTCGCGGCGGTTGGTCAGCGCGGCCAGCTCGCGCTCGGATTCCGAGCGGATGCGGTCGGCCTTGGCGTTGGCGTCGGCCACGATGTCCTCGGCCTGGCGCTGGGCGGTCTCCACCGTCTGGCGGGCGCGGCGCTCGGCGTCGGTGCGCAGCTTCTCGGCCTCCAGGCGCAGCTGCTCGGCGCGGTGCTCGATCTCCGCCAGCCGCTTCTCGGCCTTCTGCTGGCGCGTGGCCAGGTCGCGCTCGGACTGCTCGCGGCGCTTGGCGAGGTTCGTCTCGAAGTCGGCGGCGGCCTGTGCGGCCTTGGCGCGGGTCTCCTCGAAGAGGGCGTCCGCCTCCTCGCGCTTGGACTGCGCGTCCTTCTGGGCCTCGGAACGCAGCTGGGCGGCCTCGCCCTTCGCCTTCTCGACGATCCGGACGCCCTCGTCCTCGGCCTTGGCCTTGCGCTCGGCGGCGTAGGACTCGGCGTCGTTGCGGACCTGCTGGGCCGCGGACTCGGCGAGGTCGCGGTGCTGTTCGGCCGCCCGCCGGGCCTCCTCACGCAGTTCCTTGGCCTCTTCCTCGGCCAGGCGCAGGATCTTCTCGACCCGGGCACCGAGACCCGCGTACGACGGTTCGGCGTCGGTGACCTGAGCCTGCGCGTTCTGCGTCTCGAGGTGGAGCTCCTCGATGCGCTTCTCCAGGGCGGTGATGCGGGCGAGGGCGCTGTCACGGTCGGAGACGAGCTTGGAGATACGTTCGTCCACCTGAGCGCGGTCGTACCCACGCCGCACAAGCTCGAAGCCGTAGGGGGAAGTGTCGCTCATGGGGTTCCTGTCAATGAGACCGGTGAGGTGATAAGGGGAATCCTAGGGGCCGAAGCGGTGTGTCATCGAGCGGATACGGTTTTGATCTGGAGAATGGCACCTCTTTTGGGTGGCCGGCCGCCGGACAGCTTGCCAATGACTCGGGCAAAGCCCCCAGACGTTACCGGAACGCACCGCTCACACTAGCCGTCTGACGACTTGCCACCCGATCGGGGGGCGCCGACCGTCGCGCCGGCCTTGACCGAGCCCTCCTTGCCGGCCGACGGGGCCTCGAAGGACTCCAGCGCCTCCAGGACGTCCTGGACCCGGGAGATCTCGGCGTTGATGTCCTCGCGCCGGCGCACCAGGATCTCCAGCTCGCGCTTGCCCTCCTCGACGGTGCGCCGGGCCTCGCGGATCGCCTCGGCCTTGAGCTCCTCGGCCTCCTTGACGAGGCTGGCCTTCTTCTGCTCGGCCTCCTTGAGCAGCGCCTCCGCCTTCTTGACGGCGGCGATGCGCACCTTGCCCGCCTCGGAGTTGGCGTCCGACACCAGCTCCTTGGCCTTCGCCTCCGCCTTGGCCAGCTGCTCCTCGGCGGCCTTGATGAGGGCGTCGCAGCGGTCGCCGGTGGACTTCATGGTCTCGGCGGCCTCGCGCCGGGCCCGCTCGTGCAGCTCCTCGATCTCGGTGGTGATGCGGTCGCGCAGCTCCTCCGCGCGCTCCCGGATCGCGGTCGCGTCCCGGCGGGCGCCGACCAGCAGCTCGTCGGCGTCCGTACGGGACTTCTCCACCAGCGAGTTGCCCTCGACGGTCGCCTCGGCGACGATCCGCTCGGCCTCGCTGCGGGCCGCCCCGACCATCGTGTCGGCCTGCGACTCGGCGTCCGCGGTGGTCTTCAGCGCCTGCTCCTGCGCCTCGCTGAGCAGCTTGTCGACCTCGGACGTGGTCTCGGTGATGAGCGTGTCGACCTGCTCGGCCGCCTCCGAACGCCGTTTGTTGGCTTCCTTGCGGGCCTCGTCCAGGGTCCGCTCGGCCTCCTCGCGGGCGGAGCTGAGGAGCCGTTCGGCCGCCTCCTCCGCGTCCACCCTGAGCTGCTCGGACTCCGCCCGCACCCGCTCGGCGTGGGCCTGTGCCGAGCCGACCGTCTCGGCGGCCTCCGCGCGCAGCCGTTCGGCCTCGCCGGTGGCGTCCCCGATGAGCTGCTCGGCGGCCGCCAGGGCCTCCGCACGCACCCGCTCGGCCTCGGCGGCGGTCTCCGTCTGCAGCCGCTCGGCCTCGGCGATCGTCTCGTTCTGGAGGCGCTCGGCCTCTTTGCGGGCCTCGGTGATGAGGGTGTCCGCCTGGGTCGCCGCGTCCGAGCGGATGCGGTTGGCGTCCTCGCGGGCGTCCGCCCGGGTGCGGGCGGCGGCCTGGTCGGCCTCGGCGAGCGCGTCCGAGGCCTCGGTGCGCGCCCGCTGGGCGTACTCGCCGGCGTCCGAGCGCAGCCGCTCGGCCTCCGCCATCGCCTCCGCGACCGCACGCTCGGCCAGCGCCTTGGCGGCCTGAGACTCCTCGTTCGCCTCGCGGCGGACACGGCTCGCGTCCTCGCTCGCCCGTTCCCGCTCGGCGTAGGCGTCGGCGCGGACCCGGTCCGCCTCTTCCTCGGCCTCCCGCCGGGTACGGTCCGCCGCGTGCTCGGCGGCCGAACGCAGCCCGGTGATCTCCTCCTGCGCCTGCTCGTGCAGCCCGGCGACGGAGTCCCGCACCTGCTGGGCGTGCTGCTCGGCGGCGGACACCATCTCGGTGGCGCGCCGGTCGGCCTCCTCGACCAGCCGCGTCGCCTCGGCCTGCGCCTCCTCCACGCGCCCCCGCGCTACGGCCAGCAGCTCCTCGCTCTGCTCGCGGGCCCGCTCGCGCTCCTGGTCGGCCTCGGCCCGCGCGGAACCGAGGATCTCCTCGGCCTCGCGGCGGCGCCGGACGGCCTCCTCCTGGGCGGCGGCCAGCGTCTCGGACGCCTCGGTGCCGAGCCGCTCGGCGGCGGCCTGCGCCTCCGCGCGCACCCGGTCGGCCGTGTCCTGGGCCTCCGCCTTCAGCCGCTCGGCCTCGGCGGCGGCCTCCGAGCGCAGCCGTACGGCGACGGCCTCGCCCTCGGCGCGCGAGGCGGACGCGTCGGACGCGGCCTCGTTGCGCAGTCGGTCGGCCTCGGCCTCGGCCTGCTGCTGGAGCGCGCGGATCCGTTCCGCCGACTCCGCGCGCAGGCGCTCGCTCTCCTCGGCGGCCTCGCGGCGGATCCGGGCGGCCTCCTCGCGGGCCTCGGTGAGCGCCTGCTCGGCCGACTCCAGCCGGTCCCGTGTCTCGGTCTGCAGCCGGGTCAGCTCCCCGGCGGCCTCCGCGCGGCGGGCCTCGACGGCGCGCTCGGTCTCCTCGCGCAGCTCGCGCGCGGCGGTCTCGGCGCCCGCCTTGACCGACTCGGCCTGCTCGTCGGCCTCGGCGCGCAGCCGCTCGGCCTCCTTGCGGGCCCGGTCCAGGGTCTCCTCGGCCTGCCGGCGCAGGCTGGTGGCCCGCTCGATGGCCTCGGTGCGGACCTTCTCGCTGTCGGTGGTCGCGGTCTGCCGCAGTTCGTCGGCGTCCGCCTTGGCCTTGGCCAGCAGTTCCTCGGCGGACCTGGCCGCCTCCTCGATCTGCGCGACCGCCTCCCGGCGGGCCTCCGCGCGGATCGACTCGCCCTCGGCGACCGCGTCGGCGCGCAGCTGCTCGGCCTCGCCGCGCAGCCGGCGGGCCTCCTCCTGCAGCTCGACCGTCTTGGCGCGGTACTCCTTGGTGTCGTCCTTCGCCGCGCCCTTGAGCTGCTCGGCGATGTCGTGCGCCTCGGCGCGCAGCCGGTCCGCCTCGGCCTCGGCCTCGGTGCGGATCCGCTCGGCCTCCTCGGCGGCGGCCTTGGTGGTCCGCTTGGCCTCCTCGGACGCCTTGTTGAGCACGTCCTCGGCGGTCTTGGCGGCCTTGGACAGCTGGGTCGCGCTCTCCTCGGCGGTGATCGTGCGGGCCTTCTCGGCTGCCTCGGCGATGATCTTCTCGGCCTCGGCACGGGCGTCCGCGACCAGCTGCTCGGCCTCGGTCCTGGTCTGCTCGGCCTCCTTGGTGGCCTCCTCGACCAGCCGGGCGACCTGCTCCTTCGCCGTCCGCGTGCGCGCCTCGCCCGCCGCCTGGGCGCTCGCGAGGGTCTTGGCGGCGGCCTGCTCGGCCTCCGTCTGCAGCTTCTCGGCCTCGGCCTGCGCCTTGCGCAGCGCCTCCTCGGCCGCCGCCATCCGCTCCTCGGCGGCCCGGCTCAGCTCGGTGGCCTGCCGGCGGGCGGTGTCCGACTCGCCGGCCGCGTCGGTGCGCAGCCGCTCGGCGTGGTCGGTGGCCTCCTGGGCCTGCGTGGACGCCGCGTTCAGCAGCCGCTCGGCGTCCGTGCGGGCGCGGCGCAGCAGCTGCTCGGCCTCCGCGCGGGCCGCCTCGGCGTCGCTCTGCAGCCGCTCGCGGGCCTCCCGGGTCAGCCGCTCGGCCTCGGCGCGGGCGGCGGCCAGCGCCTGCTCGGCCTCGGCGCGGGACTCGTCGAGCAGGCGGCGGGCCTGCTGTTCGGTGCGGGCGCGCAGCTGCTCGGCCCACGCCACGTTCTCGTTGACGTGCGACTCGACGGTGGCGCGGCGCTCGGCCAGCTCCTGATCGAGCTGCTGGCGCCGGGTCACCGCCTCCTGGTGCAGCTCCGCCTGCAGCCGGGCGGCCTGCTCGGCGTGCTCCTGCAGGATCCGCTGGGTCTGCGCGCGCGCCTCGGCGGCCATCCGCTCCGCGTCCTGGCGCAGCTGGTCGGCCTGCATCTGGGCATTGCGGAGCAACTGCTCGGCCTGATAGCCGATGTCACCGCCGTCGAAGGCGGGCCGGGTCATCAGGGTGCGGCGCGCCTCGTGCAGCTTGGCGCGCAGCACCTCGACCTGGTAGCCGAGGTCCTCGGCGTGCTGGATCGCCTTTTCCCGCTCGGTCTTCAGCCGCTTCATCTCGGCCTCGAACCGAGAGAGGTGGTCGACGTCAGCCGCCGGCTCTCGCTCCTGGCTCTCGTAGCCCCGCACTGCGCGGTCCCATCCGTCCCCTGGTCAGCTTCTCCTGCGAGCTCCGTCCATCCGCCGAACGGGGCCCCCGGGGAATGGTGTCAGATCAACGGCGGAGCACGGGCTGCTGCCCCGACGCTCGTCCCCCGAAACCCGGACCCCGGAACGGCCGTCCCCCGCGTTCGGGGACGACCGCCCCCAACCCTACCGGCCCATATGTACGGGGGTCAGTGCTCAGGGGACTCAACAGGGGCCGAAGTGACCAGTTCTGTGAGCACGCCGTGGCAATCCTTGGGGTGCAGGAAGGTGATCCGCGACCCCATGGAGCCGCGCCGTGGCTCGTCGTACAGGACGCGCACGCCCTTCTCGCGGATGTCCGCGGCGTCCCCGTCCACGTCCGCCGTGCCGAAGGCGATGTGGTGGACGCCCTCCCCGTTCTTCGCCAGCCACTTGCCGACCGCGGAGTCCTCGCGGGTCGGTTCCAGCAGCTGGAGGTAGGAGGCGCCGCCGTCCGAGGTTTCGTTGATCTTGAGCATGGCCTCGCGCACGCCCTGCTCTTCGTTGACCTCGGTGTGGAACACCTCGAAGCCGTAGGTGGCCTGGTAGAACTCGACGGTCGCGTCGAGGTCGTGGCAGGCGATCCCGATGTGGTCGATTCGCGTCAGCATGGATTCAGTGCAGCGCCACTCCCGTGGTTACGCAACGTGCCAGCGATCACACTGACAGGCCGATGACGGCACGGAGTGCCATCAGTACATTCGAAGTAAACCCTCGTTCACTCCTCGGCCTGGGCAGGCCGGTAAGGGGATCGCAGCTCATGCCTTCTGGAACGAACAGCTCGGTGATCGTCGCGGGCGCGCGCACGCCCATGGGACGACTGCTCGGCTCCCTCAAGTCCTTCTCCGGAGCCGACCTCGGCGGCTTCGCGATCAAGGCCGCCCTCGACCGTGCGGGGATCGGCGGCGACCAGGTGCAGTACGTGATCATGGGCCAGGTGCTCCAGGCGGGTGCCGGCCAGATCCCGGCCCGCCAGGCCGCCGTCAAGGCCGGCATCCCGATGAGCGTCCCGGCGCTCACCATCAACAAGGTCTGCCTCTCCGGCCTCGACGCGATCGCCCTGGCCGACCAGCTGATCCGCGCGGGTGAATTCGACATCGTCGTGGCGGGCGGCCAGGAGTCCATGACCAACGCCCCGCACCTGCTGCCGAAGTCCCGCGAGGGCTTCAAGTACGGCGCGGTCCAGATGCTGGACGCGATGGCCCACGACGGCCTGACCGACTCCTTCGAGGGCATCGCCATGGGCGAGTCCACGGAGAAGCACAACACCCGCCTCGGCATCGGCCGCGCCGAGCAGGACGAGATCGCCGCCCTGTCCCACCAGCGGGCCGCCGCCGCGCAGAAGAACGGCCTGTTCGAGGCCGAGATCACTCCGGTGGAGATCCCGCAGCGCAAGGGCGACCCGGTCCTGTTCAGCAAGGACGAGGGCATCCGCGGCGACACCACGGCCGAGTCCCTGGGCAAGCTGCGCCCGGCCTTCAGCAAGGAGGGCACGATCACCGCCGGCTCCTCCTCGCAGATCTCCGACGGCGCCGCCGCCGTGGTCGTGATGAGCAAGGCCAAGGCCGAGGAGCTGGGCCTGAGCTGGCTCGCCGAGATCGGCGCGCACGGCAACGTGGCGGGACCGGACAACAGCCTCCAGTCCCAGCCGTCCAACGCCATCCTGCACGCCCTCAAGAAGGAGGGCCTGGAGGTCTCCGACCTCGACCTCATCGAGATCAACGAGGCCTTCGCCGCGGTCGCCGTGCAGTCAATGAAGGACCTCGGCGTGTCCACGGAAAAGGTGAACGTCAACGGCGGTGCCATCGCCCTGGGCCACCCGATCGGCATGTCCGGCGCCCGGCTCGTGCTGCACCTCGCGCTGGAGCTGAAGCGGCGCGGCGGCGGCACCGGCGCGGCCGCGCTGTGCGGCGGCGGCGGCCAGGGTGACGCGCTGATCGTGCGGGTACCGAAGGCGTAAGCACCCTCGTCGTGCGCGTCCGCACGTCGTTGTACGCGTCTGTACGTCTGTGAACTGAACGGAGCTGTTTGATGCAGGACGTCTCCTCTCTGGTGGCCCAGGCCAGGGAAGGCCGGCCGCGGGCCGTGGCCCGGCTGATCTCCCTCGTGGAGGGGGCGTCCCCGCAGCTCAGGGAAGTCATGGCGGCCCTGGCCCCGCTGACCGGCAATGCCTATGTGGTCGGTCTGACGGGCTCCCCGGGGGTCGGCAAGTCGACCTCCACCTCCGCGCTCGTCACGGCGTACCGCAAGCAGGGCAAGCGGGTCGGCGTCCTGGCCGTCGACCCGTCCTCGCCGTTCTCCGGCGGCGCCCTGCTCGGCGACCGCGTCCGCATGTCGGACCACGCGTCGGACCCGGGGGTCTACATCCGCTCCATGGCCACGCGAGGGCACCTGGGCGGCCTGGCCTGGGCGGCTCCGCAGGCGATCCGGGTGCTGGACGCGGCGGGCTGTGACGTGATCCTGGTGGAGACGGTCGGCGTCGGTCAGTCGGAGGTCGAGATCGCCTCCCAGGCGGACACCAGCGTGGTCCTCCTGGCCCCCGGCATGGGCGACGGCATCCAGGCGGCCAAGGCGGGCATCCTGGAGATCGGCGACGTGTACGTCGTCAACAAGGCCGACCGGGACGGAGCCGACGCCACGGCCCGCGAACTGAACCACATGCTCGGCCTCGGCGAGTCCCGCGGCCCCGGCGACTGGCGCCCGCCGATCGTGAAGACGGTCGCGGCCCGTGCCGAGGGTGTCGACGAGGTCGTGGAGGCCCTGGAGAAGCACCGCGCGTGGATGGAGGAGCGCGGGGTGCTGGCCGAGCGCCGCAAGGCCCGTGCCGCCCACGAGGTGGAGACCATCGCGGTCACGGCCCTGCGCGAACGCATCGGCGACCTGCACGGCGACCGCCGCCTCAGCGCGCTCGCGGAGCGCATCGTCGCGGGCGAGCTGGACCCGTACCGGGCGGCGGACGAGCTGGTGGCGGGCCTGACGCAGGGCTGAGGGGTCGCCGACTCCGCGATTGCGCTGGTAAGTTGACGGGCATGTTCCTCACCTTGGCGTAGAGCGCACACCGGACCGCGAGGCCGACGAGAAGGCCCTCGCGTCCCTCGGTGTCCCCTCTTCCGCCTCCACCAGAGGAACATCAGCATGTCCACGCATGCCCCTGTGCGGCCCTCGTACGCCGCCGTGCTGCGCCTTCCGCACGCGCGCCGCACCTTCGCCTCCGCGCTCGCCGCCCGCTTGTCCTACGGCACGGTCTCCCTGGCCGCGCTGCTCTCCGTCACCCGGGCCACCGGCTCCTACGCCGTCTCCGGCGCCGTGCTCTCCCTGTTCGGCGCCGCGACGGTCTTCCTGAGCCCGTTCAGAGCATCCTTGATCGACCGGCACGGGGCGCGCAGGGCCCTGCTGCCCATGTCCGTGCTCTACGGCGCCCTGCTGTGCGTCCTGGCCGCGCTGACCTGGCGCCCCGGGGCACCGCCGCCGGCCATCGCCGCCGCGGCGGCCCTCGCGGGCGCGTGCGCGCCTCCGCTGGGGCCGACGATGCGCGCGCTGTGGGCCGAACTCGCCCCCGAGCCGGGCATGCTGGCCCGCGCCTACAGCCTGGACGGGGTCGCGGAGGAACTGCTGTACGTGTCCGGCCCGGTGCTGGTCGGCGCGCTGCTGGGCTTCGCACCCCCGGCGTCCGGGATCCTGCTCAGCGCGCTCCTGGTCGTGGGCGGCACCTGCGCCTTCGTCGCGTCCCCCGTGCTGCCCGGTCCCCGTTGTGCCGCCCCCGGGACGAGGCGCGGGACCCTCTTCGGCCTGCGGGCGCCGGTCGCCGTGGCCATGGGCGCCGGACTGGCGCTCAGCGGGCTGGACCTGCTGGCGATGGCCTTCGCCACGCAGCGGTCGTACGGCACCGGCGTGGTGCCCTGGGTGCTGGGGGCGCTCTCGGCGGGCAGTGCGGTGGGCGGCCTGGTCAATGGCGCGGTGCGGTGGCGGGCGCCGGCCCGGGTCCGGCTGTGCGGCTTCGCCGTCGCGCTGGGCCTGGTGATCGCGGCGGGGGGCCTGGCGCCCGGCGTGTGGTCCCTCGCCGCGGTCATGGGACTCGCCGGAGCGTTCGTCGCCCCCACCCTCACGACGGCGTACCTCGTGGTCGAGGAGACGGCATCCGAGGGGGCTCGCACCCAGGCGGGCGCCTGGGTCAACACCGGGGTGAACGCAGGGAGTTCCGCGGGGGCGATGGTGACGGGCGCGCTGATCGGACGGGTGCCGCTGGGGGTGTGTTTCGTCCTGGCGGGAGCGGTGGCCGTGCTGCCCGCCGTGGCGGCGTATCGCCGTCGCGGGGTGCCGGTCGCCGGCGGCTGATCGCTCCCCCACTCTCGACTTCGCTCGAGCGGGGGACCCCCGTCGCGGCGGAGCCGCACATCGATACAGCCCCGCGCCCCTGACGGGGCGCGGTTCCCCCAGGAGGCTCAGGGACGGCCCCGCTGCCCCCGCAAATGATCGGCGATCGGCTTCAGTGCCTTGTCCAGTTCCGTCAGCGCCTCCGGCGACAGCAGATCGATGAAGTGGCGCCGCACGGAGGCGACGTGATACGGCGCCACCTTCCTCATCGTCTCCATGCCGTGCTCGGTCAGCACGGCGTACAGCCCCCGCCGGTCGGACTCGCAGTTCTCGCGGCGCACCAGGTTCGCGTTCTCCATCCGCGTGATCTGGTGCGACAGCCGGCTCTTGGACTGCAGGGTCGCGGAGGCGAGGTCGCTCATCCGCATCCGCACGTCGTCCGACTCGGACAGGTTCACGAGGATCTCGTAGTCGTTCATAGTCAGGCCGAACGGCTGCAGATCCTTCTCCAGTTGGTACGTCAACAGCCTGTTGACCTCCAGGTGGGTGCGCCAGGCGCACTGCTCCGCATCGGTCAGCCAGCGCGTGGCCGTCTCGGTCTCCATGAATGAAGTCTACCTAAGAAGTTGAATGGCGAACTACTTCGGGTGGTGTGACAGTGCGCACGCGTTCGATGTCACCCTCCGCAGACTACCGCTCACAGCCCGAAGCGGCGCTGGAGGTCTCCCAGCTGTCCGGGAAGGCGCGGTGCCCCCGATGGTTGCTGACCGTGTCCGCCCGGTGCCGCTCCGCCACCTCCGGGGACCCCTGGTTCGGACGGAACGACACCCGTCGCCGTCTCCTCCATGAGGGTCTCCGTCGACTGCAACAGGACCGTCCCGGCGCCCACGAACTCGAACTGGTGCTCCTCCCCGGATACCCCGCCGAGGCCCGTCATTGCACGTAGACCGCCCAGTACACCCGTCAGATAGCCATGGTCGTAGTGATGGCACGGCGACGGGCAGTCGGCCCACCCGACGAGCGCCTGCGGGTCGACCCGGATCGGAGGTTCCATGAACACCACCGGACCGTTAGATGCGGCCACAAACTTTCCGGTTCCGATAAGGGTCAGAAAACCCGGCACGATCGATTGCTTGAGCGCGAGACTTGGCTGAAAAGCGAGCAGGTTGCCCGCGCGAATGGTCAGGTTCCCGTCGTCCAGGTCGTAGGAATTGACGTCGAAGGCCCGGTCGGCGAGCAGCATCTTGCCCGAGCCCGCCGCCACGACCCAGTCGCTCGCGTGCAGTGGCGAATGGAACGAGGTACGGACAAGTCGGTCGAGTCGGCCGTGCCCGATGCCGTTGAACTCGATCGCCCCATAGTAGGCGATCATCTTCCCCTTCTGCAGGAACCACTGCCCGCTCTTGAGCTCCACGCAGAACGTGTACTTGTTCACGTTGTCGTCGGCGGGCAGGGTCATCGGGTCGTACACCACCGGCCCGGCGCCCGGAGTTCCGTACGCGCTCACAGCTTCTCCTCCGACGCCTGGACGTACACCGTGCCGTTGCCGCTCAGCTCCAGCTGGAAGGCCTCGCCGGAGCCGCGGCCCACCATGTCGCGCCAGCCGAGCGCGGTGGACAGTCTGTTGCGGACCTCGCCGTGGTGGGCGACGTACGCCTGTGGGTCGACGTGGACCGGGCGCTGCGGGGTGATCGGGATCTCGAAGACGCCGCCGTGCGCCATCACGGCGACCGAGCCCTGGCCCTGGAGGGTCGTGGTGAACAGGCCCTGCCCGGTGACCTGGCCCCGGACCAGGCCCATCACCCCGCCCTGCGAGCCCATGAACATCGTGCCCTGCTGCAGGGTGCCCTCGAAGGCGAGCAGCCGGTCGGCCTCGACGTACAGGGTGTCGCCGGAGAGGTTGATGACGTGCACGTGGTGGCCGCCGTGCCCGAAGAAGACGGTGCCGCTGCCCTCGACCGTCATCAGCGGGGTCGCCTCGCCCGTCACCCGGCGCCCGATCATGGACATGAGCCCGCCCTGGCCGCCCTGGATGTTCGGCGTGAAGGACACGTCCCCCTTGTAGGCGACCATCGCCCCGCGCTGACTGAACAGCCGCTGCCCGGGCAGCACGGTCGCCTCGACCATCTTCGAGTTGATCTCCCGGAACGCCATGGCTACAGATCCCCCGCGATCGTGTTCCGCTCGCTCGGCTGCACGTACACCAGTCCGTCGCCCTCGAAGCGGATCTGGAAGGCCTCGCCGCCGCCCTCCCCGAAGAACGTGCGGAACGTCACTCCGGACTGGAAGGACTGCCGGACGTTGCCCTGGTGGGCGATGTAGGCACCCGGGTCGACGATCAGCGGGTACTGCGGGCTGACCCGGAGCACGACCGCCGGCCCGTCGGACATGATCGCCGCCTGCCCGTGCCCCTCGACGGTCGTGGTGAACAGACCGTTGCCCTGCGAGGCGCCGCGCAGCCCGGTGAACGTCGTGCCCGTGCGCAGGCCCGCGTCCGTCACGAGCAGGTTGCTCGACTCCACGTACAGCTTGTCGCCCTGGAGGCTCACGAGGTTGATCTCGGTCGCCCGGTCCGCGAACCAGCACGTGCCGTGCCCCTTCACCTCCATCACCGTCATCTGCTCGCCGGTGAGCCGCCGGGTCACCATCCCGCGCAGTCCCTCGCCCCCACCGGTGAGCTTCTTGAAGCTCATCTGCCCGTCGTACGCGACCATCGAGCCGTTCTTCGCCTTCACGGCGTCCCCGGTCATGTCGACGGCGAGCACCTTGCTGCCTTGCAGTCGGAACATCGCCACGGAGCGAAAGTAGCGGCGCCACGGGTGGACGGAACAGGGCCCGTGGGTGGATACCGACCCTGAGCGGACCCCTAGGGCTGCCGTTTGCTTCAATGGTGGGACGCTTGTGCGTGCGTTCACAAACGGCAGCCCGCAGCCGACGGACCGTAACCGCGAGACCGTCGCGCCCCCTCCCACCGAAGGTGATCCGTGGACATCAAGACCGCCACCGCCCTCCGCCGCCTCCGCCTGGTCTCCGCGCCCGAGGCCGTGTCCTTCCTGATCCTCCTCGTCTGCTCGGTGCTGAAGCGGACCACCGACTTCAACGCGGTCCCCGTCATGGGCGCGGTCCACGGCGTCCTGTTCATCCTGTACGTGATCTTCTGGGCGGACGCCTGGAACCGCGCCAAGTGGCCGCTGAAGACCGGTCTCCTCTACTTCGTCCTCTCGGTGCTGCCCACCGGCGGCTTCTTCGCCGAGCGCAAGCTGCGCCGCGAGGCCGAGAACGCCGTCATCGCGGCCCGCGCCCGCAAGGAAGGAATCGTGAACGCATGATCGTCGCCTTCTCCGTGACGCCGCTGGGCGTCGGCGAGGACGTGGGGGAGTACGTCGCCGACGCCGTCCGCGTGGTGCGCGAGTCGGGGCTGCCCAACCGCACCGACGCCATGTTCACCTCGATCGAGGGCGAGTGGGACGAGGTCATGGACGTCGTCAGGCGCGCCGTCGCGGCCGTGGAGGCGCGCGCCCCGCGCGTGTCGCTCGTCCTCAAGGCCGACATCCGCCCCGGCGTGACCGACGGGCTCACCTCCAAGGTCGAGACCGTGGAACGGCATCTGGCGCAGTAGTTCGGCCCCCTTTTGAGCGGTCGCCGGGGGAGGTGTACGTTCCCCTCCTGATCATCCGAGCGATCGCTCAACTTCACGCTCTGGCCTGGGGGAACACCATGCGTCTCTACCGAGAGACACACATACGCGCCGATCTCGACGAGCTGTGGGCGCACACCCAGGACCCCGCCACGCGCCTGCGCTGGGACCTCCGCTTCAAGTCCATCGCCCCCCTGCCGGGCGTGGCGGGCGAGCCCCGGCGCTTCACGTGCACCTGGCGCGTACTGCCGCTCCTCACCGTGCCCGGCACCGGCGTCGCCGCCGGCGAGAGGGACCGCCCCGACGGCACGCGCGTGTGCGCCCTGCGTTTCTCCTCCTCGCACCCGCTCTCCCCGATCGCCGAGGCGAGCGCCTACTGGCGTTACGTGCCCGACGCGCAGGGCGTGCGCCTGCTCACCGGGTACGAGTACCGCGCCCGCGGGGGCGCGTTCGGGGCAGCCGCGGACCGCCTGGTCCTTAGGCCGCTCACGGGCTGGGCGACGGCGTGGTCCTTCGACCGGCTCCGGCTGTGGCTGGAGCGGGGGATCACCCCCGAGCGGGCCCTGGTCAACTGGATCGTCGAGCTGGCGGTCCGTGCGGTTGTCCTCACGGTGTGTCTGACCGGGCTGGGGCTGGAGTCGCTGCTGCGGCTCTTCGGGTCCTTCGCCGACACCGTGGCCTATCTGTGCCCGCTGGTGCTGGTGGTCGCCGGGTCGCTCGCGGTCTTCAAGGCGCCGCTGGCCGGGACGCCCGCCGCCCGGCGCTGCCTGCGGGCGCCGGTCACCCGGGCGCGTGCGCCGCGGGTGCTGCGGCGGCTGGAGGCGTACGGGTGAGGGTCCGGGCGACCTGCGAAGTCCCGGAGCTCGTCAGTGCCACCCCCAGGGGTGTCCGCTCGTACAGCACCTGATGTCCGTACCGCCGTGAGGTCAGCAGACCGGCATCCCGCAGCACCGTCAGGTGGGCCGACACCGATGAGGGGGCCAGCCGTAGTCGGTGGGCCAGTGCCGTGGTGGTCGCCGGTTCGTCCAGCGCGGCCAGCACCTCGGCGCGGTTTCGGCCCAGCAGCCGTACCAACGCCTCCGGCGTCCGTTCGCCCGACTCCGTCCACAGGCCCGCGATTCCCCGGGCCGGATAGACCAGCGTCGGCTGCCACGGTGGTTCGAAACCGGTGATCACGTCGGGCCACGAGAAGACGCTCGGCATCAGTACGAGCCCCTGGCCGCCGAGGTCGCGGGCGTACTCGGTGTGCAGGGCGAGAGTCAGCGTGCGCCCGTCCCAGGACAGGCGGCTGTCCAGCTCCGGCAGCAGCGTGCCGAGGCCCACCTCGGCCAGGCGGCGGGAGTGGAAGGCCACGTCCGCCTCCAGCAGAGCCCGCAGCCGGGGCCAGTCCGGGGCGATCAGCGCCCGCCAGGCCTCCTCCACGGCGTCCGCCAGCTCCTCGATCATCCGGGCCGGGTCGGCGAGCCAGGCGCGGCCCTGGGGCGACTCCAGCGCGCCGGGTGTGCAGGCCAGGGAGAGCGCGGTGTCCTCGCGGGCCGCTTCCGGATCGGACGCCCGTACGGCCGCGATCTCCTCCTCGAACGTGGCGGCCGGCCCGATCGGCGGCGCCCCGAGCCAGTCCGGCGAGTGCCCCCGCCGGGGCATCAGCAGCCACAGCGGAGCAAGGTCGAGCCCGGCCGCCGCATCCCTGATCCGCCGCAGCCAGGGCGCCTGATAGGCGTGCCGGTCCGGCCGCTTCAGGGTGCGCACCGCCTCCTGCGTCTCCCACAGCGGGGAGATCGCGAACCGGCAGCGCAGGAAGTCGTCGTCGCCGAAGTGCAGCCTCGACGCCATGCACACCCCCGGGGAGATTCGGCTGGAGCCGAAACTCTACGGCTCCCGGACCGTCCCCGGGCACGCTGCCCGGCATGTCCGCTCCCACCGGGGCCGGCCCGGCGTCCGCCGGGTACGGCCGTGTCTTCGCCGTGCCCGAGTTCCGGGCCGTCTTCGCCGCGCACGTCCTGTCCATGCTCGGCGTGATCGTCAGCGAGATCGCGCTCTCCGTCCTCGTCTACGACCTCACCCGCTCGCCCCTGCTGAGCGCGCTCACCTTCGCCCTCGGCTTCCTGCCGTACGCCGTGGGCGGCACCCTGCTCGCGCCCGTCGCCGACCGCTTCCCGGCCCGGCGCGTGCTGGTCGGCTGCGATGTGGTGTGCGCCGGCTGTGTGGCCCTGATGACGGTGCCGGGCACCGGCATCGGGCTGCTGCTCGCGCTGCGCTGCGCGCTCGCCGTCGTCTCGCCGGTGTTCTCCGGCACCCGTATGGCCACCCTGGCCGACGTCCTCGGCGACGGCGAACTGTTCGTCCTCGGCCGCTCCCTGCTGCGGATCGTCGCGCAGAGCGCGCTGCTCGTCGGCTACGGCCTCGGCGGTCTGCTGCTGACCGCCGTCAGCCCGCGCCACGCCCTGCTGATCACCGTCGGCACCTTCCTCGCCTCCGCCACGCTGCTGCGCTGCGGCACCCGGCACCGCCCGGCCCGCACATGCCGGGGCGCGGGCACTCCGTCCGGTCTGCGGGGGCTGCCGGCCGACCGCCGCGTGCGCGTCCTGCTGCTCATGTTCTGGATCCCGGCGGCGTTCTCGGTCGTACCAGAGGCCCTGGCGGCGCCGTACGCCGACGAGCTGGGCAGCGGTTCCGTGGGCCTCGGCCTGCTGATGTGCGCGCTGCCCGTCGGCACGGTGGCCGGCGAACTGTTCGCCGGGGCCCGGCTGCGGCCGAATACCCGCGAACGCATCGCCCTCCCGTTGCTCTGCCTGACCCTGCTGCCGTACCTCGGCTACGCCCTGCGCCCCGGACTTACCGCCTCCCTGGTGCTCCTGCTGCTGTCCGGGGCCGGGTCGGCGTACACGCTGGGCCTGGACCAGTGGTTCGTGCGGGCCGTGCCGCAGGAACTGCGCGGGCGGGCCATGACCATGCTGCAGGCCGGGCTGATGACCGTCCAGGGCGTCGGCATGGCACTGGCCGGTGTGGCGGCGCAGACGGCGGGTCTGCGTACGGCGGTGGCCGGGGCCGGTGTGACGGGTGTGCTCTGCTGTTGCGGGCTGGCTGTGGCCGCCCGGGCCACGGAGAAGGAGCCGAGGGCCGAGAAGCGACCGAAAGCCGAGACGGGGCTGCCCGGAATATGACCGGCCGGTAGGGTCTGATGACGTGCCGAAGCCACTCAGCCTCCCGTTCGACCCCATCGCGCGCGCCGACGAGCTCTGGAAGCAGCGCTGGGGAAACGTGCCGTCCATGGCCGCGATCACCTCGATCATGCGGGCCCAGCAGATCCTGCTCGCCGAGGTGGACGCGGTGGTCAAGCCGTACGGACTGACGTTCGCGCGGTACGAGGCACTGGTGCTGCTCACCTTCTCCAAGGCCGGCGAGCTGCCCATGTCCAAGATCGGCGAGCGGCTGATGGTGCATCCCACGTCCGTGACGAACACGGTCGACCGGCTGGTGAAGTCCGGGCTGGTCGCCAAGCGGCCCAATCCCAACGACGGCCGCGGCACCCTCGCCGTCATCACCGACAAGGGCCGTGAGGTGGTCGACGCGGCCACTCGCGACCTGATGGCGATGGACTTCGGGCTCGGCGTGTACGACGCGGAGGAGTGCGCGGAGATCTTCGCGATGCTCCGCCCGCTGCGCATCGCGGCGCACGACTTCGAGGAGGAGTGACCCGGGGCAAGATCTCCCGGAACGGGTGGTTACGCTCGTCGGCATGAAGAAGAGCGTGCTGACCCGCTACCGCGTCATGGCCTACACCACCGGTGTCCTGCTGGTCCTGCTGTGCCTGAGCATGATCGCGAAGTACGGGCTCCACATCGACGGCGCCAAGTCCGTCACCGAGGTCGTCGCCATCGCCCACGGCTGGCTGTACGTCGTCTACCTCGTCGTCGCCTTCGACCTGGGCTCCAAGACGAAGATGCCGATCGGCAAGCAGCTGTGGGTGCTGCTCGCGGGGACGATCCCGACGGCCGCCTTCTTCGTCGAGCGCAGGATCAGCCGCGAGCTGGAGGCCAAGGTCGCCGACCAGGCCCCGGCCGTCGCCAAGGCGTAAGGGCGACCGGCATCACACCGCCGTACGGACGTCGTACGGCGGTCAGCCATCGACATTTACTAGGACGTCCAAGTAAATTCGATGGTATGGACGCTCACGCCATCGAGGAGGGCCGCCGACGCTGGCAGGCCCGCTACGACGCGGCCCGCAAGCGGGACGCAGACTTCACCACGCTCTCCGGCGATCCCGTGGAGCCGGTGTACGGGCCCCGACCGGGCGACACGTACGAGGGATTCGAGCGGATCGGCTGGCCCGGGGAGTACCCCTTCACGCGCGGGCTCCATCCGACCGGCTACCGCGGGCGTACCTGGACGATCCGGCAGTTCGCCGGGTTCGGCAACGCCGAGCAGACCAACGAGCGGTACAAGATGATCCTGGCCGCCGGCGGCGGCGGTCTGTCCGTGGCCTTCGACATGCCGACGCTCATGGGGCGCGACTCCGACGACCCCCGCTCGCTGGGCGAGGTCGGGCACTGCGGGGTCGCCATCGACTCGGCCGCCGACATGGAGGTCCTGTTCAAGGACATCCCGCTCGGTGACGTCACCACCTCCATGACCATCAGCGGGCCCGCCGTGCCCGTCTTCTGCATGTACCTGGTCGCCGCCGAGCGCCAGGGCGTGGACCCGTCGGTCCTCAACGGCACGCTGCAGACCGACATCTTCAAGGAGTACATCGCGCAGAAGGAGTGGCTCTTCCAGCCCGAGCCGCATCTGCGCCTGATCGGCGACCTCATGGAGTACTGCGCGGCCGGTATTCCTGCCTACAAGCCGCTGTCCGTGTCCGGCTACCACATCCGTGAGGCGGGGTCGACGGCCGCGCAGGAGCTGGCGTACACCCTGGCGGACGGCTTCGGATACGTCGAGCTGGGGCTCAGCCGCGGCCTGGACGTGGACGTCTTCGCGCCCGGCCTGTCCTTCTTCTTCGACGCACACGTCGATTTCTTCGAGGAGATCGCCAAGTTCCGTGCCGCGCGCCGGATCTGGGCCCGCTGGATGCGGGACGTGTACGGCGCGAAGAGCGACAAGGCGCAGTGGCTGCGGTTCCACACGCAGACGGCCGGTGTGTCGCTGACGGCCCAGCAGCCGTACAACAACGTCGTCCGTACGGCCGTGGAGGCGCTGGCGGCGGTCCTCGGCGGGACCAACTCGCTGCACACCAACGCGCTCGACGAGACGCTCGCGCTGCCCAGCGAGCAGGCGGCGGAGATCGCGCTGCGCACCCAGCAGGTGCTGATGGAGGAGACCGGGGTTGCGGGCGTGGCCGACCCGCTGGGCGGTTCGTGGTACGTCGAGCAGCTGACGGACCGGATCGAGGCCGACGCGGAGAAGATCTTCGAGCAGATCAAGGAGCGGGGCCTGCGGGCCCACCCGGACGGGCGGCACCCGATCGGGCCGATCACCTCCGGGATCCTGCGCGGGATCGAGGACGGCTGGTTCACCGGCGAGATCGCCGAGTCCGCCTTCCGCTACCAGCAGGCGCTGGAGAAGGGCGACAAGAAGGTCGTCGGCGTCAATGTCCACACCGGGTCCGTGACCGGGGATCTGGAGATCCTGCGGGTCAGCCATGAGGTGGAGCGGGAGCAGGTGCGCGTCCTCGGTGCGCGCAAGGCCACGCGGGACGAGTCCGCGGTGCGCTCCGCGCTGGAGGCCATGCTGGCTGCCGCGCGGGAGGGGTCCAACATGATCGAGCCGATGCTCGACGCGGTGCGGGCCGAGGCGACCCTGGGCGAGATCTGCGGGGTGCTGCGGGACGAGTGGGGCGTGTACACGGAGCCCGCGGGCTTCTGAGCGGGCTCAGGCGGACGAGGTCAGGCCCAGGAGCAGTACCCGTGTGAAGTCGCGGACCCACTCCTCGTCCGCCGGTTTGCCGCTCACCAGGGTGCGGTGGACCACCGCACCCGCGACCATGTCGAAGATCATGTCGCCCGTGCGGGCGGACTCCTCCGGGTCGGGTTCCGGGGGGAGTTCGCCGCGGCTCTGGGCGCGGGCGCGGCCCTGCAGGACCAGGCGCATCTGGCGCTCCACGATGGAGGCGCGGATGCGCTCGCGCAGGGCGTCGTCGCGGGTGGACTCGGCGACCACCGCCATCAGGCCACTCTTGGCCTCCGGACGGGCCAGGATGGCCGCGAACTGCAGGACCACGCCCTCGATGTCGGCGGCCAGGCTGCCGCGGTCGGGAAGCTCCAGCTCGTCGAAGAGTTCCGCCACCGCGTCGCACACCAGCTCGGGCTTGCCGGCCCAGCGGCGGTACAGCGTCGTCTTCGCAACCCCGGCCCGGGTCGCCACGTCTCCCAGCGTGAGCTTGGACCAGCCCAGTTCCACCAGCGCCTCCCGGGTCGCGGCCAGGATCGCGGTGTCCGCGGCGGCGCTGCGCGGGCGCCCG
The DNA here is from genome assembly GCF_053593835.1 of Streptomyces sp. NPDC002076. Taxonomy (NCBI): domain Bacteria; kingdom Bacillati; phylum Actinomycetota; class Actinomycetes; order Kitasatosporales; family Streptomycetaceae; genus Streptomyces; species Streptomyces sp. NPDC002076. The sequence continues at coordinate 97,980 of NZ_JBSFDI010000007.1, forward strand.
GTACGGCTGGCGGGAGTGCGGCTCTGCATCCCTCGACCATAACCGGCGGGATCTGTGCGGTCGTGAGGGAGATCACCGGGGAGTGGTGTCGCGGGGGGTCCGCATGGCATTACGCTACGAGTCGTAGCGAAAGCGCGTGCGGGGTCGTGACGGACGTACACGGGACGCACGCGAGCGGTGACCACGGGGGCGTGGGGTGGGGACCCGGCGCCCGCGCACGACACTTTTTCATTCCGGCGCGATAACGGGGGAGGATAGACGCATGCAGCCACGGAACATGTCCATGAGCGGCGTCGTCGACCTCGCCGCGGTGAAGGCGGCCCAGGAGGCCAAGGCCAAGGCCGAGCAGACGCGCGCCGAGGCCGCCCGGCACGGCGGCACGGGTGCCGTCGCCCCGGCCGATCTCGTCATCGACGTCGATGAGGCGGGCTTCGAGAGGGACGTCCTCCAGCGCTCCGCCGAAGTACCCGTCGTCATCGACTTCTGGGCCGAGTGGTGTCAGCCCTGCAAGCAGCTGAGCCCGGTCCTGGAGCGGCTGGCCGTCGAGTACGGCGGGCGCATCCTCCTCGCCAAGATCGACGTCGACGCCAACCAGATGCTGATGCAGCAGTTCGGGGTGCAGGGCATCCCGGCCGTCTTCGCCGTCGTGGCCGGACAGGCGCTGCCGCTGTTCCAGGGGGCGGCCGGCGAGCAGCAGATCCGGCAGACCCTGGACCAGCTGGTGGAGGTCGCCGAGCAGCGCTTCGGCATCACCGGCCTGACCGTCGACCCGGACGCGCAGCCGGGACAGGCCGCCGCGCAGGAGCAGGCGGGGCCGTACGACGCGGCGCTGAACGCCGCCGCCGAGGCGCTGGACGCGGGCGACCTGGGCGGTGCCATCCGGGCGTACCAGAACGTGCTGGCCGACGACCCGGCCCACCCCGAGGCCAAACTGGGTCTCGCGCAGGCCGAGTTGCTGCAGCGGGTGCAGGGCTTCGACCCGCAGAAGGTCCGCCAGGAGGCCGCGGAGAAGCCGAAGGACGTCGACGCGCAGATCGCCGCCGCCGATCTGGATCTGGTGGGCGGGCATGTCGAGGACGCCTTCGGACGGCTGATCGAGACCGTGCAGCGTACGGTGGGTGACGACCGGGACACCGTGCGGCGCCGGCTGCTCGAACTGTTCGAGGTCGTGGGACCCGAGGATGCGCGCGTGGTGGGCGCACGAAGGGCCCTCGCGCGCGCCCTGTTCTGACCAGTCGCTAAACGCCACGGCTTGTGATGCCGGGGTGAAAGGTTTGCCGACGAGTCGTCACGGCGGCTCTGCTTTACCAAAGCTTGGTAATTGCGCAAACTGTTACTCGGAGTAAGTCGAGGCCGTTGATCTGTCTGGTTTCATCCAGGGATCAACGGCTTTGCTCTGCCCATGAATGCCACCCAGCGTCGCGCTCCGAGATCGGTCGGTCGTCCTCCGGTTATCCGGCCGTTACTAGCCAGTAACGAACCCCCTTGTGCCCGGCGCGAGAATGCACCACGATCGGCGACGCTCGGTCCATTCCCTCACCCCGGCAGCCGGTCGGGTCACGGGAGAATCTGGGTCCCCACCGAGCAGAGCCGACGGCAGTGGCGCCGGCTCTAGGGCAGGGGGGTCTTCGCCCAACAGCGAAGCCTGTCCAGCAAGGTTGTGCGTGATGCGTGTCAGGCGCGACCAGTGGTTGTCGCTCGGGGGTGATCGCCGGTGATTCGGGCGCGGTTCGCGCCGCCGAGCGCGGGCGCTCTCCTTTCCGAGGACGTAGCACTTCTCCCATCCCTGCCTGGTTGAGCCGCCGACCGGTGGCGAGTCCGGGCCAGGAGATGTACGTCCGAGAAGGAGGAAATATGGAGTCCCAGGTGCGTGGCGGGACCAGATGGAAGCGGTTCGCTGTGGTCATGGTGCCCAGCGTCGCCGCGACGGCCGCGATAGGTGTCGCCCTCGCGCAGGGCGCTCTCGCTGCGTCGTTCAGTGTGTCGGGTCAGTCGTTCAAGGTGACGGCCGACACGCTCGAGGGCAAGGGCTTCGAGCAGTACGGTGCCCTCGACAACGGCTATGAGCTGAACGGTAAGAAGACGCTCCACCCGGTTGCCGTCTCGGCGTTCACCCACGCCGAGATCACCAACCTGTGCCAGTCCGTGGTCACGCCCGACGTGCCGATCTTCGGCAAGGTCAGCCTGATCCTGCGGGCGGGTGGACCGGGTCACGACAAGGTCGAGGCCGACCGGATCTACATCGACGTCGCGGACCTCAACGCCGACGCCACCTTCAACAACATCGACATCGGTGTTGCCGCCAAGGACGCCGACAAGGGTCCGGGCATGAAGGGCGGGGGCGAGCAGGCCAACCCGTACGGCTTCGCCCAGCAGGCCGACTCGGCCACGTTGACCGGCGTGAAGCAGACGGCGTGGGCGACCACCGCCGGTACCTTCAAGCTGAGCGGTCTGCACATGTCGCTGTCGACCGATGGCGCGGAGTGCTACTAAGCACTCGTTGACGGGCGGGGGAGCCGATGGCGCCCCCGCCCGTCCCCTCTCCGGCCGCGTCTTCACGCGCGGCACACATCACGACCACAGCAACGCCGCACCAGGGAGCTGTTTTCCATGAGCGCCGAGACTCCTGCCGCCGCGCCCGGCCAGTTCACCCGCCGGAGGCTGCAGTTCCGCGCCTGGCGGGGCACGCGTCCGTTCTGGGCCGGTCTGTACGTCCTGCTCAGCGGTCTTCCGATCATCTACTTCCCCTACTTCCACCTCCAGGTCGGGCATCTGACGCTGGCGATGGCGACGACGGCGGGAGCGGGATCCCTGATCATCGGCGTACTGCTCATCGTCCTGGGCATCAGCCTCTGGTTCCAGAAGCACGTACGGACGTTCGCGGGCGTCGCCGCGATCCTGCTGGCGCTGGTGTCCCTGCCCGTCTCCAACTTCGGCGGCTTCATCATGGGCTTCCTGCTCGCCCTCATCGGAGGGGCGATGGCCGTCGCCTGGTCGCCGGGCACTCCGCCGCAGCCGCAGCCGCCGGCCGAGGCGGGCCCGGACGAGGGCGGTGCCCCGCAGACCGCGCCGCTGCCCGAGCAGCGCATGGACGCGTCGGGGGAGAACGACCTGTCAGGAACGAGCCCGGCCAACGGGGCGAACGGGAGGCACAGTGCCGGCTGACGAGGTGACCCGCGCGACCGATGTGGACGGGTCGCGCGCGAGAACCGGGCCCCGACACGCGGCCCCCAGGAAGCCGCTGTTCACCAGGTTCCACATGCCGGCCGGCAAGGCGATAGCCACCGTGGCGATGCCGACGGCGGTGCTGATGGGCATGGGCTTCACGTCCTCGCTGGCCCTCGCGGCCGGCAACGGCGGCAGCCCGTCCCCGTCGACCACGGCCAAGAGCCTGACGGCCGACGAGTACAAGGACTGCGTGAAGGCGCTGGACGGGTCCAAGGACGCGTCGTCGTCGCCCTCGCCCTCCGCCTCGAAGAGCGCCGACACGGCCACGCCGTCGCCCTCGGCGAGCGCGGACGCCAAGGACTCGAAGGCCACGCAGTCCGGTGACTCGGGCAAGACCTCTTCGTCGGATTCAGGTTCCGGCGACAAGGCCACGCCCCAGCCGTCCGCGACCTCCGGCTCCTCGGGCTCCGGCTCGGACTCGGGCTCCGGTTCGTCGGGTTCGTCGTCGTCCAGCGGTGACACGGCCACGCCCGCCCCGTCCGCGTCCAAGAGCAGCGGCGGTCTGCTGGGCACCCTCGGGGACACGCTCGGCGGCATCCTCGGCGGCGGCAGTTCGGACTCCGGCAGCTCCGCCGCGAGCTCGACGCCGTCCGCGAGCCCGTCGGCGAGCGCCTCCCCGGACGCGTCGTCGTCCGGCTCCAAGGCCACCGACACCGTGAAGGACACCGTCTCCACGGCCGGCAAGACGGTCGGGGACACTGTCAAGAAGGCGACCGACACGGTCAAGAAGACCACCGACACGGTCACCAAGACGGCCCAGGACACCGTCAAGGCGGCCGAGTCGGCCACGCCGAACCCGTCGGCGAGTTCCTCCGCCTCGGCGCAGAACTGCCCGGCGGCCACCACCGACCAGAGCGGCGTCGACAACAAGGTGCCGGTGGCGGACGACCCCTGGTACCTCAGCGCCAGCTCGCTGCTGCTCAAGGGCGCCGACTACCAGGGCATCGTCGAGGTGAAGACGGCGTCAGGCACCACCAAGAAGGTGCTGAAGTACGTCATCTCCGGCGGCACGGACATCGGCGACCTGCACCAGACGGTGAACGACAAGCTCTCCGGCAAGACCTACCACGTGCAGGCGGCCCAGGGCTCGACGTCCACCATCCGGGGCGGCGCCACCACGATGTACACCCAGAGCATCTCGGGCAACCTGTTCGGTCTGATCCCGATGACGTTCACGCCCGACAGCCCGCCCCCGCTGAACCTTCCGCTGATCTACTTCACCAACGTCCACGTGGTGCAGGCGGCGCAGTTCGGCGGCAATCTGCACGTGCCCGGCATGCATGTGTACACGACCGACTGACCGGTCCTGCAAAGCCCGTTCGGGAGCCGCACACAGCTGAGGGCGCCCCCCTGGTCCAGGGGGGCGCCCTCAGCGCCGTACAAGGCCCTTGTTTGGCCCGTCAGTTGTTCTGGGAGTTCTGGGTGCCGAGGTGGTGGACGCGGAGCATGTTGGTGGTGCCCGGGACGCCGGGGGGCGAGCCGGCGGTGATGATGACCGTGTCGCCCGCGTCGAAGCGGCCGAGCCGGGCGACCTCCTGGTCCACCAGGTCGACCATCTCGTCGGTGGTGTTCACGAACGGCACGACGTGCGGCTCCACGCCCCAGCTCAGGGTGAGCTGGTTGCGGGTGCCCTCGTCCGTGGTGAAGGCGATGATCGGCTGGATCGCGCGGTAGCGGGACAGACGGCGCGCGGTGTCACCGGACTGGGTGAAGGCGACCAGGCCCCGGCCGCCGAGGAAGTCGGCGATCTCGCAGGCCGCACGGGCCACCGAACCGCCCTGGGTGCGCGGCTTCTTGCCCGGCACCAGCGGCTGCAGGCCCTTGGAGAGCAGCTCCTGCTCGGCTGCCTGGACGATCTTCGACATGGTCTTGACCGTCTCGACCGGGTAGGCGCCCACGCTGGACTCGGCCGACAGCATGACCGCGTCGGCGCCGTCCAGGATCGCGTTGGCCACGTCGGAGGCCTCGGCGCGGGTCGGACGGGAGTTGGTGATCATCGACTCCATCATCTGGGTCGCCACGATCACCGGCTTGGCGTTGCGCCGGCACAGCTCGATCAGGCGCTTCTGCACCATGGGGACCTTCTCGAGCGGGTACTCGACGGCGAGGTCACCGCGGGCGACCATCACACCGTCGAACGCCATCACGACGTCCTCCATGTTCTGCACCGCCTGCGGCTTCTCCACCTTGGCGATGACCGGGACGCGGCGGCCCTCCTCGTCCATGACGCGGTGCACGTCCTGCACGTCCTTGGCGTCCCGGACGAAGGACAGCGCGACCAGGTCGCAGCCCATGCGGAGGGCGAAGCGCAGGTCCTCGACGTCCTTCTCGCTCAGCGCGGGCACGTTGACGGCCGCGCCGGGCAGGTTGATGCCCTTGTGGTCGGAGACGACACCGCCCTCGATGACGATCGTCTTCACCCGGGGGCCCTCGACGTCCAGGACCTTCAGCTCGACGTTGCCGTCGTTGATCAGGACCTGGTCGCCGCGCGAGACGTCGCCCGGCAGCCCCTTGTACGTCGTACCGCAGATGCTCTTGTCGCCCGGAACGTCCTCGGTCGTGATGACGAACTCGTCACCGCGTTCCAGCTCGACCGGACCCTCGGCGAAGGTCTCCAGGCGGATCTTCGGGCCCTGCAGGTCGGCGAGGACGCCGATGGGCCGGCCGGTCTCCTTGGACGCGGCCCGGACGCGGTCGTACCGCGCCTGGTGCTCGGCGTGGGAGCCGTGGCTGAAGTTGAACCGGGCCACATTCATGCCCGCCTCGATCATGGCGACGAGCATCTCGTGGGAGTCGACCGCGGGGCCGAGAGTACAGACGATTTTCGAACGGCGCATGGGGCGATCCTATCGGTTTGTTTCGCTACGGAATATTCCGTCTGGCGGAAGATACAAATGAGTGCCGCACCGCTCAGGTGCTGCTATTCAGTTGTTCTTTCCGACCAGTGCGTAGGTCTGCGTCGCGATCTCCAGTTCTTCATCCGTCGGGACCACGGCCACCGCCACCCGCGCCGACTCCGGCGAGATCAGCCGGGGATCGCCCGAGCGCACGCCGTTCAGCTCCGGGTCGACGGCCAGGCCAAGGCTCTCCAGGCCCGCGATCGCCGCCTCCCGCACGGGGGCCGCGTTCTCGCCGACCCCGGCCGTGAACGCGACCGCGTCCACCTTCCCGAGCACGGCGTAATAGGCGCCGATGTACTTCTTGAGCCGGTGAATGTAAATGTCGAACGCGAGAGCGGCGGCTTCGTCGCCCTCGTCGATCCGGCGGCGGATCTCCCGCATGTCGTTGTCCCCGCACAGACCGAACAGACCGCTCCTCTTGTTGAGAAGAGTGTCGATCTCGTCCATGGACATATCCCCAACCCGGGCCAAATGGAAGATGACGGCCGGATCCACATCACCGGAGCGCGTACCCATCACCAGCCCCTCCAAAGGAGTGAGCCCCATGGAGGTGTCCACGCACCGGCCCTTCTCCACGGCGGACGCCGAGGCGCCGTTGCCCAGGTGCAGCACGATGACGTTGACCTCGGACGGGTCCTTGCCCAGCAGCCGCGCGGTCTCACGCGAGACGTAGGCGTGCGAGGTGCCGTGGAAGCCGTAGCGGCGGATGCGGTGGCGGTCGGCGATCTTCGGGTCGATCGCGTAGCGCGCCGCCGACTCCGGCATCGTCGTGTGGAACGCGGTGTCGAACACGGCGACCTGGGGCAGGTCGGGGCGCAGCGCCTGGGCGGTGCGGATGCCGGTCAGGTTGGCCGGGTTGTGCAGCGGGGCGACCGGGATCAGCCGCTCGATCTCGGCGAGCACCTCGTCGTCGATGACGGTCGGCTCGGTGAAGAACATGCCGCCGTGCACCACCCGGTGCCCGATCGCGGCAAGTTCCGGCGAGTCCAGGCCCAGCCCGTCCCGGGTCAGCTCCTCGGCGACCGCCTTGAGGGCGGCATCGTGGTCGGCGATCGGCCCGGTGTGCTCGCGGGTGGCCCCGGAGATGAGGCAGGTGTGCTTGAGCCGGGAGGTCTGCTCGCCGATGCGCTCCACCAGCCCGACGGCGAGCCGGCTCGCGTCGCGCATGTCGAGGAGCTGGTACTTCACCGACGAGGAGCCGGAGTTGAGGACGAGGACGCGGCTCGCCGCGAGGTTATCTGCCACGGTGATTCTGATGCTCTCTGTACTCAGTTGGCGGGCGTCTGGGCCTGGATCGCCGTGATGGCGACGGTGGAGACGATGTCCTGGACGAGCGCGCCCCGGGACAGATCGTTGACCGGCTTGCGCAGCCCCTGCAGGACCGGCCCGACGGCGATCGCGCCGGCCGAGCGCTGCACGGCCTTGTAGGTGTTGTTGCCGGTGTTGAGGTCGGGGAAGATCAGCACGCTGGCCTGCCCGGCGACATCGGAGTCCGGCAGCTTGGTCGCGGCGATGGACGGCTCGACGGCCGCGTCGTACTGGATCGGCCCCTCGATCTTCAGGTCGGGCCGGCGCGAGCGGGCCAGCTCGGTGGCCTCGCGCACCTTCTCGACATCGGCGCCGAAGCCGGACGTGCCCGTGGAGTACGACAGCATCGCGATCCTGGGCTCCACGCCGAACTGCGCGGCCGTGGACGCCGACTGGATGGCGATGTCCGCGAGCTGCTCGGCGTTCGGGTCCGGGTTGACCGCGCAGTCGCCGTAGACCAGCACCTTGTCGGCCAGGCACATGAAGAAGACGGACGAGACGATCGACGACTCGGGCCTGGTCTTGATGATCTCGAAGGCCGGGCGGATGGTGGCCGCCGTGGAGTGCACCGAGCCGGACACCATGCCGTCGGCGAGGCCCTCCTGGACCATCAGGGTGCCGAAGTAGTTGACGTCCGAGACGACGTCGTAGGCCAGCTCGACGGTGACGCCCTTGTGGGCCCGGAGCTGGGCGTACTTCTCGGCGAAGGAGTCGCGCAGTTCCGAGGTGGCCGGGTCGATCAGCCGGCTGTCGCCGAGGTCGATGCCGAGGTCGGCGGCCTTCTTGCGGATCTGGTCGACCGGGCCGAGCAGGGTCAGGTCGCACACGCCCCGGCGCAGCAGCACCTCGGCCGCGTGCAGCACCCGCTCCTCGGTGCCCTCGGGCAGGACGACCCGGCGCTTGTCGGCGCGGGCCTGCTCCAGCAGCTTGTGCTCGAACATCATCGGGGTGACCCGGTCGGTGCTGGGGGCGCTGACGCGCGCGGCCAGGTCGGCGGTGTCGGCGTACCGCTCGAAGAGGCCGAGCGCCCGCTCCGCCTTGCGCGGGGTGGCCGCGTTCAGCTTGCCCTCCAGGGAGAACAGCCGCTCGGCGGTGGGGAAGCTGTTGCCCGTCACGGAGAGCACCGGGGTGCCGGGGGCGAGGCGGGCGGCGAGGGTGAGGATCTCCTCGCTCGGCACCTCGTTCAGGGTCAGCAGCACGCCGGCTATCGGCGGGGTGCCGGCGCTGTGCGCGGCCAGCGAGCCCACGACCAGGTCGGCGCGGTCGCCCGGGGTCACGACCAGGCAGCCCGGGGTCAGGGCGCCGAGCAGGTTGGGCAGCATCGCGCCGCCGAAGACGAAGTCGAGGGCGTCCCGGGCGAGCCCGGAGTCGTCGCCGAGCAGCACCTTGGCGTCGAGGACATGGGCGATCTGGGCGACGGTCGGCGCGGACAGCGCGGGCTCGTCGGGGACGACGTAGCAGGGCACCGGCAGCCGGTCCGCGAGCCGCTCGGCGATCTCGTCGCGATCCTCGCGGGTCACCCGGTTGGTGACCATCGCCAGCACGTCGCAGCCCAGGCCGTCGTAGGCGCGGTAGGCGTTGCGGGTCTCGGCGAGCACCGACTCGGTGGTCTGCCCGCGGCCGCCGACCACCGGGATCACGGAGGCGCCGAACTCGTTGGCGAGGCGGGCGTTCAGGGACAGCTCGTCCGGCAGCTGGGTGTCGGCGAAGTCGGTGCCGAGGACGAGCACGACGTCGTAGTCACGCGCCACCAGGTGGAAGCGCTCGACCAGCGCGGAGACCAGCTCGTCGGTGCCCTGCTCGGCCTGCAGCGCGGACGCCTCGTGGTAGTCCATGCCGTAGACGGTCGCCGGATCCTGGGAGAGGCGGTACCGCGCCCGCAGCAGCTCGAACAGCCGGTCGGGGCCGTCGTGCACGAGCGGACGGAACACGCCCACCCGGTCGACCTGCCGGGTCAGGAGCTCCATGACCCCCAGCTCCACGACCTGGCGGCCGTCACCGCGGTCGATCCCGGTCACGTACACGCTGCGCGTCACGCGTCCACTCCGTTCCTCTGTTCGTGTGACCTGTATGTCTTGAATGTCGAATCTTCGGCATAAAAATCGCCCACCAAGGTGAGCAGAACCCTCTTGACAATACCCCTGGCCCCGGATAAGGCGCCCGTCAAGTGACTCGCTGTCCCGGTGGACGTGAAACAATCGACACTGGCTCACCGGTAACGACAGCGAGCAGGAGACACAGCACGATGCGCATCGGAGTTCTCACCGCAGGCGGCGACTGCCCCGGCCTGAACGCCGTGATCCGGTCGGTCGTGCACCGGGCGGTTGCGCAGTACGGCGACGAGGTCATCGGCTTCGAGGACGGCTACCGGGGTCTGCTCGACCGGCACTACCGCACCCTGGACCTGGACGGCGTCAGCGGCATCCTGGCCCGCGGCGGCACCATCCTCGGCTCCTCCCGCCTCGAGCGCGACCGGCTGCGCGAGGCCTGCGAAGGCGCCGCCGACATGGTCGAGGAGTTCGGCATCGACGCGCTGATCCCGATCGGCGGCGAGGGCACGCTGACCGCGGCCCGCATGCTCTCCGACGCGGGCCTCCCGGTCGTCGGCGTCCCCAAGACCATCGACAACGACATCTCCTCCACCGACCGCACCTTCGGCTTCGACACGGCCGTCGGGGTCGCCACGGAGGCGATGGACCGCCTGAAGACCACGGCCGAGTCCCACCAGCGCGTGATGGTCGTCGAGGTCATGGGCCGGCACGCGGGCTGGATCGCCCTGGAGTCCGGCATGGCCGCCGGCGCCCACGGCATCTGCCTGCCCGAGCGCCCCTTCGACCCCGCCGACCTGGTCAAGATGGTCGAGGAGCGCTTCGACCGCGGCAAGAAGTTCGCCGTCATCTGCGTCGCGGAGGGCGCACACCCCGCCGAGGGCACCATGGACTACGGCAAGGGCGAGATCGACCAGTACGGCCACGAGCGCTTCCAGGGCATCGGCACCGCGCTGGCGTACGAGCTGGAGCGGCGCCTCGGCAAGGAGGCCAAGCCGGTCATCCTCGGCCACGTCCAGCGCGGCGGCGTCCCCACCGCCTACGACCGGGTCCTCGCCACCCGCTTCGGCTGGCACGCCGTCGAGGCCGCGCACCGCGGCGAGTTCGGCCGGATGACCGCGCTGCGCGGCACCGACATCGTGATGGTGCCGCTCGCGGAGGCGGTCACCGAGCTGAAGACGGTGCCCAAGGACCGCATGGACGAGGCGGAGTCGGTTTTCTAGGCGGTCTGTTTCTCCACCGCCGTCCAGAAGTTCTCCACGATCCGGTCGAGGAAGTCCCGGCCGGACTCGCTGGCGCTTGTGCTGCCTCCTCCCCAGCTCAGGGTGGCGGCCATGTGGCCCTGGTAGTCCTCGTGCAGTTCCTGCAGTACGCCTTCGAGGACGGTCCGGTCCACGGGTGCCAGCTTCGCCACCGGCCGCACATAGGCCTGCCAGCGGGTGGTCACCGCGCTGTGCAGCAGCTCGGCGAGTTTCGCCTCGCGGCCGGTGACGGCGACGAAGTCGGGCAGGCCGAGATCCAGCACCCGGGCGAGTGCGGCCGACTGGCGCTCGTTGCCCCGCCACTGCCCGCCCTCCTCCATGTGCAGATAGGTGCGCAGGTCCATGTCCACGGCACGGGCGACGTCCTCGGGCGCGACGGCGCGGGCGATGCGGTGCTCGCGCAGAGTCTGCGGCCGGCCGAGGAGTTCGCCAGGGGAACACCACAGCACGCCGGCCAGCGCGGTGAGTTCCGGGTGGCTGGGTGCGGCGGCGCCGCGTTCCCACGCGATCACCAGATCGGGAGTGACGTACGGCAGTCCGTACGAGGCCCGCAAGCCATAGGCGACGTGCTCGGGGCCCATGCCGAGCGCGGCGCGCAGCCGGCGGGCCGCGGGGGCGTTGAAGGGGGGAGCTGAGGGTTGGCGCACCTCGCACAAGCTAGGGCCGCTGTGAAGCGAGGGCTACGGTCTGTTCGGCCAGGATCACGGATTGTCGGAACGTACAGTTCCGGCCGTTCGGTAGGTAACGGACGGAACACCCTTCCGGCTCAGCCCTTGACCGCCCGGCCCCGCGCGAAACCGCCGCCCAGTCTGCGCGCCACCAGGACGAGGAGCGGGAGCGCGGTCGTGTCGTCCTCGGCGGGTGCGAGGTGTGGGAGCAGGCGGTCCAGCTCCGCCGACCGGCCGGTGAAACCCAGGGGGCGGGGCGGCAGGGTGGTGCTCGCGCGGGGGACCGGTCCGTGGAGGGCGCCCCTACCGGTCTCCGGCCTGCTTACCGATGACCGGCGCGTAGAAAGTGCCGCCCCGGAAGTCGATGTGGTCGCCCGTGCCGCGCGCTTGGGGGCCCTCCTCGGAGTCGGAGGAACCCCCGCCCCGCGGCCGGTACTTGTGCAGCACCGCCACCGCAACGGCCGCCGCCTGCGTAGCCGCCCGTTCCTGCGAGCCACCGGCGTCGGCCACCGCCTTCGCGGCGTTCGCCTGGTCGCTGATGCCCCGGACGACCAGCGCCTGCCGGCCCTCCAGATGGGCGGCGTGGGCCGCTCCCGCGCCCTCCATCTCGAACGCGGCGGCGTCGTTGTAGTGCTCCCGGACATGCCGGGCGATCTCGGACTCGGCGTCGGCGAGGACGACGTCCGCCGTGGCGATCGGCTTGAAGTGCGCCCGTACGTCGGGTAGGTCCCGCACCGCGGCACGGGCCGCCGAGAGCAGCGCGTGGGAGCCATGCCAGGCCTCGGGGCGGATCAGCAGGCCGTCCGTTGTCTGCTTGCCGCCGTGGATGCCGTACACCTTCGTGCCGACGACGACGTCCCCGAGAGCGATGTCCTCCTTCAGGCTGCCCGCCACGCCGACGAACAGGACGGCTTCGGGGCGCAGCCAGCCGATGAGCGACGCGGTGAGCGCGGCAGTGTTCCTGGCGCCCTCGCCCAGCTCGGCGGCGGCCACCTGCCAGGGTGTGCCGGGCAGATGCCCCACCTCCACGAAGGTTCCGTTGCCGGGGTGGGGCCGGTCCTTTCGTCCCTTGATGTGGGCGCGCACGGCGGCGTACTCCAGCGCCAGTGCGGTCAGGACCAGAACAGTGGGCTTCGTCTCCGGCACACCCTTAAGGTAATGCCTGGGGAAGGGGGTGCACGTGGCTGAACGGGACGTCACGGTGGGCCAGTTGCTGCTCGCCGAGTACCAGACGATCAAGGACGAGCAGAAGACCCGGATCGGGTTCCGGGACAATCTGCTGTACGTCACTCTCACCGTGGTGGCCGCCGTGATCGCCGCCGCCGCCCAGGCCAAGCAGCCGGCGATGCTGCTGGCGCTGCCGCCGGTGTGCGTGGTGCTCGGGTGGACCTATCTCGTGAACGACCAGAAGATCTCGGCGATCGGGGCCTATGTGCGGGGCGAGTTGGGGCCCCGGCTCGCCGCGACGGCTCAGGCCGAGGGCGGCGAGGTCTTCGCGTGGGAGGTCGCGCACCGCACGGACCCGGGGCGGGTCTCCCGGAAGGTCGCGCAGTGCGTGGTGGACCTCCTCGCCTTCTGCGTCGTGCCGCTGAGCGCGCTCGTCGTGTACTGGGCGGGCGGTGATGCCTCGGCCGGGCTGGTGGTCCTGTCCATGCTGGAGGCGGTCGCGGTCGTGGGGCTGGGGGTGTGCATCGTCCAGTACGCCGTTCCGTTCGGAGTGGGGAGTACCTCCGGGTGAGCGATCACGTCGACTTCCGGGGCGGGAACTTCCGCGGGCCCGTCATCGGCGAGGCGGAGTACAGGCAGCAGGCGCCGGCCCGGGCCGACGCGCCCGAAGCCGCGCAAGCCCTCGCCCGGGCCGAGGCCCTCACCGCCCCTGAGGCACCCACCGATAAACCAACTCCGGCCTCCCCACCTGCCCGTACAACGGACTCCGGCCCGCCCGCCCCGCTTCCACCAGGTGTTCCAGATACCGCCGGGCCGTGATCCGTGAGATACCCACCGCCTCGGCCACGCCGGCCGCGGTCAGCCCCTCGGAAGCCTCCCGCAGTGCCCCCGTCACCCGCTCCAGCGTCGGCCCGCTCAAGCCCTTGGGCAGTGCGGCGGGCGACGGCGCGCGGAGGGCGGCCAGGGCCCGGTCGACCTCGTCCTGGCCGCTCGCCTCGCCCACCGCCGCACGGAACTCGGCGTATCGGACCAGGCGGTCCCGGAGTGTGGCGAAGGTGAAGGGCTTCAGGACGTACTGGACGACGCCCAGCGAGACGCCCTCCCGCACCACCGCCAGGTCCCGCGCCGACGTCACCGCTATCACATCCGCGTGATGCCCGGCCGCGCGCAGGGAGCGGGCCAGCTGCAGGCCGTGCACATCCGGCAGATGCAGGTCCAGGAGGAGCAGGTCCACGGGCGTGCGGTCGAGGAAGCGCCGCGCCTCCGCGCCCGTGTGCGCCTTGCCGACCGCGACGAATCCCGGCACCCGGCCGACGTACATCACATGCGCGTCGGCGGCCACCGGGTCGTCCTCGACGACCAGGACGCGGATGGGCTGCTGCTCGTTCGTCATCTGCTGCCACCCGTGGGGGTGCGCAGCGGCAACCGGACCTCGAACACCGCTCCGCCCTCGCCATCCTCGTCGGACTCCGCCACCGTCAACGTGCCCTCGTGGCGGGTCACCGCCTGCCGGACCAGGGCCAGCCCGAGGCCCCGTCCGCCGGGCCCGGCCGGCTTCGTCGAGAACCCCCGCTGGAATACCAGGTCGGCATGGTCCGGGTCGACCCCGGGGCCCGTGTCGGACACCCTGAGGACCACCTCGTTGTCCGAGGCGTACGCCGTCACCGTCACCCGCGCCCGGACGCTGCCCTGCGCCGCGTCCACCGCGTTGTCGATCAGGTTGCCGAGGATGGTGACCAGGTCACGGGCGGGCAGGTCGTCCGGGAGCAGGCCGTCGTCCAGGCGGCTGTCCTCCGACACCACCAGCTCCACGCCCCGCTCGTTGGCCTGTGCCGTCTTGCCGAGCAGCAGGGCGGCGAGCACCGGTTCGCCGACCGCCGAGACCACCTGGTCGGTGAGTGCCTGGGCCAGCTCCAGTTCCGCCGTGGCGAACTCCACCGCCTCCTCGGCCCGGCCCAGCTCGATCAGCGACACCACCGTGTGCAGGCGGTTGGCGGCTTCGTGCGCCTGCGAGCGCAGCGCTTGGGTGAAGCCCCGCTCCGAGTCCAACTCGCCCATCAGCGACTGGAGTTCGGTGACATCGCGCAGGGTGACGACCGTGCCGCGGCGCTCCCCGCCCGACACCGGGGAGGTGTTCACCACCAGCACCCGGGACGCCGTCAGGTGCACCTCGTCCACCCGGGGCTCGGAGGACAGCAGCGCGCCGGTCAGCGGGGCCGGCAGGCCCAGGTCGGCCACCGAGCTGCCGATCAGCTCCGTGTCCGGAGCGCCCAGGCCCAGCAGCTCCCGTCCGCCGTCGTTGATCAGCGCCACCCTGTACTGCCCGTCCAGCATCAGCAGGCCCTCGCGGACCGCGTGCAGCGCCGCCTGGTGGTAGTCGTGCATCCGGCTCAGCTCGGTGGCGTTCATGCCGTGGGTGTGACGGCGCAGGCGCGCGTTGATCACATACGTGCCGACCGCGCCGAGCAGCAGGGTGGCCCCCGCGAAGCCGAGCAGCGCCGTGACCTGCCCCTGGACCCGGGCGCTGATCGCCTCGACCTTGATGCCGGCGCTGACCAGGCCGATGACGCGGCCGTTCTCCTCGACCGGGGTCACCGCGCGCACGGAGGGGCCGAGGGTGCCGGTGTAGGTCTCGGTGAAGGTGTGGCCGTGCAGGGCGGGGTCGATACGGCCGAGGAAGCGTTTGCCGATCTGTTTCCGGTCGGGGTGGGTCCAGCGGATGCCCGCCGGGTTCATGATCGTGACGAAGTCGACGTCCGCGTCCCGCATGACCATGAGCGCGTACGGCTCCAGGTCCCTCGTGGGGTGGGAGGTGTGGATCGCCGAGCGGACCGAGGGGGCGTCCGCTATCGAGCGGGCCACCGCGGTGACCTGGCGGACCGCCGCGTCCTCGGCCTGCCGCCGGTCGCTTACGTAGGTGAACAGCGCGTACCCGGCCACGACCACCGCTATCAGCACGGCCTGCACGGCGAACAGCTGGCCGGCGAGGCTGCGAGGTCGGGGGAGGGACGGGAGGTGCATGTCAGCAGTGTGCCTCTCCGGTTAAGCGTGAACTAAATGAACGGAAGGGTGACCGCCCTCACAGGTCGGGAGATAGTCACGGCGTTCCCCAAACAACGCCCGGACGTGAGCCGCACGCCGGTTGTTCGCCGACGAAGACGTCAAGGAGGGCAGTCGTGGCCGCCATAACCCCCGATACGGCACCTGCCGCACCCCGCGTGAAGCGGGACCGGACCCACTATCTGTACATCGCCGTCATCGTGGCGGTCGCGCTCGGCATCGCCGTGGGCCTCATCTGGCCCGACGCCGCGGTCCAGCTGAAGCCGCTCGGTACCGGCTTCGTGAACCTGATCAAGATGATGATCTCGCCGATCATCTTCTGCACGATCGTGCTCGGGATCGGGTCCGTACGGAAGGCCGCCAAGGTCGGCGCCGTCGGCGGTATCGCCCTCGGCTACTTCCTCGTGATGTCCCTCGTCGCGCTCGCCATCGGGCTCGTCGTCGGCAATGTGCTGCACCCCGGTGACGGGCTGCACCTGACGAACGCGATCAGGCAGACCGGGCACGCCCAGGTGTCCCCGGACGCGCTGCCGCCGGTCGACTTCGTGCTGTCGATCATCCCGACCACGTTCGTCTCGGCCTTCACCGAGGGCCAGGTCCTGCAGACGCTGCTGGTGGCCCTGCTCGCCGGGTTCGCGCTGCAGGCCATGGGCTCGGTCGGGCAGCCGGTGCTGCGCGGCATCGAGCACATCCAGCGGCTGGTCTTCCGCATCCTGTCGATGGTCATGTGGGCCGCGCCGATCGGCGCGTTCGGCGCGATCGCGGCCGTCACCGGTTCGGCCGGACTGGACGCGCTGAAGAGCCTCGCCGTGCTGATGCTCGGGTTCTACGTCACCTGTGTGCTGTTCGTCTTCGTGGTGCTCGGCGCGATCCTCCGGGCCGTCGCGGGCCTGAACGTCTTCTCCCTCTTCAAGTACCTGGGGCGGGAGTTCCTGCTGATCCTGTCCACCTCGTCCTCCGAGTCCGCGCTGCCGCGGCTGATCGCCAAGATGGAGCACCTGGGCGTCAGCAAGCCCGTCGTCGGTATCACCGTGCCGACCGGTTACTCCTTCAACCTCGACGGCACGATGATCTACATGACCATGGCGTCGCTGTACATCGCGGACGCCCTGGGCACGCCGATGTCCGTCGGTGAGCAGATCCCGCTGCTGCTCTTCCTGCTGCTGGCCTCCAAGGGCGCGGCGGGCGTCAGCGGCGCCGGTCTCGCCACGCTGGCCGGCGGTCTGCAGTCGCACAAGCCCGCCCTGGTCGACGGGGTCGGGCTGATCGTCGGTATCGACCGGTTCATGAGCGAGGCCCGTGCGCTGACGAACTTCGCGGGCAACGCGGTCGCCACCGTGCTGGTGGGCACGTGGACGAAGGAGATCGACAAGGAGCGGGTGCGGCAGGTGCTCGCGGGTGAGCTGCCGTTCGACGAGACCACGCTGATGGACGAGGGCCAGGGCTCGGCCGCCGGGCTTCCGGAGCCTCGCGAGGGGGAGCTGGCCAAGGCCTGATCCGTGATCACCCGGAAGGAACTCCGGATGCCCGGCCCCGCCTGAACCCGGGCCGGGCATCCGGGAACCACCGCCGGGCGGCTGGGGCTCCCCCGTGCCTCAGCCGCCCGGCTTCTCTCGTTCCTCACTCACCTTGGCCACCAGCTCGGTGGCCGTCGAGGCGGGTACGCCCGCCGCGGTCAGCACCGTGACCGTGGCCGAGCGGCCCGCCTCCTGTGCTGTCAGCAGGCCGTCGTTCACCGCCTCCATCACCGCCATGATCACCTGCTCGTGCACGTACGCCAGCGCCGGCGCCGGCAGGGGTGAGCTGAACACGCCCTGATCCAGGCCCTGTTGGAGCAGTCGGACCTTGCCCTCGCGCAGCGGGGCGAGGCGTTCGCGGATGCCCTGGACGGTGACCGTGCGCTGGGCCAGGGCGATCAGCAGCCGGTAGCGGTCGGCGATCTCCCCGATGGCGAGCACCGAGCGGGCCACCGACTCCGCCGGGTCGGTCACCCCGTCACGGGCGCGGGCGTCCGCGTCCGCCAGCGCCGCCACGGCCCCGTCGACCAGGGTGCTGATCAGCGCCTCGCGGCTGGGGAAATGGCCGTACACCGTCCGTCGTACGACTCCCGCGGCGCGCGCGATCTGGTCCATGGAGGCGTCGGGATCGCGCAGCAGTTCGGCGAGGGCGACGTCGAGGATGCGGCGCCGGTTGGCGTCGGCGCGGCTGGTGTTACCCGTGGTCATGGCCGTCATTCTGCCTTCCCTCCGCCTTCCCTCTGCCCCTCACTTGACTTGCACAGTGCTGTGCAACGACGTACATTGCACATGGTTGTGCAATTGCACGACGATGTGCAAATACATGCCGTGCACCACGTACTCGTCGCACACCCGAGGAAGGCGACCCCTGACATGCGACTCGTCATGACCGAACCGGTCGAGAAGATGGAGCGCCCCTACGCCCGGCGCTGGTGGGCACTGCTCGTGCTCTGCCTGAGCCTGCTGATCATCGTGATGGCGAACACCGCCCTCACGGTCGCCGCGCCCGACATGACGAAGGATCTCGGGCTGACCAGCGCCGACCTGCAGTGGGTGATCGACGGCTACACCGTCCCCTACGCCGCGCTGATGCTGCTGCTCGGCGCCATCGGCGACAAGTACAGCCGGCGCGGCGCGCTCGTCCTCGGCCTCGTCGTCTTCGGCGGCGGCGCGGTCTTCGGGTACCTCGCCGACAGCGCGGCGACCGTCATCGCGGCCCGTGCCGTGATGGGCGTCGGGGCGGCGCTGATCATGCCCGCCACGCTCTCCCTGCTCGCCGCGACCTTCCCGCGGGGCGAGCGGGCCAAGGCGATCACCCTGTGGACGGCGACGGCAGGCCTCGCCATCGCCGCCGGACCGGTCGTCGCCGGCGCCCTGCTGCGCGACCACGGCTGGTCCTCGACCTTCCTGATCAACGTGCCCATCGCGGCCGTGGCGATCGTCGCCGCCTTCGTCCTGGTCCCGCCCTCCAAGGCCGGTCACCACGACCGCATCGACTACGTCGGCGGCCTGCTGTCGGTGATCTGGACCGGCTCGCTGGTCTACATGATCATCGAGGGCCCGCACTTCGGCTGGGGCGTCAAGGCCGTCACGGCGGCGGTGATCGCGGGCATCGGCCTGGTCGCCTTCGTCGCCTGGGAGCTGCGCCACCCCCGCCCGATCCTCGACGTGCGCCGCTTCACCACCCGCCGCTTCGCCGGCTCCAACCTGGCCGTCGCCCTGTTCTTCCTCGCCGTCTTCGGCGCCTTCTACTACCTCACCCAGCATCTGCAGTTCGTCCTCGGCTACGACGCCCTGCAGACCGGCGTACGCATGCTGCCGCTGGCCGGTGCGGTCTTCATCGGCTCGGCGCTGACCGGCTGGCTCACCCCGCGCGTCGGCATGAAGTGGACCGTCACGGCGGGCATGGTCGGCGGTACGACGGCCCTTGCGCTGCTGACCCGGGTCGACGCGGCCTCGACGTACGCCGACTTCCTGGCCCCCCTGATCATCCTCGGCCTCGCCATCGGCCTCGCCCTCTCGCCCTGCACCGACGCGATCATGGGCGCCTTCCCCGAGTCCGAACTGGGCGTCGGCGGCGCGGTCAACGACACCTCGCTGGAGCTCGGCGGCTCCCTCGGCATCGCCATCCTCGGCTCGCTGCTCGCCACGTCGTACGGCAACCACCTCCGCGACGCCGGCGCGGGCAGCAAGCTCCCCGCGAGCGCCCTGGACACCGCGCGGGACTCGGTCGGCGCCGGGTACGCCGTCGCCCAGGGAATCGGCGACAAGGCGCACGCACTGGCCGCACAGGCGGCCCACGCCAAGGACCCCCAGCAGGCCGCACAGCTCAAGCAGCAGGCCACCGAACTCGCCGCGGGCGCCCGGCAGATGGCCGACGCGGTCGGCTCCTCCTTCTCCTCCGCCGTCGCGCACACCAGCCTGGTCGGCGCGGTGATCCTCGGCATCGGCACGGTCCTCGTGGCCGTCCTGCTGCCACGCCGTGAAGCCGCCGCGCCGGAGGTGAAGACCGAGGAGAGGGAGCTGGTGAACAGCTCGGCCGACTGACGGTTTCCCGCCTCCATCCGCTAACGTGCCGCTCCGGACCGACCGGAACGGCACGTTCGTGCCCGGCGTCAGTACGTGTGAGTCAGTACCTGCATGGAGGCACGGGGGACATGAAGATCGACTGGGACCGGCGGACCTGCGCGCGCAAGGGGCACGTGACCTACGCGCCCGACGACCCCCGGCTGCGGATCCGGCTGCACGCCGAGACCGCGCTCGGGGAGGTGTGGCGCTGTCTGCGCTGCGGCGACTTCGTGCTCGGTGAGCCGCACGGCTCGGGACCGGCCGCGGACG
This sequence comes from Streptomyces sp. NPDC002076, assembly GCF_053593835.1. Taxonomy (NCBI): domain Bacteria; kingdom Bacillati; phylum Actinomycetota; class Actinomycetes; order Kitasatosporales; family Streptomycetaceae; genus Streptomyces; species Streptomyces sp. NPDC002076. The sequence continues at coordinate 117,976 of NZ_JBSFDI010000007.1, forward strand.
CCCCGCTGGTGCCGCGCGGCAAGGTGCTCCGCGACCTGTTCATCCTGCGCTTCCTCTCGATCGAGCGGGCCGTGCGCGGGGTGTTCATCGTGCTGGTCGCGGTCGCGGTGTGGAAGTTCAGCAACAGCCAGGACGCGGTGCGCCGGCTCTTCAACCAGAACCTGGATGTCTTCCGCCCGGTCTTCAAGCACTTCCACTACGACCTCGACCACTCACCGGTGGTCGGCTCCATCCAGAAGGCCTTCGGCTACAAGCACTCCACGCTGCTGCTGGTCGCCGCCCTGCTGCTGGTCTACGCCCTGATCGAACTGGTCGAGGCGGTCGGCCTCTGGTACGCCAAGCGCTGGGCGGAGTATCTGACGGTCGTCGCCACCGCCGCCTTCCTCCCCCTGGAGATCTACGAGCTCACCGAGAAGGTCAGCTATCTGAAGATCGTCACCCTCGTCCTCAACATCCTCGCGGTCCTCTACATCGCCCTGGCCAAGCGCCTGTTCGGCCTGCGCGGCGGCCGCAAGGCCTTCGAGGAGGAGCGGCACAGCGCCTCCCTGATGGAGGTGGAGGAGTCGGCGGGGGTGACGGTCTGAGGGCGCATCGTGGCCCCCGGCCTTGCCTTGACGCCGACGTCAACACCTACGGTCGTGGACATGCGAATCGGCGAGCTGGCCGCACGGGCCGGGACCAGCACCCGCACCCTGCGCTACTACGAGGCACGGGGGCTGCTGCCCGCCCGGCGCGACGACAAGGGACACCGCACCTACGACGAGAGCGACCTCAGGCTGCTCCGGCAGATCCGGACGCTGCAGGACTTCGGGTTCGAGCTGGAGGAGACCCGGCCCTTCGTGGAGTGCCTGCGCGCCGGGCACCCGGACGGCGACTCCTGCCCGGCCTCGCTCCAGGTCTACCGCCGCAAGCTGGCGGAGCTGGACGCGCTCATCGGGCAGCTGTCGGCGGTGCGGGAGACGGTCGCCGGGCAGCTGCGGCGGGCCGAGCTGGCCCGTGACGCGCTGGCCGCCGAGGCGCTGGTTCCGGGTGGCCCGGAGCCCGTGTGCGAGCTGGGAGGGCTTTCGCGATGAGCTTGGTGAGCGGACTGACCGAGGTGACGGACGCGGATTTCGAGACGGAGGTACGGGGCTCGGACCTGCCGGTGCTGGTGCAGTTCACGGCCGACTGGTGCGGTCCGTGCCGGCAGCTCGCGCCGGTGCTGAAGGACATCGCCTTCGAGGAGGGCGACCGGCTGAAGATCGTACAGATCGACGTCGACCGCAATCCGGGGACGACGGTCGCCTACGGGGTGCTGTCCACGCCGACCCTGATGGTCTTCCGGGACGGTGAGCCGGTGTGGTCCATGGTGGGGGCGCGGCCCAAGCGGCGGCTGCTGGAGGAACTGGCCGACGTACTGTAAAGCCGCCCACGAAAAATCCCCTGAGCAATTGCGCTCGGGGGATTTCTGTGCGTATATTCAGTGGTTCGTGACTTCATTTAGACGAGTCACGGAGAAGTTCACTGGGCACAGTATATCCGGGCGGGAGCGGAATTGTCAAACACCGAATTTCCGAACGATGAATTGCGGCACGAGCAGGAATTCATCGACGGACTGTACGCGCGCGTGGACGTGCTGCGCGGCGACGCCGAGACCTCGGTCGCGGACGCGCTCGCCCAGGGCGACAAGCCCATGCAGGCCCGGCTGGAGCGGGACATCCTGGTCGCCGAGCGTTCGGGGCTGCTCGCCGCGCTGAACGCCGTGGACGGCTCGCTCTGCTTCGGCCGGATCGATCTGGCCGACGGCACCGCCCACCACATCGGCCGGATCGGGCTGCGCGAGGACGACGCCGAGCGCACCCCCGTCCTCATCGACTGGCGGGCCGATGTCGCCCGCCCCTTCTACCTGGCCACCGGTCACACCCCGATGGGCCTGCGCCGCCGCCGGCACATCAGCACCGAGGGCCGGACCGTGACCTCCCTGCACGACGAGATCCTCGACCTCGGCGACGCCACCCGCACCGGATACGAGGACCACAACGGGGACGCCGTGCTGCTGGCCGCGCTGAACTCGGCGCGCACCGGCCGCATGAGCGACATCGTGCAGACCATCCAGGCCGAGCAGGACGAGATCATCCGGGCTCCGTACCGCGGTGTGCTGGTGGTCGAGGGCGGGCCCGGCACCGGCAAGACCGCGGTCGCCCTGCACCGCGCCGCCTACCTCCTCTACGAGTACCGCGAGCTGCTGGCCCGCCGGGCCGTGCTGATCGTCGGCCCCAACCCGGCCTTCCTCGGCTACATCGGAGAGGTGCTGCCCTCCCTCGGTGAGACCGGGGTGCTGCTGGCCACGGTCGGCGAGCTGTTCCCCGGCGTGAAGGCGACCGCGACCGACACCGCCGAGGCGGCCGCCGTGAAGGGCCGCGCCGACATGGCCGACGTGCTCGCCGCCGTCGTACGCGACCGGCAGGCACTGCCGGACCCGGTCATCGCGATCGAGCACGACCGCGAGGTGCTGATGCTCGACGACGGGCTGGTCTCCGTCGCCCGCGAGCGCACCCGTGCCGCCAAGCTGCCGCACAACGCGGCCCGCGAGTACTTCGAGGGCCACATCCTCAACACCCTCACCGAGCTGTACGCCGAACGCGTCGGCACCGACCCGTACGACGGCAGCAGCCTGCTCGACGCCTCCGACATCACCCAGATCCGCGACGAACTCGCGGAGAACCCCGAGGTCTGGTCCGCGATCGACCAGCTGTGGCCGCGGGTCACCCCGCAGCGGCTCGTCGCCGACTTCCTCGCGGAGCCGGACGGCTACCTGCCGCAGGCGGACGCGGACGCGATCCGCCGCCCGGTGACCCGCGCCTGGACCGTCGCCGACGTCCCCCTCCTGGACGAGGCGGCCGAACTTCTCGGCGAGGACGAGCGCTCGGCACGGGCCCGTGCCGAGCGCGAACGAGAGATCCAGATCGCCTACGCGCAGGGCGTGCTGGACGTGTCGTACGCCTCCCGGACCTACGAGTTCGAGGACAAGGAGGACGGTGACCCGGACGGGTCGGAGGTGCTGTCGGCGCACGACATCATCGACGCCGAGCGGTTCGCCGAGCGGCACGAGGAGGCGGACCACCGCAGCGCAGCCGAGCGCGCCGCGGCCGACCGGACCTGGGCGTTCGGGCACATCATCGTGGACGAGGCGCAGGAGCTGTCGCCGATGGCCTGGCGGCTGCTGATGCGGCGCAGCCCGACCCGCTCGATGACCCTGGTGGGCGACCCTGCCCAGACCGCCGAGGCGGCCGGTGTCGGCTCCTGGGCGGACATCCTCGCCCCCTATGTCGAGGACCGCTGGGAGCACACCCGGCTCGGCGTCAACTACCGCACCCCGGCCGAGATCATGGAGCTGGCCGCGGCCGTGGTCCGCGCCGAGAACCCGGACTTCGAGCCGCCGAGCTCGGTCCGGTCGACCGGGGTACGGCCCTGGGTGCGGCGGGCCGACGGCGACCTGCCCGAGGCAGTGGCCAAGGCGGTCGCCGAACTCACCCCGGCCGAGGGCCGCCTCGCCGTCATCGCCCCGCGCGAGCTGCACCGCTCGCTGGCCGGCCGGCTGGACGGCGTCACGGCGGGCGCCGAGCCCGATCTGACCCGTACGGTCGTGCTGCTCGACCCCCGCCAGGCCAAGGGCCTCGAATTCGACTCGGTCCTGGTGGTGGAACCGGCCCGCTACGGCACGAGCGACCTGTACGTCGCCCTGACCCGGGCCACCCAGCGGCTCGGGGTGCTGTACACGGACGAGCTGCCCGAGGCGCTGGCCGCGGGCGTCACCGGGGACTAGCGGAACCGCCGGTGGGCGACGGCGGCGGGTAGCTCGGGTGCAGCGAGGAGGACAGCGGCTCCAGCGACGCGCACAGCGCGGTCGGGAAGGCCGGTTCCCTGCCCTGCACGGCCCGGCACCCGCCGGCCGCGCTCTCGAAGAACGGCTTCCAGCCGGAGTGCTCGGCCCGGAAGAAGTAGCGGTCACCGAGGCGGGACGTGCAGGCGGGGTCCTTGGTGTCGTCGCCGCACGCCGGTCCCGTGCGCCAGGAGAAGTCGAGCACCAGCCACGTCCCGTCGCAGTGCTCGGCGTCCCGGTAGGAGTGCATGGGGGCGTCTACGGCGATCATCGCCTGCTCGTAGGAGGCGGTGGTGCAGCCGGTGGCCGGCGGATGGCAGCCGAGTTTCCCGCACAGCCGCAGCGTGGGCGGCTTGGCGCCGTCGGCGGTGAAGACGATGTCGTTGTCGACCACCAGCTCCCGCTCGCCCAGCGGCTTGGGCAGCCGTACCCGGACCGTGGCCGTCTTCTCCCTGGTGCACCCGGAACGCCTGTCTCCGGACGGGGAGCTGAAGGTGATCTGCACATGCACGGTGCCCGGCACCGTGCCGTACTCGGCGTCGGTGTCCACCGCCTTGAGATCCCGCACGCACGGGTGCTCTCCGCTGGGCACGCGCGTGTCCAGGCTCAGCGTGCGGTGGTCGGCGCCGATCCGGGCACCGGTGACACCGGACGGGCCGAAGGTGGTCCACGGGATCGGCCCGGTCCGAGCGGGCGAGGCCCCTCCGGCCACCCGGGTGCCGCAGCCGCCCAGCAGCAGGACGGCCACGGCGCACAGCAAAGCGGTCACTGATCTCCAAAGTCGCACGCGCCTCAATCCCCCCGTGGTGCACCTGAGTTGACCTGGGGGCACTATAAGGCGCGCGCCGCCCGGTCAGGCGGGCCGCAGCCAGACCGTGGCCAGCGGCGGCAGGGTCAGCCGGATGCTCGCCGGGCGGCCGTGCCAGCCCTGGGGTTCCGGTTTGATGATGTCGGGGTTGGTGACGTCGCCGCCGCCGTACCGCGCGGCGTCCGTGTTCAGCGACTCGTGCCAGGCGGGCACGTCCTCGGGGACCCCGAGCCGGTAGTCGTGGCGGACCACCGGGGACAGGTGGGAGACCGCGAGCAGCGGGTTGCCGTCGGCGTCCAGGCGCAGGAAGGCGAAGACGTTGTCGTCCGCGGCGTCCCCGGTGATCCACTGGAAGCCCGCCGGGTCGGTGTCCCGCTGCCACAGGGCCGGGGTCGCCCGGTACAGCGCGTTCAGGTCCCGTACGAGATCCCGTACGCCCCGGTGGTCGGCCTCGGCGCCGTAGGACGGGTCGAGCAGCCACCAGTCGGGGCCGTGTGCCTCGGACCACTCGGCGCCCTGGGCGAACTCCTGCCCCATGAAGAGGAGTTGCTTGCCGGGGTGGGCCCACATGAAGCCCAGGTAGGCACGGTGGTTCGCGCGCTGTTGCCACCAGTCGCCGGGCATCTTCGACACCAGGGACCGCTTGCCGTGCACGACCTCGTCGTGGGAGATGGGCAGGACGTAGTTCTCGCTGTACGCGTACACCATCGAGAAGGTCATCTCGTGGTGGTGGTACTTGCGGTGCACCGGCTCGTGGCCCATGTACTCCAGCGAGTCGTGCATCCAGCCCATGTTCCACTTCAGGCCGAAGCCGAGCCCACCGAAGCCGCTCGGGCCCTTGTGGTGGGTGGGGCGGGTGACGCCGTCCCAGGCCGTCGACTCCTCGGCGATGGTCACCACACCCGGGCAGCGCCGGTAGACCGTGGCGTTCATCTCCTGCAGAAAGGCCACTGCGTCCAGGTTCTCCCGGCCGCCGTGCTCGTTCGGCGTCCACTGGCCCGGCTCGCGCGAGTAGTCCAGGTAGAGCATCGAGGCGACCGCGTCCACGCGCAGGCCGTCGATGTGGAACTCCTCGCACCAGTACACGGCGTTCGCCACCAGGAAGTTGCGCACCTCCTTGCGGCCGAAGTCGAACTCCAGCGTGCCCCAGTCCGGGTGCGCGGCCCGCAGCGGATCGTGGTGCTCGTACAGCGGCCGCCCGTCGAACTCGGCCAGCGCCCAGTCGTCGCGCGGGAAGTGCGCCGGCACCCAGTCCATCAGCACCCCGATGCCGGCCTGGTGCAGCCGGTCCACCAGGTACCTGAAGTCGTCCGGGGTGCCGAGCCGGGCCGTCGGGGCGTAGAACCCGGTGACCTGGTAGCCCCAGGACCCGCCGAAGGGATGCTCGGCGACCGGCATCAGCTCGACATGCGTGAAGCCCATCTCCCGTACATAGGCGGGGAGTTGTTCGGCGAGCTGGCGGTAGGTGAGGCCCGGGCGCCACGAGGGCAGGTGGACCTCGTAGACGGAGAAGGGCACCTCGTGCACGGGGATGTCGCCCCGGTGCGCCATCCACTCCGCGTCGGCCCACTCGTGCTGCGAGACGTCCACGATCGACGCCGTCGCGGGCGGGGCCTCGGTACGACGGGCCAGCGGATCGGCGCGCAGGGTGCGCGAGCCGTCCGGGCGGGTGATCTCGAACTTGTACACCTCGCCCGCGCCGATCCCCGGCACGAACAGCTCCCACACCCCGGAGGAGCCCAGCGAGCGCATCGGGAAGCCGGTCCCGTCCCAGAAGTTGAAGCCGCCCGCGATCCGCACGCCCCGCGCGTTGGGCGCCCACACCGCGAACCGGGTGCCGGTGACCCCCTGGTGGGTGGTGACATGCGCGCCGAGCGCCTGCCACAACTGCTCGTGCCGGCCCTCACCGATCAGATGCAGGTCCAGCTCGCCCAGGGTGGGCAGGAAACGGTAGGGGTCCTCGGTGTCCAGGACGTTCCCCTCGTACGCCACCAGCAGCCTGTACTCCGGTACGTCCGCGAGCGGCAGCAGACCCGAGAAGAACCCGTCGCCGTCGTCGTGCAGCTCGGCCCGCAGCTCGCCGGTCACGACCGTGACGGACAGCGCGTACGGCCTGAAGGCCCGGAAGACCACGCCGCCGGGCACCGGATGGGCGCCCAGGACGGAGTGCGGGTCGTGGTGGGTGCCGTGCAGCAGCCTTTCCCGGTCGGCGGGGGGGACGGCGGCCGCCGGCCGCTCGTGCGTCGGCACCTTCTGCCTCGGGACCGTCTTCTCCCTGGTCCTGGTGTGCTTCTTGCCCTTCGGGGTCACGGACGAGCCTCCTGGGTGTTCACGCGGCGAGGCGACGGATCGCCGAGAGCGGTACGGGGAGCCAGTCGGGGCGGTGCCGGGCCTCGTAGACGACCTCGTAGACCGCCTTGTCGGTCTCGAAGGCCCGCAGCAGCACCGGATCGGTGCGCGGATCGCGGCCGGACACCTCCGCGTACCCACAGCAGTAGGCGGCCCGGCACGCGCGCGCCCAGTCCGGCGCGGGCGGGGTCACGGAGTGGGCGGCGTAGTCGAAGGAGCGGAGCATCCCCGCGATGTCCCGCACCGGCGGCTGCGGCATCCGCCGTTCGGCCGGCGGCCGGGCCGGCTCGCCCTCGAAGTCGATCAGCGACCACTCCCCGGAAGGGGAGCGCAGACACTGGCCCAGGTGCAGATCGCCGTGGATCCGCTGGGCGGTCCAGGTGCGGCCCTCGGTGGCGAGCGAGGCCAGCGCCGCGTAGGCGGAGCGCAGTCCGCTTTCATACGGCCGCAGGGCGGGCACCGCCTGGACGGCCGCCTCCAGTCGCTCGGTCATCCCGTCGGCCAGCGACTGCAGCTGCACATGGCCGAGGGTGACCGTCGGCAGGGCGCGGGCGAGCGCGGTGTGCACCTCGGCGGTGGCCCGGCCCAGCGACCGTGCCTCGGCGACGAAGTCCTCGCCCTTGGCCAGCTCGCGCAGCGCCAGCTCCCAGCCGTCGCTCGCCCCGCTGACGAAGGGCTGGAGCACCGCCAGCACATACGCATCCGCCTCCAGCTCGGCGTGCAGCCAGGCCGTCGGCGCGGGCACCCGGGGGCAGTCCTCGCGGGCCAGCGCCAGGGGTATCTCCAGGTCGGGGTTGACGCCGGGCACCACCCGGCGCAGCAGTTTCAGGATGAACGTATCGCCGTAGACCACCGACGAGTTGGACTGCTCGGCGGTCATCAGCCGGGCCACGAGACCCTCGCGGATCTCCTGGCGGGGGTCCCGCTCGAAACGCAGCCCGCCGATGCGCGCCCGGGTGCGCAGGGCCTCCAGGAGCACCTCGGCGGGCCGGGGGTCGTACAGGGCCTCGTACACCGTGCGTCCGGCGAGCGGCCCGTCCGCCACATGCCCGATCAGCGCGGGCGCCAGCCGGGGCGGCAGCGCCTCGCGCACGCCTATGAGGAGCTGGTAGCAGTCGCCCGGGTGGGGCTCGGCGCCCAGCGCCGACGGCTGGTGGACGCGCAGCAGCAGGTGGTACAGGCCCAGCCGGCCGTCGGGCGGCAGCAGTTCGGTGACGGCCACGGGGGTGAACCCGGTGACCGGGCGCCCCTTGCCGGCGAACCAGCGCTGCCTCGGCAGCCACTCGCGCAACAAGGGGTCGAGCGAGGCGAGGAGAGGAGTGGTGCTGGAAGAGGTGACCGTTTCCGCCATGGGCGTCACGTCCTTTCCCCGGGTCGTCGGGGTGTTACTGATGCGTGCCCCGGGTGGGGCGGTGGAAACCGCCCCACCCGGGCCCACTACGCGGCTTCCCGCCGCAGGCGGAACCAGTAGAAGCCGTGCCCCGCGAGGGTGAGCAGGTACGGCAGCTCGCCGATCGCCGGGAAGCGGACCCCGCCGAACAGCTCGACCGGGTGCCGCCCGCCGAACCGGCTCAGGTCCAGCTCCGTGGGCTGTGCGAAGCGGGAGAAGTTGTGGACGCAGAGCACGAGGTCGTCCTCGTACTCGCGCAGGAAGGCGAGCACCGCCGGGTTGGTGGACTGCAGCTCGGTGTAGGACCCCAGTCCGAAGGCGGGATTCTGCTTGCGGATCTCGATCATGCGCCGGGTCCAGTGCAGCAGCGACGACGGCGACGACATCGACGCCTCGACGTTGGTGACCTGGTAGCCGTAGACCGGGTCCATGATCGTCGGCAGGTACAGGCGTCCCGGGTCACAGGACGAGAAGCCGGCGTTGCGGTCGGGGGTCCACTGCATCGGGGTGCGCACGGCGTCGCGGTCGCCGAGCCAGATGTTGTCACCCATGCCGATCTCGTCGCCGTAGTAGAGGATCGGCGAGCCGGGCAGGGACAGCAGCAGGGCGGTGAACAGCTCGATCTGGTTGCGGTCGTTGTCGAGCAGCGGCGCGAGGCGGCGGCGGATGCCGATGTTGGCGCGCATCCGCGGGTCTTTCGCGTACTCGGCCCACATGTAGTCGCGCTCTTCGTCGGTGACCATTTCGAGGGTCAGCTCGTCGTGGTTGCGCAGGAAGATGCCCCACTGGCACTTCGAGGGAATGGCCGGTGTCTTGGCGAGGATCTCCGAGACCGGGTAACGGGATTCCCGCCGTACGGCCATGAAGATGCGCGGCATCACCGGGAAGTGGAACGCCATGTGGCACTCGTCGCCGCCGGAGGAGTAGTTCCCGAAGTAGTCGACGACGTCCTCCGGCCACTGGTTGGCCTCCGCCAGCAGCACCTTGTCGGGGTACTGGGTGTCGATCTCCTTGCGCACCCGCCGGAGGAACTCGTGGGTCGCCGGCAGGTTCTCGCAGTTGGTGCCCTCCTGCTGGTACAGGTACGGCACGGCGTCCAGCCGGAACCCGTCGATGCCGAGATCCAGCCAGAACTTCAGCGCGGAGATCATCTCCTCCTGCACCGCCGGGTTCTCGTAGTTGAGGTCCGGCTGGTGCGAGAAGAAGCGGTGCCAGTAGTACTGCTTGCGTACCGGGTCGTACGTCCAGTTGGAGGCCTCGGTGTCGACGAAGATGATCCGGGCGTCCTGGAACTGCTTGTCGTCGTCGGCCCAGACGTAGTAGTCCCCGTACGGACCGTCCGGATCCCGCCTCGACTCCTGGAACCACGGGTGCTGGTCGCTGGTGTGGTTCATGACGAAGTCGATGATCACGCGCATGCCGCGCTGGTGGGCGGCGTCCACGAACTCCACGAAGTCGGCGAGGTCACCGAATTCGGGCAGTACGGCGGTGTAGTCGGAGACGTCGTAACCGCCGTCCCGAAGCGGTGACTTGAAGAACGGCGGCAGCCACAGGCAGTCCACGCCGAGCCACTGCAGATAGTCCAGCTTGGCGGTCAGACCCTTCAGGTCACCGATGCCGTCGCCGTTGCTGTCCTGGAAGGAGCGGACCAGGACCTCGTAGAAGACGGCGCGTTTGAACCACTCCGGGTCCCGGTCCTTGACGGGCGTGTCCTCGAAGGTGTCCGGGACGGGCTCATTCACGATCATATTGTGGGTGACCCTCCGATCTGCGGGTTGGACGGTCGCAGGACGGTGAAGACATGCGCGGGCCGATGACCCGGTTCGAGGCGCACATAGTTGGCCCTGCCCCAGTAGTAGGTCTCGCCGGTGAGCTCGTCGCGCACCGGCACGGACTCGTGCCAGTCCAGGCCGAGTTGCGGCATGTCCAACGAGACCGTTGCCTCCTGGGTGTCGTGGGGGTCGAGGTTGGCGACCACCAGAACCGTGTTCGACCCGCTCCGCTTCGAGTACGCGATCACCGCGTCCTTGTCGGCGTGGTGGAAGTGCAGATCGCGCAGCTGACGCAGGGCCGGGTTCTGCCGCCGGATGGTGTTGAGCCTGGTGATGAGCGGCGCGATGGTCCGGCCCTCACGCGCCGCAGCCTCCCAGTCCCGCTGCCTGAGCTGGTACTTCTCCGAGTCCAGGTACTCCTCGCTGCCCTGCCTGAGCGGGGTGTTCTCGCACAGCTCGTAGCCGCTGTAGATGCCCCAGGCGGGGGAGAGGGTCGCGGCGAGCACGGCCCGCACCTCGAAGGCCGGCCGGCCGCCGTGCTGAAGGTAGGCGTGCAGGATGTCCGGGGTGTTGGCGAAGAAGTTCGGCCGCATGTAGGCCGCGGCCTCACCCGCCAACTCGCTGGCGTATTCGGTGAGTTCCTGCTTTCTGTTGCGCCAGGTGAAGTAGGTGTAGGACTGCTGGAAGCCGATCTGGGCGAGGGTGTGCATCATCGCCGGGCGGGTGAAGGCCTCGGCCAGGAAGATCACGTCCGGGTCGGACGCGTTGACCTCCGCGATGACCCGCTCCCAGAAGACGACCGGCTTGGTGTGCGGGTTGTCGACGCGGAAGATGCGCACGCCGTGGCCCATCCAGTGCCGCAGGACCCGGACGGTCTCGGCGACGAGCCCGTCCATGTCCGCGTCGAAGGCGATCGGGTAGATGTCCTGGTACTTCTTCGGCGGGTTCTCCGCGTAGGCGATCGTGCCGTCCGGCCGGTGATGGAACCACTCCGGATGCTTGTGCACCCAGGGATGGTCGGGCGAGCACTGGAGCGCGAAGTCGAGAGCGACCTCAAGACCGAGTCCGCGGGCCTTTTCGACGAAGAAGTCGAAGTCCTCGAGGGTGCCGAGGCCCGGGTGGACCGCGTCGTGCCCGCCCTCGGGCGAACCGATCGCCCAGGGCACGCCCACGTCCTGCGGACCGGCGGTAAGCGTGTTGTTGGGCCCCTTGCGGAAGGTCGTGCCGATGGGATGGATCGGCGGCAGATAGACGACGTCGAAGCCCATCTCCGCGATCGACTCCAGCCGGCGCACGGCCGTACGGAACGTGCCGTGCGGCTGTTCGGCCGTACCCTCCGAGCGCGGGAAGAACTCGTACCAGGAGCCGTACAGGGCCCGCTCCCGCTCCACCAGCAGCGGCATCGGGTCGGAGGCGGTGACCAGCTCCCGCAGCGGATGACGGGCCAGCAGGTCCTTCACCTCCGGTGCCAGCGCCGCCGCGAGGCGCCAGGCGGCCGGCCGGTTCTCGTTCCGCAGGGCCGACACGACCTTTCGCACGACCGGCCGTTGGCCGGCCGGGACGCCGGCGGCGGCGCGCTCGTACAGCCGCGCGCCCTCCTCCAGGACCAGTTCGGTGTCGATGCCCGCCGGGATCTTGATGCCGGCGTGGTGCTGCCAGGTCGCGACCGGGTCGGCCCAGGCCTCCACCGTGTAGGTCCAGCGGCCCGGTTCACCCGCGGTGACGATGGCGCCCCAGCGGTCGGTGCCGGGGGCCAGTTCGCGCATCGGCGTCCACGGTCCGGGCCGGCCGGCCGGGTCGCGCAGCACCACGTTCGCCGCGACGGCGTCGTGCCCCTCCCGGAAGACGGTGGCGGACACCTCGAACGACTCACCGGTCACCGCCTTGGCCGGCCTGCGCCCGTGGTGGACCACCGGACGTACGTCGAGGACGGGGATACGGCCGAGGACGGTGTCCGGGGGACCGGTCGGGGCCTGTGCGGGGACGGGCACGTCGGTGGCGGCCTTTACGGATTTCTTGCCCGTTGTTTTCCTGGCCGGCTGCCTGGCCGACTTCTTGGCCGGTTTCTTGGCCTGCTGCCCGGCCGGGGTCTGCTCGGCCTGCGCGGCCTGCCCGCCCGGGGTCTGTTCGGCCTGCGCGGCCTGCTCGGCCTGCGTGGGCTGCTCCGGTGCTGCTGCCGGGGCCTTGCTGCTTGTCGGAGGTGCTGACGAATGGTGCGTGGCGGGCATGACCGCTCCTGTCCGCGTCAACGTGGGTGTGGGCGGATGGATGTGGTGACGTGGGTCCTGCGGAGGTGCTGTGGGACGCCTGTGGGTTCGTACCGGAGGAGCCTTCCCACCCTGTTCGGGTGGGCAATCCGGAACTTTGTTAACTACTCCCGCGTATGTCCACCCACAAGACCGGCCCCTTTCACCGGGTCTCTTTTCCGGGTGCCCGCGGGCCGTCACCCCACGCCCCGACACCCCCGCCGGACGCGTCCCCACCGACCCCCGGGTAACCCACTACCGTCGAGGGTGACGACGAGACGTACAGCGCCGTGCGTCTCACTCCGCAACGCGTCCGAGGTGGAAGTGTGAAGGCGATCCGTCGGTTCACCGTCCGTCCCGTTCTCCCCGAACCTCTGCGGCCGCTGAGCGACCTGGCGCGCAATCTGCGCTGGTCCTGGCATGCGGAAACGCGCGATCTGTTCCAGTCCGTGGACCCCGAGGCGTGGGCCGCAGCCGGGGGTGACCCGGTGCGGATACTGGGCCGGGTACGGCCGGCGCGGCTGACCGAGCTGGCTGGGGACCGGCGTTTCCTGCGCCGCCTCACCGCGGTCGCCGACGACCTCGACGACTATCTGACCGGCGACCGCTGGTACCAGACCCAGGCGGACGGCATGCCCACGGCCATCGCCTACTTCTCCCCGGAGTTCGGCATCACGGCCGCCCTGCCCCAGTACTCCGGCGGCCTCGGCATCCTGGCAGGCGACCATCTGAAGGCGGCCAGCGATCTCGGCGTACCCCTGATCGGTGTCGGGCTGCTGTACCGGCACGGGTACTTCCGGCAGACCCTGTCCCGCGACGGCTGGCAGCAGGAGCACTACCCGGTGCTCGACCCCAACGAGCTGCCCCTGACCCAGTTGAAGGAGGCCGACGGCGCCCTGGCCCAGGTCTCGCTCGCGCTGCCCGGCGGCAAGGCGCTGCGCGCCCGGATCTGGCTGGCCCAGGTGGGCAGGGTGCCGCTGCTGCTCCTGGACTCGGACGTGGAGGAGAACGACCTCGGCGAACGCGGGGTGACCGACCGGCTCTACGGCGGCGGCAGCGAGCACCGGCTGCTGCAGGAGATGCTGCTCGGGATAGGGGGTGTGCGGGCGGTGCGGACGTACTGCCGGCTCACCGGGCACCCGGAGCCGGAGGTGTTCCACACCAACGAGGGGCACGCGGGGTTCCTGGGCCTGGAGCGGATCGCCGAACTGTCCGCGGCCGGCCTGGACTTCGACTCCGCCCTGGAGGCGGTGCGCGGCGGCACGGTCTTCACCACCCACACTCCCGTCCCGGCCGGCATCGACCGCTTCGACCGGGAGCTGGTCGCCCGGCACTTCGGGGTGGACGCCGAGCTTCCCGGCATCGACGTGCAGCGGATTCTGACCCTGGGGATGGAGACGTACCCCGGCGGCGAGCCGAACCTGTTCAACATGGCCGTGATGGGGCTCAGGCTGGCCCAGCGGGCCAACGGGGTGTCGCTGCTGCACGGTCAGGTGAGCCGGGAGATGTTCGCGGGATTGTGGCCGGGATTCGACCCCGAGGAGGTGCCGATCACCTCCGTGACCAACGGGGTGCACGCGCCGACCTGGGTCGCCCCCGAGGTGCTGAGGCTCGGCTCCCGGCAGGTCGGCTCCGAGCGGGCCGAGGACGCGCTGACCGTCGGCGGCTCCGAGCGCTGGGACTCGGTGGCGGAGATCGAGGATCAGGAGATCTGGGAGCTGCGTCGCACCCTGCGCGAACGGCTGGTGCTGGAGGTGCGGGAGCGGCTGCGGGCGTCCTGGCGGCAACGGGGCGCGGGCGATGCCGAGCTGGGCTGGATCGACGGCGTGCTGGACCCGGACGTCCTGACGATCGGCTTCGCGCGCAGGGTGCCGTCGTACAAACGCCTGACGCTGATGCTGCGGGACCGAGACCGCCTGATGGAGCTGTTGCTGCATCCCGACCGCCCGATCCAGATCGTCGTGGCGGGCAAGGCGCACCCGGCGGACGACAGCGGCAAGCGCCTCGTGCAGGAGTTGGTCCGCTTCGCGGACGACCCGCGGGTCCGCCACCGGATCGTGTTCCTCCCCGACTACGGCATGGCGATGGCGCAGAAGCTCTACCCCGGCTGCGACATCTGGCTGAACAACCCCCTGCGCCCCCTGGAGGCGTGCGGTACGAGCGGTATGAAAGCGGCACTCAACGGCTGCCTGAACCTCTCGGTCCTGGACGGCTGGTGGGACGAATGGTTCCAGCCGGACTTCGGCTGGGCCATCCCGACGGCGGACGGCGCGGGCACGGACCCGGACCGCCGCGACGACATCGAGGCGGCGGCGCTCTACGACCTGCTGGAGCAGCGGGTGACTCCGCGCTTCTACGAGCAGGGCCGGGCCGGCCTCCCCGACCGCTGGATCCAGATGGTCCGCCAGACCCTCACCCTGCTCGGCCCCAAGGTGCTGGCCGGCCGCATGGTCCGCGAGTACGTCGACCGCCTCTACGTCCCCGCCGCGCAGGCCCACCGCGCACTGACCCCGGACACGGCGGGCGAGCTGGCCGCCTGGAAGGCCCGGGTCCGGGCGGCCTGGTCCGGGGTGAGCGTGGACCACGTGGAGACGACGGCCCCGACCGCCACGGCGGAACTGGGCTCGACGGTGGGCCTGCGGGTCCGGGTGGCCCTCGGCTCACTGACTCCGGACGACGTCGAAGTCCAGGCGGTGTCGGGCCGGGTGGACGCGGAGGACCACATCACGGACGCGACGGTGGTCCCCCTGAAGCCGGCCGGTGCGCCGGATCTGGAGGGCCGCCTGCTGTACGAGGGCCCGCTGGCTCTGGATCGCACGGGTCCGTATGGCTACACGGTCCGCATCCTCCCGAGCCACCGTCTGCTGGCCTCCGCCGCCGAGCTGGGACTGGTGGCGGTGCCTTCGGAGGAGGGGGTGGAAGGGGCGGGGGTGTTGTTGCGGTAGGGGGCTGACGACGTCTCCGCTACGTGGCCTTCTTCAGGGCCTCGATGAAGAGGGTGAAGGATCCGGCCGGGACGGTGAGGGTGCCGACGGCCGGGTCCTTGGAGTCGCGGATGGATGTGCGGGTGGGGGTGGTGGCGATCTCGACGCATTCGTTGCCGTCGCCCTCACCGGAGTAGGACGACTTCCGCCAGTTGTCGAGGGGGTTCATGGGATACCTCACAGCTCCTTCGTCAGCTCGCGAATGAAGTCCCGCGACTGATCGGGCTCAAGCGATACGGCCTCCACCTTACGGAAGCGCGTTCGATAGGTACTGAGCTGAGCTTCCGAGTCGATGAAGACAGAACCGTGAGGTGCGTCCCGTACCACTGTGTCCAGTCTCGGCAGGGGGCCACTCACGTACGTCATCGTGCTGGAGGCTCTGGCGAAGCCGTCCAGGTCGAAGGGGATGACGCGAACGGTGATGTGGTCTGCCTCGGAGAGTTCCAGGAGCCGGCCGAGCTGAGCCCTGGAGGTGGCACGGTCGCCGACTCTGATCCGAAGTGCCGCCTCATGGATCACCGCTTCGTACGGGACGGCGAACTCCTGCCGTGCCTTGCGATGCTGGATGCGCAACTCGAGTTCCTGGCGGGTCAGTTCCGGCAGCCTGGACGAGAAGACGGCACGAGAGTAGTCCTCGGTCTGCAGCAGGCCCGGTACGTACAGGATGGCCACGTGGCGGAGGGAACGGGCGTGATGCTCCAGCTCGGACAGGTCGAGGAATGATGTGGGCAACAGGCCCCGGTACTCCTCCCACCAGCCGCGCGTCCGATCGGTAGCCATCTCCACCAGGGCGTCGATGAACTCCTCGTCGGTGCAGGCGTAGTGGGACGCGAACCGACGCAGGCGCTCCTCGCTCACTCCGATGAGCCCCGACTCGATGTGGCTGATCTGGACCCTGTTCATGCCGAGCAGCGCCGCCGATTGGACGGCGGTGAGCCCGGCTGCCTCACGGAGCCTGCGCAGTTCGAGCCCGAGTCGCAACTGACGTGCTGTTGGTTCGCGCCTCTGCACCATGAGTTGCTCCGGCTCTTTCGGGGAGTGATCGTGCGATCAGCTTGCCACGGGTAACAGATTACCCCTACCGTCGGTGACGTAGCGCACACGCAGCGGAAGCGCACCGCGCCGTCGTGCCATGGCGGCTGCGGCAATGCCACCGCGCGCGGAATCCCCACTCACTGACCGGAGTTGATGACGCATGCCCGAGAACGAAGACACCTGGGACTACACGCTCTACATCCCGAACGACCTCCGGTGTGCCGCCGTACCCTGCGCCTGATCCTGACCCTGCACGGGTTGATCGGGCTGGTGGACACGGCGGAGCTGCTGGCGGCGGAGCTGGTGTCGAACGCCGTGCGGCACACGAAGGGGCCGGCGGCGTTGAGGGTGCGGCGTACGGCGGAGGGGATGGTGTGGATCGGGGCGTGGGACACCGATCCCGCGCCACCGGACCCGCCGCGCCCGCTGGAGCAGGTGGCCGAGCTGGAGCTGGAGGACGGGCGGGGGCTCGGGCTGGTCAGGGCGTGCGCGCAGTACTGGGGGTGGCAGCCGACGGCTCGGTTCGGGGATCGGGGGAAGTTCGTGTGGTGCGAACTTGTGGCGGCGTAGCTCGTTGATCACGGCGATGGAAGGGAGAGCTGATGGTCGGCTCGTCGCATGAGGCGTTGCACCGGATCTTTCAGAAGGATCCGGCGCTGCTGACGAAGGCGTTACAGAAGGTGCTGTGCGTGCCGTTTCCCGAGCCCCGGGAGATCGCGGCGCTGAATGTGGATCTCACCGAGATCGAACCGGTCGAGCGGCGGGTGGACACGCTGTTGCGGGCGGAGACGGACGAGGGCACGTATCTGCTGGTGGTGGAGTCGCAGGGGAAGGTGGACGATCGTAAGCGGGGCAGCTGGCCGTACTACCTGAGCTACTTGTACGAGAAGTACCGCTGTGAGCCGGTGCTGATCGTCATCACCCAGAGCAGCAGGACCGCCCAGTGGGCCTCGCGCCCGATCCGCTTCGGCTTCACGGGCTGGGACTCGTTGACGGTGCGGCCGCTGGTGCTGGGTCCGGACAATGTGCCGGTGATCGCGGACGAGCGGCAGGCGGAGCAGGATGTCCCCCTTGCGGTGCTCTCGGCCATGACGCACGGGCGTGGACCGCAGGCTCCGGCCATACTGGAATCCCTGGCCGCCGCCCTGCGGACCATCGACCCGGACAATGCCGCGGTCTTCGTGCAGTTCGTCGACTCCTGCCTGGCCGACCCCCAGGCGAAGCAGATGTGGAGGGATTTGATGACGGCGATCCAGTACTTCTGGCGACACCCGCTTGCCGAGCAGGTACGGGAGGAGGGTCGAGAGCAAGGTCTGGAACAGGGGCGTATCGAGGACCGCCAGGAGATGATCCTGCGCATCCTGGAATGGCGCGGCATCCCGGTACCCGACTCCGTCCGTGAGCGAGTCGAAGCCTGCGCAGACCTGGATCAGCTGGAGGTCTGGGCCCAGCGAGCCGTACACGCCACGGACGCGACGGAGCTGTTCACCGAGGAGTGAACAGGTAGCCGTTGGGCCGCTCGCTTCTCGGCGAGTGTCGTGCCTGCGCGAGGTGCGTCAAGGGCGCTGCGCGTCGGCTCCGCCGATGGCCCTCCGGGCCATTTCATACTGTGTCCGGCTATTGCGTTCCCCGAGGAAGTCGGAAAGGAGCGCTGATTTGGCGGGAGTCGAGGATGACTCCTCTCTTGAGTTCATCGATGCCTTTACCTGACAGGTGAACCTTGGCGTTGTGTGGTGGTTCCAGGAAGTCCACTGGTTTCTCGTAGTGACGAATCCAGTCAAGTGTCATGTAGTCCTGGCGTGCATTTGCGTCGACAACGGCACTGGATGAAAATTTCTGACCCGTGCGCGCGATGCCGTCCACACATCGAACGACGCATACGGCGGTCGTAGTAGTCCTCGCCTCGACGGAGTAGACCTGCAGCCTTGCGGTGTCAATGTTGTGCATGCCGGTGAGCTTCCGCTACAAAGCGTCTTATTTGTTCAGGGGATACTCTTCGTATGCATCAATTTTCAGAACGTGGATCCTCATTTTAGCGGGGATGTCGTGCACCGTGCTTACCGGGAGCGCAACAGCAGCTAGGCTCATTGCTTTTTGTCGATGGTGAAGTCGATTCCTGCCGTGCGCAGGGCGTCGGCCAGTCTACTAATTTCCACCAGCGTTCCTGTCCGTCCTTCAGAGCGCAACTTATCCGCCGCTTCCTTGGATTCCTGCAATGAAGTCCCATCGATCTCGCGCATTGTCTTGATTAGTCTTGCGCCACCAATTTCTGTTCCGGAAACACGGATTACCGATTCGCGATTAGCGGAAAGCACTGCATTCCGGACGTAGCTAGGGGATGGGCCCGATCCGCCGGCATGCCATGCGTCTCCGCATTTTGGGCAAGTGCATTCTGTATCCCAACGAGGCCTTCCGTTTATGAGGGCCTCCGTTGCCGTGCAAGATGCAGCCGCTCCGCAATTGTCGCACGTTTCTGTGTACGGCCCGCTCTCTAGGATCATATTGCCTCTCATTCCCATCCTCGCATTCTCCTGTATCGTTCTATTGTTTCGTAGAATCTATCGGACAGGCCAGATCCATTCTTGGGGTGATGGTCTTCGAATATCCCTCTGGACCACCAGCGATGATGGAGTTCTTCATGTGCGATTGTATCCCGTAGCTCATGTCGAGAGACGAAAGAATCGCGTCCTAGGTGTGTATCCTCCCCAAATTTTGACACCCCGTGGCCGACGAATGGGCTGTACTGAGGTTTATGGGTGAGCCGCAGGTTGGGAAACTCCTCCTTGATGATTGCGTCGATGGCGCGATTACGAGCTTCAGCGGTCCTACCTGTCACATGGCTCAGGTCTGCGGTCCACCGGCGCGGTTTGTCCTCCAGGCCCTTTCCCTCGAGAAGGGAGGGGTTTGAGTTATCGCTCGGTGCTTTGCAGGGGGCCAGCCCAAGTGGATCCGTCCACGTGTAAGGGTTCTGTACATAGCTGGCGGGGTTGGGTGCCGGGGTCAGCCCAAGAGGATCGGCGGTGAGGTATCTGGCCGTTTCAGGGTCGTAGTGGCGGAAGTAGTTGTAGTGGAGGCCGGTTTCTGGGTCGTAATACTGGCCCGGGAAGCGTAGGGGTGTGTAGGTGGTGCTCTCGGCTGCCCACGCTGTTGTCCCCCACAGGGTGCTTCGGGTGCGCTAGGCGACGTCGCCCTGTTCGTCTATGAGTTCGTTCGGGGTGCCTACCAGGTCGGTGACGATGGCGAAGAAGCGGGAGTCGATTTCGTCCTGGGGGGCTTCGGCTGCTGTGATGCGTTCGGTTTGGGCGAGGGGGCGGAGGCCTCGGTGGTCCCAGGTCAGGGTGACCGGGTTGGGGAGATCTCCCGAGGTTGTGGTCTGTTCGCAGAGGGTGGTGCCGTCCCAGGTGAAGTCGACGCGTTCTACAACCGATTCGCCGTCCTCCGCCAGGCGGAGCTTGGCCGTCCGGCGGCCGAGGGGGCCGTAGGTGTAACGCCAGCGGGTGCCGTCGGGGGTCACCACGGAGGCCAGGCGGTCCTCGGCGTCCCACTCGTAGCGCCAGGTGTCCGCCTTCCTCGACAGGCGGGTTTTCTGGCGGAGGGTGATGCGGCCCAGGGCGTCGTGTTCGTAGCGGACGTTGCCTGCTCGGGTGATGCGGGTGCCTGCGTAGGTGCGGGGGCCCGTGGCCTCTGCGCCCGGGTGGGTCGTCGGCCAGGTTGCCTGGGTCAGGTTGCCTGCCTCGTCGTAGGCGTAGCTCTCCGTCCAGTTCGCCGCGTGGACCGCCGTTACCCGGCCCGTCGCGTCCAGGTCGAAGCGGCGGGAGCCGGACAAGTGGTCGGCGATGCCGATGACGTTGCCGTCGGCGCGGTAGGCGTACGCCCGGTGCTGGACCGTGCGGCCCTCCGCGCCCGTCACCGACTGCACAGTCAGACGGCCCATCGCGTCGAAGGTGTGCTCCAGCGTGACCGCTCCGCCGATCCGGCGGGTCAGTTCTCGGCCTGCCTCGTCGTAGGTGAAGTCGATCGAACGGCCCGACGCCACCATGCCCGTGCGGCGGCCCGCCGCGTCGTACGTCCAGCTGGTGACGGCGCCTGCCGGGGTTGTGCGGCCCGTGCGGCGGCCCAGGGCGTCGTACGTGTACGTCACCGTGCGGTCGTTGACGGTCTCCGAGTGCAGGCGTCCGTAGCGGTCGCGCAGCAGGGTCAGGGTCGTGCCGTCCGGGCCCGTGGCCTGAGCCACTGGTCCGTCTCATAGAGCGTGCCCGCGGACAACCCCACCTCCGCCGCGAAGGCGTTGCCCTCCGCCACCAGGCCGCGCACGCCCCACTCCCAGCGCTCGCAGAACGACGTGAACTTCGACGTCAGGTCCTCGTGGCCCAGCTCCATCCCGGAGAGTTCCAGGTTCGAGAAACCCCGGCCCGCTCCCGCCATGCCGACGAGGCCCAGGTCCTTCAACTCGGCCAGCGTCTGGGTGATGCCCTGCGCGATCAGGTTCAGCCCGGCGGCCTCGATGTCCTTGCCGCCGCCCTTGTCCCCGCTCATCGCGGTGTTCCCCCGTTCGTCTCCTCCACGGCCCGGTCAACGGCCGCCGCATCCGGCACGATCCCCACCACCGGTGGGAACAGCACCTCTTCGCCCTCGCTGCCCACATCCAGGGCGACCCCGCACGGCACACCCACCGCCGGCACAGCGGCATCCAGCAGCCGTGCCCCGAACCATCGTTGGTAAGCCCACTCCCGCGCCGCCTCGCCGCATGCGAGTGCGAATCGGGCCAGGGCACGCTCGTCGGAGAAGGCGTAGATCCAGCGCACGCCACCGAAGTCGGCCGTCAGCAGGCCGTCGTTGTCCGCGTCCAGCGGAACGAGTACGGCCGTACGACGGAACTCGCCCAGCAACATGGCGAACTCACGGCGCCTGCGCTCGACAGCATCTGAGGCGACGGTGAGCGTTGCTGCGCGCTCAGGCAAACCCGCGTCCTCGGACGCCTTCGCTTCGGTCGTGTCCCGCTGGTCAGTGCGGGGCACGACCACATAGTCGTACAGGCGTGACCTGCGTCTTCTCGCCGACGAGCCGCTATCGCCCCCGCGTTCGAACATGCCTGGGATCATCACACCGGCACATTGCGGATCGCAACGCGGAACGGGGCACCGGCGAACAGGTCGGCTGAATTCCGATCCCTACGCGCTCTACGGCGCGAGCAGATGCAGCCCTGAGCAGCCGTACCCGCCTGCCGGGTCCGGTGCGTACACCCAGTAGAGCGCCAGGAGCTGCACGAACAGCAGGAACAGTGCGAGGGTCGCGGAGATCGTCACGAGCCACGCACGTCCGCCTCGGCCCGGCACCAGACCAGGGCTGTGCGCACTGCGCAGCAGCCCTGCGTACAGCGCCACCGCGGTAACAGAACACAGTGGACCGGCCCATGCCGTGATGTACATCCGCGTGGAGGGGCCCAGGTACTCGCAGTGCTGGAACGTGTCGGAGGAGAAGGAGAAGTGGGCGGCCAGCAGCCCGAACGACACGATCGTCAGGACGGGCACGAGCAGGTCGGTGCGGCGCCGGGCCGGGGAGGAGGCGGTGGCCTGGTCGGTGGTGGCGGGCGTAGGAGGAGGTGTCATCAGTACCAGTCCGGGTTGGGGCGAACGATGCGGACGTTCTGGGCGCCTTCGTGCTTCTCGGTGGCGGGGAGACGTCCATCCAGACTCACGTTCTGGTAGGAGTCGGTGTGCTGGGTGTACTTGATCTCACCATCGGGCATCACGGCTGTGACGATCGCCGCGTGATGCGTGTTGCCCTTCTCGATCGAGTCGTTGGGGCCGGACTGCTCGAAGTAGAGGATGTCACCCGGCTTCACCTCGGAGCGCGGGATCTCCTCACCGCCGTGCCGGAGCATGAAGTCCTTCTGGTTCTCGGCGGCGGACCAGGTGTTGGAGTAGGCGAGTGACCTGTCTATCCGGTCGATGCCGGTCGGGTTGCCGATCATCCAGCTGTCGTCGTCGCTGGTTCCCCAGATCGACGTCTTCTCCTTCATCCCCGCCGCATGCAGGGCGTTGGAGACGAAGTTGGTGCAGTTGTTGCCGAAGTCGGTGGGGTCGCTCTTGTCCCAGTTGTCCAGGGCGTACTGGACCAGCTTGACGCGGTCATACTTGCCGTTGCCGCGCAGGTCCTGCTGGACGTCGGGGGGTATGCCGTCGAGGTTGGCGATGAGAACCGGCTCGGCCAGCATCATGTCCTTGCGCTGCTGGGCCGTCAGGCCGTCCCACCACTCGCGCACGGTCGTCGGATCCTGTCCGACCGGGACGTCGGCGGCCAGCATCTGCATCTCGACGTGCGAGGCGTCGTTCTGCAGCTTGAGCGCCTTGTCCGGGTCGGCCAGGTTGGTCTGCTCGGCGAGCTTGGCGAATTCCGCCGCGGCCAGCTTGTCGGCGGTGGTCACCTGCTCCACGGCCTGGTTGATGAGATCCAGCACCTGGGTCCGGTAGGGCCCGAGATCCTCGGCCTCCATACGGTTGTGGACGGGCGGGCCCGTGACCGTGCCGTCGGTGCTGATCGTCAGTCCGTACCGGTCGGCGAGCTCGGTCGCCTCGCGCAGGGTGCTCTGGGCGGTCTCGATGGCCGTGGTCACGCCCTCGACGACCATCTTGACGGAGAGCAGGATGTCGGAAGCCGCCTCGAGTTGGTTGGCCAAACTCTCGAACTTGCCGGCGGCGGCCTGTCCGACCTCGTCGGTCCAGTTGTCGGCCAGCGGCTTGACCCCGAGGTTGCGCAGGTCCTTCGCCGCGCCGAGCGCGTACGTGGACAGCGACTCCCACTCCGCCGCGGCCGTCTGCCACTTCTTGGGGAGGGCGTTGTTGATGCCTTCGTACGAGACCACGCTCAGGCCTTCCCCAGATCCTGGACGGCCGCGTGCAGCCGGGCCTCGGCCTCGGCGTCAGCTCTGTCGTAGCCCTGGGCGGAGTCCTTCAGCTTGGCGCTGAGGTCGCCGAGCTGCTTGGCGAGCGACACCATGTGGTCTTCCCAGTCCAGTGCGCACACCTTGAGCTGGACAGGGCTCAGCCAGCCGTAGCCGTAGTGGGCCCCGTACACCTCGTCGCTCGTGTCGAGGGAGTGGCTCAGGCGCTGCATCGCCTGGCGTGACAGGGTCTCCGTGTCGGCGGCCGCGCCGTGTACGCCCTGCGTCTTGATGTCGATGTCCGGGCGGCCCCCGCCGCCCGCGCCCGCGTCGGCCACGTGGTTCAGCCGCATGTGCGCCGATGCGGGGCCGGTCGCGCCCTCCCCGTTCTGGCGCCGCTCAGCGGCCTCGGCCTTCAGCTGTTCCCACTCGTCCCATGCCATGGGCGTGTGCCTCCCCCGTGTGTGCCGATCCCGGCGAATCTAGCAGCCGGGGGTAGTGAACACGTCAACGAGTGGGGAGGGCGCCTGGGTGGCGTGTGAAGTTTTTGGGTGCGGGTGCGCCTCGGCCCGCTCAACCGACACACCCACTTCGCCGCGCGGCTGGGCTTCAATTGGTTCGTGGACGACTCGCCAGAGCTCGCTGAGACTGAGCTGGAGAAGATCTACCATGTCGTGCGCGAGCCCGGCTTCAGTGCCTACTTCCTGCTCGGCGCCGGTGAGGAGGCGGAAACCGTCGACAACACCGACGCGTGGGTGCGGTTGCCCGACGGCAGCCGGTGGTCGGCCACGCTGCTGACGCTCGGCGCGATCGGCAGGGTGCTCCGGCGCTGGAAGGAAACCGGCGAGGAAGGCGGTGGCGTCTTCTTCGCGTGTCCGGATCTCGTCGTCGTGCCCGAGTCCGGGGTGCCCGCCATGACGGCGGCCCTCCGCGAGGTCGTGGCCCACGGAGTCCAGGGCATCCTCGCGCGGTTGGCGGACTGAGGCGGTCAGTCCTCGGACAACCCCTCGCACAGCCTGCGCAGCACCGCGCCGCAGCGGCGGGCGTACGCGTGCTGCAGGCCCCGGGTCGCCGGGCCGGCCGCCCTTGCGTACCACTTGACCGGTTTGCTGAAGGCGGCCACCGTCAGCCAGACCGTGCCGTCTCCCGTGCGGTCGACCACGAAGGCCTCCTCGCCGCATTCGGGGTGGCCCTCCAGGGTGCCGTAGGCCCAGCCGGCCCGGCGGGGTTCCTCGGTCGTCCAGATGACGCGGCAAGGGGCCTTGATGAGCCCGGCCAGGGTGACCGTGACGGCTACGTCAGGGGCCGCGCGGTCGGCGGTGGCGTCGATGCCGACGCCCAGGGCTCGGTGCATCTCCCAGGTGAGGACCGCCTCGGCGGCCCGGTGGAAGAGCTTCTGGCCCTCGCCGAGGCGGGTGCGGACGTGCAGGGGGTGGAAGCCGGGCGGGCAGTAGGTGAGATCGTCGCGGGTCGCGCCGACCGGCTCGTACGTGAAGGGCGCCGAGGACATGGGTCACAAGGGTAGGGCGGCGCCCGGAGGGTCCTTCCCCCGGGTGCCGCCCGTCCTCGACCACGTGCGCGTCAGTTGACGTTGACCGCCGACCAGGCCGCGGCCACCGCCTTGTACTCGGTGCTGCCGGAGCCGTAGAGGGCCGATGCCGCGCTCAGCGTGCCGGTGCGGGCCGCCTTGTAGTTCGTCGTCGACGTGAAGTACGTGGTCAGCGCCTTGTACCAGATCTGCAGCGCCTTGGCGCGGCCGATGCCGGTGACCGTGGAGCCGTTGGACGTCGGGGAGTTGTACGTCACTCCGTTGATCGTCTTCGAACCGCTGCCCTCCGAGAGGAGGTAGAAGAAGTGGTTCGCGACGCCGGACGAGTAGTGGACGTCCAGGTTGCCGACCGACGAGGACCAGTAGTCCGCGCTGCCGCCGTCCTTGCTGGGCTTGTCCATGTAGCGCAGCGGGGTGCCGTCGCCGTTGATGTTGATCTTCTCGCCGATGAGGTAGTCACCGGGGTCCGAGGCGTTGTTGGCGTAGAACTCCACGCCCGTGCCCATGATGTCGCTGGTGGCCTCGTTCAGGCCGCCGGACTCACCGCTGTAGTCCAGGCCCGCCGTGTTCGCGGTGACGCCGTGGCTCATCTCGTGGCCGGCCACGTCGAGCGAGGTCAGCGGGTGGGTGTTGCTGTCGCCGTCGCCGTAGGTCATGCAGAAGCAGCTGTCGTCCCAGAAGGCGTTGACGTAGTTGCTGCCGTAGTGGACGCGGCTGTAGGCGCCGACGCCGTCGTTCTTGATGCCGCTGCGGCCGAAGGTGCTCTTGTAGAAGTCCCAGGTCTCCTGCGCGCCGTAGGCGGCGTCCGCGGCGGCCGTCTGGTCGCTGGAGGAGCTGGAGGCCGTGCCGGTGCCGAAGACGTTCGTCGAGTTGGCGACCAGGGTGCCCTTGCCCGAGGTCTTGCGGGCCAGGTTGTAGGTCTTGTGACCGCCGCGGGAGGCGTCGGTCAGGTTGTACGACGAGCCCGACTGGGTCGTGGTGAGGCTGACCGTGCCGGAGTACAGCGTCTTGCCGGTGCCGGTCGCGTTCTCGATGCCCTGGTACTCGAAGAGCTTCTTGCCGGTCGCGGCGTCGGTGATGACGTGCAGCTGGTTCGGGGTGCCGTCGTCCTGGAGGCCGCCGACGACCGTCTCGTAGGCGAGGACGGGCTTGCCGGAGCCGGCCCAGATCACCTTGCGGGCGCCGTCCGCGGAGGACTTGGCGGAGCCGAGGGTCCTGGCGGCGGACACCGCCTGCTGCTCGGCCTTGGCGGCGGTGATCTGCGGCTTGAGCGAGGCCACCTTGATGGCCGCCTTGGTCGCCTTGGTGACGCCCTCGGTTCTGCCGGACTTGGCGGTGTGGACGACCAGGTCGCCGCCGAGCACCGGCAGGCCCGCGTAGGTGCGCTCGTAGCGGGTGTGGACCGTGCCGTCGACGTCCTTGACGACGTCCTTGACGATCAGCTTCTCCTTGGCGCCGAGGCCTATCTGCTGCGCAGTCTGGGCCGCGTCGGCCTGCGCCTTCTGTATCAGGGAGATACGGGCCGAGTCCGACAGGGCGGCGGGCGCGGCGGCGAGCGTCGCGCTGCCCTTGCCGGCGGCGGTCGCGGTGGGGGTCAGACCGGTGGAGAGCAGGGCTCCGGCGGCGACGGCGGTGGCAACGGCCAGAGTGGCGCGCTTGTGACGCGTGTAGCGGGGGGTCACGCAAGCTCCTTCTCGTGGGGAGTCCGGTCAGCGTGGGGTTACTGGCCGGTGAGGTGGGGTGAAGCTCTGCGGCGGGTGAAGAGAGGGTGACATCAGGGGCGCGTACATGTCAGGTCCCTGAAGTGATGTTGGCCGGAAAGCGGCTGTCCGGGAAACGTTTCAGGTGTGTTAACCGGCGCCGTCCGAGGGTGCTGGACCCTCGAACGACGCCCAGTTCCCGGGCATTTGGCGACCGGTTTACGGGAATGTCAGCTTCCAGCCGTTGATCGTTCCGGTGTCGTAGGCGGCCTGATCCTGCACCCGCAGCTTCCAGGTTCCGTTGGCCGGTTCGGCGGAGGCGTTGACCGTGTAGGTCTGCTTCACGTTGTCCGCCGAGTCCGAGGAACTGAAGTCCTTCAGGCGGTAGGCGGTGCCCGACGGGCCGACGAGGTCGATCACCAGGTCACCCCGCCAGGTGTGCGTGATGTCGACGGACACCTGGAGGTTGCTCGGCGCGTTCCCGCTCCTGCCGGAGACCGTGATGTCCGAGGTGACGGCGGGCCCGTTGTCCGGGATGGCGACGGAGGTGTTGCTCTCGTACGTCGTACCGCCGCCACCGCCTCCGCCGCCCCCGTCGGAGCGGGAACCGACGGCCACGGCCGCCCAGGCGTCCTGCACCGCCTTGTACTCGGTGCCGGAGGTGCCGTACAGCTCACCGGCCGCCGCGAGGGTGCCGGTGCGGGCGGCCGCGTAGTCGGTGGTGGAGGTGAACTTGGTGGTGAGCGCCCGGTACCAGATCTGCAGCGCCTTGTCCCGGCCGATGCCGGTGACCGGAAGCCCGTCCGCCGTCGGCGAGTCGTAGCTGACGCCGTTGATCACCTTGGCGCCGCTGCCCTCGGACAGGAGGTAGAAGAAATGGTTCGCGACGCCGGACGAGTAGTGGACGTCCAGGTCGCCGACGCCGGAGTACCAGCTGTCCGCCGAGCTTCCGTCCTTGCTGGGCTTGTCCATGTAGCGCAGCGGGGTGCCGTCGCCGTTGATGTTGATCTTCTCGCCGATGAGGTAGTCACCGGGGTCGGAGCTGTTGTTGGCGTAGAACTCCACGCCCGTGCCCATGATGTCGCTGGTGGCCTCGTTCAGGCCGCCGGACTCACCGCTGTAGTCCAGGCCCGCCGTGTTCGCGGTGACGCCGTGGCTCATCTCGTGCCCTGCGACGTCGAGCGAGGTCAGCGGGTCGGCGTTGTTCGAGCCGTCGCCGTAGGTCATGCAGAAGCAGCCGTCGTCCCAGAAGGCGTTGACGTACGAGTTGCCGTAGTGGACGCGGGAGTAGGCGCCGACGCCGTCGTTGCGGATGCCGCTGCGGCCGAAGGTGTTCTTGTAGAAGTCCCAGGTCTCCTGGGCGCCGTAGTGGGCGTCCGCGCCCGCGGTGGCCGCGTTGGAGGTGGTGCCGTTGCCCCAGGTGTCGTTGCTCTGCGAGAACAGGGTGCCGGTGCCCGAGGTGCCGTGGTTCAGGTTGTACGTCTTGTGTCCGCCCCGCGCCCCGTCGGTCAGCGTGTACGTCGAGCCCGACTGGGTCGTCGTCAGCTGCACCTGCCCGCTGTACCGGGTGTTGCCGACGCCGGTCTCGATGCCCTGGTGCTCGTAGAGCTTCTTGCCGGTGGCGGCGTCGGTGATGACGTGCAGCTGGTTCGGGGTGCCGTCGTCCTGGAGGCCGCCGACGACCGTCTCGTAGGCGAGGACGGGCTTGCCGGTCGCCGCCCAGATCACCTTGCGGACGCTGTCCGGGGCGGACTTCGTCCCTCCCCGGGCCTTGGCCCGCTGTACGGCCTGCCTCTCCGCCGCGGCCTGTGACACGGCCGGGGTGAGGCCGGCGACCTTCAGGGTGGCGCCGGTGGCCCTGATGACCTCCATGGTCTTGCCGGTCTTGTTGCTGTCCACGACCAGGTCGCCGCCGAGCACCGGAAGGCCCGCGTAGGTGCGCTCGTAGCGGGTGTGCAGGGTGCCGTCCGCGTCCTTGATGACGTCCTTGACGACCAGCTTCTCCTTGGCGCCGAGGCCGAGAGTCCGGGCGGTGGCGGCCGTGGTGGCGTCGGCGTGGCGTATCAGCTCGGCGCGCTGCGAGGGTGTGAGCTTCACCGCGACATGGGCCGGATTCACCTTGCCGGGCCGCGGCTTGGCCGGTGCGGCACTGGCCGCGCCGGTCTGGACAGCGGCGGCGATCAGTGCGGCGACGCCCGCGAGGGCGACGGTGGCGGTACGACGCGGGGTGTGGGGGGTGCGTCTGCGAGAGGAACTGCTTCTCAACACTGACTCCTTCTGCGTGGCCGCGGGTCGCGCGGCCAGGGGAGACCGGACGGTGGGTTGGGGTCGTCCGGGCAGAACAGGGCGGTACGCGGAACCAGGTGCAGGCCGGCTCACGCGAGCAGGTGTGACTGTGGGGTTGCTGTGAGTCGGCCTGGGAAGAGTGACAGGGGATCAGTATTCCTGTCAGGACCGCGTCACAAACTTGGCCGGAAATGGTTCGTTGACCGGTGGTTCATGTTCGCTATGCGGAACCGTCACCTGGGTGGGGTCATGAAGTCCCGTTCGCCGAGGCAGAGCCGGAGTCACCGGCGGTGTCCCCGTGCCAGGTGTGCCACAGCGCCGCGTACGCGCCGTCGGCCGTCACCAGGTCCTCGTGCGTGCCCAGTTCCGTCAGGCGGCCGTCCTCCATGACCGCCACCCGGTCCGCGTCATGGGCCGTGTGGAGGCGATGGGCGATGGCGATGACCGTGCGGCCCTCCAGGACGGCGGCGAGGGCGCGTTCGGCGTGCCGGGCCGTCGTGGGGTCCAGCAGGGCCGTCGCCTCGTCGAGGATCAGGGTGTGCGGGTCGGCCAGCACCACCCGGGCCAGGGCAAGTTGCTGGGCCTGGGAGCCGTCGGTGACGCAGCCGCCCGCGCCCAGCCGGGTGTCGAGGCCCTCCGGCAGGTCCCGGACCCAGTCGTCGGCGCCGACCGCCGCGAGCGCCGCCCACAGATCGGCGTCCGCGGCCTCCGGTTCGGCGATCAGCAGGTTGTCGCGGACCGTGCCGAGGAAGACGTGGTGCTCCTGCGTGACCAGTACCACCTGACGGCGCAGCAGCTCCGGCTCCAGGTCGGCGACCGGCACCCCGCCCACCGTCACGGTGCCGGTGCCGGGCCGGTCGATGCCCGCGAGGAGTCTGCTGAGCGTCGTCTTCCCGGCGCCGGAGGGGCCCACCACCGCGAGCCGTTCCCCGGGCCGTACCGTCAGATCCACCCCGCGCAGCACTTCGCCGCCGCGCTCATAGGCGTACCGGACCCCGCGCACATCGATCCGGTCGTCGGCCGGCACGGGGGAGCGCGCGGTCTGCACCACACCCGCGGTCTTGCCGGACGGCGTCTGTGCCAGCCCCTCCACCCGCGCGAACGAGGCGCCGCTGCTCTGCAGTTGCTCCACGCGCATCAGGATCTGGTCCAGCGGCTCGGTGAACTGCCGCAGGTACAGCGCCGCGGCCACCACCGCGCCGACCCCGACCGCGCCCCGCTGGTGCAGCCAGCCGCCGAACAGCAGCACGCCCGCCACGGGCACGGTGTACGTCACCTCGACCGCCGGGAAGAACACGGTCCGCAGGAACAGTGTGTAGAAGCGGGTACGGCGGGACTCCTCCAGCGCGTCCCGGCTCGCCGCCACCCGCC
Organism: Streptomyces sp. NPDC002076; assembly: GCF_053593835.1. Classification (NCBI taxonomy): domain Bacteria; kingdom Bacillati; phylum Actinomycetota; class Actinomycetes; order Kitasatosporales; family Streptomycetaceae; genus Streptomyces; species Streptomyces sp. NPDC002076. The sequence goes on from NZ_JBSFDI010000007.1 coordinate 148,211, forward strand.
GCTCGCTCAGCCCGAACGCCTCGACCGTCCGCGCCCCGCTCGCCGTCGAGGCGACGATCTCCGCGACCTGTGACGTGGCCGCGCCCTCGGCGAGATAGCCGTCCCGGGCGCGCCGCAGATACCAGCGCAGTGCCAGCCAGATCGGGGTCAGCCCGAGCAGTCCGAACGCCCCGAGCAGCGGGTCGAGCGCGAACACCGCGACCAGCACGAACAGCGCCTGCACGGTGTTGACCAGCAGCTCCGGGCCGATGTCCCGCAGCGTGGTGCCGACGGTCGCCACGTCCGCCGTGCCGCGCGCCGTCAGATCACCGGTGCCGGCCCGCTCCACCACGGACGCGGGCAGTGCCAGCACCCGCTCGACGTACTCCTCGCGCACCCGGGCCAGCGTCCGCTCCCCGAACCGGTACCCCACGAACCGCGCCCAGCGGGCCAGCAGCAACTGGGCCAGCGCGCACACCAGGATCCAGGGCGCGAGCCGGTCCACCGCGCCGACGCCCTGCCCGGCCCGCACGTCGTCCACGATCCTTCCGACCAGCCAGGGCCCGACCAGCCCCGCCCCCGCCGCGAGCGCGTTCAGCAGCAGCGCGGCGACGAACGCCCGTCCGTCGGCACGCACCAGCCGCAGCGCGGCCCGCCGCACCCGAGCCCGGTCGGCGACCGGCAACAGACCTTCAGCCGCCGTCACCGTACGACCCCCTCCGTGTCCCGGGCCACAAGCGACCGGTAACCCGGTTCCGTCGTGAGCAGGCGGCGGTGGGGGCCGCTCGCCGTGACCTTTCCGTCGACCAGGAACACGACCGTGTCCGCGTGGTCCAGGATCAGCGGCGAGGTGGACGTCACCAGCGTCGTACGGCCCTCCCGCGCCTCCCTCAGCCGCCGCGCGACCGTCGCCTCGGTGTGCGCGTCCAGGGCCGAGGTCGGTTCGACCGCGAGCAGCACCTCGGGGTCGGCGAGCAACGCCCTTACCAGACGCACCCGTTGGCGCTGACCGCCCGACAGGCTGCGGCCCTGGCCGGACACCGGCGAGTCCGGGCCCTCCGGCAGCCCGCGTACGACGTCCTCGGCGGCCGCCGCGTACAGCGCCCGGCCGAGCTCCGCCTCGTCGGCGGTGTGCCCGGCGGCCACGACCTCCCGCAACGGCCCGGCGAACAGGTCGGCCTCGTTGTCCGCGACCAGGATCCGCCCGCGCACGTCCGCCAACGGGACCGCGTCCAGCCGTACCCCGCCCCAGGTGGCGTCGGTCGGCCCGAAGCGGCCGAGCCGGTCCACCACGGCGGCGGCCTCGGCGGGCCGGGCCGTGGCCAGCGCGGTCAGCCGGCCGGGCACCACCCGCACTCCCGACGCCGGATCGTGCAGCTCCGCCGGCCCCTCGGGGGAAGGCAGCGTGCCCTCGTCCGGCTCCGGCTCCAGCCGCAGCAGCCCTACGACCCGGCGCGCGGCCACCACGCCCCGGTTCATGTCGTAGGCCATCAGCACGAAGAAGGCGACGGGGCCGATCAGCACGGCGACATAGCCGTACACGGACACCAACTCGCCGATGGTGATGGACCCTTGGGCCGCGAGCCGCGCCGCGAGCCAGGTCACCACGGCCAGGAACAGGGTGGGCAGGCCCACGCCGAGCGCCTGCACCCAGCTGGCCACCGCGCCCACCCGGTAGCCCTGGGCACGCAGCCGCTGCGAGTCCTGCCGGAAGGCGTCCGCGAACAGCCCCTTGCCGCCGAGCCCGTTGAGGACGCGCAGCCCGCCCGCGAGGTCGCCGATGCGCGCGGTCAGCACGCCCTGCCGTTCCCGGTACGAGGTCTCCGCGCCCTGCAGCCGCAGCGTCAGCGGCCCGGTGACCAGCGCGATCACCGGCAGCCCCAGCAGGACGACGGCGGCCAGCGGCGCCGAGACCGCCAGCAGCAGGCCCGCCACCACCACGTACACCACGGCCGAGCCGACCCCCGGGCCGACCACGGTCAGCGACTGCGCGATGGTGTGCACATCGCCGACCCCGATCGTCACCACCTCACCGGCCCCGGCCCGGCGCGGCAGCGCGGCCCCGAGCCGCACCACCTGCCCCACGACCACCTTCACCGTGCGGAAGTAGGCGTCCATCCGCACCCGGGTCATGGTGCGGTGCCGCATGATGCTCAGCCAGGCGTTCACCGACCCGAGCACGAACATCACCCCGGTCCACGCCGCCAGCACCCCCAGCCGCCCCGGCACCAGCCCCTCGTCCACGGCCCGCGCCATCAGATACGGCTGCGCGGCCAGCAGCACCATCCACACACTGCCCAGCAGCGCCCCGGCCACCGACCGCCCCGGCTGGCGCAGCACCAGCCACCACAGAAACCGCCAGCCGCCGCGCGTGTCCGGGCTGCCCGGGTCCTCGTACGCGTCGATCATCCATCCCCCGATCGGCTCGCCCCGCCGTGGATAACGTCGAACTTGGGAAACGTCGAACCTATCGGGGGCGGGGACGCCTGCTCCAGCCAATTAAGGCAGGGGTGGACCTATCCGAGGATCCCCCGGTCGTACGCCACGGCCACCGCCGCCGCCCGGTCGTTGACGCCGAGCTTGGCGTACAGATGTGTGAGGTGGGTCTTCACCGTCGCCTCGCTGATGAACAGCTCGCGGGCGATCTCGCGGTTCGAGGTGCCCTTGGCGACCAGCGCCAGCACCTCGCGTTCGCGGGCGGACAGCGGTTCGCCGCCGGGCCGGCTGGGGGCGCGGACCGCGTGGACCAGTCGGGAGGCGACGGCCGGGGAGAGCACCGTACGGCCCTCTGCGGCGGCGCGGACGGCGGTGAACAGCTCGTCGCGCGGGGCGTCCTTGAGGAGGTAGCCGGTCGCGCCGGCCTCGATCGCGGGCAGGGTGTCGGAGTCGGTGTCGTACGTGGTCAGGACCAGCACCTTGGCGCGGGCGCCGCGCCGGGCCAGGTCACGGATGGCGTCCACGCCGGAACCGCCGGGCATGCGCAGGTCCATCAGGATCACGTCCGGGTCCAGGGCCGCGGCCCGGGCCACCGCCTCCACGCCGTTCGCGGCCTCCCCGAGCACCCGGAAGCCCGGCGCGGACTCGAACATGCCGCGCAGGCCGTCGCGGACGACCGGGTGGTCGTCGACGATCAGCAGGGAGATCACAGGCTCAGCGGTCATCGCCCACCAACGGTACGCGAGCCGACACAGCCGTGCCGTTCCCCGGCTCCGACTCGACCGTGAGGGAGCCCGCGATGCGCTCGGCGCGCGCCCGCATGCCGTCCAGGCCGAAGCCGCCGCTGCGCGTGCGCTCCGGTACGGCGGCCGGGTCGAAGCCGGTGCCGTCGTCGCGGATGTCCAGCGTGACCTCGTCACCCATGAAGGACAGGGTGACGCCGACACGGGTCGGCCGGGCGTGCCGGGCCGCGTTGGACAGGGCCTCCTGGGCTATGCGCAGCAGGGTCGCCGAGATCTCGTCGTGGAGCTGCTCGGTGGTGCCGGTGACGGTGAACTCGGCGCGCACACCGTTGCGTTCGCCCCATTCGGCGACCGTCTTCTTCAGCGCCTCCGGCAGCCCGTGGGCGGCGAGTGCGACCGGGGCGAGGTTGTGCACCGAGCGGCGGGCCTCGCCGAGGCTGTGCCGGGCGAGCGCGGAGGCGCGCTCCAGGTGGGTGCGGGCCGTGTCCAGGTCGGGGGCGTTCGCCACGACCTGGAGCTGGGCGATGATCCCGGTCAGGCCCTGGGCGATGGTGTCGTGGATCTCTGCGGCGAGCCGGCGGCGCTCGTCGGCGACGCCCGCCTCCCGCGCCTGCACCAGCAACTGGGCGTGCAGCGCGGCGTTCTCGTCCAGGGCCTGCTGCAACGCCGTGTTGGTGCGCTCCAGTTCGGCGATGGTGTCGGCCTGGACGACGGCGCGGGTCTGCTCCTGCTCGGCGTACCGGGTGAACACGCTGACCAGGACGATGTTGACGGCCAGGACCAGGAAGAAGCCGAGCCACGGGATCGGCCCGTGCGGCGGCCAGCCGCCGATCTGGCTGCCGGCCACGGTGACGGCGGTCAGGAAGAGACCGGGCAGCACCAGCCGGCGCGGCAGGTCCCGGGGCGCGGTGTAGTAGCCGGTCGCGGCGTAAAAGGCGAAGAACGGGTTGGCCCAGGCCAGCACGAAGGCGATGGCCCAGCGCAGCAGGAAGAGGCAGATACCGGTACGGCTCGGGCCCGGTCGCTTCTGCTTCACCCTTGTCCAGCACAGCTGCAGCACGACGGCCGCGGGCACGAGTACGGCGGAGGTGACCATCCCGGGCCGGTCCATGCCGACCGCGCGGGCGGACATCGCCGCCGCGACGACACCGGTGGCCAGCAGCGCCCAGGGCCCCCATGTGTCGAAGGCGGCCCGGGGCTGCTGCTGAGCGGCGTTCGTCATCCCACCAGTGTCCGGCACGGCCCGTTCACTCCCAGCGGAACCAACGTGCCGCCGCCGCCGTGAGCAGCACCGTCCAGGTCACGAGCACGCCCAGATGGCCCCAGCCCGGCCAGTCGCCGGCCGCCGCCTCGCCCAGCGCGCGGGCCGCCGCGCCGAACGGCGTGAGCTGCACCACGCGCGCCAGCGTGTGCGGCATCTCCTGCACCGGCAGCCACACGCCCGCGCAGAACATCATCGGGAAGAACACCGCCGAGCCGATCGCACTCGCGATCTTCGTGGTGCGGGACAACGCCGAGACGACGGAGCCGAGGGCGAGCGCCGAGCCGGTCGCGAGCAGCAGGGCCAGCAGATACCCGGCCGGCTGCTCGGGCAGCCGCACGTCGAAGGCGAGCCGGCCGACGAGGAGCGCGAGCAGCGCCGAGGCCAGCGCCACCGTGCCCTGCACCACCATCTGCGCGGACAGCAGGGCGGACGGCCGTACGGGGGTGAGCCGCATCCGGCGCAGGATGCCCCGCTCCCGGTGGCCGGTCAGGACCTGGGGCAGCGACTGCACCCCGGACATGATCAGGGCGATCAGGACGGCGATGGGGACGTAGGCGTCGACCGGCCGCAACCCGCCCAGGGACTTGTCGGCCTCCCGGAACGACGGGATCGAGCCGAGGATGGCCAGGAGCAGCGTCGGGAACAGGAAGATCCAGAAAACGGCGCCGGGTTCCCGGCGGAACAGCCGGAACTCGGTGCGCAGGACGGCGGTGTTCATGCCGTGGCCTCCTCGGTTCGGTCGTCGGTCAGGTCCAGGAACGCGTCGTCGAGGGTGGCGTCCAGGACACGGAGCTGATGGGCGGTGATGCGGCGTTGGGCGAGCAGGGTGATGACCGCGTTCACGGTCGTGTCGGTGCCCGAGAGCGTGATCCGGCCGTCCTTGCGCTCGATGGAGGCGATGGCCGGGAGGGCGGCGAGGTCGTGGTCGTCCAGCGGGGCCGAGGGGGTGAAGCTGATGACGGTGGCGCCCGCCGACCGGCGGATCAGCCCGGCCGGGGTGTCCAGGGCGGCCATCCGCCCCTTGTCGATCACCGCGATCCGGTCGCACAGCCGCTGCGCCTCCTCCATGAAGTGGGTGACGAGCAGCACGGTGACCCCGCTCGCGCGGACGTCCTCGATCAGCTGCCAGGTGTCACGGCGGGCGCGCGGGTCCAGGCCGGTGGTCAGCTCGTCCAGCACGACGACCCGCGGGTTCCCGACCAGAGCCAGCGCGATGAACAGCCGCTGCCGCTGCCCGCCGGACAGCTTGCCGAACCGGGTGCCGAGCTTCGGGGTGAGACCGAGGCGCTCGGCGAGCGGCCGCCAGTCGGCCGCGTTCGGGTAGAACGAGGCGTACAGCTCCAGCGCCTCACGCACGGTCAGCTTCGGCTGCAGCTCGCTCTGCTGGAGCTGGGCGCCGAGGATCCTGGCGACCTCGTCGTGGTCGGCGACCGGATCCAGGCCGGCGACCCGGACCCGGCCGGCGTCGGGCACGCGCAGCCCCTCGACGCACTCCACGGTGGTGGTCTTGCCGGCGCCGTTCGGGCCGAGGATCCCGAAGACCTCGCCCTCCTCGACGGCGAAGGAGACTCCGTCGACGACGGCCCGGCCGCCGTACGACTTGCGCAGATCGGTGACTTCGATGACGGATGGCATGCCTTGAGAATCCTGGGCGGGTGGGGCCCGGCACATCGGCCGCCTCGCTCGAAGCGGCATCGTCCGATCGGTTGATGCCGGCCTGCGACCTCCCTGTGCGCAGGCTCGAACAGGCAGGTCGTAGGACCAACGGCGGACCCGGGTCCGGCCGAAACTCGGTGGGCGATGTCAGTGCCGGTCCGTACGCTCGCGAGTGATGCCCACGACACGTGCAACCACCGAGGACCGTTCCGCCGTTCGTACCCTGCTGCGGCTGTGGCCGTACGTCCGCCCCGTGCGGGCACGGCTGTTCACGGCCGCGTTCGTCGCGATCGTCGCCTCCTGCACCGGTCTGGTGATCCCGCTCGTCCTGAAGTGGATCGTGGACGGGCCGGTCGCCGACCGGGACCCGGCAGGCGTCTGGCTCGGCGCGCTGTATCTGCTCCTCCTCGGGATCGCCGAGGCGGTCCTGTTCGGCATACGGCGCTGGCTGGTGGCCCGTCCGCTGTCGCACGTCGAGGCGGAGATGCGGGCAAGCCTCTACGGCCGGCTGCAGCGGCTGCCCGTCGCCTTCCACGACCGCTGGGCCTCCGGCCAGCTGCTGTCGCGGGGCACGACCGATCTGATGCTGCTGCGCATGTTCCTTGCCTTCCCGCTGACGTTCCTGCTGGTCAACGGGGTCACGATCCTGGTCGGCGTGGTGATCATGCTGATGCAGGACTGGGTGCTGGGCCTGGTCATCCTCGGCCCCGCGATCCCCGTGATGTGGACCTGCGCGGTCTTCGAGCGGCGGTACGCCCTGGTGGCGCGACGCGCCCAGGACCAGGTCGGCGACCTGACGACGGTGGTCGAGGAGAGCGTGCTCGGCATCCGCATCATCAAGGGCTTCGGCCGGCACCGCAGCCAGGCGCGCGCCTTTCGCGAGCTGGCGGTCACCCTGCGCGGCACGGAGCTGCGCAAGGCGCGGCTGCTCGCCACGATCTGGGGTGTCATCGTGACGCTTCCCGAGCTGGCGATCGGGGCGGCGCTGGTGCTGGGGGCCATCCGGGTGGCCGACGGAGGGCTGTCGGCCGGGACGCTGGTGGCCTTTCTGAGTACGGCACTCGCGCTGCGGTGGCCCGTGGACTCCATCGGGTTCCTGCTGGCGATGAGCCAGGAGGCGGCGACGGCGACGGAACGGTACTTCGAGGTGATGGACGAGGTGCCGGAGGACGACACGGTCGCGGGCGGTCGTGCCGCTGGGGCACCCCGCGAGCGCGGGCGCGCGCGACCGGCCGACGCCGGACTCCGCTTCGAGAACGTCCGGTTCCGCTACCCCGACGCACCCCCCGACTCCCCGCCCCTCCTCACCCGCATCGACCTCCACATCCGCCCCGGCGAGTCCATGGCCCTCGTCGGAGCGACCGGCAGCGGAAAGACCACCCTCACGGCCCTGGTCCCCCGCCTGCACGAGGTCACCTCGGGCCGTATCACCCTCGACGGCGTCGACATCAAGGCGATGCCCCGCGAGGAACTGCGCGCCAAGGTCGCCGTCGCCTTCGAGGAACCCACCCTGTTCTCCACGAGCGTCGGCGAGAACGTCCTGATGGGAGCCCCGGACGGCGCCGGAGGGCCGGACCTCGACCGCGCGCTCGCCGTCGCACAGGCCGACTTCGCGCACGCCCTCCCCCAGGGCACCGACACCCGCGTCGGCGAGCAGGGCCTCAGTCTCTCCGGCGGCCAGCGGCAGCGCCTCGCGCTGGCCCGCGCGGTGGTCGGCAGACCGGAGTTCCTGGTGCTGGACGACCCGCTGTCCGCCCTGGACGTGCACACGGAGGCCGCCGTCGAGGCCGCGCTGCGGCAGGTCCTCGCCGACACCACCGCGCTGATCGTGGCCCACCGCCCGTCGACCGTGCTGCTCGCCGACCGGGTCGCCCTGCTCTCGGGCGGCCGGATCGCCGCCGTCGGCACCCATCAGGAACTGCTGCGCGGCAACGCCGAGTACGCGCATCTGATGTCCGGAGACTTCGAGGACACGGAGGACTCCCGTTGACCACCACGACCGCCTCCACTCCCACCGCCGAGGACGACGAACTCCCCGGCCCGCAGGGGCAAGGCACCGGCACCGACGCGGGCGATGTCTTCGACCGGGACGTACTGCCCGCCCCGCCCGGCGCCACGGCCGCCCTGCTGCGCTCCCTGCTCGCCCCCCTGAGGGCCCGGGCCGTGGTGACCACGCTCCTGCTGCTGTTCCAGCAGGCGGCGGTGCAGGTGGGCCCGCTGCTGGTGGCGTACGCCATCGACAGCGCCGTACCGGCGTTCCGGGACCACCGGCACGGACCGCTGATCGCCGTCGGCGTCGGCTATCTGCTGTGCGCCCTCGCCTCCGGCGTGCTGCAGTTCGCGTTCATCGAGGCCTCCGCGCGGGTCAGCCAGGACGTGCTGCTGGATCTGCGGGGCCGGATCTTCCGGCACGCGCAGGCGCTGAGCATCGACTTCCACGAGCGGTACACGTCCGGCCGGCTGATCTCCCGTTCCACCACCGATGTGGAGTCGCTGCGCGAACTCCTCAACGACGGGCTCCAGGAGCTGGTGACCGTCGTGCTGTCCTTCGTCTACATCTCGGCGATGCTGCTGTGGCTGGACCTCTCCCTGGGCGCGGTCGCGGTGGCCTCCTTCGTGCCGCTGTACCTGCTCGTCCGGATGTACCAGCGGCGGGCGGGGCGGGTGTACCGGGCGCGGTCGACCGCGATCGCGGCGGTGATCGTGAAGTTCGTGGAGACCATGAACGGCATCCGCCCGGTGCGCGCCTTCCGCCGGGAGGCGGCCAACGACGCCGAGTTCGCCGTGCTCAACCGGCGGCACGAGCGGACGAACGGGGACGCGCTGCTGGAGATGGCCCGTTATGTGGTCGGCTCCCGCCTGGTGGCCAACACGGCGGTCGCGGGGATCGTGCTGTGGGGCGCCTACCGGGTGGCGTCCGGCTCGCTGGAGCTGGGTGTGCTGGCGGCGGCGGTGCTGTATCTGCGCCGGCTGTACGACCCGATCGACCGCCTGGGGATGTTCCTGAACTCCTACCAGTCGGCCGCCGCCTCCCTGGAGAAGGTCGCCGGGCTGCTGGCGCAGACCCCGTCCGTGCCGGAGCCGGCGGCGCCCCGTGAACTGCCGCCGCTGGAGGGGGACTTGCCGGGGCGCGAGGTGGTCTTCGAGGGGGTGCGGTTCGGCTACCGTACCGGCGACGAGGTGCTGCCCCGCTTCGATCTGACCCTGCCGGCCGGGCAGACGGTCGCCGTGGTCGGTTCCACGGGCGCCGGAAAGTCCACGCTGGCCAAGCTCCTCGCCCGCTTCTACGACCCCTCCGACGGCCGTGTGCTGCTGGACGGGGTGGATCTGCGCGAGCTGCCGGTGCCGGAACTGCGGCGCGGGGTGGTCATGGTGACCCAGGAGGCGTTCCTGTTCTCCGGCACGGTCGCCGACAACATCGCCATCGGCCGGCCCGAAGCCACCCGGGAGGAGATCGAGCGGGCGGCGAAGGCGATCGGCGCGCACGAGTTCATCAGCGCCCTGCCCGACGGCTACGACACCGACGTCCGCAAGCGCGGCGGGCGCATCTCGGCGGGTCAGCGCCAACTGGTCGCCTTCGCCCGGGCGTTGCTCGCCGATCCGGCGGTGCTGATCCTGGACGAGGCGACCAGCTCCCTGGACATCCCGGGGGAGCGGGCCGTGCAGCGGGCGATGTCGACGGTGCTGCGGGGCCGTACGGCGGTGGTGATCGCGCACCGGCTGTCGACCGTGGAGATCGCGGACCGGGTGCTGGTGATGGAGCACGGGCGGATCGTCGAGGACGGCCGCCCGGACGAGCTGATCGGCGGCACGGGCCGGTTCGCGGATCTGCACAGGGCGTGGCGGGACAGTCTGGCGTAGGTGCGTGGTTCAGTGCCCGTTCACCCGGGCTATGGTGGGTAGTTGACGGGCCATCACGCGGGCTGTGAGGGGTGGCCGGCGAGCGGTCTCGCCCAAGTCGGTGCCCGCCCGGACCTCTTCGCCGGGCCGGCCGTCAAGTCCACGTCAAGACCTTGTCTCGCGCTGTTCTCGCACGGATAAACGTTCAACCAAAGGGGCTCTCGGTCGGGCAAAGGGGTCTACTCGCATAGATGATCCCGGTGCTGTCATGCTCACGACCGCCCGGACTTCTGCCGGGCACCGCACCGGGAGACCCCCACATGTCCCGAATATCGCGCCCCCTGGTGACCACCCTCTCCTCCCTCGCCCTCGCCGCAGCGGGCCTCACCGTCACCACCGGCACCGCCCACGCCGCCAGTTGCAGCCAGGACTACCTCCCCCTGCCCGACCCGGTCTGTACGCCCGGGGACCTCAACCCCGACGTCACCCAGGACACCATCGACTCGACCATCTGCGTCTCCGGCTGGACCGCGACCGTACGGCCCCCCAGCTCCTACACCACCGCGCTGAAGAAGCGGCAGATCGCCGAGTACGGCTACTCCGACACCAACCTCTCCGACTACGAGGAGGACCACTTCGTCCCGCTCGAACTCGGCGGCGCCCCGAGGAGCGAGACGAACCTCTGGCCCGAGCCGCACTACGGCGACGAGACCTCCGCGAACAAGGACACCGTCGAGAACAAGCTGAAGAAGGCCGTGTGCGCCGGTGACGTCAGCCTCTCCGACGCGCAGAACGCCATCATGACCGACTGGACGACCGCCCTGTCCAGCCTCGGCCTGAGCTGAGCCCTCACTCCCCGCGGGGCCGGTGTCCTCTTCCCGGAGGTACCGGCCCTCCCGTCACATGGGGGCGACCCGCAGGAGCAGTACGGAGCGCCCCGGCACCGTGATCTCCGTGCCCGCCGGGTGGACCGTGCCCGGCGGCTCGGCCTGGTCCTCCCGGGAGGTGTCCACGATCACCTCGTACCGGTCCGCCCAGGGCCGGCCCGGCAGTGCGAAGACCGTCGGACCCTCGCCCGCGTGCAGGACCGCGAGGAAGCTGTCGTCCGCGACCGGTGCGCCCCGCTCGTCGCGGCCCGGGATGTCCCGGCCGGAGAGGTACATGCCGAGCGTGGCCGCGGGGGCGTACCAGTCGCCCTCGGTCATCTCCGTGCCCCGCGCGGTGAACCAGGCCAGGTCGCGCAGCCCGTCCGCCGAGTGGGCGCGACCGGAGAAGAAGGCGCGGCGGCGCAGCACCGGATGCCGGTGGCGCAGGGCGATCAGCCGGCAGGCCAGGTCGAACAGGGGTCGCCAGGCCGGGTCCTCCAGCAGGGACCAGTCCAGCCAGCTGATCTCGTTGTCCTGGCAGTAGGCGTTGTTGTTGCCGCGCTGGGTACGGCCGAGTTCGTCGCCGGCCACCAGCATGGGCACGCCCGTGGACAACAGGAGCGTCGTCAGCAGGTTCCTGAGCTGACGGCGGCGCAGGGCCCGTACCCGCTCGTCCTTCGTCTCGCCCTCGACCCCGCAGTTCCAGGAACGGTTGTCGTCGCTGCCGTCGCGGTTGTCCTCGCCGTTGGCCTCGTTGTGCTTGCGCTCGTACGACACCAGGTCGCGCAGGGTGAACCCGTCGTGCGCGGTGACGAAGTTGACCGAGGCGTACGGCCGCCGGCCGCCCCAGGCGTACAGATCGCTGGAGCCGGACAGGCGGTAGCCCATCTCGCGGACGTCCGGCAGGGCATGCCGCCAGAAGTCGCGGACGGCGCCGCGGTAGCGGTCGTTCCACTCCGTCCACAGCGGGGGGAAGGCGCCGACCTGGTAGCCGCCCGAGCCGATGTCCCACGGTTCGGCGATCAGCTTGACGCGCCTGAGGACCGGGTCCTGGGCGATCACCGCCAGGAACGGGGACAGCATGTCGACGTCGTGCATCGAGCGGGCCAGTGCCGCCGCGAGGTCGAAGCGGAAGCCGTCCACGCCCATCTCGGTCACCCAGTAGCGCAGCGAGTCGGTGATCAGACGCAGCACCTGGGGCTGGACGACATGCAGGGTGTTGCCGCAGCCGGTGTAGTCGGCGTACCGGCGGGCGTCGTCCTGGAGCCGGTAGTAGCCGCGGTTGTCGATGCCCTTCAGCGAGAGGGTCGGTCCCAACTCGCCCGCCTCGGCCGTGTGGTTGTAGACCACGTCGAGGATGACCTCGATGCCGGCCGCGTGCAGCGCGCGCACCATCCGCTTGAACTCGCCGACCTGCTGGCCCGTCGTACCGGAGGCCGCGTAGGCGGCGTGCGGGGCGAAGTAGCCGATGGAGTTGTAGCCCCAGTAGTTGCGCAGGCCCCGGCGCAGCAGATGGTCCTCGTGCGCGAACTGGTGGACGGGGAGCAGCTCGACGGCCGTGACGCCCAGTCTCACCAGGTGCTCGATCGCCGCCGGGTGCGCGAGGCCCGCGTAGGTGCCGCGCAGCTCCTGGGGGATGCCGGGGTGCAGCTTGGTGAAGCCGCGGACGTGCAGCTCGTAGATGACGGAGTCGGCCCACGGGGTCTTCGGCCGGCGGTCGTCCTCCCAGTCGTCGTCGTCGTCGACGACGACGCCCTTCGGCACGTACGGCGCCGAGTCCCGGTCGTCGCGCACGGTGTCCGCCACGCGCTGCTCGGGCCAGTCCCGGACGTGCCCGTACACCTCCGGCGGCAGGCCGAACTCGCCGTCGACGGCTCGCGCGTAGGGGTCCAGCAGCAGCTTGGCCGGGTTCCAGCGGGCGCCGGTCCACGGGTCCCAGCGGCCGTCCACCCGGTAGCCGTACCGCTGCCCCGGCATCACGCCCGGCACGAACCCGTGCCAGATCTCGTGCGTCAGTTCGGTCAGCCGGATCCGGGTCTCGCGGCCCCGCTCGTCGAACAGGCACACCCGCACCGCCTCGGCCCCGGCCGCCCACAGCGAGAAGTTGGTGCCCGCGACACCGTCCGGGCCCACCCGGAACCGGGCCCCCAGCGGCGTCGGAGCGCCCGGCCACACCACCGGGGCCGGCACTGCGGCGCGCCGGGCGCCGTTCACCCCGGCCGGCTGCTGCCCGGTCCCGGCGGCCGGCTCCCCGGCCGGTGCCCGCTGCTCGGCTGCGCTCGTCACCTGTCGGCCCCTCTTTCAGTGGCTCGCCCCGGGGCGGCGCGGCCGGCCGCACCGAGGAGCCGAGGCTGCCCCGCAGCATCCTCGGCCACCCGGTACGGCTGCGCCGCGACGGTCGGGGGCGCCCTCCGGATCGCGCTTGCACGTCCCTTTCAGCCGATCCGATCCAAGAGGGCGCCCCCTCCGGCGCGGGCGCGGCGGCTCCCCAGCGTGTCGTCCTTCCCTCTGTTCTGCCCAGTGCGTGCGTCGCACTCACGTTTCCCCGGAGCGGGCCCGGTCGTTGAGACCCGCGTGAGGCACGTACAAGGACGCGCGCGGCGCACGGGCGTCGCGCTGGCCGCCGTACTGACATCGGTGGCACTGCTGGCAGGTTGTTCCTTCGGGAGCTCCGGAGCGCTCGGGCTGGACGGAGCGCCCGGCAAGCCCCCGGCACCCGAGGACGTCATCCACGTCACCCCCGACGACGACAGCAAGGGCGTCCGTCCCGACCAGCCGCTGCGGGTCGAGGCGCCCGACGGGCGGCTGCAGAAGGTGACCGTCGTCAGGTCGCTGGACGCGCAGGACTCCCCGGTGCCCGGGCACATCGGCGCCGACGGCCGGACCTGGCAGCCGGACGGGGACCGGCTGGCGCTCGCCGCCAAGTACACCGTCGACGTCGTGGCGCAGGACGCGGACGGCCGCCGCTCGGCCCGGCACACCACCTTCGCCACGTTCGTCCCCGACCAGCGGTTCATCGGCTACGTCACCCCCGAGAACCGTGCCGTCGTCGGCACCGGCATGATCGTCTCGATCGACTTCAGCCGGGAGGTCACCGACCGGGCCGCGGTCGAACGCGCCGTCCGGGTCAGCGCGCGGCCCCCCGTCGAGATCCGCCCGCACTGGTTCGGCAACAGCCGTCTCGACTTCCGTCCCGAGCAGTACTGGAAGCCCGGCACCGAGGTCACCGTCGACCTGAACCTGCGGGACGTCCAAGGAGCGCCCGGCGTCTACGGGTTGCAGGACAAGACCTTCGCCTTCACCGTCGGCCGCAGCCAGGTCTCGCTGGTCGACGCGGCCAGGCACACCATGCAGGTGCGCCGGGACGGCCGGCTGCTGGCCACCGTGCCGATCACCGCGGGTGCCCCGCAGAACCCCACGTACAACGGCAAGATGGTGGTGATGGACATGCTGGACGTCACCCGTATGAACAGCCGCACGGTCGGCTTCGGCGGTGAGTACGACATCCCCGACGTCCCGCACGCCATGAGGCTCACCGACTCCGGCACCTTCGTGCACGGCAACTACTGGTCGCCGGGCGCCCCCGGGCGGATCAACGTCAGCCACGGCTGCGTGGGCCTCAGGGACGTCAAGGGCGGCAGTCCGGCCACCCCCGCCGGCTGGTTCTTCGACCGCAGTCTCGTCGGTGACGTCATCGAAGTGGTGGGCAGCACGGAGAAGACCGTCGCACCCGACAACGGCCTCGGCGGGTGGAACATGAGCTGGAATGAGTGGAAAGCGGGCAGCGCGGTGAAGTAACCAGGTGAGGGGCCGGGTTTCGGGCGGCGGTGCGGGCGGAAGTTGCGACGGAACGGTGACATTCGCCTGACACCCCGCTCAAAACCAGGCGGTTAATATGCGCGCACCAATGTGGTGGGGAGCGGGCCTGGGCCAGGCCCGGCGAGGGGAGACCAACTTGAATACTCGGCCTATATCGGGGGCGTCGGTGGCGGGGCCGGGGAGTGAGCCGCAGGGGCGCGCCGGAGGCGGGAGGCCGACCGCGCGGAGGCCCGAAGGGGTGAGCACGGTCGGCCTCCCGACACCGGCTGGAGCGCCCCGGAGGCGAACGACCGACAAGAAGGGGCGAGGCCGTGGGGGGCTGGCACTCATATCCGGTGCCCTGGTGCTCGCGCTCGCGGCGTGCGGCGGGGGCGGCGGCAAGGGTTCGGACGGCAAGGCCGACGACTCCAGCACCCAGCAGGGCAAGCAGCAGTCCACCGCCGCCGTCACCATATCGCCGAAGTCCGGTGCCACCGGCGTCGACACCAGCGGCGCGCTCAAGGTGACTGTCGCCAAGGGCAAGCTGACCGAGGTCACCGTCAAGGACGCCAAGGGCGCCACGGTCGCCGGCAGCGTCACCGGCGGGGGCGCGTCCTGGACGCCGTCGACCCATCTGGCCGCCTCCACCAAGTACACCGTGCACGCGGTCGCCAAGGACTCCGAGGGCCGCGAGGCCGCCGAGGACGCCACGTTCACCACCCTGACCCCGAAGAACACCTTCCTCGGCTACTTCACCCCCGAGGACGGCTCCACCGTCGGCGTCGGCATGCCGTTCTCCGTCAACTTCACCCGGGGCATCACGCACCCGCAGGCCGTCGAGAAGGCCATCAGGATCAGGACCGAGCCGGCCGTCGACGTCGAGGGCCACTGGTTCGGCAACGACCGCCTGGACTTCCGCCCCCAGCAGTACTGGAAGGAAGGCACCAAGGTCACCGTCGACTTCGACCTCGACGGGGTCGAGGGCCGCGCCGGCGTCTACGGCAAGCAGCACAAGACGATCAAGTTCACCATCGGCCGCAACCAGGTCTCCGTCGTGGACGCCAAGAAGCACACGATGAAGGTCACCCAGGACGGCAAGGTCATCAGGACCATCCCGGTCACCACCGGCAAGCCCGGCTACGACACCTGGAACGGCCAGATGGTCATCAGCGAGAAGCTGACGGTCACCCGCATGAATGGCGAGACGGTCGGCTACGGCGGCGAGTACGACATCAAGGACGTCCCGCACGCCATGCGCCTGACCACCTCCGGCACCTTCCTGCACGGCAACTACTGGGGCGGCGACGCCTTCGGCAACTACAACGCCAGCCACGGCTGCGTCGGCCTGCGCGACGTGCGCGGCGGCTACGACGGCTCCACCCCGGCGGCCTGGATGTTCGACCACTCGATCATCGGCGACGTGGTCATCGTGAAGAACGCCCACGACGGGACGGTGGACCCGGCGAACGGGCTCAACGGCTGGAACATGTCGTGGGCGGACTGGACGAAGTAGACCTTCACCGACGTACGGACCCGGTGCTGTGAGGTACGGCACCGGGTCCGTTGCCGTTAGTGCCCGTGCTGTGCCTGCCTGGGGGACAACCCCCAGACCCCCGGCCGAATGTGATCGACCGCACCGGACCGGTTGCCGTTAGTGCCCGTGCTGTGCCTGCCTGGGGGACAACCCCCAGACCCCCGGCCGAATGTGATCGACCGCACCGGACCGGTTGCCGTTAGTGCCCGTTAACCTGCCTCCATGACCGTGAATCTCGAAGTCGCCGAAGGCGTCGGAACCCTGCGTCTCGACCGTCCGCCGATGAACGCGCTGGACGTCGCCACCCAGGACCGGCTCAAGGAGCTCGCCGAGGAGGCCACGCGCCGCGACGACGTGCGCGCCGTGGTGATCTACGGCGGCGAGCGGGTGTTCGCGGCGGGCGCGGACATCAAGGAAATGCAGAACATGGACCACACCGCGATGGTCCTGCGCGCCCGCGCCCTGCAGGACTCCTTCACCGCCGTGGCCCGCATCCCCAAGCCCGTCGTCGCCGCCATCACCGGCTACGCCCTCGGCGGCGGCTGCGAACTCGCCCTGTGCGCCGACTACCGCATCGCCGCCGAGAACGCCAAGCTCGGCCAGCCCGAGATCCTGCTCGGCCTGATCCCGGGCGCCGGCGGCACCCAGCGGCTGCCCCGGCTGGTCGGACCGTCCAAGGCCAAGGACCTCATCTTCACGGGCCGTCAGGTCAAGGCCGACGAGGCCCTCGCGATCGGCCTGGTGGACCGGGTCGTCCCGGCCGCCGAGGTGTACGAGCAGGCGCACGCCTGGGCCGCGAAGCTCGCCCAGGGCCCGGCGATCGCCCTGCGCGCGGCGAAGGAGTCCGTCGACACCGGCCTGGAGACCGACATCGACACCGGCCTCGCCGTCGAACGGAACTGGTTCGCGGGCCTGTTCGCCACCGAGGACCGCGAGATCGGCATGCGCAGCTTCGTGGAGGAGGGCCCCGGCAAGGCCAAGTTCCGCTGAGCGTCAGCGGTGTGAACGTCCCCGTAACTCCTTTGGGGGCTCTTGCAATTGACGTGGCGTCTCATCCGGGTCCCTCGATGGGGCGGTTTATGGGAGCCTTAAGGCAACCTTAAGCCTGCCTCGTCGAGGGAGCCGGACGATTGCCCCAAAGTGAGCCGTCTTCGCAGGTCAACCGGGCTGTACCGGCGAGTGACATGTCGTTGGCATATGACAGCCGCTCGGCGGAGAACGGGGGCGTGCAAGGGGCGTATTCCGCCGGAACGACCCCCAAGACGGCTCCGGGCCGCCATCATGGGGGCATGGCGGGGCTGGAGGGCATCGAACAGCCGCGGGGACACAGCCGTGCGGCCGCGGCACGCTGGTCGCCCGCGGTCGAGGACGAACAGGCGCTCAAGGCGCTCGAACTGTTCGGCAACCCGACGGAGGCGGAGGTGCCGCTGCCGTCCCGCCCGGAGTCCGCGGCGACCGCCCGCCGGCTCGCCCAGGTCGTGGTGCTGCGCACCTGGCGGCTCACCCCCAAGCTGACCGAGGACGCCGTCTTACTCGTGTCCGAACTCGTCGGCAACGCCGTACGGCACACCGGCGCCCGGGTCTTCGGCCTGCGGATGCGCCGCCGCCCCGGCTGGATCCGGGTGGAGGTCCGCGACCCCTCGCGCGGCCTGCCCTGTCTGATGCCGGTCCAGGAGATGGACGTCAGCGGCCGGGGCCTCTTCCTCGTGGACAAGCTCTCCGACCGGTGGGGCGTGGACCTGCTGCCGAGGGGCAAGACGACCTGGTTCGAGATGCGGGTGGCCGACAGGTAGCGAGGGGATGCCATTCGCCCTACCGCGACCCGAAATAGTCCCCCTTTCGGGGCAATCGATGGTTTTCTTACCTGACGCCCCTTAAATGGTGCGGGTGACCACCACCAACCGACGCGGGGTGCTGCGCGCGGGCGCCGGGCTCGTCGCCGGCGGCGCGCTCGCCGCCGGTTGCGGCGCAGGCCAGGCCGCCCCGCCCCACGCCCCGGACTCCGCTTCCCCGTCCGGCACCTCCTCCGGCCACCGGGCGGCCCGTGCGCACCCGGCCCCCGCCCCCCGCGCCTACCCTCGCCAGCCCGCCCAGATCACCCACGGCCCGCGCACCCGCCCCCAGGTCGCCCTCACCTTCCACGGCCAGGGCGACCCCGGCCTCGCCCACTCCCTGCTCGACACGGCCGAGCAGCACGGCGCCCGGCTCACCGTGCTCGCCGTCGGTACCTGGCTGGACGAACACCCCGACATCGCCCGCCGGATCCTCGACGGCGGCCACGACCTCGGCAACCACACCCAACGGCACATCTCCATCAACGACATGGCCGAGACGGACGCCCGCAAGGAGATCACCGACTGCGCGGACCGGCTGAAGCGGCTCACCGGTTCCATCGGCACCTGGTTCCGCCCCTCCCGCTCGCCGACCGCCTCCCCACTGGTCGCCCGGCTCGCCCGCGCCGCCGGGTATCCGCATGTGCTGTCGTACGACGTCGACTCGCTCGACTACACCCGGCCTGGCGCCGCCGCCGTCACCCGCAAGGTTCTCGCCGAAGTGCGCAACGGGTCGGTGGTGAGTCTGCACTTCGGGTACCCGGACACGGTCGCCGCCCTGCCCGACCTCCTCCACGAACTCGACCGCCGCGCGCTGCGCGCGGTCACCACCACGGAGCTGCTGAGCTGATGCGAACCACCAAAGCCGCCCGGCTGCTGGCCACCGGTGCCGCCCTCACCGCCCTGACGCTGCTGTCCGCGTGCAGTTCGGAGTCACAGCACCACACGGACGACGCCTTGCTCAGCAAGGCCCCGGCCCAGCCCGGCAACGGCAGGCGGCAGATGAACATGCTGCCCGGGATGCCCCCGGTGCAGGACCCGAAGGACCTCTACTCCGCCGACCGCCCGAACCAACTCTCCCCGGTCGTCAGGGACTTCCCGTCCCGGGTGTACGTCCCCAACACCAACTCCGACACCGTCACCGTCATCGACCCGAAGACCTACAAGGTCATCGACACGATCCCGGTCGGCCAGCAGCCCCAGCACGTCGTGCCGTCCTGGGACCTGAAGACCCTCTGGGTCAACAACGACCTCGGCAACAGCCTCACCCCCATCGACCCGAAGACCGGCAAGGCCGGCAAGCCGGTCGCCGTGCACGACCCGTACAACCTGTACTTCACGCCCGACGGCAAGTACGCCGTCGTCATGGCCTCCAGAGACCGCCAGCTGGTCTTCCGCGACGCGCACACCATGAAGGTCGTCAAGGCCGTGCCGGTCAGCTGCTACGGCGTCAACCACGCCGACTTCTCCCCGGACGGCCGCTACTTCATCGTCTCCTGCGAGTTCAGCGGCGAGATCCTCAAGGTCGACACCGCGAAGATGAAGGTCGTCCGCCAGGAGCGGCTGCCGTACGAGGGCGCGATGCCGCAGGACGTCAAGATCTCCCCGGACGGCAAGCTGTTCTACATCGCCGACATGGTGGCGAACGGCCTGTGGATCCTCGACGGCGACAAGTTCACCAAGCCCCGCTTCCTCTACACCGGCAAGGGCGCCCACGGCCTCTACGTCAGCCGCGACTCCCGCGAGATGTACATCTCCAACCGCGGCGAGGGCACCATCTCCCTCTTCGACTTCACCAAGAAGCGGCTCACCAAGAAGTGGCATCTGCCCGGCGGCGGCAGCCCCGACATGGGCGGTGTCTCCGCCGACGGCAAGGTGCTGTGGCTGTCCGGGCGCTACAACGCCGAGGTGTACGCCATCGACACCCGGACCGGCAAGGAACTGGCCCGCATCAAGGTCGGCAGCGGCCCGCACGGCCTCGCCGTCTACCCGCAGCCGGGCCGCTACTCGCTCGGGCACACCGGCATCTTCCGCTGACCGTACGGCAGTTGGACACGCCGACGATCGGGTGATGATCCACGCGCGACACCCGTTCAACCGACATCGTGCTGCGCGTGATCATCACCCGTCTGCGGCGCCGCACCGCCGCCGCCGTCCTGTCCCTCGGTGCCGTCCTGGCCACCACGGCCGCCACCGCCCCCGCGCCCCCCGTCCCGGCACGGGCCGCGAAGGCCGCCCCCGCCTGTCCCCGGTTCGAGGACAAGCTCAAGGCCGCCGCCGACCGGAACGTGGACCTCGACCGGATCACCCCGGCACCGGCCTGGCGCACCACCTGCGGCACGCTCTACCGCAGCGACAGCCGCGGCCCGGCGACCGTCTTCGAGCAGGGCTTCCACCCCAAGGACGTGGTGAACGGCCAGTACGACATCGAGCAGTACGTCCTGGTCAACCAGCCGTCCCCGTACGTGTCGACGACGTACGACCACGACCTGTACAAAACCTGGTACAAGTCGGGTTACAACTACTACATCGACGCCCCGGGCGGCATCGACGTCAACAAGACCATCGGCGACACCCACAAGTGGGCCGAGCAGGTCGAGGTCGCCTTCCCCGGCGGCGTCGCCCGGCAGTACATCATCGGCGTCTGCCCGGTCGACAAGAGGACCAAGGTGGAGATCATGAGCGACTGCGACAGCAATCCGTACTACGAGCCCTGGCACTGACGGCCGGGGAGCGGGTCCGCGGATCCGCTCCTTGAGTCTCCACCCACTGGAAGGCCCAGACTCGCCGACATGACCGAAGACGGCACCGGACTTCTCACCATCGGCGAGCTGGCCCGGGCCACCGGGCTGACCGTGCGCACCATCCGCTACTGGTCCGACGAGGGCGTCCTCACCCCGGTGACCCGGTCCACCGGCGGCTACCGGCTCTACGACAGCGCCGCCGTGGCCCGCCTGGAGCTGATCCGCACCCTGCGCGAGCTGGGGCTCGGTCTGGACGACGTACGCAAGGTGCTGGCCGGGGAGCGCACGGTCGCCGAGGTCGCGGCCACCCACGTCGCCGCCCTGGACGCGCAGATCAGGTCGCTGAAGGTGACCCGCGCGGTGCTGTCGACGGTCGCCCGACGAGGCTCGACGGCACAGGAGACGACTCTCATGAACAAACTGGCGCGGCTGTCGGCCGCGGAGCGGCAGCGGATCGTGGACGACTTCGTGGAGGAGATCTTCCACGGGCTCGACACCGCCGACCCCTGGATCCGGGAGCGGACCCGGACCCTCGGCGTGGCGCTGCCGGACGACCCCACCCCGGCGCAGGTCGACGCCTGGGTGGAGCTGGCGGAACTGCTGCAGAACCCGGACTTCCGGGCCGCGATGCGCCGGATGATCGAGTTCAACGCTGCGGACCGCACCCCGGACACTCCGGCCGGTGCCTCGGCGATGTTCTTCAAGCGGCTGGTCGAGCTGGTCGGCGCCGCGCGGGAACGCGGAGTGACCCCGCGGTCACCCGAGGCGGACGCCGTCCTGACCGAACTGCTCGGCGCGGACGCCGACCGCGCGGCCGTGCTCCGCCGTATCGACCTGGGCAACGAGGTCGTCCGCTACCGGGAGTTGGCCGCCGTGATCAAGGGCGAGCAGGAGCCCCCGAGGTTCCAGGAGGAGTTCGGCTGGGTGGTCGCGGCACTGAAGGCCTGGCCGGGCCGTTAATCTGACCAGCGTCAGTACGCCAGCACGGCATGAGAAACACGACCAAAAGGGGCGGATCGGTGGCGGACATCGAGGAAGCACGCAAGCAGTTCCAGCGGATCGACGCGGACGGTGACGGATTCATCACCGCCGCCGAGTTCAAGTCCGCCCTGGCCCAGGAGGGTGACTGGAACGTCACGGAGACGGTCGCCGAGGCCATCATCAAGCAGCGGGACCTCAACGGCGACAAGGTCCTGTCGTTCGACGAGTTCTGGGCGTACCTGAACAAGTAGCGTTCCCCTCCTCGAAGGGGAGCGGTGCAGGACCTACACCGCTCCCCTTCGATACTGGCCCGGCGCCATGCCGTACTCCCGCTTGAAGGCCTTGGCGAAGGCGAACTCCGAGGTGTAGCCGGTGCGGTCGGCGATCTGACGCAGGGAGAGGTCGTCCGAGCGCAGCAGCCGGCCCGCCGTCGTCATCCGCCACCAGGTCAGATACGTCAGCGGCGGCTCACCCACCAGCGCCGTGAACCGGCGTGCGAACGCCGCGCGGGACAACCCGCCGGCGGCGCCGAGTTCCGCCACCGTCCACGCCCGGGCCGGCTCGGCATGGATTGCGCGGAGCGCCGCCGCGACCGCCGGATCGGCCAGCGCCGCCGACCAGCCCCGCGCCCGCCCCGCCGCGCGCTCGCCCTCCCACCAGGCCCGCAGGATGTACAGCAACAGCGTGTCCAGCAGCGAGGTGACGATCGCGTCCGTGCCCGGCCGCTGCTCCTCCAGCTCCATCCCGAGCAGCTCCACCGCGGCCCGCAGCGAGCGATGGCCGCCCACGGTGGCGGGCAGGTGCACGACCTCCGGCAGCTCGGCCAGCAGCCGGTGCGACCGGTCCCGGTCCAGCCGGTACGTCCCGCACAGGGTGACGGTGTCCGGGCAGCCCTCCCGCTCCTCTTTCGCCGGGGCCCCGCTCCAGGTGCCGTCGGGCAGCAGCCGTACCTCCTGCGTGGGCACACCCGGCGCGCTGACCAGGGCGTGCCCGAGGCCGTGCGCGAGGAAGACGACGTCCCCCGGGGCCAGTGCCACCGGCTCCCCGTCCTGCGGGATCAGCCAGGCCGAGCCGCGCAGCACCACATGGAACCCGGCCTCGTCGGAGTGCGCCCACCGCAGCCCCCAGGGCGCGTACTTGTACGTACGCGCGGAGTGCGGCCGGCCGACGCGCATGGCCGCGACGACATCGCTGAGCACGTCCATGTCCCCACCCTAGCCGCAGAGCCTCCGACGCGAAGACGGTCGGACATGAAATAGAGACCGGAGGACATGGAGCGTCTCGGAACCCGGACCTAACGTCGACGGCATGACAACTACCGCACGCACAGTGCTCTTTCACGAGGTCGGCGGCCCCGAGGTGTTCACGGTCGAGGAGGTCGGGCTGCCGGATCCCGGACCGGGCGAGGTGCTGGTGAGGGTCGAGGCCATCGGGCTGAACCGGGCCGAGGCAATGCTCCGCGCCGGCACCTACTGGTACCAGCCGACCCTGCCGGGCTCGCGCAACGGTTATGAGGCCGCCGGCGAGGTGGTGGCGGTCGGCGAGGGCGTGACGGCGTTCGCACCCGGCGACGCCGTCCTCAGCGCGGCCAACTTCAACCTCAGCTCCCACGGGGTCTACGGCGATCTGGTGCTGCTGCCCGAGACCTCGGTCCTGCCGCGCCCGGGCGGTGTCGACGCGGTCACCGCCGCCGCCGTCTGGCTCACCTACACCACGGCGTACGGCGCCCTGATCGAGCGGGCGCGGATGGCGGCAGGACACCACGTGCTGATCACCGCGGCGGCCAGCGGTGTCGGAACGGCCGCGATCCAGATCGCCCGGCGCACAGGAGCCGTTCCGATCGCGGCCACCCGAAGCGAGGCGAAGAGGCAGGCACTCCTCGAGGCGGGCGCGGAGCTGGTCGTCGTGGGCGACGAGGAGGACGTGATCAAGGAGACCGGGCGGCTGACCGAGGGCCGGGGCGCCGACATCGTGCTGGACGCGATCGGGGGCCCCGTCTTCCGCGAGCTGGGCCGGGCGGCCGCCGCCGACGCGCACATGGTCAGCTACGGCTGGCTGTCCGAGCGACCCATCGAGCTGCCCCGGAACTGGCCCGTCACGGTCCACGGCTACAGCAACCTCACCGTGACGGGCACCGCTGGCGGCCGCCGCCGCGCCGGCCACTACCTGGCCTCCGGCCTCACCGATGGCACGCTGCGCCCGGTGATCGCCGAGGTGTACGACGGCCTGGACCGCATCGGGGAGGGGCACCACCTGATGGAGTCGAACCGCCACACGGGCAAGATCGTGGTGCGGCCGTGACCACGTTCACCTGATCGGCGCGGCGACGGAATAGCCGCCGTAACCCGGAGGTTGTCGCACGACAGACGCATGCACACGCATGCAACGATCCCGGAGGGCTGTCATGAAGATCGGCATCATCGGCGCGGGCAACATCGGCGGCAACCTCACCCGGCGGCTCACCGCCCTCGGCCACGAGGTGTCCGTGGCCAACTCCCGCGGCCCCGAGACGCTCAAGGAACTGGCCGAGGAGACCGGAGCGACCGCGGTCCGGGCCGAGGACGCGGCCAAGGACGCCGAGGTGGTGGTCGTCACCGTCCCCCTCAAGGCGGTCCCGAACCTCCCCTCCGGCCTGCTGGACGGCGCCGCCGAGGGCGTGGCCGTGATCGACACCGGCAACTACTACCCGCGCGAGCGCGACGGCCGGATCGCCGGCATCGAGGACGAGGGCCGCACCGAGAGCCGCTGGACCGAGCACCACCTCGGCCACCCGGTGATCAAGGCCTTCAACGGCACCTACGCCCAGGACATCCTGGACCGCCCCCGCCCCGCCGGCGACCCCGAGCGCATCGCCCTGCCGGTGGCCGGCGACGACGCGGCGGCCAAGGCGAAGGTCCGCGCCCTGATCGACGAGCTCGGCTTCGACACGGTCGACGCGGGCGGCATCGACGACTCCTGGCGCCAGCAGCCCGGCACACCGGTCTACGGCCTGCGGGCGGGTGCGGAAGCCGTACAGAAGGCTCTCGCGGAGGCGACCGCCGAGCGGCCGGCCGGCTTCCGCGGCTGACGTCAACCGCCTTCCGCTCCCCGCGTACGGCCCGGTCTGTTCGAATTGCAATGCCTACGGCCTGGCCTGGTACGAGGGCCTCCGGGCCGAGTTTCGGACCTTCGATGTGCTGAGCCATTACCTCGCAGATCCGCCGGCCAAGTGTCTCCGGGCGCAGTGGTGACTGCTATGCGCCGTCGGCCCAGTCCTTGAGCGCTGCCTTGCTCGCGAAGGCGGCCACGTCCTTGTCGTGGGGCTCGCTCGTGTACTGGTGGAACAGCCACTTCGCCTTGATGCGGGGGTGGCCGGCGGTGACGTAGTCGGCGATCCAGAGGCCGTCGCCCGCGTAGGAGGTCGTGTCGACGCGCAACCAGAAGTCCCTGTTCGCATAGAGCACGACCCGGTGGTGTGGCCTCAGCTGCTTCACCTTCTTGATGAAGGCGTCCTTCTCCGCGTTGCTCGCGTGGGTGCCGTCGCCGGTGGTCTCCCAGTCGACGGCGAGGATGTCGCCCGCCCTGGACGGGGCGGCGGTCACGAAGTGCTCGGCCTGGGCGGTGAGGCTGCCCGGCCACAGGAAGTGGTAGAAGCCCACGACCAGGTCGGCGTCGCGGGCGGTCTTCGCCTGGGCCGTGGCGTGGGGGTTGACGTACGTACGGCCCTCCGTCGCCTTGATGAAGGCGAAGGAGAGGCCGCTCGTGTCGTACGAGGACGACTGATACGCGCTGACGTCGATGCCGCGGAGCATGTGGGGACTCCTAGATGTGCCGGTGGGGGGAAAGGAGTTGCTGGTTGAGTGATGCCCCACGATGGCACGCCCGATCCGTCCCGGACGATGGAACGTCAGCTCCGGGTGACCACCGAACTGAGGACCGAAGCGGACTTCGCCGACCAGTCGGAGGTGATGATGCTCGCGTGGTCCTTGGCCAGCAGGTCCAGCCGGGCGGCGACTTCGGCGTCCGTCGGGTCGGTGGAGGAGATGGCGGGGGAGACGTTGTAGGCGTCGGTCATGATCGAGATGTAGTGGTTCGTGGAGTAGAACGACGTGTCGTAGCCGTTGCTGACGTACGTCGCCGCGTCACCGTCGAAGAACACGAACCAGGGGCGGATCGAGGTGTCGGAGGTCCAGCGGGTCGCGCGCGGGTCACCGTTCGCCGCGCCCAGCACCGCGGGGAAGGCCTCGGCCTGCGAGATGTTCCCGGCCGTGTACAGGTCGCGCAGGTGGTCGCCGTACTCCTGGTCCGTCCAGTAGTGGTCGAAGGGGTTGTTCATCTCCACGGTGCCGGGGATCACCTCGAAGATGAACTTGCCCCTGAGCGAGTCGCGGCTGGGCCAGGCGTTGGCCCTGGCGGCCGCGTCCAGCGTGCTGTAGGTGCCGCCCAGCAGGTCGGCCGGCTTGTACACGCTGCTGCCGAGCTTCCGGTCGATCAGCGTGTCGAACTCGTCCGGACCGAGCCCGGCGTTGTTGTTGAAGCCGACCTTCATCTCGATCTTGAAGACGATCGGCGGGTGGTCGGGGTGGAGCTGGTTCCAGGCCGCGATGTTGTCCAGGCAGCTGCCGAAGTCCTGGTTGCGGTTCTTGCTGTACAGCTCGCTCGGGGTCTTCGCCGCCTCGCAGTTGTTGTCGTCGCCCAGCGGATTGCTGTGGCTGACCCGCCAGCGGTGACTGATGCTGTCCACGTACACGTCCAGCTCCAGCAGCGAGGCGCCGGAGTCCAGCGCCTGTGCGAAGTAGGTGTACTTGGCCTTGTCGTACGCGTTGTGCGTCCCGATCGCCGTCGCCTCGGAGAACTTCGGCGCCGCCGCGTGGGCGTTGGCCGGTCCCACCATCAGCAGAGCTCCGGCACCCACCAGCGCCGCCAGCCGTCTCACCGCACCCATTGCTCAACTCCCCTTCGCTGTCACCGAGTTGGCGGCAGCGTAGGAGCAAGCGGTTACTGCGCGGTAGCCCCCGGAGGAACATCAGCCACTCTCCGGCCGTCGCGCATGCCGTCATCGCTGGCGGCTAGATTGCTAGCATGCTAGCCTCGAAGCGTGGGTGATGAGGAAGTCAAGCAGTTCAACGTGTACCTGCCGATCGGACTGATCAAGCGGGTCAAGTACCGCGCCATCGAGTCGGGCATGTCCTTGTCGGCGCTGGTCGCAGAAGCGCTGCGCGCCTACCTCGACGACGCCCATGGGCAGGAACAGCAGTCGACCGAGAAGGAGAGCTGACATGGCGACCGAGGGCATCGAGGCCGTGTTCCTGGAGACGCACAACTGGGGCAGGGCGGCGAAGTTCTTCCAGGCGCTCGGTTACGACCTGGAGTTCGCGACCGACCACAACTCCGGCCAGTTCCGGTGCGGCGACGGGCCGTACGTGTTCATCGCCGAGGTCCCCGAGGACCGCGAGCCGCGGACGCAGATCGTGCTGAAGGTGCCGGACGCGGACGCGTTCCGCGCCGACCCCGCCGTCGAGGTGGTCACACCCTTCGAGGACACCCACTTCGGGACCCGGATGATGACGGTCCGCGACCCGGACGGGCGGCTGTGGAGCCTCCAGGCCCCCGCGGCGAAGTGACGGGGACGGGAAGCGGCGCCATGACCGACGAGCGAACCGGGACGCCGGACAACACCGCCGTGCGGTGCGCCCTGTGGCGGGCGATGCACGTCCAGGTCGATCCGCCGCCCCACGTCCTGGAGGACGAGATCGGGCTGCGGCTCGTGGACCCCGGCGACGGCTGGCGCGACCGCCCGGACATGGACCCGGAGGCCACTCGTGGCTTCCGGGCCGCCATGGTGGCCCGCGCGCGCTTCATCGAGGACCTGGTCGCCGAGCAGGCGGACCGGGGCGTCGACCAGTACGTCCTCCTCGGCGCCGGCCTCGACACCTTCGCCCAGCGCAGTCCGGAGACCGTGTCCCGGGTGCACGTCTTCGAGGTCGACCAGCCCGGCACGCAGAACTTCAAGCGCCGGCGCCTCGCCGAACTCGGCTATGGCATCCCCGACCGGCTGCACCTGGTGCCGGTCGACTTCGAGACGAGCGCCGGGACTTGGCCGGAGCAGCTCACCGCGGCCGGATTCGACCCCGGCCGCCCGGCGGTCGTCGCCTCCTCCGGCGTCACGATGTACCTCACCAAGGAGGCCACGGCGGCCACCCTGCGCCAGATCGCGGGGTTCGCCCCCGGCTCGACCCTCGCCATGACCTTCCTGCTGCCGGAGGACCTGGTGGACGAGCGCGACCGCGCCGGCCTCAAGGCGAGCGAGGCGGGCGCCCGGGCATCCGGCACGCCGTTCCTCAGCTTCTACACCCCGGACGAGATGCTGGACCTGGCCCGCGAGGCAGGCTTCGGAGAGGCCCACCACGTCCCGGGTGCCTCACACGCCCAGCGCTACTTCACCGCCCGCACCGACGGCCTGCGCCCGTCGACCGGGGAGGACCTGCTGCTGGCCCGGACCTGACGCCATCCGGGGCGGACCACTGGAATTCGTGGCGGGCAGAGCGCTGGAGAGGGGCAAGGCCGTTCTCCGCGGTGATGCCGTTCCGCTGCGGATGCCTCTGGCTTGCTGCGGATGCCTCTGGCTTCGAGGAAGAACTGATCCAGCGGGACCCGGACCTGCTGAACATCCGGAGGCGGATCTTTCCCCGCCCGCGTCCCGCCCGCCCTGATCGGGAAGTCCAGGGGCCTTTTCCCTCAGCACTCGATGATGTTGACCGCCAAGCCGCCCCGCGCCGTCTCCTTGTACTTCACGGACATGTCCGCGCCGGTGTCCTTCATGGTCTTGATGACCTTGTCCAGGGACACCTTGTGGGAGCCGTCGCCGCGCATGGCCATCTTCGCGGCCGTGACCGCCTTCACCGCGGCCATGCCGTTGCGCTCGATGCACGGGATCTGCACCAGGCCGCCGACCGGGTCGCAGGTCAGGCCGAGGTTGTGCTCCATGCCGATCTCGGCGGCGTTCTCGACCTGCTCCGGGGAGCCGCCGAGGACCTCGGCCAGCGCGCCCGCGGCCATCGAGCAGGCGGAGCCGACCTCGCCCTGGCAGCCGACCTCGGCGCCGGAGATCGAGGCGTTCTCCTTGAAGAGCATGCCGATCGCGCCCGCGGCCAGCAGGAAGCGGACCACTCCGTCCTCGTCGGCGCCGGGGACGAAGTTGATGTAGTAGTGCAGGACCGCCGGGATGATGCCGG
This sequence comes from Streptomyces sp. NPDC002076, assembly GCF_053593835.1. Lineage (NCBI taxonomy): Bacteria > Bacillati > Actinomycetota > Actinomycetes > Kitasatosporales > Streptomycetaceae > Streptomyces > Streptomyces sp. NPDC002076. Next base: position 177,098 of record NZ_JBSFDI010000007.1, read on the forward strand.
CCGCGCCGTTCGTGGGGGCGGTCACCACCCGGCCGCCGGCCGCGTTCTCCTCGTTCACCGCCATCGCGTAGAGCGTGATCCACTCCATGGCGTGGGCCAGCGCGTCGCCCTCGGCGCGCAGCTGGCGGGCGGAGACGGCCGCGCGGCGGCGCACCTTCAGGCCGCCGGGCAGGATGCCCTCGCGTGACATGCCGCGCCGGACGCACTCGCGCATCACCCGCCAGATCTCCAGCAGGCCCGCGCGGATCTCCTCCTCCGTGCGCCAGGCCCGCTCGTTCTCCAGCATCAGGGAGGAGATCGACAGGCCGGTCTCCTTCGTCAGGCGGAGCAGCTCGTCGCCGGTGCGGAAGGGGTACTTCAGGACCGTGTCGTCCAGCTTGATCCGGTCCGCGCCGACCGCCTCCTCGTCCACGACGAAGCCGCCGCCGACCGAGTAGTACGTCTTCGACAGCAGCTCCGCGCCCGAGGCGTCGTACGCCCACAGCGTCATGCCGTTGGCGTGGTACGGCAGGGCCTTGCGGCGGTGCAGCACGAGATCCTTGTCGAAGGAGAAGGGGATCTCGTGCTCGCCGAGGAGGCTGATCCGGCCCTCGGCCTTGATCGCCTCCACGCGCGCGTCCGCCGTCTCCACGTCCACCGTGCGCGGCGAGTCGCCGGTCAGGCCGAGCAGGACGGCCTTCGGTGTGCCGTGGCCGTGCCCGGTCGCACCCAGGGAGCCGTACAGCTCCGTCCGGACGGTGGCGGCCTTTTCCAGCAGCCCTTCGTTGCGCAGGCGGCGGGCGAACATCCGCGCCGCACGCATCGGGCCGACCGTGTGGGAGCTGGACGGGCCGATGCCGATCGAGAACAGGTCGAAGACCGAGATGGCCACGGTCACTCCTCAAGACAGGGGGTGGCGGGGCACCCTCCGGGATCTCCGTCGGGCGCCCCACCGGGGACTTACTTGTCCGGGCCTACTTGTTCAGGCCCGGGTACAGCGGGTGCTTGTCGGCGAGCGCCTTCACGCGCGCCTTGAGGGCCTCCGCGTCGTAGGACGGCTTCAGCGCCTCGGCGATCACGTCCGCGACCTCGGCGAAGTCCTCGGCCGTGAAGCCGCGGGTGGCGAGGGCGGGCGTACCGATCCGCAGGCCCGACGTCACCATCGGGGGACGCGGGTCGTTCGGGACCGCGTTGCGGTTGACCGTGATGCCGACCTCGTGGAGGCGGTCCTCGGCCTGCTGGCCGTCCAGCTCGGACTCGCGCAGGTCGACCAGGATCAGGTGCACGTCCGTGCCGCCGGACAGCACGTTCACCCCGGCCTCGCGCGCGTCCGCCGCCATCAGGCGCTCGGCGAGGATGCGGGCACCCTCCACGGTACGACGCTGGCGCTCCTTGAACTCCTCCGAGGCGGCGACCTTGAAGGAGACCGCCTTCGCCGCGATCACGTGCTCCAGGGGACCGCCCTGGAAGCCCGGGAAGACCGAGGAGTTCAGCTTCTTCGCGAAGTCCTTGCCGCGGGCGAGGATGATGCCGCCGCGCGGCCCGCCGAGCGTCTTGTGCGTGGTGGAGGTCACCACGTCGGCGTACGGCACCGGGTTGGCGTGCAGACCGGCCGCGACCAGGCCCGCGAAGTGCGCCATGTCGACCCACAGGTAGGCCTCGACCTCGTCCGCGATCCGGCGGAACTCCGCGAAGTCCAGCTCGCGCGGGTACGCCGACCACCCCGCGATGATCACCTTCGGGCGGTGCTCCTTGGCGAGCCGCTCGACCTCGGCCATGTCGACCAGGCCGGTTGCGGCGTCCACGTGGTAGGCGACCACGTTGAACTGCTTGCCGGAGAAGTTCAGGCGCATGCCGTGGGTCAGATGGCCGCCGTGCGCCAGGTCCAGGCCGAGGATGGTGTCCCCGGGCTGGGCGAGGGCGAACAGGGCCGCCTGGTTGGCGGAGGCGCCGGAGTGGGGCTGGACGTTGGCGTACTCGGCGCCGAACAGCTCCTTGATCCGGTCGATGGCGATCTGCTCGGCGACGTCGACGTGCTCGCAGCCGCCGTAGTAGCGGCGGCCCGGGTAGCCCTCGGCGTACTTGTTGGTGAGGACGGAGCCCTGCGCCTCCATCACCGCGAGCGGCGCGAAGTTCTCGGAGGCGATCATCTCCAGCGTGGACTGCTGGCGGCCGAGCTCGGCGTCGACCGCGGCGGCGATCTCCGGGTCCAGCTCGTGCAGGGACGTGTTCAGGACGGTCATACGGCTACGACTCCTCAGCCGGCGGTCTCGGCGGCGTACTCGTCGGCGGAGAGCAGGTCGGCCGGCTCCTCCGCGACGCGCACCTTGAACAGCCAGCCGCCCTCGAAGGGGGCCGAGTTCACCAGCGACGGGTCGTTGACGACGTCGTCGTTGACCTCGGTGACCTCACCGGTGACCGGCGAGTACAGGTCGGAGACCGACTTGGTCGACTCCAGCTCGCCGCAGGTCTCGCCCGCGGTCACGGTGGAGCCGACCTCGGGGAGCTGGGCGTAGACCACATCGCCGAGCGCGTTGGCCGCGAACTCGGTGATGCCGACCGTCGACACGCCGTCCTCGGCGGGCGACAGCCACTCGTGCTCCTTGCTGTAGCGCAGCTGCTGGGGGTTGCTCATGACCTGAATTCTCCTGTACGCGCGGGAGTGCTGATGAAGGGGGGACTGCTGAGACCGCTGGTGAGCAGCGGAAACGTGCGCTGGGTCACACAGTGACCGCGCCCAGTGTCTACTTCTGCCGCTTGTAGAAGGGCAGCGCCACGACCTCGTACGGCTCGTGGCTGCCCCGGATGTCCACGCCGACGCCCTCGGTGCCCGGCGCCGCGTGCACCGCGTCGACGTAGGCCATGGCGATCGGCTTGCCCAGGGTGGGGGAGGGGGCGCCGGAGGTGACCTCGCCGATCACCTCGCCGCCGGCGACGACGGCGTACCCGGCACGCGGCACCCGGCGGCCCTCGGCGATCAGCCCGACGAGGACGCGCGGCGGGTTCGCCTCGGCCTTGGCGGCGGCCTCGGTGAGCGCCTCGCGCCCCACGAAGTCGCCCTCCTTCTCGAACTTCACCACCCGGCCGAGCCCGGCGTCGAAGGGGGTGAGCGAGGTGGTCAGCTCGTGCCCGTACAGCGGCATGCCCGCCTCCAGGCGCAGGGTGTCCCGGCAGGACAGGCCGCACGGGACCAGGCCGACGCCCTCGCCGGCCTTGGTCAGCGCCTGCCACAGCTCGACCGCGTGCTCGGGCTTCACGAACAGCTCGAAGCCGTCCTCGCCGGTGTATCCGGTGCGGGCGATCAGGGCCGGGACGCCGGCGACCGTGCCGGGCAGGCCGGCGTAGTACTTCAGGCCGTCGAGGTCGGCGTCGGTGAGGGACTTCAGGATGCCGGGGGACTCCGGGCCCTGGACGGCGATCAGCGCGTAGGCGTCCCGGTCGTCGCGGACCTCGGCGTCGAAGCCGGCGGCGCGCTCGGTCAGCGCGTCCAGCACCACCTGGGCGTTGGAGGCGTTGGCGACGACCATGTACTCGGTCTCGGCGAGCCGGTAGACGATCAGGTCGTCCAGGATGCCGCCGTCGGCCTGGCAGATCATGGTGTAGCGGGCGCGCCCCACGCCGATGGAGGCGATGTTGCCGACCAGCGCGAAGTTCAGGAAGGCGGCCGCCCCGTCGCCGGTGACGGTGATCTCGCCCATGTGGGAGAGGTCGAAGAGACCCGCCTTCGTCCGCACGGCGATGTGCTCGTCGCGCTCGGAGCCGTAGCGCAGCGGCATGTCCCAGCCGGCGAAGTCGGTCATCGTCGCACCGAGCGAGCGATGCAGGGCATCGAGCGCGGTGTGGCGCAGCTCAGTGGGTTCGGTACTGCTCATCGGTCGGTCGTCTCCCAGGAAGCAGGACGGGCGAGGAACGTTCCTCCCCATCTGTCATCGGAACCTGAGAGGTTCGCCACGACCGCCACGGGGACGATCACGGCTTGCACCTTGGGTGGAGCCACTGTCGCAGCAGCCCGCTTTTCAGATGTGCCTCGCCCGCGCGGTAACGGGGCCTGAGAGATTCAAGGGAGGGACTTGCTCCTTCGGCGTCCCAGCGAAGCTGCTGGGAACTCTCCCGCGCGGATTCAAGCGGCCGGTATGCAGTTGGCGGCCACATCATCGCACGGCGAGCGGGCTTTTGTAACCGACCTGTGGCAGGACGCGGACCCCGCCAACGACATCGTCCATTACCTTCTCTTTACACAGTCGGGCAATGAAGATTACCGGGCCGACAGGGGAGGACGATCACGGTGAACAGGACCCCGGTGTACGCCACCGCCACCACCACCGGCATCGCGGTGCCGAGGCAGCGTCCCGTCCCGGCCCCGGTCGTCCGGGACCTGCGGGACCGGGCCGGCCGCGGCCCGCACGCCCTGGCCTTCGGCCCCCGCGACCTCGCCGTGATCACCGGCTTGCCCGGCAGCGGCAAGTCGACCCTGATGCGGCGCGCGGTCACCGGCGCCCGCATCGACTCCCAGGACACCCGCGACCGCTGGGCGGCCCGCCTGCCGGCCTTCCTCCCCTACACCCTCTACCGCCCCCTGGTCCGCCTCGCCCACTACGCCGGTCTGCGCCGCGCCCTGCGTACCGGCGAGGGCGTCGTCGTGCACGACTGCGGCACCCAGTCCTGGGTGCGCGCCTGGCTCGCCCGGGAGGCCCGCCGCCGCGGCGGCACCCTTCATCTGCTCCTGCTCGACGTCACCCCCGAGACCGCGCGCGAGGGCCAGCGCGAGCGCGGCCGGGGCGTCTCCGGCTACGCCTTCCGCCGCCACCGCCGTACCACCGCCCGGCTGCTCGACGCGGTCGAGCGCGGCGAGCTGCCCGCGGGCTGCGGTGCGGCCGTGCTGCTGGACCGGCCGGCGGCAAACGCCCTGCGGCGGATCGCCTTCACAAGGTGAGGCACTGTCACAGCCACCCGCTAGCCTTCATGGTCACAGCAGTGGTTCCCAGCAGGCGGTAGGCAGATGGACTTCCCGGCGGACATTCCCGCGGACTTCCCGGCACAGGCGCACCCCCAGCCGCACGGCGGCTGGCCCGGCAACGAGCTGGAGGAGGTGCTCTCGGCCTCCCTCGGCATGCCCGCCGCGGCCGGCCGGATCATCGAGGTGCTGGGCCGGAGCCTGCTCTGGATCCCGCTGCCGAGCGGCGGCGGCCCGGACAGCGGCCCGCTCGACCTGCCCACGCTGGACACCGACGGCCAGGCGTATGTCCCGGTGTTCAGCTCCGAGGAGCAGCTGCGCCAGGCGGCCGGCTCCCACATGCCGTACACCATCGCCCCGGCCGTGGAGTTCGCCCGCGGCCTGCCCGCGCAGATCGGCATCGCGGTGAACCCCGACGCGCTGGTCGGCATCCCGCTCCCGCCTGCGGCGGTGGCCGAGCTGTGCCGCACCGGACGTACCCCGCTCGACGGCCCGAACAGCGGCGCCCGGGTCCGCCTCTTCGAGCCGGACTGGCAGGACGACCCGGTCGACTTCCTCTCCGCCGCGTCCGCCGAGTTCGCCGAGACCGGCGTGGTGCGCACCGCCCGCCGCTGCCTGGCCGCCATAGAGACGGACGAGCCGGTGATGTTCGTGGGCGTCGAACTCTCCCAGTGGGAGGGCGACCTGCGCGCCCTGCCCCTCCAGGCCCTGGGCAGGGCCCTCGGCAAAGTCCCGGTCAAGTGGCCGGTCAACCTGGTCCTCCTGGACGTGACGGACGACCCGGTGGCCGAATGGCTGAGGTCGCACGTCCGGCCCTTCTACCAGTACGGCCACTGAGCCGGCCCAGGGACGCGGGGCTGTACCGACATGCGGGTACGCCGCGTCGGCGCGAGTACCACCCGCGCACCCGTACTCGCGCACGGACACAAGGCCCGGGGCTATCGGGCGCATAAGCTGTCTCCCAACACCGGGGCACAAAAAGAAGGGCACGACAGGTGAGCGCGAGCCACAGCGGCAGCGTCGGCGTGGAACACACGCTGCGCCAGGTCACCCCCGGCCGCTACGACGCCTACGAAGCCCTGCTCCGCGCCCTCGCCACCCCCTCCTCCGGTCAGATCTGGATGCTCCTGTGGCACGGCCAGGCCGGCTCCCCGGACGCCCAGTACGGGAACATGGAGGTCGACGGCTTCCAGTACGCCCCCTGTGTCACCTCCGCCCAGGAGCTCTCGGCCAGCGGCTGGAACCGGTCGTACGAGGTCGTCGACGGACTCGACGTGGCCCGCACCCTCTACCCCGACCACTACGGCCTCTGGCTCAACCCGCACGCCCCGGGCGGCGGCGTCGGCATCCCCTGGCTGGACCTGCGCCGCATCGCCACGGGCCTGGACCGCCAGCCCGCGGGCCCGCTCCGGCTGACCGAACCCGGCATCGAGATCCCGCAGTTCTACGCCCTGCTCGCGCAGAACGCGCATCGCACCCCGGCCCTGCGCACCCTGCGCCGCGCCTGGGTGCAGCCGGCGCTCGGCGCGCCGTACCTCGCCATCGGCCTGGACGTGTACGACACCTCCCCGGCCGCGGTCGACTCGGTGCGGGCGATGATGCAGCAGTCCGTCGGCGCCGTACCGGAGGGCCTGCCGGTGTCCACCGTCGCGATGACCGACGACTACGACCCGGTCGTGATGTGGATGCGGATCAACGCCCGCCCGTTCTACGACCGCGAGGCCCACGCGGCACCGGCGCCCGCGCCCGACCCCGGGTACGGGTACACGAGCCCGAGGCCCTACTGAACACCCGCCCGATGTGACGCCGGTCACGATGGCGGGTCCGGCGGCCTCGATCGGTCGCAACTGCCCTGTTTGCGCGCCCGATTAGGGCCGGAACGCCCCTTGATGTCCACGTCCGACAGGCGATCTTCCCTGTTCGGATAACGGAATCCCCTAGGCGGCATCACGTTTACGCATACTTTCTCCATCAGGCCTGGCGCGTGATCGAGAGCGCGTTGAAGACTCGCCTCTCAAGACGCGAGGCCATCGATCCTGTGATCGAACCAATCACGGGAACAGCTGGCTCTCAGGGCCGTCACCCAGGTGCGGCCGGCGCAGGTAAGTGAACCAAGCCGCCCACAGCGGCGGACAAAGGCCGGTCACCACCGGCGAGAGGGGTCAGGTCAACTGTGACCGCACCGATCGAGACCACCGGGGCAGAGGCCGGAGCGCCTCCCGAGTCTGTGCTCGCCGGGGCCAAGAAGAGCCAGATCGAAGGGCGTTCACTCAGCCAGATCGCCTGGACCCGGTTCAAGCGGGACAAGGTGGCCGTGGCGGGCGGCGTCGTCGTCATCCTGCTCGTGCTGATGGCGGTGCTCGCCAAGCCGATCGAGTGGATCTTCGGGCTCGACCCGGACAAGTTCAACCAGGATCTCATCGACCCGGCGCTCCTCGCGCCCAAGGGCGGCTTCGGCGGCATGAGCTGGGCCCACCCGCTGGGCGTGGACCCGCAGTACGGCCGCGACATGCTCGCCCGCATCATCGACGGCTCCTGGGTCTCCCTCCTGGTCGCCGGTGGCGCCACCCTCCTCTCGGTGGTCATCGGAACCGTACTCGGCGTCATCGCCGGCTACTACGGCGGCTGGGTCGACAGCATCATCAGCAAGCTCATGGACACCTTCCTGGCGTTCCCGCTGCTGCTGTTCGCCATCGCCATCTCGGCCTCCGTGCAGGACGGCTTCTTCGGACTCAACGGTCTGCCGCTGCGGATCTCCGTGCTGATCTTCGTGATCGGGTTCTTCAGCTGGCCGTACATCGGGCGTATCGTGCGCGCTCAGACGATGACCCTGCGCAGGCGGGAATTCGTCGAGGCCGCCACCAGCCTGGGAGCCCGCGGCCCGTACATCCTGTTCCGGGAACTGCTCCCCAACCTCGTCGCGCCGATCCTCGTCTACTCGACGCTGATCATCCCGACGAACATCCTCTTCGAGGCCGCGCTGAGCTTCCTCGGAGTCGGCATCGCTCCGCCGCAGGCCTCCTGGGGCGGCATGCTCAGCAACGCCGTGGATCTCTACACCGCAGATCCGCAGTACATGTTCGTGCCCGGACTGGCGATCTTCATCACCGTCCTGGCATTCAACCTGCTGGGTGACGGGCTGCGTGATGCGCTCGACCCTCGCAGCAAGTGATCCATCGATAGAGGGGGTCTTCCTCAACGTGAAGACGAGAAGGGTTATCGCCGCCGTGGCATCGGTCACGGTGCTCTCCCTGAGCGCGGCCGCGTGCGGCGGCGGGGGCGGCAAGAGCAGCAGTGGCGGCAACGGAACGAAGGACGCGGCGCTGGACTCCATCGTCAACGCGTCGAGCAAGAAGGGAGGCACGCTCAACCTGGAAGACTCTGACGTGCCGGACTCCCTTGACCCGGGCAACACCTACTACGGCTTCGTGCAGAACTTCTCGCGCCTGTACGCGCGGACGCTCGTCACGTTCAAGCCGGCCGCGGGCAAGGACGGCCTCACGGTCGTCCCGGACCTCGCGGAGTCCCTGGGCACGCCCAGCAAGGACGCCAAGACCTGGACGTACCACCTGCGTTCGGGCCTGAAGTTCGAGGACGGGACCCCGATCACGTCCAAGGACGTCAAGTACGCGATCGAGCGCTCCAACTTCGCGCCCGAGGCCCTGTCCAACGGCCCGACGTACTTCAAGGCGTACCTGCAGGGCGGCGACAAGTACAAGGGCCCGTACAAGGACAAGAACGGCCTGGCGTCCATCGCCACCCCGGACGACCGCACGATCGTCTTCCACCTGAACCAGCCGTTCGCCGACTTCGACTACCTGGCGACCTTCTCCCAGACGGCCCCCGTGCCGCAGGCGAAGGACGACGGTGCGAAGTACGTCCAGCACATCGTGTCCTCCGGCCCCTACAAGTTCGCGTCGTACGAGGAGGGCGCCAGCGCCAGCCTCGTCCGCAACCCGAACTGGGACCCGAAGACGGACCCGATCCGCAAGGCCCTGCCGGACAAGATCAACGTCAAGTTCAAGGTCAACCCGGTCTCGATCGACAACGACCTGCTGGCTGACAAGATCACGGCCGACATTGCCGGCGCCGGTGTGCAGCCGCAGACCCAGCCGAAGGTCCTGAACGGCAAGTACGCCAAGCAGACGGACAACTCCTACGCCGGCGCCACCGGTTACATGGCGCTGAACCTGCACGTCGCGCCGTTCGACAACGTGCACTGCCGCAAGGCCGTGCAGTGGGCGGTCGACAAGCAGTCGGTGATCGACGCCATGGGTGGTTCGCCGAAGGGCGACGTGGCCACCACGCTGCTGCCGCCGTCCGTCAACGGCTACACCAAGTTCGACGAGTACCCGTCCGCGGGCCACAAGGGTGACGTGGCCAAGGCCAAGGACGAGCTGAAGCAGTGCGGCAAGCCGAACGGCTTCTCCACCACGCTGACGGCCCGTTCCGACCGTCCCTCCGAGATCGCGGGCGCCACGGCCATCCAGAACTCCCTGAAGGCCGTCGGCATCAACGTCGACATCAAGCAGTTCCCGTCCGGCAAGTACTTCTCCAACTTCGCCGGTGTCCCGAGCTACGTCCACCAGCACAAGCTCGGCATGATGATGATGGCGTGGGGCGCCGACTGGCCGACCGGCTACGGCTTCCTCGACCAGATCATCGACGGCAGCGCCATCAAGCCCTCGGGCGGCAACAACCTGATGGAGCTGAACGACCCGAAGATCAACGCCGCTCTCAAGGCGGCCATCGGCAACACCGACAGCGCGGCCCGCACCAAGGCCTGGGGTGACATCGACAAGATGGTCGCCGACAACGCCTCGGTCGTCCCGCTGATCTACCGCAAGAACCTGCTGATCAGGCCCACGTCCGCGACCAACGTCACGGTGACGCAGGCGTACCTCGGCATGTACGACTACCTGCTGCTGAGCTCCTCGAAGTAACAGCAGGCCGGATACCCCTGAAAGGCAGGTGAAGGCACCGGGTGGCCGGGGCGGACACACCCCGCCCCGGCCACCCGGAGCCGCACAGCTGTGGCTGCGTACATCATCCGACGCGTCTTCGGCGCATTGGTACTGCTGCTGGTGGTCAGCGCAGTCACCTTCGCCATCTTCTTCCTGGTCCCCCGGCTCGGCGGCCAGACAGCCACCCAGCTGGCCACCCAGTACGTCGGCAAGGACGCCAACCCCGCGTCCGTCGCCGCGATCAAGCACAACCTGGGACTCGACCAGCCCATCTACGTTCAGTACTGGGACTACATCAAGGGCCTGTTCGTGGGCGCCGACTACAAGTTCGGCCCCGACGCGACGCACTGCAGCGCCCCCTGCTTCGGGTACTCCTTCAAGAGTCACGTCGAAGTGTGGCCCCAGCTCCAGCAGCGCATCCCGGTCTCCTTCTCGCTGGCCGTCGGCGCGGCGGTGATCTGGTTGATCTTCGGTGTGACGACCGGTGTCGTCTCGGCGCTCCGCAAGGGCAAGCCGGTGGACCGCATCTCGATGTTCATCGCGCTCGCCGGCGTCTCGCTGCCGATCTTCTTCACCGGCCAGGTGATCAACGCGCTGTTCGTCTACCAGTGGCCCATCTGGGACAGCACCGACTACGTGCCGTTCACCCAGAACCCGGCCGACTGGGCCTGGCACCTGCTGCTGCCCTGGGTCAGCCTCGCGTTCCTCTTCTCCGCCACCTACGCCCGGCTCACCCGGGCGGGCATGCTGGAGACGATGAGCGAGGACTACATCCGGACGGCACGCGCCAAGGGCCTCAAGGAGTCCGTGGTCGTCACCAAGCACGGGCTGCGTTCCACGCTCACCCCGATCGTGACCATCTTCGGCATGGACTTCGGCACCCTCATCGGTACCGCGGTGCTCACCGAGACCGTCTTCTCGCTGCAGGGTGTCGGCGCGTACTCCATCCAGGCCATCAAGGACAACGACCTGCCCATCGTGATGGGCGTGACCCTGGTCGCCGCGTTCTTCATCGTCTTCTGCAATCTCCTCGTCGACCTGGTGTACGCAGCCATCGACCCCCGCGTGAGGTACTCGTGAGCAAGCTCGAAAAGGCGGCGCTCGGCGAACCGGCCGGCTCCGCCCCCTCCGACGCCGACGACGCGTTCCTCTCCGTACGCGATCTGCGCATCCACTTCAACACCGACGACGGCCTGGTCAAGTCGGTGGACGGTGTCAGCTTCGACGTGCGCCGGGGCAAGACCCTGGGCATCGTCGGTGAGTCCGGTTCCGGCAAGTCCGTCACCTCGCTCGGCGTGATGGGCCTGCACCGCGCGGCCAACGCCCACGTCTCCGGCGAGGTCTGGCTGGACGGCCAGGAACTGATCGCCGCCGACCCGGACGAGGTCCGGCGGATGCGCGGCCGCAAGATGGCGATGATCTTCCAGGACCCGCTGTCCGCGATGCACCCCTACTACACGGTCGGGGCGCAGATCATCGAGGCCTACCGGGTCCACCACAAGGTCAGCAAGAAGGTCGCCAAACAGCGGGCGATCGAGATGCTGGACCGCGTGGGCATCCCGGAGCCGGCCAAGCGTGTCGACGGCTACCCGCACGAGTTCTCCGGGGGTATGCGCCAGCGCGCGATGATCGCGATGGCGCTGGTGAACAACCCCGAACTGCTCATCGCCGACGAGCCGACCACCGCCCTGGACGTCACCGTCCAGGCGCAGATCCTGGACCTGATCCGGGACCTGCAGAAGGAGTTCGGCTCCGCGGTCATCATGATCACGCACGACCTCGGTGTGGTCGCCGAGATGGCCGACGACCTGCTGGTCATGTACGGCGGCCGGTGCGTGGAGCGCGGGCCGGCCGAGGAGGTCTTCGCCGCGCCCCGTCACCCCTACACCTGGGGCCTGCTCGGCTCGATGCCGCGGCTGGACCGGGAGGAGACCGACCGGCTCATCCCGATCAAGGGCTCCCCGCCCTCCCTCATCAACGTCCCGTCCGGGTGCGCCTTCAACCCGCGCTGCCCGTACGCGGACATCCCGAAGGACAACGTCACCCGCACGGTCCGCCCCGAGCTGACCGAGGTCGGCAGCGGGCACTGGGCGGCCTGCCACATGACGCAGGAGCAGCGGGAGCGTATCTGGACCGAAGAGATTGCGCCGAAGCTGTGAGCGACGAAAAAGTGAGCATCCCCGCGCAGAGTGACGGTGCCACCGCCGAGGACACCGCCGTCTCCGACGGCGAGATCCTGCTGAAGGTGACCGGACTCCAGAAGCACTTCCCGATCCGCAAGGGCCTGCTGCAGCGGCAGGTAGGGGCGGTGCGCGCCGTCGACGGCATCGACTTCGAGGTGCGCAAGGGCGAGACCCTGGGCGTCGTGGGCGAGTCCGGCTGCGGCAAGTCGACCATGGGCCGGCTGATCACCCGGCTGCTCGAACCGACCGCGGGCACAGTGGAGTTCGAGGGCAAGGACATCACGCACCTCGGCGTGGGCGGTATGCGTCCCATGCGCCGCGATGTGCAGATGATCTTCCAGGACCCGTACTCGTCGCTGAACCCGCGCCACACCATCGGCACCATCGTCGGCGCTCCCTTCAAGCTCCAGGGCGTCGAGCCCGAGGGCGGCATCAAGAAGGAAGTGCAGCGGCTGCTGTCGGTGGTCGGCCTCAACCCCGAGCACTACAACCGCTATCCGCACGAGTTCTCCGGCGGCCAGCGCCAGCGCATCGGCATCGCCCGCGCGCTGGCCCTGAAGCCGAAGCTGGTGGTCGCCGACGAGCCGGTGTCCGCGCTGGACGTGTCGATCCAGGCGCAGGTCGTGAACCTGCTGGACGACCTCCAGGAGGAGCTGGGTCTGACGTACGTGATCATCGCGCACGACCTCTCGGTCGTCCGGCACGTCTCGGACCGGATCGCGGTGATGTACCTCGGCAAGGTCGTGGAGCTCGCCGACCGGGACTCGCTGTACAAGGCGCCGATGCACCCGTACACCAAGGCGCTGATGTCGGCCGTCCCGATCCCCGATCCGCAGCGGAAGCACACGAAGAGCGAGCGGATCCTGCTCAAGGGCGACGTTCCCTCGCCGATCGCGCCGCCGAGCGGCTGCCGCTTCCACACCCGGTGCTGGAAGGCGACGGAGATCTGCCGGACCACCGAGCCGGCGCTGCTGGAGCTGAGGCCCGGTCAGCGGGTCGCCTGCCACCACCCGGAGAACTTCGCGGACCAGGCCCCGCAGGACACCGTTCTGCTCTCCGCGGCCAAGGAGGCGGCCGAGCTGGTCTCCGACGAGGTCCTCGCGGAGTCGGCGGAGACGTCGGCGGCGGTGGCGGCGGAACTGGCCGAGGAGTCCGCGGAAGCGTCTGCCGAGGAGGCCGCCGAGGAAGCAGCCGAGCCGGCCGCCGAGGAGACCTCCGAGACTTCCGAGGAGTCCGCCGAGGCGACCTCTGAGGCATCCGCCGAGGCCGCCGAGACCGAGTCCCAGGAGTCAACCGACAAGTAGCACATGACAACTGGGCAAAGTCATGTACATGCCTGAACGGGAGAGCGCACAGTCGTCCGTGTCCGACCACTGATCGGTACACGCTCGAAAGGGACGACTGATGGCACTCTCCCGTTCGGCACGTCTGGGGACCGCCCGCCCGTCACCCACCACCACCCTCAAACGACGCGCTACGCGCGGAGGCTTGGTTTTGACCGCGGCGGTCTCCTTCCTCGTCATCGCCGCCGCGCCCGCCCCCACCCCCGGCGCCCCCGGCGTCGAGGACCCCTACTTCCCCAACCTCGGCAACGGCGGCTTCGACGCCCTCCACTACGACCTCGACATCGCCTACGCCCCCGACACCGGCCGCCTGGACGGCCGTACGACCCTCACCGCGCGCGCCACCCAGAGCCTCTCCTCCTTAGACCTGGACCTCCAGCAGCTGAATGTCAGCGGCGTCGAAGTCGACGGCAGACACGCCCAGTTCACGCGCACCGGGGACGAACTCGTCATCACCCCGCGCCACAGCCTCGCCCGGGGCCGCACCTTCCGGGTCACCGTCACGTACGGCGGCATACCCGAGCCCCTCAGCGGCCCCATCGTGTTCGGCTCCAAGTACGGCTGGATGAAGACCGCCGACGGCGTCTTCGTGGCCTGCGAGCCCAACGCCGCCTCCACCTGGTTCCCGTCCAGCGACCACCCCGCCGACAAGGCCACCTACGACATCCGGATCAAGGCGCCGAAGGGCCTGACCGGTGTGTCCAACGGCCGGCTCGTGTCGACGTACGACAAGGGCGGCTCGACGTACACCCACTGGCGCGAGTCGCGGCCCATGGCGACCTACCTCGCGACCGCCACCATCGGGAAGTTCGACGTGCGCACCGGGCGCACCCCCGGCGGCATCCCGATCTACGTGGCGATCGATCCGGTGCTGAAGAACAGCAACAGCGTCGACGTGTACGCCGTCACCGCCGCCGCCACCGACTACTGGTCGCAGCTCTTCGGGCCGTACCCGTTCGAGGAGACCGGCGCGATCGTGGACGACATGCCCGAGGCCGGGTTCTCGCTGGAGGTGCAGAGCAAGCCCGCCTACTCGGCCGTGCGCAACGAGACGACCATCGTGCACGAGCTGGCCCACCAGTGGTTCGGCGACTCGGTGAGCGTGGCGCAGTGGAAGGACATCTGGCTCAACGAGGGCTTCGCCACCTACGCCCAGTGGCTGTGGGCGGAGCACCAGGGGACCAGGTCGGCCCATGACTCCTTCCGCGCCGCCTACGACGCCCGCCCCGCCGACTCGTCGTTCTGGCAGATCAAGGTCGCCGACCCGCAGCGCGACACGATGTTCGCCTCCGCCGTCTACCAGCGCGGCGCGATGACGCTGCAGATGCTCCGGGAGCGGATCGGCGACCGGGCCTTCTTCAAGCTGCTGCCCGCCTGGACCAGGCTCCACCGGTACGGCAACGCGGACACCGCCGACTTCATCCGCCTCGCCGAGCGCGTCAGCGGGCGGCAACTGGGCGACCTGTTCGACAACTGGTTGTTCACCACAGGGAAACCCGCCCTGTGACCTGGCTTTGTAAGGTGCACACCCTTTACCGGGTGAGAATGTAGGGGTGCAGCTCCAGCAACTCTTCAGTCCCTCCGTCCAGCACACGCTCGATGTCATCGGCATCTTCGTGTTCGCGATCTCCGGCGCGCTGCTGGCCGTCCGGAAGAACTTCGACGTCTTCGGCATCGCCGTCCTCGCCGAGGTGACCGCGCTGGGCGGAGGGCTGTTCCGTGACCTGGTCATCGGAGCCGTCCCCCCGGCCGCCTTCACCGACCTCGGGTACTTCCTCACCCCGCTGCTCGCCGCGCTCGTCGTCTTCTTCCTGCACCCGCACGTGGAACGCATCCAGTCGGCGGTGCTGGTCTTCGACGCGGCCGGCCTCGGCCTGTTCTGCGTCAGCGGTACGACGAAGGCGTACAGCTACGGCCTCAACCTGACCGCGTCGGCGACGCTGGGCCTCGCCACCGCGGTCGGCGGCGGCGTACTGCGGGACGTCCTGGCCAACGAGGTGCCCTCACTGCTGCGCTGGGACCGCGATCTGTACGCGGTCCCAGCGATCGTCGGCGCCACGATGGTGGTGCTGTGCATCCGCTATGACGCCCTGACCCCCCTCACCAGTGGGCTCGCGGTCGTCACCGCTTTTGTGCTGCGCCTGCTTGCGATGCGGTTCCACTGGCGAGCGCCGCGTGCGTGGAACCGCCGGTCGACGGTGACCGAGGACTGAGCGGGCTGGCCGTGTGCGTGCGGGTGTGCCGCAGGCCGCTGCCGTGCCCCATCTCCATGGTCAGCCACTCGAACACCGTCGGTACCTGCGGCCGCCACAGCGCCATCGAGTGCCCGCCCATGCTGCGCGGCAGGAACACCACCCGCACGTACGTCGGCGGCTTCGCGATCTGCTCCAGCGCCACACCGGCCTGGTAGCCGTCGCCGTTCTCGCCGGAGATGTACAGCGCGATCCTCGGCGGGGTGCGGTAGCGCTTCAGGATGTAGTAGGGGTTGTTGGCCCGCCGCAGTTCGATGCTCCCGGCGGCCAGCGAGTTGCGCTCGCCGATCGGGTCGTTGTAGCCGGACAGGCTGATGGCGGCCCGGTAGCGGTCGGGGTGCGCGACCGCGAGCTTGGTCGCGCAGTGGGCGCCGGCCGAGTAGCCGGCCGCGGCCCAGCCGTCCGGTGCGGACTCGGCGCGGAAGTTGTCCGTGATCATCTTCGGCACGTCGATGCTCAGCCACGTGTCCGCGTTCACGGTGCCGGGGATGTTGGCGCACCCCGTGTCGATCTTGGCGATCAGGTTGGTCCGCGGCGACACCAGGATGAACGGCGCGACCTGCCCGCTCTTCATCAGCGGCTCCAGCTGCTCGTGCACCTTCAGCGAGCCGAACCAGGCCTTCGCCGAACCCGGATAGCCCGAGAGCAGTTCGACGACCGGGAACTTCTTGTTCTTGTAGGCCGGCTCGTTGTACTGCGGCGGCAGCCAGACGTAGACCTCGGCGTTCACACCCGACACCCGGCCCTTGAGCTGGGTGACCTTGACGCCGCCGGCCGCGTGCATGGCCGGTCCGTCGGCGGGGGTGAACTTCTGCTGCACCTTCGGCAGCTTCTTGTACGCGATGCCGCCGGTGCCGTCGGCACCGAGGTTGGCGGCCTGCTGCACGTGGTTGCCCGTGCCGAGCAGGTCCGCCCAGTTGTCGTAGAGGTTGTTCTGGTTGTTGACCAGCACGAAGATCAGCGTGACGGCCGTGACCTGGGCGAACAGCAGCATCAGCAGCCGGAGCGCGGCGCGCAGCGGCCTGGGTCCGCGCAACCGCGACCACAGCACGAGTGGCAGTATCAGTGCGACCACCGCCAGCACGATGGTCGTGTAGAGGAACGGAGTCCCGGTGAGGCTCATGTCCCCATAGAGGGGAAACCCGGGCTCGGGGTTGTGGACGTGTCCGGACACTTACCGAAGAATTGCCGGAACCTCACCCGGGAGAGGGATGCAGCCGGTCGGGGCCAAGGGAAAAGCTACCGCTTAGTAGTTTCCTGTTGTACCGTTCATCCATGCCAGAAGCAGCTTCCGCACCCTCTCCGTCGCGGGCCGTGATCGGCGACAGCGAGTTCGACCGCGACACCGCGGTCACCCGGCGCGAACCCGGTGTCTACGACATCGGCCTCTCCGCCGGCTGGACCATCTTCGACGCCGTCAACGGCGGCTATCTGCTGGCCGTCCTCGGCCGGGCCCTCGCGGACGCCCTGCCGCACCCGGACCCGTTCACGATCTCCGCGCACTACCTGACCGCGTCCCGCCCCGGCCCGGCGGTCGTCCGCACGGACACGGTCCGCACCGGCCGCACCCTCTCCACCGGCCAGGCCTCCCTCTACCAGTACGACGACGAGGGCAACGAGGTCGAACGCATCCGCGTCCTCGCCTCCTACGGCGACCTCACCGCCCTCCCCGACGACGTCCGTACGACGGCGACGCCGCCCGCGATCCCCCCGCTGGAGGAGTGCTTCGGCCCCGAGGACGGTCCTGCTCCGGTCGAGGGCGGCTCGGCGATCACCGACCGCCTGATGCTCAAGCTGGACCCGGCGACCCTCGGCTGGGCCCTCGGCGCGCCCTCGGGCAAGGGCGAGATGCGGGCCTGGTTCGGCCTGGCCGACGGCCGCGAGCCCGACCCAATGTCTCTGCTGCTCGCGGTGGACGCCCTGCCGCCCACGGCCTTCGAGCTCGGCCTGAAGGGCTGGGTGCCCACGGTCGAACTCACCGTCCACGTCCGCCGCCGCCCGGCCCCCGGCCCGCTGCGGGTGTCCATCACCACCCGCAACCTGGCCGGCGGCTTCCTGGAGGAGGACGCCGAGATCTGGGACAGCGAGAACCACCTGGTCGCCCAGTCCCGCCAGCTGGCCAGGGTGAGGCTGGGCTGACCCGGTCTCCGGCGGTTCGGCGGATCGGGGCTTGGCTGGGCTGCGGAAGGTGGCCGCAAGCCCAGCGGCGCGTCCCCGAACTCGGCCTCGGCCGAGCGGCGTGCGTCAGGCTCGGCTCAGCGGGGTGCGGCCCAGCCAAGCCGCCAGCTCCCCGTAGACGTCGGCGCCCTCGGGGGCCGCGCAGCGGCTGTCGAAGGGCGTCTCGGCGTCCCGCGGCCGGGAGTCCGGCAGGACCGCACGGGCGGTGGCGAGGGCGGACTCGGCGAGCTCCGGGTCGAGTTCGAGCGGGTGACCGACCGCCTCGGCGAGGTCCCAGGTGTGGGTCACGAGCTCCATGACATAGCCGGAGAGCGCCGCGTGCCCCGGCACCTCGCCCCACGGCACCCGCACCGGTGACGTCATCCGCTCGTCGCTCTCCCAGGCCTTCAGGACGCGGACGCGCACCTCGTCGTAGGCCGCCGCCCAGCCGTCGTCCGCGACCCCGTGGGCGGTCGGCTCCACCGCCATTCCGTCGCCGCCCTCGCCGACCACCGCGATCCGCCGGGTGCCGCCGACCATGTGGCCCAGCAGAGCCCGTACATCGAACTCGGAACACGGCGTCGGGCCGGTGAGGTGTTCGGGGCGCACGGTCTTGATGAGGGCCGCCGCCTGCTCGGTGGCACGGGTGTAGAGGGGGCGCGGGTCGATGAAGCCGGTGGTGGTCATGGTGTGCCTCTCTGTTTCTCCGTGAGTCGGTAGGACGAGGATCGCGGGATAACCTGACATCTCCCGTCAACATTTGCGGGAAGCTCGCCGAGGACGGGATTCTGGGCGCGTGAAGTCCGACCGGCTGCTGTCGATCCTGCTGCTCCTGCAGACCCGGGGCCGCGTCCCCGCGCATGAACTCGCCGACCGACTGGAGGTGTCGGTCCGCACCATCTACCGGGACATCGAGGCGCTGTCGGCCTCCGGTGTCCCGGTGTACGCCGAGCGCGGCCGGCACGGCGGCATCGAACTCCTCGCCGGCTTCCGCACCGACGTCACCGGACTGACCGCCGACGAGTCCCGCGCCCTGTTCATCCTGGCCGCCCAGGGCGCCCACGCCGCTCTCGGCCTGGACGCGGCCCTCGGCTCGGCCCTGCGCAAGGTGATGGCCGCGCTTCCGGCGCCGCACCGGCCCGCCGCCGAGGTGACCAGCCGCCGCATCCTGGTCGACGCCACCCGCTGGAAGAGCGGCCCCCAGCAGGCGGTCGACCTGGAGGTGCTGCAGGAGGCGGTCTTCGCCGACCGGCGCCTGAGGCTGCGCTACCGGCACAGCGGGGAGCGGGAGCCGCGGACGTACACCGTGGACCCGTACGGCCTGGTCGCCAAGGCCGGGGTCTGGTACCTGGTCGCCGACCGGCGGGGAGCGCCCCGGCTGTTCCGGGCCGACCGGATCCGCTCGGCCCGGCCGCTGGACGAGCCGGTGCGGCGCCGCCCGGGCATCGAGCTCGCCGACGTCTGGGAGCTGTTGCGGCGCCAGGTGGAGGAGCGGCCCGAGGGCGGGACCGAGGTGACGGTCCGGGTGCGGCGGGCGCGCCTCGACATGTTCCAGCGCGTGCTGGCCGCGCAGCTCACCGAACTGCCCGATGACGACGGCGAGAGCGAGTGGGTCACCGCCCGGCTCGTCTTTCCGGTGCTGCGCGCGGTCCGCCAACTCCTCGCGTTCTCCGACCAGGTCGAGCTGCTGGACCCGCCCGAGGCCCGCGTGGAACTGCTGGCGGCGGCCCGTTCTGTCACCGCCTTGTACCAAGGGGGGCCTTGAGCCGGGATTGACAGCCGGCGGACAGGATGAGCCCAAGTACCGCCAAGACGGCGTTGGTTGAGTGCGGCTCCTCAGGACTTCCTCATCCTCACCGGAGCTGACTCTCATGAAGCGTGTCCGTCTCGTGCCCGCCGTCGCCCTGCTGACCTTGTCCCCGCTGCTGCTGACCGCGTGCGGCTCGGGCGATTCGCCCTCCTCCTCCGGCAACAACTCCGCGGGGCTGAGCGGCGGTGGGGGGCGGTGCGCACCGGGCGTGCCGCCCCCTGCCTGTGCCCGGTGGGTTCCTGTGCCTGGTGGGTTCCTGTGCCCTGGTGGTTCAGTCCAGCCAGTGGCCACGGCCGATGCTGATGAGCCGCAGCTGCCGGGTGGCGAGCTGTGTGACGCGCTCCCGTTCCTCCGCCGGGGCCTCCAGGGCCTCCAGGAACAGCGAGGCGGTGATCAGCATCTGGTCGACGTAGAGATGCGCGAGCATCAGCAGGTCGTCCTCGCTCCAGCCGGCGGCTTCGGGATCCTTGGCCAGCTCGGCCTTCACCTCCTCGGCGAACCGGGCCAGTTGGGCCTGGATGGCCTCGCGCACCGGCTGCACGCCGCCGTGCCGTTCCCGGGCGATGAACCGGACATGTGCGGGGTACTGGTCCACGTGGTGGGCGATCAACTCGATGGCCCGCGCAATGCGTTCCTCGCTGTCGCCCGCCGCGGAGACCGTCGTGCGCACCATGGGATGCAGACTGCCCAGCGCCTCGTCGACCAGCGCGACACCGAGGTCGGCGGTCGAGCGGAAGTGCCGGTAGAACGCGGTCGGGGCGACGCCGACGGCCCGGGTGACCTCGCGCAGACCCAGGCTGCTCAGGCTCTGCTCCTCCAGCAGCGCGAGCGCGGCGTCGAGGAACGCCTGCCGGGTCTTCTGCTTCTGCGCCTGCCGGATGCCGAGGGTGTGACTCATGTCATCCAGTTAACAACTGTTCTCTGGAATTGGGAAGCCGAGAAGCGCGCTAGAGTAGAAGTCAGTGAACAACTGTTACTACAACTGTTCACCGAAGCTTCACACCGGCCCGATACGAGGTATCCCGGAGGGGGGATCTGATCCCATGTTGTTCCTCGTCGCCGCACTCATGCTGCTCGGTGTCGTGCTGGGCACCGTCGCCCACGCGCCGCTGACCGTCACCGCCGCCGTCGCAGCCGTCATCGCCGTCTGGCTCGGCATCTTCGCGATCCGCGAGCGCCTCGGCCGCCGACGCCGTACGCCGGCCAACTGACCGTCCGCCACGACTTCCAGGAGCTGAGCACCATGCAACTCACCGCACCGGTCACGAGCGGCAACGACACCCGCCCGGCCGCGCGCGACGCCGACGGCATGGCCGTGGCGTCCTTCATCCTCGGCCTTCTCGGCCTGCTCGTCCTCAACATCTTCCTCGGCCCGATCGCCATCGTCCTTGCCGCCGCCGCCCTCTGGCGCGGCACCACCCGCCGTGGCCGGGCCCTCCTGGGCCTGACCCTGGGCGTCGCCGACCTGGCCACCCTGGCGATCGCCATGCAGGTCTCCCACACGCTGTCGTGGAGCCTGTGACGCACCGAACCCCCATCTGACCGGCCAGGACCCCGAGGACGACGGGGCCACCGACGGCAACACGAGCACCACGCACTGCGCCCCGCCGCCACAGCCGTTCCCACCGCGGGCATCCGACTTGCTCCCAACCACTGCCGTGGGGCCTCTGGGCTGCCATCGGCCACTGCCGTGGGGCCTCTGGGCTGCCATCGGCCACTGCCGTGGGGCCTCTGGGCTGCCATCGGCCACTGCCGTGGGGCCTCTGGGCTGCCACTGGCCACTGCCGTGGGGCCTCTGGGCTGCCACTGGCCACTGCCGTGGGGCCTCTGGGCTGCCACTGGCCACTGCCGTGGGGCCTCTGGGCTGCCATCGGCCACTGCCGTGGGGCCTCTGGGCCGCCACTGGCCACTGCCGTTGCCTCTGGGCCGCCACCGGCCACCGCCGTGGGGCACCTGAGCGCCGCCCCCCACTGCCGTGGGGCAACCGCCCCCGCCGCCCGCCACCGCCGTTCTCGCCGCGGGGCGCTTGGCCGGCCACCCCGCCACCGCCGTGGGCAGTCGTTCCGCGGGGCGGAACGGGTGAGCACGGCCGACAGCGCAGGGCGCCTCGCCACCGAGCCCGGGTGCGGCGCGGGCAGGGCGAGCGGCAAGCGACAGGTGCCGCCCCCGCACGCCGCCCCGCCGGTCATGGCGCGACCTCACCGCCGAGGCAAGCTGCGAGGGGGCCGTAGAATCAGGGCACCATGGCTTACCTCGACCACGCCGCGACCACCCCGATGCTCCCGGAGGCGGCAGAGGCCCTGACCGCCCAGTTGAGCATCACGGGCAACGCCTCCTCCCTCCACGCATCCGGCCGGCAGGCACGCCGCACGGTCGAGGAATCCCGCGAAACCCTCGCCGAAGCGCTCGGCGCCCGCCCCAGCGAGGTCGTCTTCACCTCCGGCGGCACCGAGGCCGACAACCTCGCCGTCAAGGGCCTGTACTGGTCCCGGCGCGCCGCCGACCCGGCCCGCACCCGGATCCTCGCCAGCCCCGTCGAACACCACGCCGTCCTGGACGCCGTCCACTGGCTCGGCGAGCGCGAGGGCGCGACGGTCGAGTACCTCCCCGTCGACTCCTACGGCCGCGTCCATCCCGACGCCCTGCGCGAGGCCATCGCCCGCAACCCCGACGACGTCGCCCTGGTCACCGTGATGTGGGCCAACAACGAGATCGGCACGATTCTGCCGGTGCGCGAACTCGCCGAGGTGGCGGCCGAGTTCGGCATCCCGATGCACGCCGACGCGGTCCAGGCCTTCGGCCAGGTCCCGGTCGACTTCGCCGCCTCCGGCCTCGCCGCGATGACCGTCTCGGGCCACAAGATCGGCGGCCCGTACGGCATCGGTGCGCTGCTGCTGGGCCGCGACCAGACCCCCGAACCCGTCCTGCACGGCGGCGGCCAGGAGCGGCACGTCCGCTCCGGCACCCTCGACGTCCCGGCCATCGCCTCCTTCGCCGTAGCCGGCCGGCTCGCCGGCGAGCAGCGGGAGTGGTTCGCCCGGGAGATCGGCGCCCTGCGAGACCAGCTGATCGCGGCCGTCCGCAGCGCCGTCCCGGACGCGATCCTCGGCGGCGACCCGGCGCCCGAGGGCCGGCTGCCGGCCAACGCGCACTTCACCTTCCCCGGCTGCGAGGGCGACTCCCTGTTGCTCCTGCTGGACGCCCAGGGCATCGAGTGCTCGACCGGCTCCGCCTGTACCGCGGGGGTCGCCCAGCCCAGCCACGTCCTGCTCGCCACCGGCACCGACCCGGACCTGGCCCGCGGCACATTGCGCTTCTCCCTCGGTCACACCTCCACGGAGGCGGACGTCGAGGCGGTCGCCAAGGCGATCGGCCCGGCGGTGGAGCGCGCCCGGGCGGCGGGACTCAGCTGAGGGCGCGAACGAGCGCCGGGGCGCGTACCGGGACATGAAAGCGACCTACGAGGCGGGTTCCCTTCGCCGGCATTGTCCGGATCAGGTTCTGGGGGTCGCCATCGGGTCCAGTCCTTGCGACCTTCTGGCCTCTCAGCCCGAGCGTCGACGTCGGCACCAGCGGAGACGATGTACCTCTCCTTGAAGAGAACAGGTATCTCTCGCTGACGTCGGCTACTCCGCTTGGGCTCCCTCACTCGTCTCGTAGGTCTTGCAACCAGCATAGAACGGCACTTACCAGACAAAAAGGGCCTAGCTCTTGATTTTTTTCAGATATCGCTCCCAGTCCCAGTGCGGCCCCGGATCGGTGTGGTCCGTCCCCGGCACCTCCACGTGCCCGATGATGTGCTCACGGTCCACGGGTATGCCGTACCGCCCGCATATCGCCGCCGTCAGCCGCGCCGAGGACGCGTACATGGCGTCTGTGAAGGAGGACGCGTCCGCGACGAAGCCCTCGTGCTCGATGCCGACACTGCGCTCGTTGTACTCCCGGTTGCCCGCGTGGAAGGCCACGTCCAGCTCCCGTATCAGCTGGGTGATCCGGCCGTCCTTGCGCACGATGTAGTGCGCCGCCGCGCCGTGCGCCGGGTCCTGGAAGGCCTTCACCGCGCTCGCGTAGCCGCCCTGCGTGACATGGATGACGACCCGGTCGACCGCGTAGTCGTCCGGCCGGTCCGCCCGCCGGTAGTTGGCCGGGGAGGCCGGCACCCAGCGCGCGCCCCGGAAGTCCACCGCCCCCGCCACCCGGGGCTTCTCCACCCCGGGCAGCCGCCACCACAGGTGCGTCAGCTCCTCGCGGGCCAGCGCGGCCGTGCCCACGGCGGCCGCCGTGCCGCCGACCAGCAGGGCCCGCCGCCCCAGCCGCCGATCCGTGTCACTCATCCCGCCCCCGTACACGCCCCGTTCCGCCCCTTGTGATCGTCAACGGATATCCGGCGGTCCCGGTTCCCACGGCCCCGTACCCTGGAGGAGCTATGACTGAGACCCCGCAGCGCCCTCTCCGCGTCCTCGCCGCCATGTCCGGTGGAGTCGACTCCGCCGTCGCCGCCGCACGCGCCGCGGAAGCCGGCCACGACGTCACCGGCGTCCACCTCGCGCTCTCCGCGAACCCGCAGTCGTTCCGGACCGGCGCGCGGGGCTGTTGCACCATCGAGGACTCACGTGACGCCCGCCGCGCGGCCGACGTCATCGGCATCCCCTTCTACGTCTGGGACCTCGCCGACCGCTTCCGCGAGGACGTGGTCGAGGACTTCGTCGCCGAGTACGAGGCCGGCCGCACCCCCAACCCCTGCCTGCGCTGCAACGAGAAGATCAAGTTCGCCGCGCTGCTCGACAAGGCGCTCGCCCTCGGCTTCGACGCGGTCTGCACCGGTCACTACGCCAAGGTGATCGTGCGTGCGGACGGCTCCCGCGAGCTGCACCGCGCCTCCGACATGGCGAAGGACCAGTCGTACGTCCTCGGTGTGCTGGACGAGAAGCAGCTCGCCCACGCGATGTTCCCGCTCGGCGACACGGTCACCACCAAGGAGGAGATCCGCGCCGAGGCCGAGCGCCGCGGTCTCGCGGTCGCCAAGAAGCCCGACTCGCACGACATCTGCTTCATCGCCGACGGCGACACCCAGGGCTTCCTGGCGAAGCGGCTGGGCCGGGCGGAGGGCGACATCGTCGACGAGTCCGGCACCAAGGTGGGCACGCACGAGGGCGCCTACGGCTTCACCATCGGTCAGCGCAAGGGCCTCAGGATCGGCACCCCGGCTCCCGACGGCAAGCCCCGCTACGTCCTGGACATCTCCCCGGTGAACAACACCGTCACCGTCGGCCCCGCCGCCGCCCTGGACGTCACCGCCCTCACCGCCATCAAGCCCCGCTGGTGCGGCACCGCCCCCACCGGCCCCGGCACCTACACCGCCCAGCTGCGCGCCCACGGCGGCGAGACCGAGGTCACCGCGGAGCCGGTCGACGGCGAACTGCGCGTGCGCTTCACCGAGCCGGTCCGCGGCGTCGCCCCCGGCCAGGCGATCGTGCTGTACGACGGCACGCGCGTGGTCGGCTCGGCGACGATCGCGTCGACCACGCGCGCGACGGCCGCGGCGGTGTAGCCGGCAGCGAGACCGCCGCCTAGCCCGCGAAGAACTCCGCCAGCACCGGCCCCAGGACGTCCGGCTCCACCATGTGGGTCTGGCCCGCCAGCTCGCGGTACGCGGCCTCGGGCACCGCCCTGGAGATCTCCCGGGACGCCTCGCGCATCCACTCCGGGCTCGCGCCGCCCGCGACCGCCAGCACGGGCACGGAGATCCCGGCGAGCCGGTCCCGGGGGAGCAGCCCGTCGCCCATGACCGAGTCGTCGTACGCGAGACTCGGTGCGACGGCCTCCATCCCGGCCCACATCGGCGACTGGCGGGCGCGCTGGATCATCCCCTCGGCCAGACCCGTCAGCCGCAGGAACAGCTCCACCGCGTCCCCGCGCCGCTCCTCCGAGAGCGCCTTGTTCAGCTGCTCCTTGTAGGTGGCCTCCCGCTCGGCACCTCCCTGGAGGAAGTCCGCGTACGGCACCTCGTACACGGCCGCCCGGCCGACCGGCAGCCCGCTCGCCACCGCCTCCAGCACCAGCGCGCCGCCCGAGGAGACCCCGAACAGCGCCGCCTGGCCTCCCACGGCGTCGATCAGCGCGGCCAGGTCCTCGACCTCGCGCTCGACCGCGTAGGGCTTCGTGTCCCCGCTCTCGCCGCGGCCCCGGCGGTCGTAGACGACGGCCGTGCAGCGGCCCGCGAGCCGCTGCCCCAGGGGCGCCACGGTGCCACCGGTGGACATCGCGCCGCTCACCAGGATCACCGTCGGCCCCTGACCGGTCACGTGGTACGTGAGGGCCGTTCCGTCCCGTGAAGTCGTCTTCTTGTCCATGTCGGTGCAGACTGCCGTACCGGCACGGACTCATCGCTCACGACACGTCGACGTCGTAGAAGCAGAAGTGATCCTTGATCTCCGCCACCCCCGGCTTCGGCTCCGGGTACGCCCACACCAGGTCCGGCGCGTCCGGCAGCGACCAGTAGGACGCCGTGCCCTTGAAGGGGCACACGGTGTGCGTGGTGGAGGGGGTCAGCAGATCGAGTCGTACATCCTCGGCGGGGATGTAGTAGCGCACCGGACAGCCGGTCTCGCGCAGCACCAGCGGCCGGTCGGTCTCCGCGAGCACCTGGTCGCCGTGCACCACGCGCACGTGCTGCTCGCTCTTGTCGATGGTGATCGTGTGTCCTTCGCTCATACAGGGACAGCACCGGCGGGCCCGCGCTTCTTCCCGCGTACGGGGCGGGCCGTACGGTAAGGCCCATGAACATCTGCGTCTTCCTGTCCGCCGCCGACCTCGACGAGCGTTACACGCGCCCCGCGCGCGAGTTCGCCGAACTCATCGGCAAGGCCGGTCACACCCTGGTGTGGGGCGGTTCCGACGTCGGTCTGATGAAGGTCGTCGCGGACGGGGCGCAGGAGGCGGGCGGCAGGCTGCTGGGCGTGTCCGTGGAGTTCCTCGCCAACAAGGCGCGGCCCGGTGCCGACGAGATGGTCATCGCCGCCGACCTCGCCGAGCGAAAGAAGCTGCTGCTGGAGAAGGCCGACGCAGTGGTGATCATGGTGGGCGGCACCGGCACGCTGGACGAGGCCACCGAGATCCTGGAGCTGAAGAAGCACGGCCGCACCGAGAAGCCGGTCGTCCTGCTGAACACCGCGGGCTTCTACGACGGCCTCAAGCAGCAGTTCCGCCGCATGGAGGAGGAGGGCTTCCTGCCCCGCCCGCTGTCCGAGCTGGTGTTCTTCGCCGAGGAGCCGGTCGGCGCGCTGGCGTACCTGGAGGAGTCGCTCGGCATCCGCTGATGCGAGCATGGCGGGCATGGCTACTCATGTGATCACCGGGGCCGGGTCCGGCATCGGGGCGGCCGTCGCCCGCCGTCTGCACGCGCGCGGGGACGAAGTCGTCCTGCACGCGCGTGACGCGGGCCGCGCGAAGGAACTGGCGGCCGAGTTCCCCGGCGCCCGCACCCTGGTGGGCGACCTCGCGGACCCGGACCGGCTCTCCTGGGCGTTCTCCCACCAGGCCCTCCCGGACCGCGTGGACTCCCTGCTGCACATCGCCGGTGTCGTCGACCTGGGCGAGGTCGGCGACCTGACTCCCAAGTCCTGGCACCACCAGCTCAACGTCAACCTGATCGCCCCCGCCGAGCTGACCCGGCACTTCCTGCCCCAGCTGCGTGCGGCCCGCGGCCATGTGATCTTCGTCAACTCCGGCGCCGGCCTGAACGCCCACGCCGGCTGGTCCGCCTACGCCGCCTCCAAGCACGGCCTGAAGGCCCTCGCCGACTCCCTGCGCCACGAGGAGCACGCCAACGGCATCCGGGTCACCTCGGTCTACCCCGGCCGCACGGCCAGCCCCATGCAGGCCAAGGTCCACCAACAGGAGGGCAAGGACTACGACGCGTCCAAGTGGATCGACCCCGAGTCGGTCGCCACGACGATCCTCATGGCCCTGGACCTGCCCGCAGACGCGGAGGTCAACGACCTGACGGTACGACCGGGGCGGTGAGCGGGGCGGACGGCGCCGAGGTGTTCGCCCCGGAGGAGCTGACGGAACTGCGCGCGCCGACCACCACGGGCGAGTTCACGGGCGACATCTGTCGAGACGCCGACCCGCCCGCCTCCCGGCCTGCCGAGTCGGGTGGTGGGCGGGCGAAGGCCCGGGGGTCCAGGGGGCGAGCCCCCCGGGTGTTCGGCATACCCTGCCGGGGTGAGTGAGAACAGCCAGTTCAGGTTCCCGGGGGCCACCGGCATCGGGTCCATGCCCGGCGGGGACGCCAGGGAAGCGGCCAAGACCGTCGCCGGCAGCTTCGAGGACTTTCCGTATCTGCCCGAGCTGCCCGCGCGTGGACCCGGCGCCGACATGATCGGCCGTACCGCCGGGATGCTCGTCGAGCTGTACGCGCGCGTGGAGCCCAGCGGCTGGCGGATCGGGGACCGGCCGGGCCGGGACACCAAGCGGGCGCGGTCGTGGCTGGGGGAGGACCTGGACGCCCTGGAGGAGTTCACCCAGGACTACGAGGGGGATCTGAAGGTGCAGGCGGTCGGGCCGTGGACCCTCGCCGCCGCGCTGGAGCTCAAGAACGGCGAGGCCGCCCTCTCCGACCCCGGCGCCTGCCGTGACCTCGCCTCCTCCCTGGCCGAGGGGCTGCGCCTGCACCTCGCCGAGGTCCGCCGCCGTATCCCGGGCGCCCGGCTCGTGCTCCAGCTCGACGAGCCCTCCCTCACCGCCGTCCTGCGCGGACAGGTCCGTACCGCCAGCGGCTACCGCACGCACCGGGCCGTGGACCGGCAGATCGTGGAGGCCACCCTTCGCGACGTGATCGGCGCCCATGACGGCGGACCCGTGATCGTCCACTCCTGTGCCCCTGACGTGCCGCTCGCCCTGCTGCGGCGGGCCGGCGCGGCCGGCGTCTCCCTCGACTTCTCGCTGCTCACCGAACGTGACGACGACGCGATCGGCGAGGCCGTCGAGGGCGGTACCCGGCTGTTCGCCGGTGTCGTGCCGGGCACGGACGGCCCATTGTCAGACCCTGCCGGTAGCGTCATGGGTGTCAGGACGCTGTGGCGCAGGCTGGGGCTGCCTCCGGGGCTGCTCGCGGAGGCGGTCACGGTCACCCCGGCGTGCGGTCTGGCGGGCGCTTCCCCCGGCTACGCACGCCAGGCGCTCGCCCACTGCGTCCGGGCGGCGAGATCGCTCGCGGACAACCCAGAGTAACGGGAGGACAACACGGTGGCCGGCGACAAGCAGCAGGCGGAGACGGCAGTGCCCGCCGAGGCACGTGACAAGCACGCGCAGCTCGCTGAGCAGATCGAGGAGCACCGCTTCCGGTACTACGTGAAGGACGCTCCCGTCATCAGTGACGCCGAGTTCGACAAGCTCCTGAAGACTCTGGAGGCCCTGGAGGAGCAGTTTCCGGAGCTGCGCACCCCGGACTCGCCGACCCAGAAGGTCGCGGGGTCGTACGAGACGGAGTTCACCGCGGTCGAGCACCGCCAGCGCATGCTGTCGCTCGACAACACCTTCAACGACGACGAGCTGGCCGCCTGGGCCGAGCGCATCGCGCGCGAACTCGGCGACCAGGACTACCACTTCCTGTGCGAGCTGAAGGTGGACGGCCTGGCGGTCAACCTCACGTACGAGAACGGCCGGCTCACCCGCGCGGCGACCCGCGGCGACGGCCGCACCGGCGAGGACATCACGCCCAACGTCCGTACGATCGCCGAGATCCCGGACCGCCTGGGGGGCGACCAGGTGCCCGACCTGGTGGAGATCCGCGGCGAGGTCTACTTCCCGATGGAGAAGTTCCTCGAACTGAACGAACGCCTGGTCGCCGCCGGCGACAAGCCGTTCGCCAACCCCCGCAACGCCGCGGCGGGTTCGCTGCGCCAGAAGGACCCACGGGTCACCGCCACCCGCCCGCTGCACATGGTCGTCCACGGCATCGGCGCCCTGGAGGGCTTCAAGGGCCTGACCCGCCTCTCCCAGGCCTACGACCTGCTGAAGACCTGGGGTCTGCCCACCTCCCCGCACAACCGCGTGGTCGACGACCTCGACGGCGTACGCGAGTTCATCGCCCACTACGGCGAGAACCGCCACTCCGTGGAGCACGAGATCGACGGTGTCGTCGTCAAGCTGGACGAGATCCGCCTCCAGGGCCGCCTCGGCTCCACCGCACGTGCGCCGCGCTGGGCGATCGCCTACAAGTACGCGCCGGAAGAGGTCAACACCAAGCTCGTCGACATCAAGGTGGGCGTCGGCCGCACCGGCCGGGTCACGCCGTACGCCCAGGTCGAGCCGGTCACGGTCGCCGGCAGCGAGGTCGAGTTCGCCACCCTGCACAACCAGGAGGTCGTCAAGGCCAAGGGCGTCCTCATCGGGGACACGGTCGTCCTGCGCAAGGCCGGTGACGTCATCCCGGAGATCCTCGGCCCGGTGGTGGACCTCCGGGACGGCAGCGAGCGGGAGTTCGTGATGCCGGGCGAGTGCCCCGAGTGCGGCACCCCGCTCAGGCCCATGAAGGAGGGCGACATCGACCTCCGCTGCCCCAACGCCCGCACCTGCCCGGCACAGTTGCGCGAGCGCGTCTCCTATCTCGCCGGCCGCGAGTGCCTGGACATCGAGCACTTCGGCGCGGTGGCCGCCGCCGCGCTCACCCGCCCGCTGGAGCCGGCCGACCCGCCGCTGGTGGACGAGGGCGACCTGTTCGACCTGACGGTGGAGAAGCTGCTGCCCATCAAGGCCTATGTCCTCGACCCCGACAGCGGTCTGCCCAAGCGGGACCCCAAGACGGGCGAGGAGAAGGTCGTCACGGTCTTCGCCAACCAGAAGGGCGAGCCGAAGAAGAACACCCTCGCACTGCTGGAGAACATCGAGGCGGCCAAGTCCCGCCCGCTGGCGCGCTTCCTGAACGGCCTGTCCATCCGGCACGTCGGACCGGTCGCCGCGCAGGCCCTCGCCCGCGAGTTCCGCTCCATCGACCGCATCGAACAGGCCACCGAGGAGGAGCTCGCGACCACCGACGGCGTCGGCCCGATCATCGCCGCGGCGCTCAAGGAGTGGTTCGCCGAGGAGTGGCACCGCGAGATCGTCCGCAAGTGGAAGGCCGCCGGAGTCCCGCTGGAGGACGCCTCGACCGGCGAGGACGAGGGCCCGCGCCCGCTGGAGGGGCTCACGGTCGTCGTCACCGGCACGCTGGAGAACTTCACCCGCGACGGCGCGAAGGAGGCACTGCAGAGCCGGGGCGCGAAGGTGACCGGATCGGTGTCGAAGAAGACCTCGTTCGTCGTTGTAGGTGACAACCCGGGGTCGAAGTACGACAAAGCCATGCAATTGAAGGTTCCGGTCCTGAACGAGGACGGTTTCGGCGTCCTCTTGGAGCAGGGCCCCGAGGCCGCGGCTGAAGTCGCGCTTCCGACCGAGTAGTAGCGGTTGAAGGTCACCCGTTCGGCGCATATCAGTTGCATACGGGTGGCCCGGGCGCATTCGGGCAACCGTCGACGACCGGTGCCCGTGGAAGCCTTCCGCGGCCTACTGTTGAGATGTGCACCTGCCGTGCCCAGCTGCGGTTGGGGCATCCCCGTGCGCTCCCGGCGTGCGGGGAAGGTTTCTTCAACGCGGAGCTGCTGATGGCTGTCGGACATCGGGCCGCGTGGCGTGGGCACCGCCGGCTGTGAGAGGGACGGGAATGGAACCGACCGAGAGCGTCGCCCCGGACTCACGGCTGCGCCCGCGCCGGCGCGCGTGCACCTGGCGGGCCACCCGATGGACGGGCCGGGCACACGGGCGTACGGGAGGTCGGGCCCGCGCGGCCGGACCGGGCACCGCCACCGACGCCCACCCGCCCATACCCGTGGCCATCGCGCCCGCCCCCGGCCCGACCGGCGCCGACCCCGAACGGCACCTGTCCTGGCCCACCCTGCCCGCGAGCGTCGTGGCCGCCGCCGCGCTCGTCCTCGGCGCCGGCTTCTACCGCGCCTTCAGCGGCCACCACGCCCTCTTCCCGAGCGGCACCGTCGGCTGGGCGCTGGCCCTGCTCACCGGTGTCATCGTCGGCCACCTCGTCATGCTGGGCCGCGCCCGCTGGTGGCGCGGGACAGGCTCCGGCGCCGCGCTCACCCTCGCCGTGCTGCTGCTCTACGGCTGGGTGCCGGCCGGCATGGTCAGCCTCACCGTCGTCGTCCTGGTCGGCATCGCCCGGCGCCACCACTGGCGGCAGGGCGTGCTGCACGGCGCGGTGGACATCCTCGGCATCGGCACCGGCGCGCTGCTGCTCGGCCTGTTCGGCCGCGTCCCCAGCGTCGAGACGCCCTGGCGGCCCGACAGCTGGACCTTCGCCACCGCGCCCGAGGTGATCCTGGCCGCCGTCGCCTACCTCGCCGTCAGCCGCGGCCTGCAGTGGTACCTGTACGCCCCGCGCGGCGGCGGACTGCCCACCGTGGCCCGCACCGCCCTGGTGAGACAGGGCCTGGTCGCCGTAGCGCTGCTCGGCATCGCACCGCTGCTGTGCGTCGTCGCCGTCGCCCAGCCGGTCCTGCTCCCGCTGTTCGCCATCCCGCTCATCGCCTTGGACTCCACCCTGTGGATGGCCCGGGCGCGTGCCGAGGAGCAGCTGCGCGACCCGCTGACCGGGCTGCCCAACCGGCAGTGGCTGCTGGAGCGGATCTGGACGGCCCTCGACGACGCCGAACGCATCGGCGCCCGCTCCGCCCTCATGCTCATCGACCTCGACCGTTTCCGCTCGGTGAACGACACCCTCGGTCATCTCGCCGGTGACCGGCTGCTGCTCCAGATAGCCGACCGGCTGCGGCTCGCCCTGCCGCGCGGAGCGGAGGCCGCGCGGCTCGGCGGCGACGAGTTCGCCGTGTTACTGCCCGTGGCCGACTCCACGACCTCGGCCACCCGGGTCGCCCGCGGTCTGGTCGCCGCGCTCAGCTCCCCGCTGGACCTCGACGGGCTCACCCTCGTCCTGGAGGCCAGCGCCGGCGTCGCTGTCTTCCCCGACCACGCGCTGGACGCCGAAGGGCTGCTGCGGCGTGCCGATGTGGCGATGTACCAGGCGAAGAGGGACCGTACGGGCGTCGAGGTGTACGAGTCCAAGCGGGACTCCAACACCCCCGACCGGCTCGGTCTGCTGGGCGATCTGCGCCGGGCGCTGGACGCGCACGAGGTGCAGCTGCACTACCAGCCCAAGGTCCGCTTCGACGGCCAGGTCGCCGGCCTGGAGGCGCTGGTGCGCTGGGTGCACCCCGAGCGCGGGAAGGTGCCGCCGGACGAGTTCATAGCGATCGCCGAGTCCTCCGGGCTGATGCCCCATCTGACCGAGTACGTCCTGGAGACCGCGCTCGGGCAGGTCGCCAAGTGGCGCGCGCAGGGGCTGCGGGTCCCGGTCGCCGTCAACGTCTCCCCGCGCGATGTCCACACGCCCGGGTTCGCGGGGTCGGTCGCCGCGCGCCTTGCCCGGCACGGGGTCCCGGCGGGGGCCTTGCAGCTGGAGATCACTGAGCATGTGCTGCTGGAGGATCCGCAGCGGGCCGCGGACACCCTGGCGGGACTGACCGGGCACGGCGTGAAGATGTCGCTGGACGACTTCGGCACCGGGTATTCGTCTCTGGTGCATCTGCGGCGGCTGCCGGTGAGCGAGCTGAAGATCGACCGGTCGTTCGTGGCGCGGCTGGCTGTGGACACCGAGGACGCGGAGATCGTGCGGTGCACGGTGGATCTGGCGCATTCGCTGGGGTTGCTCGTCGTCGCCGAGGGGGTGGAGGACGACGAGACGTGGGAGCGGCTGCGGGATCTCGGGTGTGATGCCGTGCAGGGGTGGCTCGTTGCAGCCGCCATGCCGCCCGAGGAGACGACGGCGTGGTTGCGGGCGCGGGGGTCCCGTGGGTGGCAACGGCCCCGCGCCGCGTTGCCTGCCGCCGAGTAAGGGGTTGGCCGGGCCGCGCCGGAGCATCCTCCGTGGCGAACGGCAGGTCCACCAGCTGGGCGAACATCGTGTCGGTGAACGCGCCCTTGCCCTTGAAGTGGCTGTAGAGGACAGCCACGCCCGAAATTCTATCAGCGCTAGCCAATCTATCGGCGCTCTGCCAGCTTTGGCCCCATTCCTGGCACCGCTAGCACACCCTCGGCTACCGGTTCTGGTTCCAGCCGGGCCCGGCCGCGGCCGGCTACGGCGTCGCAGCCGACCCCCGGGGGGACGCCGGCGCCCACCTGGCGGTCAAAGGCCTCAGGGACGGCACCTTCGGGCTGCCGGGCCTGGTCCTACTGGCCGCCGTCGGTGCCCGCGCCGAGGCGTGGTTCATGGTCTGCGTGGCACTCGTCCCGCTCGTCGACACCCTGATGGTCCTGCGCCGCGGCGGGACGAATGCGGTCGCGTTCGGCATCCACGTCGCCACCGCGATCGTCGTACTGACCAGCGCCGGACTGCTCTTCGCGGTCCGACCACAACACAGCGGTCCGACCACAACACAAGGGAACGCATCATGTCGCTGTTCGTGCCCAAGTTCGACGATTCCGTGATCGTGCGCGGCGCCGAGGCCGAGGTGGTCGGGGGCGCACCCGTCGGCGTCCAGCTGCTGGCCGACCAGAGTGCGACCGGAGGGGCGCTGTCCACCGTGCGCGTCACCCTGGCCGCGGGTGCCGACGGCGCGCGGCCTCACCTCCACCACAACGGGGCGGAGATGTTCTACCTGCTCGACGGGTGTGCCGAGATCCTCTCCGGTGACGACATCGTGACCGCGGAGCGCGGTGACCTCGTGATCGTCCCGCCTCGGAAGCCGCACGCCTTCGCCGCCGTCCCGGAGGCCCCGGCGGACATCCTCATCGTCTTCACCCCGGGCATCGAGCGCTTCGAGTACTTCCGCCACCTGCAGCGCATCCGCCTCGGCGAGGCCAGCCCGGAGAGCATCCTCGAGGTGCAGGACCGGTACGACAACCACTTCCTCAAGAGCGAGGTCTGGGACGGCCGCCGGGGCTGACGCGCGGGGCCGGGGAAACCGTTTCACGGCCACCCGCCCCCGCCCCATAGGATTGGGGCTAGTCGTCCCGTTCCCGTCTGTCGCGCGACGCCTGGCACGCACGCTCGCCGCGTTGCCGAATCGTCCACGTGGCTCCGCCACGAGGACGCTCCGGCGCCTTGCGATCGCACGCACCAGACCCCGCGCGACCCGCCCTCGGGCGGACGACGGGAACGGGACGACTAGCCCCAGCCCAAACCACACACACTCACCCCAGAGGATCGCTGCATGCCTGGCATCACGCGCGAGGAGGTCGCCCACCTCGCCCGGCTGGCGCGTCTGGAGCTGAAGCCCGAAGAACTCGACCACTTCGCGGGACAGCTGGACGACATCATCGGCGCGGTCGCCCGCGTCAGCGAGGTCGCCGACCAAGACGTACCGCCGACCTCGCACCCGCTCCCGCTGACGAACGTCATGCGCGCGGACGAGGTCCGTCCCTCGCTCACCCCCGAGCAGGCGCTCTCCGGCGCCCCGGCACAGGAGCAGCAGCGTTTCAAGGTGCCGCAGATCCTGGGGGAGGAGTGACCACCATGACGGACAGCAACATCATCAAGCTCACCGCCGCGCAGATCGCCGAGAAGATCGCCTCCGGCGAGCTCACGGCCGTCGAGGTCACCGAGGCCCACCTCGCCCGGATCGAGGCCGTCGACGAGAAGGTGCACGCCTTCCTGCACATCGACCGCGAGGGCGCCCTCGCCCAGGCCCGCGCCGTGGACGAGAAGCGGGAGCGAGGGGAGAAGCTCGGCCCCCTGGCCGGCGTGCCCCTTGCGCTCAAGGACATCTTCACCACCGAGGGCGTCCCCACGACCGTCGGTTCGAAGATCCTGGAAGGGTGGATTCCGCCGTACGACGCCACCCTGACCAAGAAGCTGAAGGCCGCTGACGTCGTCATCCTCGGCAAGACCAACATGGACGAGTTCGCCATGGGGTCCTCCACCGAGAACAGCGCCTACGGGCCGACCGGCAACCCCTGGGACCTCACCAAGATCCCCGGCGGTTCCGGCGGTGGATCGAGCGCCGCGCTCGCCTCCTTCCAGGCGCCCCTGGCCATCGGCACCGACACCGGCGGCTCCATCCGCCAGCCGGCCGCCGTCACCGGCACGGTCGGCGTCAAGCCCACGTACGGCGCGGTGTCCCGCTTCGGCATGGTCGCCTTCTCCTCGTCCCTCGACCAGGGCGGCCCCTGCGCCCGTACGGTCCTGGACGCGGCGCTGCTGCACGAGGTGATCGCCGGACACGACCCGATGGACTCGACCTCCATCGACGCCCCGGTCCCGCCGGTCGTCGAGGCCGCCCGCAACGGCAGCGTGCAGGGCATGCGGGTCGGCGTGGTCAAGCAGTTCCGCGGCGAGGGCTACCAGGCCGGAGTCATCCAGCGTTTCGACGAGTCGGTCGAGCTGCTGAAGGAGCTGGGCGCCGAGATCGTCGAGCTGGACTGCCCGTCCTTCGACCTCGCCCTGTCGGCGTACTACCTGATCGCGCCGTCCGAGTGCTCCTCCAACCTCGCCCGCTTCGACGGGCTGCGCTACGGCCTGCGGACCGGCGACGACGGCAGCCACTCGGCCGAGGAGGTCACCTCCCTCACCCGCGAGGCCGGCTTCGGCCCCGAGGTCAAGCGCCGCATCATGCTCGGCACCTATGCGCTGTCGAGCGGGTACTACGACGCGTACTACGGCTCCGCCCAGAAGGTGCGCACGCTCATCACGCGCGACTTCGAGAAGGCCTTCGAGCAGGTCGACGTCATCGTCTCGCCGACGACCCCGACCACCGCCTTCGCGATCGGCGAGCGCGCCGACGACCCCATGGCGATGTACCTCGCGGACCTGTGCACCATCCCGACCAACCTGGCGGGCAACGCGGCCATGTCCCTGCCCTGCGGACTCGCCCCGGAGGACAACCTCCCGGTGGGCCTGCAGATCATCGCCCCGGCGATGAAGGACGACCGCCTGTACAAGGTGGGCGCCGCCGTCGAGGCCGCCTTCGTGGAAAAGTGGGGTCACCCGCTGCTGGAGGAGGCTCCGTCGCTGTGAGCAAGGCACTGTCCAAGGCCAAGGGCTTCAAGAAGTCCAAGTCCGGTACGTACCTGTCCATGGCCACCACCGCGTTCGGCGCGGTCGGTGTCGCCAAGCAGATCAAGAAGGCCCGAGCCGAGCACGACACGCTGCGGCTGATCGACGCCACGGTCTCGGCCGTGGCCATCGTGACCGGCCTCGCGATCCTCTACCGCGAGCTGAAGCGGCTGGGCGACGACGACGTCCTGCTGGGCTGAGAGGGAAGTTTTCACCGTGACCACCACGACCGACCTGGTGTCGTACGAGGACGCGCTTGCGTCGTACGACCCCGTCATGGGCCTTGAGGTCCATGTCGAACTCGGCACCAAGACCAAGATGTTCTGCGGCTGTTCGACGGCGCTCGGCGCCGACCCGAACACCCAGACCTGCCCCGTCTGCCTCGGCCTGCCCGGCGCGCTCCCGGTCATGAACGCGACCGGCGTCGAGTCGGCGATCAAGATCGGTCTCGCGCTGAACTGCGAGATCGCCGAGTGGTGCCGCTTCGCCCGGAAGAACTACTTCTATCCGGACATGCCGAAGAACTTCCAGACCTCCCAGTACGACGAGCCGATCGCCTTCAACGGCTACCTCGACGTGCAGCTGGAGGACGGCGAGACCTTCCGCGTGGAGATCGAGCGCGCCCACATGGAGGAGGACACCGGTAAGTCCACCCACGTGGGTGGCGCGACCGGTCGTATCCACGGCGCGCAGCACTCGCTCCTGGACTACAACCGCGCCGGCATCCCGCTCATCGAGATCGTCACCAAGCCGATCGTCGGCGCCGGCGAGCGCGCCCCCGAGGTGGCGAAGGCGTACGTCCGTGAGCTGCGCGAGCTCATCCGTGCCCTCGGCGTGTCCGAGGCCCGCATGGAGATGGGCCAGATGCGCTGCGACGTCAACCTGTCGCTGATGCCGAAGGGCGCCGACAAGTTCGGCACCCGCAGCGAGACCAAGAACGTCAACTCGCTGCGTTCGGTGGAGCGCGCGGTCCGCTTCGAGGTCATGCGCCACGCCGCCGTGCTGAACGACGGCGGCAAGGTCGTCCAGGAGACCCGGCACTTCCACGAGGACACCGGCTCCACCACCTCCGGCCGGACGAAGGAGGAGGCCGAGGACTACCGGTACTTCCCGGAGCCCGACCTCGTGCCGGTCGCGCCCACGCGCGAGTGGGTCGAGGAGATCCGCGCGGCGCTGCCCGAGCTGCCGCTGGCCCGCCGCACCCGGCTGCTCGCCGAGTGGGGCATCTCCGCCACCGACATGCAGGCGATCATCAACGCCGGTGCGCTGGACCTGATCGTCGCCACGATCGACGCCGGTGCCGACGCCGCCTCCGCCCGCAAGTGGTGGATGGGCGAACTGGCGCGCAGCGCCAACGAGTCCGGCAAGGCGCTGGACGAGCTGGCGATCACGCCCGCGCAGGTGGCCCGGGTCACCGAGCTGGTCGCGAAGGGTGACCTGAACGACAAGCTGGCCCGGCAGGTCATCGAGGGCGTCCTCGCGGGCGAGGGCACCCCGGACGAGGTCGTCGACAAGCGCGGTCTGAAGGTCGTCTCCGACGAGGGCGCGCTGACTGCCGCCGTCGACGAGGCGATCGCCGGCAACCCGGGCGTCGCGGACAAGATCCGCGGCGGCAAGGTGGCCGCGGCCGGCGCCCTGGTCGGCGCGGTCATGAAGGCGACCCGGGGGCAGGCCGACGCGGCCCGCGTCAAGGAGCTGATCCTTCAGAAGCTGGGCGTCAGCGAGGGCTGAGCGACACCGCGGGAACCATCCGAGGGGCAGTGCACCGAACCCGGTGTACTGCCCCTCGCTCGCTTACAAGAACCTTATGAGGCGACAGAGTTCGCCGGAGTGTCCTGTGATGTCGCTCCCAGTCCTGTGAATAAGCCCACGATCACGACAAACGATCATTTTCGCCTGCAAGAGTGTCTGGCGATTGCTCATGCGTTCTTTGCGGGCTGTTCAGTTTATGGACGATCGTTCCCGATCAAAGATCCACAAATCATCTCCTGGGAGCACGTCCGTGGCAGACCTCGCCCGTTGGTGTGTCCGGCATCGGCTGATCGCCGTGCTGCTGTGGCTCCTCGCCTTCGGCGGGGTCACCGCGGCCGCCGCCGTGGCCGGTTCGTCGTACTCGAACGCCTACGACGTCCCCGGCACCCAGGCGGGTCGCGCCGCACAGCTGCTCAAGGAGGGTTTTCCGGGCCTGGGCGGGGACAGCGACACCGTCGTCTGGCACACCGGCACCGGCACCGTCCGCGCCGCCGGCGTCGAGCAGACCATGACCCACACCCTGGACCGGATCGCCTCGCTGCCCGGCGTGGCCTCCGTGACCGGCCCGTACGGCCGCCAGGACGCACACCGGATCAGCGACGACGGCCGTACGGCCTACGCCACCGTCACCTTCACCCAGGAGGCCGAGCACATCGGCAAGGCCGAGGCGCAGGCCGTGGTGCGCACCGCCAAGGCCGCCGAGGGCCACGGGCTCCAGGTGGAACTGGGCGGCAGCGCCATAGGACTCACCGCGTCCCCCCGCGCGCACACCGCCGAGGTGGTCGGCGTGCTCGTCGCGGCCGTCGTGCTGTTCGTCGCCTTCGGCTCGCTCGCCGCCTCGGCCCTGCCCATCGCCACCGCCCTGATCGGCGTCGGCACCGCCTACTCCGGCATCGGGCTGCTCGGGCACGTCATGACGGTCGCCGACTTCGCACCCATGCTCGGCATGCTCATCGGCCTCGGTGTCGGCATCGACTACGCGCTGTTCATCGTGACCAGACACCGGCGCGGACTGAAACGCGGCCTGAGCGTCACCGAGGCCGCCGTGAACGCCGTGGCCACCACCGGACGCGCGGTCGTCTTCGCGGGTGCGACGGTGTGCATCGCCCTGCTGGGGATGCTGATACTGCGGCTGAGCTTCCTCAACGGCGTCGCCGTGGCCGCCTCGTTGACGGTCCTGCTCACCGTCGCGGCCTCGATCACCCTGCTGCCCGCCCTGCTGTCGTACATCGGCCCCCGGGCCCTCAGCCGCCGAGAGCGGCGCCGGCTCGCCGAGCACGGGCCGCGCCCGGAGCTGCCCACCGGTCTCGCCGCCCGCTGGTCGGCGCTCGTCGAACGCCGGCCCAAGCTGCTCGGCTCGCTCGCCGTCGCCGTCATCGCCCTGCTCGCCCTGCCCACCCTCTCCCTCCACCTGGGCACCTCCGACCAGGGCAACGACCCGCGCACCTCCACCACCCGCAAGGCCTACGACCTGCTCGCCGACGGCTTCGGACCGGGAGTGAACGGACCGCTCACCCTGGTCACGCGGGTGGACGGCGCCGACGACAGGCTCGCCCTGGACAACCTCGACGAGACCCTGCGCACCACCCGGGGCGTCGCCGCCGTCACCCCGGCCACCTACGCCGCCGGCGGCGGCACCGCCTATCTCACCGTCGTCCCCGACTCCGCGCCGCAGTCGCAGCAGACCAGTGACCTCGTGGACCGGCTGCGCACCAAGGTGCTGCCGCGGGCGGAGACCGGCACCTCTCTGGACATTCAGGTCGGCGGGGTCACCGCAGGCTACGACGACTTCGCGGGTGT
Organism: Streptomyces sp. NPDC002076; assembly: GCF_053593835.1. Classification (NCBI taxonomy): domain Bacteria; kingdom Bacillati; phylum Actinomycetota; class Actinomycetes; order Kitasatosporales; family Streptomycetaceae; genus Streptomyces; species Streptomyces sp. NPDC002076. The sequence continues at coordinate 217,396 of NZ_JBSFDI010000007.1, forward strand.
GATCATCGGCAAACTGCCGCTGTTCGTCGGCGCGGTCATCGGGCTCGGCTGCCTGCTGCTGCTCGTCGCGTTCCGTTCGCTCGGCATCCCGCTGAAGGCCGCCGTGATGAACATCGCCGCCGTGGCCGCCGCGTTCGGCATCGTCGTCGCCGTCTTCCAGTGGGGCTGGGGCAGCGAACTGCTCGGTCTCGGCCGGGCCGGGCCCATCGAGCCCTTCCTCCCCGTGATCATGGTGTCGGTGCTCTTCGGACTCTCCATGGACTACCAGGTCTTCCTGGTCAGCCGGATGTACGAGGAGTGGCTGGAGACCGGCGACAACCGGCGCGCCGTCCGCGTGGGCCTCGCCGAGACCAGCCGGGTCATCAACTCCGCCGCGGTCATCATGATCTCGGTCTTCCTCGCCTTCGTGCTCAGCGGCGACCGCGTGATCGCCATGTTCGGCATCGCGCTCGCCTCCGCCGTCGCCCTGGACGCCTTCGTCCTGCGCACCCTCCTCGTGCCCGCGCTGATGCATCTGCTCGGCGCCGCCAACTGGTGGCTGCCCGCCTGGCTGGAACAGCGCCTGCCGCACGTCAGCATCGAGCCGCCCGAGTGCCGCGCCGCGCATGAGAGGCTCGGCAGGGTCTCGGTGGAGGAACTGCGGAAGGAAGAGCAGCGCGATGTACGCGATATCCCTGGGTGACGACGGCGCCGAGCTGCGGCCCCTGGAGGTCTGGCACGCGGAGGAGCTCCTCGCCAACATCGACCGGGGGCGGGAGTTCATCGGCCGGCACATCGGGCTGCCGGACGTGATCACCGACCCGGACTCCGCCCGCGCCTACCTGAAGTCCTACGCCGACAAGCGCGGCGCCGACGCCGGCAGCCTGCACGGCATCTGGCTGGACGGGAAGCTGGTCGGCGGTCTGCTGTTCCGGGTGTGGGACACCCCGAGCGGGGTGTGCGAGGCCGGCTGCTGGCTGGAGCCCGCGGCGGCCGGGCGCGGGCTGGTCACCCGGGGCATGCGGGTGCTGCTGGACTGGGCCTTCGAGGAGCGCGGCATGCACCGCGTGGAGTGGTACGCCTCCTCGGCCAACGAGTCCAGCATCAACGTGGCCCGGCGGCTCGGCATGACCCGCGAGGGCGTGCTCCGTGAGAACTACCCGCACCGGGGCGTGCGCACCAGCACCGAGATCTGGTCGGTGCTCGCCCCCGAATGGCGTGCGGTACGCGCGCGTGCCGCCCACAACGATCATTAAGACACCTCTCAGACAGGGTCCGTACGGTGCCGGGCATGGCTACGAAGACAGAGGAAGGCGCCACGGCCGGCACCGAGGCGCAGGGCGACGACACGGCGGTGGGAGCCGCCACCACCGAGGAGGACAGCGTGCGGGCGGAGGCTCTTGAGGAGCACTCCGGGAAGGCGGACGCCGTCGATGAGGAGGCCGCCGGGCAGGCGGACGCCGTCGAGGAGGAGTCCGGGGAACAGGAACCCGCGCGGGAGAAGGTGCCCTCCGGGGTCGGTCAGGGCGCCGGTGCCGTCGTCTCCGCCGCGCTGGGCTTCGTCTCGCTCAGCGGTGGCTGGATCGGCACCGTCGCGGGCGCCCGCGAGCAGCTCGTCGGTCAGCTGCGCACCTCCTCCACCGCGAGCGTCGCCACCCAGATCAAGGCGGTCTACGGCAACGCCTGGCACAGCACCGCCCTGTGGGCCGGCCTGTTCGCGCTGGCCGCCCTGCTCACCGGTGTCGTCGTGCTCGCCCGGCCCGCCTTCGGCACCCCGGGCCGCCCGCAGGCGCCCTGGATCAAGTCGGTCGCGTGGGCCGGCGTCTCGCTCGGTGTCATCGGCCTGCTGCTGGCCGTCCTGAAGTACTCCGACGCCCTGCTCGCCCTGCCCTCGACCGGCTGAGAACCCACAGGCCCCAGGGGCCTTAGGGAATCCGAGAGCACCTCACGGACTCCCTAAGGCCCCTTACGCGCGCGTGCGGCCCGTACGCCGCCCGAAGATGCGGAACTCTCCCGATGTGGCGCACCCCCCTGGGAGACGAAGGTGGAGGCATCGCAGAAAGCGACACACGACACCGACTCTCCTCGAAGGACACGTCATGATCGAGATCGAGTACCACAAGATGCGCTCCGCCCAGCTGATCCTCGAGGCCGAGCAGCAGCGCCTGGCCCGCGAGGCCGCCCGGGCACGGCGCGCCGCCCGCCGCGAGGGGTCCGCCGGCCGTGACAGCGCGGTCGCCGAGTCCCATACCGACCGGCCCCGCCGGCACCGGATCCCGCGCACCGCGTGAACACCGGACCGACGCAGGGCCCCGGAACGGATGGCGGCCGTACGGGGGTTGGCCGCCATCCGCACCTGCCGGACCAGGGTCGTACGACTGTCCACCCCAGTCGTACGACCCTTCCGTCTGTTTCCACAACCGTTCCGATCACCGGTACGACGATCGCACCGAACCTGTGGAAAACCGCTGCCCTGCCGTCCGGACCTCGTGCGATGCTCGGGCCCGTGGAGACCAGGTCCGTAAGTCCCGTGTTCGTCGGCCGCACCGACGAGCTGGACACCTTGAACGACGCGCTCGCCCGCGCCCGCGCCGGCGAGCCCCAGGCGCTGCTGCTCGGCGGCGAGGCCGGAGTCGGAAAGACCCGCCTCGTCGAGGAGTTCGCCGCGGCCGCCGGCCCGCACGCGGTCGTCGCCGTCGGCGGCTGTGTGGAGATCGGTGCCGACGGGCTGCCGTTCGCGCCCTTCTCCACCGCGCTGCGCGCCCTGCGCGACGCCCTGCCCGAGGAGTTCGCCGCCGCCGCCCACGGGCAGGAGGAGGAACTGGCCCGGCTCCTGCCCGACCTGGGCGAGGCCGGCGCCGGCCGCCACGACGAGCAGGGCATGGCCCGCCTGTTCGAACTCACCGCCCGGCTGCTGGAACGGGTCGCCGCCGAGCACCCGGTCGTGCTCGTCCTGGAGGACCTGCACTGGGCCGACGCCTCCACCCGCCACCTCCTCGCCTACCTCTTCCGGACCCTGCGGGCAGGCAGGCTCCTCGTCCTCGCCAGCTACCGCTCCGACGACATCCACCGCCGCCATCCACTGCGCCCCCTGCTCGCCGAACTCGACCGGCTGCGCACCGTCCGCCGCATCGAACTCGCCCGCTTCACCCGCGAGGAGGTGGGCCGCCAGATCGCCGGCATCCTCGCCGCCGAACCCGACCCCGCACAGGTCGACGAGATCTTCGAACGCTCCGACGGCAACGCCTTCTTCGTCGAGGAACTGGCCGCGGCCGCCTGCGAGGGCTGCTGCACCGGCCTCACCGACTCCCTGCGCGACCTGCTCCTGGTCCGCGTCGAGGCGCTGCCCGAGAGCGCCCAACGGGTCGCCCGGATCGTCGCCGAGGGCGGCTCCACCGTGGAGTACCGGCTGATCGCCGCCGTCGCCCAGCTCGGCGAGGACGACCTCATCGAGGCGCTGCGGGCCGCCGTCGGCGCCAACATCCTCACCGTCACCCCGGCCGGCGACGGCTACCGCTTCCGGCACTCCCTGGTCCGCGAGGCCGTCGCCGACGACCTGCTGCCCGGCGAACGCTCCCGGCTCAACCGCCGCTACGCCGAGGCGCTGGAGGCCGATCCCACGCTCGTCCCGGCCGACGCCCGCGTGATGCGCCTGGCCAGCTACTGGTACCACGCGCACGACCCCGCCAAGGCCCTGCCCGCCGTCCTGGACGCCTCCGTCGTGGCCCGCCGCCGGCACGCCTACACCGAGCAACTCGGGCTGCTGGAGCGGGCGATGGAGCTGTGGGACGGCGTCCCGGAGGAGGTGCGCTCCGCCCTGCGCCCGGTGGACTACACCGAGGTCTACCCGCCGTGCGGCTGCGACCCGGCCACCGCCCCGCTGCACTATCTCGATCTGATGGCCGAGGCCGCCGTCGCGGGCCGGTTCGGCGGAGAACGCGAACGCGCGCTGAAGATCACCAAGCGGGCCCTGCGCCTCCTGGAGGACGCCCCGGACCCCCTGCGCGCCGCCTGGTTCTGGGTGCAGCGCTCCCGGCTCGTCCAGGCCCAGGCCCGCGGCGACGGCTGGCAGGAACTGGCCACCGCCCAGGACCTGGTGCGCGGCCTGCCGCCGTCCGAGGTGCACGCCGAGGTGCTGGCCCTCGCCGCCAACTGGTCCATGTTGCACCGGCCCGGACCCGACGCCTTCGCCGCCGCCGAGCGGGCCGTGGAGTACGCGCGCATGGTCGGCGCCCGCGACATCGAACTGCACGCCCGGCTCACCCTCGGCTGCCTCAAGGTGGACGCGGGCGACACCGAGAACGGCCTGGCGGAGATGCGGCAGGTGCTGCGGGACACCCTCGCGGAGGGTGTGCACCAGGTCGCGGGCCGGGCCTATGTGAACCTGCCCTCCCAGCTGCAGGGCATCGGCCGCGACCGGGAGGCCGTCCCCCTTCTGCGCGAGGGCATCGCCTTCGCCCGGACCCACGGACTGCTGGACTCCGAGACCTGGATACGGGGAAACCTGTCCGAGGCGCTCTACTCGCTCGGCGACTGGGCGGAGGCCGCCGAGACCGCCGGCCATGCCACCCGGGTCGGCCACAGCGCCAAGCCCCGCGGCCAGGGCGCCCTGCGGCTGGCGCACCTTGCCCTGGCCCGCGGCGATCTGGCCGAGGCGGGCCGCCAACTGGCCGCCGCCCGCGCCCACTACGGCAGCCATGACCCCATGCCCCAGCACGTCCTGCCCCTGGCCCGGGTCGCCCTCGGCGTCGCCGCCGAGGAGGGCCGTATCGCCGACGCCCGCGCCGAACTGCTGCGGGCCCTGGACGACGGCTTCCCACCCGGCACCCACCGCTACGGCTGGCCGCTGCTACGGGCCGCCGCCACCGCGGAGGCCGAGGCCCGCACCCTGCCCGCCGCCGAGCCCGGCCGCGCCGAGATCCTCGACCGCCTGCGCGAAGCCGTGCGCGGTCTCGCCACCGGCGTCCCGCTCTGGCAGGCGTACGACCAGTGGACGCGTGCCGAGCTGCGCCGCGCGGAGGGCACGGACACCGTCGACGACTGGTCGCCGGTCGTCACCGCCTTCGAGTGCCTGGACCGCCCCTATGAGCTCGCCCGGGTCCGCCACCGCCTCGCCGGGGCGCTCCTGGCCGACGGCGGCGACGACGAACGCGACCGCGCGGCGGAACTGCTCCGGCTGGCCGCCGCCGTCGCCGCCCACCTCGGCGCCCGCTCCCTCGCCGACGCAGTCGCCCGGCTCGCCCAGCGCGCCCGCCTCACTCCGACCCGCGCGCCCCGGCAGGCCCTCGCCTCCGCCGATCCGGCCGCGGCCCTCGGGCTCACCAGCCGGGAGCGGGACGTCCTGCGCCTGGTCTCGGCCGGCCGCACCAACCGTCAGATCGCCGAGGAGCTGTTCATATCCCCGAAGACCGCGAGCGTCCACGTCTCCAACATCCTGAGCAAGCTCGGCGTCTCCGGCCGGGGTGAGGCGGCGGCGATGGCGCACCGGCTGGGACTGTTCCCGGCCGAGACGCTCACTGCCGGAAGCGCGGGCTGAGACCTACGCTGGAGAAAAGCCGCAAGGGGGAGAAAGCGGGGGAGGGGCTGTGTTCAACGCCTTCGAGGAACTGTTCGCACCCGGCCGCAAACACACCCGGGACGAACAGAACCGCCTGGAGCTGACCCGCGAGGACGTCGGCGACAACGACCCCGGACGGGGCCCGATAGACCTGTCCTCCGGGAAGGCGGTCATACGGCTGCCGCAGCCGTCACCGGCCGAGACGGAGCCGCAGAAGAGCCCGGAGGAGGGACCCGGAGCCGCGTGAACCGTCCGGCGAGCGCTACCTCACCTCCGCCTCCAGCACCCGGTCGTCCCCCTTCGTCGGCCGGCCCCGGCCGTCCGTGTTGCTCGTCACCAGCCATGCCCTGTCGCCGCCCGCCGCGATCACCGTGCGCAGCCGGCCGTACTCTCCGGTGAGGAAGGCCTGCGGTGCCGCCGCGGCCACCGGCTCGGTGGCGCGGCCGGAGGGGGCCGTGCCCGGTGTCGTACCGGTGGCCGTCGTCCTCCCGGGAGGGCCGACCAGGGGTCCCCCTCTGCCCGAGGAGCAGCCGGCCGTCAGCAGGAGGGCGGCCACGGCGAACACGGCCGGCACAGCTCGTCGTTGCACGATCACGGTCCCTTCGAGGCGGTCGTCCACCACCGGGTGCACGTTCTCATACACCGCCCACCCGGGTTCCCGCCCCGGCACCACCGATCCCGTCAGGCCCTCAGTCCCAGGACCCCTGAGCCGCCGGCAGCCGTGCCATCTCCGCGAGGTCCTCCTCGGTCAGGCGCAGGTCGCCCGCCGCCGCGTTCTCCATGGCCCAGCGTTCCTGCTTCGCGCCCGGCAGGGCGATCACATGGCGGCCCTGTGCCAGGACCCAGGCCAGGGCCACCTGGGCCGGTGTGACGTGCTCGCCGTGGCGGCGGGCGATGCGGCGCAGGCCCGCGACGATCGGCTGGTTGGCCGCCATCATCTCCGCCGTGAAACGGGGGTGGCGGGCCCGCAGGTCGTCCGGTTCGAAACCCTCGCCGGGGGTCAGCGTGCCGGTCAGGAAGCCGTTGCCCAGCGGCATCGCCGCGAGGAGACCCACGCCCCGCCCCTCGCACCACGGCAGCAGCGCCCGGAGCGCCTCCGGCGACCACACCGACAGCTCCGCCTCCACCGCGGCCACCGGGAAGACCTGCTGGACCCGCTGCAACTGGCGCAACGTACCGTCGTGCAGCCCCGCCCCGGAGCGGCGGCCGCCGCGCGCGCCCACCGCGCACAGGCCCAGTGCCCGCACCTTGCCGGCCCGCACCAGCTCGGCCATCGCGCCCCACGTCTCCTCGACGGGCACCTCGGGGTCGGCGCGGTGCAGCTGGTAGAGGTCGATCACGTCCGTCTGCAGGCGGCGCAGGGAGGCGTCACAGGCCCGCTTCACATACCCGGGGCGGCCATTGGCCACGATGTGCTGCTCACCCACCAGCAGCCCCACCTTCGTGGACACGAAGGCGTCCGCACGCCGCTCCTTCAGCACCCGGCCCAGCAGCAGCTCATTGGTGAACGGGCCGTACATGTCCGCCGTGTCCAGGAGGGTCGAGCCCAGGTCCAGCGCCCGGTGCACGGTCCTGAGCGATTCGTCGCCCCGCTGCCGCGACCCGCTGTACGCCCAGCTCATCGGCATGCACCCGAGTCCGACGGCCCCCACCGCGAGTGCCCCCGCGCCGATCGTCCTGCGCTCCACCTGCTCGTGAACCTCCCTCTGCCCGGACCCCAACCTAACCTCTGCACGCGCGCGTACCTGACATAGCCTCCATGGCATGAGTGCTGACGTGTGGCTTCCCATGGCGCCGGACGAGATCGAGGGGCTGCCCGAGGGGCCCCGGTACCTGTTCTGGGACGGGGGCGAGGACGGTGACCAGCCCTTTCCCGGCGACCCGGCGGACTGCGTCCTGTACGTGGTGCCGTACATGAAGCCGTGGCCGGTCAGGGTGCGTCCGCTGGAGCGGCTCACCAACGTCCAGGTGATCCAGACCCTCACCGCCGGAGTCGACGACGTCATGTCGCGGCTGTCCGCGATCCGGCCGGGCGTCCGGCTGTGCAACGCGCGCGGTGTGCACGAGGCGAGCACCGCCGAACTCGCGCTCGCCCTGACCCTCGCCTCCCTGCGCGGCATCCCCGGCTTCGTCCGGGCCCAGGAGCACGGGCGCTGGCAGAGCGCCTTCCACCCGGCCCTCGCCGACAAGTCCGTCCTCATCGTCGGCTACGGCTCCATCGGCGCCGCCATCGAAGACCGGCTCGCGCCTTTTGAGGTCGCGCGGGTGGCGCGCGTCGCGCGCTCTGAGCGCACCACGGCGCGCGGTCCGGTGCATCCGCTCACCGAATTGCCTTCTTTGCTTCCACACGCCGACGTCGTGATCCTTTCCACGCCCTTGACGGAGGAGACGCGGGGGCTGGTCGACGCCGAGTTCCTCGCCCGGATGAAGGACGGGGCGCTGCTCGTGAACGTGGCGCGCGGTCCCGTCGTCGACACGAAGGCGCTGCTCGCGGAGCTGGAGAGCGGCCGTGTCACCGCCGCCCTGGACGTCACCGATCCCGAGCCGCTGCCGGCCGGACACCCGCTCTGGCAGGCCCCCGGCGTGCTCATCACCCCGCATGTGGGCGGACCCAGCTCCGCCTTCCTGCCGCGAGCCAAGCGACTGCTCGTCGACCAGTTGACCCGGTTCGTGAACCACGAGCCCCTGCGCAACGTGATCCTGACGACGGGCGCGTAATCCCGGTTTCGGCACCCTCCGCAACCCCTCGGATGCGGCCCGTACCCGCATCCCCGCTGGTCGTCACGGAGCGTAGAGAAGCTATGTCCCTGAGTGACGAACCTGGTGTATCGTCCCGGACAGGGGCTGCGCCGCCTACCGTTCGGCGCCGGGGATGGACATTTCAGATTTGTGAGGGGGGCGACGGGCGATGCACGGCCTATGGACGAGCGATCCGACGCGGCGGAGCCGCCGACGGCGGCCCTGGCGCACGGCCGCGCGCAGACGCGGCCACCACACCAGCCACCACAGCCATCAGCAGCGCAGGCACAGCGGCCGCAGGAGGCATGCGCATCCAGCCCACCGGGACCGTCGGGACCCGGGAGCGGCGCTCACCGGGAGGCCCCGGTGAGCGCGCCGCCCTCGGTGACGACCGCCTTCGACGCAGCCGTGCGCGCCTCGCATCCGCAGCAGGCAAAGCTGCCCCGGCGGCCGGCCGCCGGTGAACGCACACGCACGATGGAGCAACTCGTTCTCGCCCTGGTCTGCGCGGCCTACGCCGTCGGGGCCGCGTTCGACTGGGGTACGGACGAAGTGGCACTGATCATGGGCGACTTCGGGCTGAGCGCCGCGGCGGGCACCGCCTCGGTCTCGTGCTTCCTGTACGCCCGCAACCGGCGCGTCCGTTTCCGCTCGGCCTGGCTGCTGTTCGCCCTCTCCTCCGCGATGGCGGCCCTCGGCAACGCGGTCTGGGGCTGGTACGAGGTCGTCCTCGGCCGGCCGGTGCCCAGCCCCTCCTACGCGGACCTGTTCTTCCTGTGCTTCGCCCCGCCGGCCATCGTGGGCCTGCTGGTGCTCGCCAAGCGGCCGGTGACCAAGGCCGGCTGGATGTGCCTGGCGCTGGACGCCTGGCTGATCGGCGGCTCCCTGCTCACGCTGTCCTGGAGCCTGGCGCTCGCCCAGGCGGCCCGGTTCGACGGACCGAGCGTGGCGCACACCGCGCTGTCGCTGGCGTACCCGCTGCTCGACATCGCGCTCGTCAGCATGGTGCTCGCGCTGCACTTCCGCCGGACCCCGGGCAACCGCACCGCGGTGAACACGGCGATCGGCGCGCTCGCGCTGACCGTGATGTGCGACGCGCTGTTCACCTCGCCGCTGCTGCACAGCAGTTACCGCTCCGGACAGCTGCTGGACGCCGGCTGGTTCGCCGGTTCGCTGCTGCTCGCCTACGCCCCGTGGGCCGCACCCCGCCGCAAGGGCGCGGCGGAGGCCCACGTACCGGACGGGCACACGCGCGTGGTCCACGAGCACGTGCCCGGACAGCGCGGCACCGGCCACCACCACGTGTCCGAGCCCGCCCCGGGAGGTGATCACAGCCGGTATCCGGCCGGCCGGCCGCTCACCGGCTCCCTCGCCGCCCTCACCCCGTACCTCGCCGCCGCCGTGTGCACCCTGGGCATCCTGTACAACGTCCTCAACGGGCGCCGACCCGACCATGTCGTGCTGATCACCGCGGGCGCCGTCGTGCTCGCCCTCGTCATCCGGCAGGGCATCATGCTGCTGGACAACATCACCCTGACCCAGGAACTGGCGCAGAAGGAGAACCACTTCCGCTCCCTGGTGCAGGGCTCCAGCGACGTGATCATGATCGCCGCGCCCAACGGCGTCCTGCGCTACGTCTCCCCGGCCGCCGCCGGGGTCTACGGCCGCTCCGCCGAGGAACTGGTGGGGACCGAACTGGCCGGCCTCATCCACCCGGAGGACCTGGGGTGCGTGGTGCACGAGGTGCGCCGCTTCCTCGCCGCCAGCCCCCTGGAGGAACCCACCACCCGCATCGAGTGCCGTTTCCGGTCCGGCGACGGCGGCTGGCTCAACGTCGAGTCGACCGTCAACCGTCACCACGGCGGCCTGATCTTCAACAGCCGGGACGTCACCGAGCGCGTCCGCCTGCAGGCGCAGCTGCAGCACAACGCCGAGCACGACCCGCTGACCGACCTGCCCAACCGCGCGCTGTTCACACGGCGCGTGCAGCAGGCCCTGTCCGGCCGCCGCGCCACCGACCGGGGGGCCGCCCTGCGGGGCACGGCCGTGCTCTTCATCGACCTGGACGGCTTCAAGGCCGTCAACGACACGATCGGGCACCAGGCCGGGGACGAGCTGCTCGTCCAGGCCGCCCGCAGACTCCAGGACGCGGTCCGGCAGGGGGACACCGCGTCCCGGCTGGGCGGCGACGAGTTCGCGGCCCTGATCACCGGGGACGGCACCCGGGAGCGTGCCGCCCGGGAGCGGAACATCCTGGAGCTCGCCGACCGCCTCAGGGTGACCCTCTCCCAGCCGTACGCCATCGACGGCAGCGACGTCAGGGTCAACGCCTCCATCGGCGTCGCCTTCGCCGAACCGGGCCTCGGCGCGGGCGAGCTGCTGCGCAACGCCGACCTCGCGATGTACCGCGCGAAAGCGGCCGGAAAGGGCCGGGTCGAGCTGTACAGGCCGCAGATGCAGCAGGACGTCGTACGCAAGGCGGAACTGGCCACCCGGCTGCGCGCCGCACTGCACGACGGCGAGTTCGCCCTGCTGCACCAGCCGGTGGTGTGCCTGGAGGGCGGCCGGATCACGGCGGTGTCGGCGCAGGCGCGCTGGCGCTCCTCACAGGGGGTGCTGTTCACCCCCGCCGAGTTCCTGCGGGTGACCGAGGACGGCGACAAGACCGCCGAGCTGGACCGCTGGATCCTGCAGGCGGCCGTCGAGCAGGCCGCCGAGCGGGCCGCGACCGGGACCGTCGTACCGGTGGCCGTCCGGATGAGCGCCCGGCGCTTGCTGGACCGCTCGATTCCGCTCGGCTCCGTGGAGGCGCTGCTGACCCGGCACGGGCTGCCGCCCGGCGCGCTGCTCCTGGAGCTGTCCGACACCGATCCGCGGGTCTGCCTGGACGACCTGGAGCGGCGGCTGACCGTGCTCAGCCGGCTCGGGGTGCGGATCGCGCTGGACGGCTTGGGCAGCGGCTACGCGGCCATCACGGCGCTCAGAAGGCTCCCGGTCGACGTCCTGAAACTCGACCGCAGTCTGGTCGAGGGCGTCGTGGAGTCCGCGCGGCTGCACAAGATCACCAGCGGTCTGCTGCGGATCGCCGGGGATCTCGGGCTGCAGTCCGTGGCCGAGGGCGTGGACCTGCCGGAGCAGGTCGTCGCGCTGCGCGCGATGGGCTGCACGCACGGGCAGGGCATGGCGTTCGCGGGGCCGCTGGACGAGTACCGGCTGCGCCGGGTGCTCGGATCCGGCCACTACCCGGTGCCGCACGCACCGGCCGAGCCGGCGTTCGCGGGGACCGCGAGTGAACCGAAGGGGCGCGTCGGTGTCGAGGGCGCGAGCGCGCGGAGGCCCGAAGGGTTGAGCACGGTCGCGGTCTCGACACCGACTGGAGCGCCCCGGAGGTGAACGCGCCATGGAAAGGTGTGAGCGAGCCGAAGGGGCGCTCCGGGGTGTACACAGGGGGTGTTACGGCTGTCTTCGGAGGCGGCAGTGCCCTTCGTTCACATTCTGAGACTCCCGTCCCACCCACTTGACACGTGGTGCGCGTCAGGGGGAGGGTCAGTGCCATGCGCACCCGAATTCTCGTACTTGGACAGCGCGTCGGCTGAGCTGGGACCCACCGGAGGACGATCCGGCAACCCCAGCGACCTCACCGGCGCGCTCCCCTCGCTTGCCTTGCGGCACGAGGGGTTTTTTGTTGCACGAGTGCTTTTCGTGCAGCGCGTGAACTCCGTACAAACCTCGCAAAAACCCTCAGCATCGAGAAGAGAATGCCGATGACCGAGCAGGCCACCGGGGCCCATCCGCAGCCGCGGCCCCGATCCGGAGGACAGCAGTCCGCCCCCGTCGAGCACGTCACGGGTGCGCAGTCCCTCATCCGCTCCCTCGAGGAGGTCGGCGCTGACACGGTATTCGGCATTCCCGGCGGCGCGATCCTGCCGGCGTACGACCCCCTGATGGACTCGACGCGGGTCCGTCATGTGCTGGTCCGCCACGAGCAGGGCGCCGGCCACGCGGCCACCGGCTATGCGCAGGCCACCGGCAAGGTCGGCGTCTGCATGGCGACCTCGGGCCCGGGTGCGACCAACCTGGTCACGCCGATCGCCGACGCCCACATGGACTCCGTCCCGCTGGTCGCGATCACCGGCCAGGTGGCGTCCAAGGCGATCGGCACCGACGCCTTCCAGGAGGCGGACATCGTCGGTATCACCATGCCGATCACCAAGCACAACTTCCTCGTCACCAAGGCCGAGGACATCCCGCGGATCATCGCGCAGGCGTTCCACATCGCCTCCACCGGCCGCCCCGGCCCGGTCCTGGTCGACATCGCCAAGGACGCCCTCCAGGCGAAGACCGTCTTCTCCTGGCCGCCCACCATGGACCTGCCCGGCTACCGCCCGGTGACCAAGCCGCACGCCAAGCAGATCCGCGAGGCCGCCAAGCTGATCACCTCCGCCAAGCGGCCCGTCCTCTACGTCGGCGGCGGCGTCATCAAGGCGCACGCCACCGCAGAGCTGAAGGTCCTCGCCGAACTCACCGGAGCGCCCGTCACCACCACCCTGATGGCGCTCGGCGCGTTCCCCGACAGCCACCCGCTGCACGTGGGAATGCCGGGCATGCACGGTGCGGTCACCGCCGTCACCGCGCTGCAGAAGGCCGACCTGATCGTCGCTCTCGGCGCCCGCTTCGACGACCGCGTCACCGGCAGGCTGGACAGCTTCGCGCCGTACGCCAAGATCGTCCACGCCGACATCGACCCGGCCGAGATCGGCAAGAACCGCGCCGCGGACGTGCCGATCGTCGGTGACGCCCGCGAGGTCATCGCCGACCTGGTCCAGGCCGTGCAGAAGGAGCACAGCGAGGGCCACAAGGGTGACTACACCGCCTGGTGGAGCGACCTCAGCCGCTGGCGCGACACCTACCCGCTCGGCTACGACCAGCCCGAGGACGGCTCGCTCTCCCCGCAGCAGGTCATCGAGCGCATCGGCCAACTCGCGCCCGAGGACACGATCTTCGCCGCCGGCGTCGGCCAGCACCAGATGTGGGCCGCGCACTTCATCCAGTACGACAAGCCCGCCACATGGCTGAACTCCGGCGGCGCCGGAACCATGGGCTACGCGGTCCCGGCCGCCATGGGCGCCAAGGCCGGACAGCCGGACCGCACGGTCTGGGCGATCGACGGCGACGGCTGCTTCCAGATGACCAATCAGGAGCTGACCACCTGCGCCCTGAACAACATCCCGATCAAGGTCGCCATCATCAACAACGGCGCCCTCGGAATGGTCCGCCAGTGGCAGACCCTGTTCTACAACCAGCGCTACTCCAACACCGTGCTGCACAGCGGCCCCGACGACATCAACCCGGAGGCCAAGGGCACGCGCGTGCCGGACTTCGTGAAGCTGTCCGAGGCGATGGGCTGCGTGGGCCTGCGCTGCGAGCGCCCGGAGGACCTGGACAAGGTCATCCAGGAGGCGAACTCCATCAACGACCGCCCCGTCGTCATCGACTTCATCGTCCACGAGGACGCGATGGTGTGGCCGATGGTCGCCGCCGGCACCTCCAACGACGAGATCATGGCCGCCCGGGACGTCCGCCCCGACTTCGGCGACAACGAAGACGACTGAGCGAGAGAGACGTAAAAAGATCATGTCCAAGCACACGCTCTCCGTCCTGGTGGAGAACACGCCGGGCATCCTCGCCCGGATCGCCGCCCTGTTCTCCCGCCGCGGCTTCAACATCGACTCGCTCGCGGTGGGCGTCACCGAGCACCCCGACATCTCCCGCATCACCATCGTGGTGGGCGTCGAGGACCTGCCGCTGGAGCAGGTGACCAAGCAGCTCAACAAGCTCGTCAACGTGCTGAAGATCGTGGAGCTGGAGCCCGGTCAGGCCGTGCAGCGCGAACTCGTCCTGGTGAAGGTCCGGGCCGACAACGAGACCCGCTCCCAGATCGTCGAGATCGTCCAGCTGTTCCGCGCCAAGACCGTCGACGTCTCCCCGGAGGCCGTCACCATCGAGGCCACCGGATCCAGCGAGAAGCTGTCCGCCATGCTCAAGATGCTGGAGCCGTTCGGCATCAAGGAGCTGGTGCAGTCCGGCACGATCGCGATCGGCCGCGGCGCCCGTTCGATCACCGACCGCTCGCTGCGCGCCCTCGACCGATCCGCGTAAAGCTGAAGTACGGCTGAAACCGGGCGGCCGGCGACACGCCGTCCGCCCGGATGCCGAGATCCCGAAACTTCCCTTCCCCTCACCGGCATACGGTGGGACGCACAACCTGCACACCAAGGAGAGAACCCAAAGTGGCCGAGCTGTTCTACGACGCTGACGCCGACCTGTCCATCATCCAGGGCCGCAAGGTCGCGGTCATCGGCTACGGCAGCCAGGGCCACGCCCACGCGCTGTCGCTGCGTGACTCCGGTGTCGACGTCCGCGTCGGTCTGCACGAGGGCTCCAAGTCCAAGGCCAAGGCCGAGGAGCAGGGCCTGCGCGTGGTGACGCCGTCCGAGGCCGCCGCCGAGGCCGACGTCATCATGATCCTGGTCCCGGACCCGATCCAGGCCCAGGTCTACGAGGAGTCCATCGCCCCGAACCTGAAGGACGGCGACGCGCTGTTCTTCGGCCATGGCTTCAACATCCGCTTCGGCTTCATCAAGCCCCCGGCCGGCGTGGACGTCTGCATGGTCGCCCCGAAGGGCCCGGGCCACCTGGTGCGCCGTCAGTACGAGGAGGGCCGCGGCGTTCCGTGCATCGCGGCCGTCGAGCAGGACGCCTCCGGAGGCGCCTTCGCGCTGGCCCTGTCGTACGCCAAGGGCATCGGCGGCACCCGCGCCGGCGTGATCAAGACGACCTTCACCGAGGAGACCGAGACCGACCTGTTCGGCGAGCAGGCCGTCCTCTGCGGTGGTACGGCCGCGCTGGTCAAGGCGGGCTTCGAGACCCTGACCGAGGCCGGCTACCAGCCGGAGATCGCCTACTTCGAGTGCCTGCACGAGCTGAAGCTGATCGTGGACCTCATGTACGAGGGCGGCCTGGAGAAGATGCGCTGGTCCATCTCCGAGACCGCCGAGTGGGGCGACTACGTCACCGGCCCGCGCATCATCACCGACGCCACGAAGGCCGAGATGAAGAAGGTCCTCGCCGAGATCCAGGACGGGTCCTTCGCCCAGCAGTGGATGGACGAGTACCACGGCGGTCTGAAGAGGTACAACGAGTACAAGCAGCAGGACTCCGAGCACCTGCTGGAGACCACGGGCAAGCAGCTGCGCAAGCTGATGAGCTGGGTGAACGAGGAGGCGTAAGCCTCACGTCAGGGGGCCGGGGCATGCTGCTCCGGCCCCCGTCTTCCATCTGTTGTCCACCCCGTCCAGCCCCGGACGGGTGATCCTTCCGTGGAGGCGCAAGACGCCCTGCGCCACGCCACTACACTGCTGCACACAACACGCGTCAGGCCCACAGCGTCGTGCGTCTTCCGCGGCTAGCCCCCCTCCTCCGCCTGCGGCCGTCGGGACGGCCGTCCGCATGCTCTGGACTTGTGAGGACCTCACGTGAGCTCGAAACCCGTCGTACTCATCGCTGAAGAGCTTTCGCCCGCGACCGTGGACGCGCTTGGCCCGGACTTCGAGATCCGGCACACCAACGGAGCCGACCGAGCCGAACTGCTCCCCGCCATCGCCGACGTCGACGCGATCCTGATCCGCTCCGCCACCAAGGTCGACGCCGAGGCCATCGCCGCCGCGAAGAAGCTCAAGGTCGTCGCCCGCGCCGGCGTCGGCCTGGACAACGTCGACGTCTCCGCCGCCACCAAGGCCGGCGTGATGGTCGTCAACGCCCCGACCTCCAACATCGTGACCGCCGCCGAGCTGGCCTGCGGTCTGATCCTCGCCTCCGCCCGCAACATCCCGCAGGCCAACGCCGCGCTGAAGAACGGCGAGTGGAAGCGCAGCAAGTACACGGGCGTCGAGCTGGCCGAGAAGACCCTCGGTGTCGTCGGCCTCGGCCGCATCGGCGCCCTGGTCGCCCAGCGCATGTCCGCCTTCGGCATGAAGGTCGTCGCCTACGACCCCTACGTCCAGCCCGCCCGCGCCGCGCAGATGGGCGTCAAGGTGCTCTCCCTGGACGAGCTGCTGGAGGTCTCCGACTTCATCACCGTCCACCTGCCCAAGACCCCCGAGACCCTCGGCCTCATCGGCGACGAGGCGCTGCGCAAGGTCAAGCCGAGCGTGCGCATCGTCAACGCCGCGCGCGGCGGCATCGTCGACGAAGCGGCGCTGTACTCGGCGCTGAAGGAGGGCCGGGTCGCCGGCGCGGGTCTCGACGTGTACGCCAAGGAGCCCTGCACCGACTCCCCGCTGTTCGAGCTGGACCAGGTCGTGTGCACCCCCCACCTCGGTGCCTCCACCGACGAGGCCCAGGAGAAGGCGGGCATCGCGGTCGCGAAGTCCGTCCGCCTCGCCCTCGCCGGTGAGCTGGTGCCGGACGCGGTCAACGTCCAGGGCGGTGTCATCGCCGAGGACGTCAAGCCGGGCCTGCCGCTGGCCGAGCGCCTCGGCCGGATCTTCACCGCCCTCGCCGGTGAGGTCGCGCACCGCCTCGACGTCGAGGTCTACGGCGAGATCACCCAGCACGACGTGAAGGTCCTTGAGCTGTCCGCGCTCAAGGGCGTCTTCGAGGACGTCGTCGACGAGACGGTGTCGTACGTCAACGCGCCGCTGTTCGCCCAGGAGCGTGGCGTCGAGGTACGGCTGACCACCAGCTCCGAGTCGGCCGAGCACCGCAACGTCGTCACCGTGCGCGGCACGCTCGCGAACGGCGAGGAGGTGTCGGTCTCCGGCACGCTGGCCGGCCCGAAGCACGTCCAGAAGATCGTCGCGGTCGGCGACTACGACGTCGACCTCGCCCTCGCCGACCACATGGTCGTCCTGCGCTACGAGGACCGTCCCGGTGTCGTCGGCACCGTCGGCCGCATCCTCGGCGAGGCGGGCATCAACATCGCCGGCATGCAGGTCGCGCGTGCCGTCGCCGGCGGTGAGGCGCTGGCCGTGCTCACCGTCGACGACACGGTGACCTCCGGCGTGCTGGCCGAGGTGGCCTCGGAGATCGGTGCGACGTCCGCCCGCTCCGTGAACCTCGTCTGACGCATCGACACCGTGAACCTCGTCTGACACATGCACAAGCGCCGGACGGGCTGACCTTCGTCAGCCCGTCCGGCGTTTTTCCGCGCTGTCCTACGTGTCGTCCCGCACCTCGATCTTCCGCAAGGACAGGGCCGCTCCCACCGCCGCCAGCACCAGGATCACCGCCCCGGCGATCGCCGCGCCCTGCATCCCGGTGGTGAAGGCCTCGCGGGCCGTGGCGAGCAGGGACTGACCGGCGGCGCCGGGCAGGTGGGCGGCCGTGGCGAGGGCGTCGCCCAGGGTCTCGCGGGCCCCGGCCGGGGCGGTGGCCGGCATCTCGTGGCGGTAGACCGCCGTACCGATCGAGCCGAGGACCGCCATGCCGAGCGCGCCGCCGAACTCGGCGCTGGTCTCCAGCAGGGAGGAGGCCGTGCCCGCCCGCTCCACCGGGGCGCCGCTCATGGCCAGGTCGGTCAGCTGGGAGACGATCGCGACCATCCCGCAGGCGAGGACGCCGGCGCCGGCGAGTGCCAGCCACAGCGAGTCGGTGCCGACGAGGGCGAGCATCGAGAAGCCGGCCGCCATGGCCGCGAAGCCGCCCGCGACGACGTAGCCCCGGTTGACGCCCCGCTGGACGAGCTGTGCGGTGACCGGACCGGCGAAGCCGATGAACACCGAGGGCAGCAAGCTCCACAGGGCCGCCGACAGCGGGCTCTTGCCGAGGACCGACTGCAGGTACTGCGTGGTGAAGATGGCCGAGCCCATCATGGCGAGGGCGGCGACGAGGTTGAGGACCAGCGCCGGGGTGAAGCCGTGGCCCTTCAGCAGGGCCGGCGGGATCAGCGGGGAGGCGTTCGTGCGCTGCCGGCGGACGAAGAGAGCCGCGAAGAGCAGGCCGACGACGACGGAGACGACGTAGAGCGGGTGCCAGCCCTCGGAGGGGATCTCCTTCAGGCCGTAGATCACGGGGAGCACGGCGGCCATCGACAGCGGGACACTCAGCCAGTCGAAACGGCCCGGGTTCGGGTCCTTCGACTCCGGCAGCAGCACCGGGCCGAGAAGCAGCAGCAGGGCCATCGCGGGCAGGTTCACCAGGAAGACCGAGCCCCACCAGAAGTGCTCGACCAGGATGCCGCTCATCACCGAACCGAGCGCGATACCGCCGGTCATGACGCCGGACCACAGCCCGATCGCCTTCGCCCGCTGGCCGGGGTCGGTGAACATCGTGCGCAGCAGCGCCATCGTCGACGGCATCAGGGTCGCACCGCCGATGCCGAGGATCGCGCGGGCCGCGATCAGGGTCTCGGCGCTGTTCGCGTAGGCCGCGAGGAGCGAGGCGGTGCCGAAGGCGGCGGCGCCCGTCAGCAGGAGCTTGCGGCGGCCGATGCGGTCGCCGAGGGAGCCCATCGTCATCAGCAGGCCGGCCAGGACGAAGCCGTAGACGTCGAAGATCCACAGCTGCTGGGTGCCGCTCGGGTGCAGGTCCGCGGCGATCGCGGGGGTCGCGAAGTACAGGACCGAGACGTCCATCGAGACCAGCAGCAGCGGCAGCATCAGCACGCCGAGAGCGGTCCACTCGCGGCGCCCGGCGCGGGCGGGGGCGGCGCTTTCGGCGCCGGCGGAGGAGGTGGTGCTCGTCGAGTTCGTCATGCCAGTGACTGTACGGGCGTCTTAAACGCTTGTCTAGAACGGATGTATAGGTCATCTGTCTAGGACGTTCGTATGGATCGGCGGTAGGGTTGGTGGGCATGGGACACCGTGAAGATCTGCTCGAAGGCGCCAAGCGCTGCCTGCTGGAGAAGGGGTTCCTGCGCACGACCGCGCGGGACATCGTCAAGGAGTCGGGCACCAACCTGGCGTCCATCGGCTACCACTACGGGTCGAAGGCCGAGCTGCTGGTGCAGGCGTACGTCTCGCTGATCGAGGGCGTGGGGGAGCGGTTCGACCCGGGGCTGGGCGGGACGGTGACCGAGCCTCCCGGTTCGCTGGCGCGCTTCCAGGAGGTGTGGACGAGCGTCATTCGCACGGTGCCCGAGTCACGGGCGATCTGGATGCTGAGCTTCGAGCTGATGTTCCAGGACGAGCGGCTGGAGGAGGTGCGCAAGCTCTTGGCCGAGGCCCAGAAGGAGGGCCGCTCCGGTCTGGTGGCGATGTTCAGCGGCGTCCCGGAGTCCGATGTCGACCCGGAGGCGGTGGACACTGAGGGCCGTCTCTACCAGACCCTTCTCAACGGCCTCATGGTCCAGTGGCTCTTCGACCCGTCCTCGGCAACCACCGCCGAGCAACTGACGGCGGGGCTACGGCGGATCATGGCGGCGGCGGGCGCGGAGACTCGGTGAGGGGCTGGGCCGGGTTGGGCCGGCCGGGCGGGGCTGAGATCGCGTAGGCCGAGAGGTGGCCGTTGGCAACTCTTCAGCTAGGTCTGCCGCCCATCCGCGCCCGCTTCAGTGCCATGTGCAGGAGCAGGCGGTCCTCGCCGTCGTCCAGGTCCAGGCCCGTCAGCTGCTCCACCCGGGAGAGGCGGTAGTACAGGGTCTGGCGGTGGATGCCCAGTTCGGCTGCCGTACGGGCGGCCTGGCCCGCGCAGTCCAGGTAGACCTCGGCGGTGCGGGCCAGTTCCCGGTGGGCGGGGGCGAGGAGAGGGCCGACGACGGGATCGTGCGCGGCCTGCGGCGGCAGCGCCGTCAGCAGCCGGTACGGCCCGATGCGCGCCCACTGTGCGACCGGCCCGAACCGCGGCTCGGCCAGCGCGGCCCGCGCGGCTGCCGTGGCCTCCTGCCAGACCGTGCCCAGCTCGGCGAGTCCGTTTCGGGCATCACCGACCCCGGCCGCGCATCCGGCGCCCGCGGCCACCCGGGCCGCCGCTCCGGCGAATCCCGCCGCGGCCGCCGCGGCCGCCCGCGCCCCGGCTCCGCGCGCCGCGTTCCCCGATGCGCCGGGAGCCGCCCCGCCGCCAGCCGCCCCGCCGCGACCCCCCGCACCACCAACTGCCCCTCCAAGCACCCCCTCCGCCTCCCTGAGCAACCGCCCAGCCGCCGTAAGGGCCGGTGTGCTCACCTCCGTGGTCCGTAGCCGTACCAGCAGTGCGAGGCTCTGTTCCGAGGGGCCCCAGGGGAGGGTGCACAGGGCGGTGGCGTGGGGGATCGTGCGGGCGGCGGGGGCGTCGTCCGGGTCCGGTGACGGCCAGGGGGCCACGCAGACGAGGGTGAACGGGCCGTCGGCGCGGGGGCCGAGGGCAGTGCGCAGTTCGGCCACCGCCATGTCCTGCTGCCAGCCGCGCTCGGCGGTGAGCACCGCCCGCAGCTCCCGGCTCAGCCCGGCCCCGGCCTCCGCCTCGTCCGCGAGCAGCGCGCCGATCCGGCCGGCCACCTCCATCGCGGCGGCCAGCTGGGCGTCCGTCGGCCCGGGGTCGCCTTCCAGGAGCCAGACGTAGCCGAGGACCACACCCCGGTGGCGTACCGGCAGGCAGATCCGGCCGCGGTAGACGCCGGCCTCCGGGCTCCGCGGGATCCGTACCGGGCCGGTCGCGCGGGTGATGCCGAAGCCCTCGAACCACGCCCGGACCGTGGCCGTGGAGCGCCGGGTCAGGATCGAGCGGGTGCGCACCGGGTCCAGTGCGGAGGGATCCAGCTCGTCGTCGCTGTCGTACGCCGCGAAGGCGATCAGCTCGAAGTCGCGGTTCTCCAGGGTCGCCGGGACCCCGAGCAGCTCCGAGATCTCGTCCACGAGCTCCTGGTAGTCACCCTTGAAAGCCTTGAAATCCGCCGCCACTCGGGCATTCTCCCTCATTCTCCGGCGGTCTTCATACATCTGTCTGAGATCCGGTGCACGGATGCGTGACAGCTGTCGATGGCTCACGATCGGAGAGATCCTTAGGTTTCACGGTGGTTCTCCGTGCCGTACCCGAAGCGTTGGGTAATGGCCTATTTGATGCTTGTCTGTGGAGGTGCCCCGTGCTGGGTCCCGTGATTCTCGCCGCGTCGCGCAGCGACCGGATGCGACGCCTGATCTCGGCGGCCCCGGTGACCAAGCAGGTCGTCGACCGCTTCATCCCCGGCGAGACCGTCGACGACATCGTGCCGATCATCAAGGACCTGACGGCCAAGGGCCTGGAGCTGACGATGGACGTCGTCGGCGAGGACATCACCACCCCTGAGCAGGCCACCGCCGCCCGGGACGCCTACCTGCTGCTGATCGACCACCTCAAGGAGCTGCAGCTCGGCGAGAAGGTCGAGATGTCGGTCAAGCTGTCCATGTTCGGGCAGGCGCTGGAAGGCGGGCACGAGCTGGCGCTCGCCAACGTCCGGCCGGTCGTCGAGGCCGCCGCCGCCATCGGTACCACCGTGACGCTGGACGCCGAGGACCACACCACCCTCGACTCGATGTTCGCCATCCACGAGGAGCTGCGGAAGGACTTCCCGCAGACCGGCTGTGTCATCCAGGCCTACCTCTTCCGCACCGAGGCCGACGCCCGCCGCCTCGCCGCCGCCGGCAGCCGCGTCCGCCTGGTGAAGGGCGCCTACAAGGAGCCCGCCGAGGTCGCCTACCAGCAGAAGCACGAGATCGACAAGGCGTACGTCCGTGTCCTGCGGATCCTGATGGAGGGCGAGGGGTACCCGATGATCGGGTCGCACGACCCGCGCCTGATCGCCATCGCCCAGGAGCTGGCCCACAAGGCCGGCCGCAAGCTCGACGAGTACGAGTTCCAGATGCTGTACGGCATCCGCGGCGACGAGCACCTGCGCCTGGCCGCCGAGGGCCACCGCATGCGCGTCTACACCGCCTACGGCACCGACTGGTACGGCTACTTCATGCGCCGTCTCGCGGAGAAGCCGGCGAACCTGCGCTTCTTCCTCCGCTCGATGGTCAGCAAGGGCTGAGTCCGAACACCCGCTCACGTACAAGGAGTCAAGGAACCTATGGACGCTGTGACCCAGGTCCCCACCCCCGTCAACGAGCCGGTGCACGGCTACGCCCCCGGCTCGCCCGAGCGCGCCCGGCTGGAGGCCAAGCTCAAGGAGCTGGCCGAGAACCCGATCGACCTGCCGATGACCATCGGCGGCGAGCGGCGGATGGGCGGCGGCGAGCCGTTCCAGGTGGTCCAGCCGCACAACCACAAGGCCGTCATCGGCACCCTGCGCAACGCCACCCGGCAGGACGCCGAGGACGCCATCGACGCGGCCCTGGCCGCCGCGCCGGCCTGGCGCGCCATGGCCTTCGACGACCGCGCCGCGATCATCCTGCGCGCCGCCGAGCTGCTGGCCGGCCCCTGGCGCGAGACGATCGCCGCCTCCACCATGCTCGGCCAGTCGAAGACCGCCCAGCAGGCCGAGATCGACACGCCGTGCGAGCTGGTCGACTTCTGGCGCTTCAACGTGCACTACGCCCGCCAGATCCTCGCCGAGCAGCCCCCGGCGAACTCCCCGGGTGTCTGGAACCGCCTGGACCACCGCCCGCTGGAGGGCTTCGTCTACGCGATCACGCCCTTCAACTTCAGCGCCATCGCGGGCAACCTGCCGACGGCCCCCGCCCTCATGGGCAACGTCGTCGTCTGGAAGCCGTCCCCGACGCAGACCCACGCGGCCGTGCTGCTGATGCAGCTGCTGGAGGAGGCCGGTCTGCCCAAGGGCGTCATCAATCTCGTCACGGGTGACGGCATCGAGGTCTCCAAGGTGGCCCTGGAGCACCGCGACCTGGCGGGCATCCACTTCACCGGTTCGACCAAGACCTTCCAGTACCTGTGGAAGACGGTCGGCAACAACATCGAGAAGTACCGCTCGTACCCGCGTCTGGTCGGCGAGACCGGCGGCAAGGACTTCCTGGTCGCCCACCCGTCGGCCGACCGGGCGGTGCTGAAGACCGCCCTGACCCGCGGTGCCTTCGAGTACCAGGGCCAGAAGTGCAGCGCCACCTCCCGCGCCTACATCCCGGCCTCCATCTGGAACTCGGGCTTCAAGGAGGAGTTCGCGGCCGAGGTCGACTACCTGACCATGGGTGACGTCACCGACCTGTCGAACTTCATCGGCGCCGTGATCGACGACCGTGCCTTCGCCAAGAACAAGGCCGCGATCGACCGCGCCAAGGAGGACCCGACCTGCGAGATCGTCGCGGGCGGCAGCTACGACGACTCGGTCGGCTACTTCGTCCGTCCGACGGTCATCGTCTCCACCGACCCGGAGAACGAGATCTTCCGCACGGAGTATTTCGGCCCGGTCCTCGGCGTGTACGTCTACGAGGACGACAAGTACGACGAGATGCTGGCTCAGATGGAGTCGGTCTCCGACTACGCCCTGACCGGCTCGGTCATCTCCAACGACCGTGCGGCGGCCGCCCACACGATGGAGAAGCTCCGCTACGCGGCGGGCAACTTCTACATCAACGACAAGTCGACCGGCGCCGTCGTCGGCCAGCAGCCCTTCGGCGGCGGCCGTGCCTCCGGCACCAACGACAAGGCCGGCGCCCCGCAGAACCTGCTGCGCTGGACGCTGACCCGCGCCATCAAGGAGACCCTGGTCCCGCCGACCGACTACTCCTACCCGCACATGGGCTGATCCTCAGCCCCCGTGAACACGGGCCGGCAAGCCTGACCTCTGAGCAGGCTTGCCGGCCCGTTCCCATCAGCGGACGGTTCTGCCTCAGCCGCCGGGTGAGACGATGGCGCCATGGCCGTCCGACTCCGTCTCGCCCACACCGCCGACCTCGAACCCGCCGAACTCGACGCCGCCCGCGCCCTGTTGGACCAGGCGTTCGAGGGGGACTTCTCCGCCGACGACTGGGAACACGGGCTCGGCGGGATGCATGTGCTCGTCCAGGACGAGGGCGGGCTCGCCGCGCACGGGTCCGTGGTGCAGCGGCGCATCCGGCACCGGGGGCGCTGGCTGCGCACGGGCTATGTGGAGGCCGTCGCCGTACGCGCCGACGTTCGCCGCACCGGTCTGGGCGGGCGGGTGATGGCGGAGCTGGAGCGGGTGATCGACCGGGCCTACGACCTCGGCGCGCTCTCCGCGAGTGAGGAGGGCGAGCTGCTGTACGCCGCGCGCGGCTGGCAGCGGTGGCCCGGCCAGGTGCACACCCTCTCCCCGGCCGGGATCGTGCGGCTGCCGGAGGAGGAGGGGTACGTCCATGTGTGGCCCGCGCTCGCCGGGCCGCTGGACCCCGGCCGGGAGCTGGTCTTCGACTGGCGGGACGGCGACGTCACCTGACGGCTCGTCAATCTCGCGGCAAAGACCCCGGCATCGACGTGACCGTCACCGTCGTACGGGAGCTGGGTGCCGGCACCGCCGGCGAGGTCGCCACGGGGCGGGCCGACCTCGGGATCGCCACCCTGAGCGGGCCGCCGCCGACCGGACCGGTCGGCGGGGTGCTGCCGGCGGAGCCGTACTCCCTGGCGCATCCGGCCGGGCACCCGGATCGTGTCGGTTTCGTCACCACCCCGGAGCTCGCCGCCACGGCCGCCGTACGGGACGTGGTCCGTGCCCTGCGGTCCCTCGGAGCGCCGTCACCCGAACACCCGAAAGCCCAGCTCAGAGCGGTGTGACGGGGACCGCCGTCTCAGATAGTAGGAAGTCCGAGTAATTATGGAGACAGGAGCGGGCCGCTCCCTTAGTTTTGTAGGAGCCGAACGTCTCGCTCGATCAAGCGAATGGCGGTCGTGAGCCGGGCCCGGTGCAGGCAACCCCTGCGGCCCTCGGCTCCCCGCCCCTTCCGGCGTCTCGCAATCTCTCATTGCCGTGCTCCGTGTTTGCCGAAGGAGTCGATTCCCATGGCCGAGACGACCGTCCGCCGCCGCGTCCGCCACGTGACCCGCGCGAGCGAGTCCGACCGCAAGAACGCCGCCGCCGCCCTCCAGCGCGCCCTCGACCGCCGCGACAACGGCGGCGAGACCGGCCACTGAGCCCTCGTCCGATGCCGTCCACGTCGTCCATATGGCGGACGGGTCATGTCATTCCCTGGGACAAGGAGTAGGGTGCCCGCATGTCTCGCAGCATCAATCTCGCAGTGATCCCCGGGGACGGCATCGGACAGGAAGTCGTGTCCGAGGGTCTCAAGGTCCTCTCCGCCGTCCTGCCGCAGGATGTGAAGCTGGAGACCAAGGAGTACGACTTCGGCGCCAAGCGCTACCACACCACCGGTGAGACCCTCACCGACGCCGATCTCGACGCGCTGAAGCAGCACGACGCCATCCTGCTCGGCGCCATCGGCGACCCGTCGGTGCCGTCCGGCGTGCTGGAGCGCGGCTTCCTCCTGAAGCTCCGCTTCGCCTTCGACCACCACGTCAACCTGCGCCCGTCGAAGCTCCTGCCCGGTGTCGCCACCCCGCTCGCCGGCCAGCCGGAGATCGACTTCGTCGTGGTCCGCGAGGGCACCGAGGGCCCGTACACCGGCAACGGCGGCACCATCCGCAAGGGCACCGAGCACGAGGTCGCCACCGAGGTCTCCGTCAACACCGCCTTCGGTGTCGAGCGCGTGGTCCGGGACGCCTTCGCCCGCGCCCAGGCCCGCCCGCGCAAGAAGCTCACCCTCGTCCACAAGAACAACGTGCTGACCTTCGCGGGCCACCTGTGGACGAACGTCTTCAACAAGGTGGCCAAGGAGTTCCCCGAGGTCACCACCGACTACATCCACGTCGACGCGGCGACGATCTACCTCGTCACCGACCCGGCGCGGTTCGACGTGATCGTCACCGACAACCTCTTCGGCGACATCATCACCGACCTCGCCGCGGCCGTCTCCGGCGGCATCGGCGTGGCCGCGAGCGGGAACATCAACCCCTCCCGCGAGTTCCCCTCGATGTTCGAGCCGGTCCACGGTTCCGCGCCCGACATCGCCGGCCAGGGCAAGGCCGACCCCACCGCCACGGTCCTGTCCGTCGCCCTGCTGCTGCGCCACCTCGGCTACGACGGCGAGGCCGACCGCATCGACACCGCGGTCGCCGCTGACCTCACCGAGCGCGCAGCGCTGGGTGCCCGCAGCACCTCGCAGATCGGCGACGCGCTCGCCGCCCGAGTAGCCGGCTGACCCGGCGCTCACCCACGAAGCCGCCGGGTCGGACGACCGCCCGGCGGCTTTTCCATGTCCCCGCCGGGTGCCACCATCGACCCCTGGGCCGCTTTCACCCCCATTCCTTCCGCCGTGGGCCCCGCGCGATAATCGAACGCGGAGCCGCGGTATGAGGGAAAGCTCGGACGTCCTATCACTGAGAGGTCGCAGTGACGGGGCGTGAGCGCGGCCCGTCACTACAACCGGTGAAGGACAAACCACTCATGACGACGCCCACGATCGAGCTCAAGCCCTCCGCCACCCCTCTCGCCGCCGCAGAGCGCGAGGCGATCCTGGCCAACCCCGGGTTCGGCCGCCACTTCACCGACCACATGGTGACGATCAAGTGGACCGAGGGCCGCGGCTGGCACGACGCCCAGCTCGTCCCGTACGGCCCGATCTCCCTCGACCCCTCCACCCACGTCCTGCACTACGGCCAGGAGATCTTCGAGGGACTGAAGGCCTACCGCCAGCCCGACGGCTCGATCGCGCTGTTCCGTCCCGAGGCGAACGCCCGCCGCTTCCGCAACTCCGCCCGCCGCATGGCCATGGCCGAGCTGCCCGAGGACCTGTTCATCGCCGCGCTGGACGCGCTGCTCTCCCAGGACGCCGACTGGGTTCCGCCGCACGGTGGCGAACAGTCCCTGTACCTGCGTCCGTTCATGTTCGCCACGGAGGCCGCGCTCGGCGTGCACCCGGCGAACGAGTACCTGTTCATGCTCATCGCCTCGCCCTCCGGCGCGTACTTCGCCGGTGGCGTCAAGCCGGTCACCATCTGGGTCTCCGAGGACCACGTCCGCGCCGTCCCCGGTGGCACCGGCGACGCCAAGACCGGCGGCAACTACGCCGCGTCCCTGCTGCCGCAGGCCGAGGCCGCCGCGCACGGCTGCGACCAGGTCGTCTACCTCGACGCGGTCACCCGCACCAAGGTCGAGGAGAGCGGCAGCATGAACGTCGCCTTCGTCTACGGCGACCGGATCGTCACCCCGGAGCTGACCGGCTCGATCCTGGAGGGCATCACCCGCGACTCCCTCCTCCAGGTCGCCCGCGACCTCGGCTACACCGCCGAGGAGGGTGTGGTCACCCTGGAGCAGTGGCGTGCGGACGCGGCCTCCGGTGCCCTCACCGAGGTCTTCGCCTGCGGCACCGCCGCCGTGGTCACGCCCATCGGTCACGTCAAGACCAAGACGGACGCCTGGACCCACGGCGATGGCAACCCCGGCGAGGTCACCCTCCGCCTGCGCGAGGCCCTGCTCGGCATCCAGCGCGGTGTGACGGAGGACAAGCACGGCTGGATGCACAAGATCGGCTGAGGTCCGCTCGACCGGCTGTCCGACGGGAGTGAATGGCGCGCGCGTTCGAGGCGTACCACCACTCCCGCCCGGGTATCCACCTCTTCCGCGGGGGCGCGTGCCCCCGCGGACACGCGTCCGGGGTGACACCCGGCACGGGGGGAGGTGGTCAACACCGTGTTCGTGATCGGTCCGCTGATCTCCCGCGCCCAGGAAGGCCGGGTCCGTGAGCACACCCGGCTGGACCACGAGTGGTTCGCCTCCCAGGTGCACGGCGCCACGGCGCCACAGCCTGCGTGAAGGTGCTGGACACCTTCTCCAACCCGTTCGGAACCGCGCGACCAGCCCCCACCGGCCCGCGGGTCCATCACGGCGCTTCCAGCGGAGCGCCTAGCGCCCGCTCTCGGCGCCCACCGCTTCCCGCGCGGCCTCGACGCGGGCCGATGCCGGTTGCCGGGGCGTCAGGAGCAGGTAGATCAGGCCGCCGACCGCGCCCGACAGCAGGAAGCTGCAGTCCACACCGCCGGTCAGGTGCAGCAGCGGGCCCTGGTACGACGGCAGGGACACCGCGAGCAGCCCGACACCGGCGCCCAGCGCCCAGGAGACGGCCGCCCGCACGTTCCAGCCGGCGCGGTACCAGTAGATCCCGCCCCGCGAGCGGCGGTTGAAGACCTGCAGGGCGTCGGCGTCGTACACACCGCGGCAACGGGCGAAGCCGATGAGGGTGATCACGGCCCACGGGGTGCCGATGGCGGTGAGCAGCAGCACGAAGGACGTCATCGCGGACTGCGCGTTCCAGGCGTAGTGGCCGACGAACACGCAGGCCGTGGCCACGATCGCGACGGTGTAGGTGGCACGGGCGCGGGACGCCCGGGGCAGGATGGCGTCCAGGTCCAGGCCCATCGAGTACAGCATCAGACCGGCGTTGCCGACCGAGCCGGCCGAGGCGGACAGCAGCAGCGGGATCAGGTACCAGGTGGGGGAGGCCGCCACCAGCGGACCGGCGTAGTCCAGCGCCGCGTGGGCGCCGTACGCGGTGAAGGTGCCGAACAGTTGCGGCACCAGCAGGCCCAGGGTCAGCCCCAGCCAAGTGGCCCGCAGGACGCGGCGGCCCGAGTGCCGGGCCGGGGAGATGTAGCGGGTGTAGTCGCCGAGCAGGGTGATGAAGGCGATGGGACCGGACAGGCCGGCGGCCACGGCCGACAGGAACCAGGTCGGCCAGAACGAGCCGAGCAGATAGCCGCCCGTCCGGGGCATGGCCGCGGTGGTGAAGTGCGGGGCGTAGGCGAAGACGCCGAGCACCAGCAGGATCGTCATGCCGATGGACAGCACCTTGGACATGTTCAGCAGCACCCGGTAGCCGTACACCGCGCCCGCGACCGTGGCGCCGGCCAGCAGCGCGTAGACGGCGGCGTACGACACCCCGTCCGCGGCCAGCCCGAACATCCGGCCGAGCACGCTGATCATCACGTCGCCGCCGATCCACACCGTCAGCGCGGTGTACCCGAGGGCGAGCAGCAGGCCGACGACCGAGCCGACCAGCCGGCCCCGGACGCCGAACTGGGCGCCGGAGGAGGTGGAGAGGTTGGTCGCGGTGCGCAGGGAGATGAGGGCCAGCGGTGCCGTCACCGCCGTACCGACGATCGTGCCCGCCACGATCGAGCTGACCGACGCCCACCAGCCGAGCCCGAAGGACGGCGGCAGCCAGCCGAAGATGATCACTCCGAGGCAGAGGTTGGAGCCGAGCAGGATCGAGACGAGGTCGCGCGGACCGCTGGTCCGCTCCTCGTCCGGGATGGTGTCGACTCCGCGCTGTTCTATCGGCATGCCTGGTCTCCTTCGACTGCCGCCGGTCGGTTTGAGCGACGTTCAATGTGACGTGAGGTCTCGCCCCCGGTCAATGCTTCTGTTTCACGAATTCTGTGTTTAGAGTGATGTTCTAAAGTCGGGAAGACAAGGAGGTGCCGCGTCGTGAGACTGACCCCCACGGAACGTGACCGGCTGCTGCTCTTCGGGGCCGCCGAGCTGGCCCGGGCCCGCCGGGCACGCGGCCTGAAGCTGAACGTGCCGGAGGCGACCGCGCTGATCGCGGACACCGTGTGCGAGGCGGCCCGGGACGGCAGGCGGCTCGCCGAGGCCATCGAGGCGGCCCGGACCGTGCTCGGCCCCGAGGACGTGCTCCCGGGGGTCGCCGACGTCGTCACCGAGGTGATGGTCGAGGCGGTCTTCGACGACGGCTCCCGGCTCGCGGTGGTCTCCGACCCCATCGGCGGCGGTCTCGGCGACCGGGCACCGGGCGCGCTGCTCCCGGTGCCCGAGCACGTCGAACCGGAGGCGGTCGTACGGCTCACGGTCACCAACACCGCCACCGTGCCGGTCTCCGTCACCTCCCACTTCCACTTCTTCGAGGCCAACCCGCGGCTGGACTTCGCCCGCGAGAAGGCCTACGGGATGCGCCTCGCCGTCCCCGCGGGCTCCTCGGTGCGCTTCGGCCCCGGCGAGAGCGTCGAGGTGGGACTCGTGCCGATCGGCGGCGACCGGGTCGCGATCGGCTTCGCCGGACTGGTCGACGGGCCGCTGGACGCGCCCGGCGCGAAGGAGGAGGCCCTGCGCAGGGCCGAGGCCTGCGGATACCTGGGAGCGGAGAACCGATGAACCCCTACGAGTACGCGGCCACCCACGGCCCCCGCGCCGGCGACCGTATCCGCCTCGGCGACTCCGGGCTCACCGTCCGGGTGGAGTCCGACTCCCAGCGCTACGGCGACGAGTTCCTGGCCGGCTTCGGCAAGACCGCCCGCGACGGGCTGCACCTGAAGGCCGCCGCCGTCCGTGAGACCTGTGACGTCGTCATCAGCAACGTCGTGGTGATCGACCCGGTGCAGGGCATCCGCAAGGTGTCGATCGGCATCCGCGAGGGGCGCATCTGCGCCATCGGACGCGCCGGCAACCCGGACACCCTCGACGGCGTGGACGTCGTCGTCGGCACCGGCACCTCCATCGTCTCCGGCGAGGGGCTGATCGCCACCGCCGGGGCCGTCGACACCCATGTCCACCTGCTGTCGCCGCGCATCATGGAGGCCTCGCTCGCCTCCGGCGTGACCACGATCATCGGGCAGGAGTTCGGCCCCGTGTGGGGCGTCGGCGTCAACTCGCCCTGGGCGCTGCGCCACGCCTTCAACGCCTTCGACGCCTGGCCGGTCAACATCGGCTTCCTGGGCCGGGGTTCGTCCTCGCACAGCGCTCCGCTGGTCGAGGCGCTGGCCGAGGGCGGCGCGTCCGGCTTCAAGGTGCACGAGGACATGGGCGCCCACACCCGGGCCCTCGACACGGCCCTGCGGGTCGCCGAGGAGCACGACGTCCAGGTCGCCCTGCACAGCGACGGCCTGAACGAGTGCCTGTCGGTCGAGGACACCCTGAGGGTGCTGGAGGGCCGCACCATCCACGCCTTCCACATCGAGGGCTGCGGCGGCGGACACGTGCCCAACGTGCTGAAGATGGCCGGAGTCCCGAACGTCATCGGCTCCTCCACCAACCCCACCCTGCCCTTCGGCCGGGACGCGGTCGCCGAGCACTACGGCATGATCGTCTCCGTCCACGACCTCAAGCCCGACCTGCCCGGCGACGCCGCCATGGCCCGCGACCGCATCCGGGCCGGCACGATGGGCGCCGAGGACGTGCTGCACGACCTGGGCGCGATCGGCATCACCTCCTCCGACGCCCAGGGCATGGGCCGCGCCGGTGAGACGGTCCGCCGCACCTTTGCCATGGCGGGCAAGATGAAGGCCGAGCTGGGCCCGATGGAGGGCGACGGCGAGGGCGACGACAACGCCCGCGTCCTGCGCTACATGGCCAAGCTGACCATCAACCCCGCCATCGCGCACGGCCTTTCGCACGAGGTCGGCTCGATCGAGGTCGGCAAGCTCGCCGACATCGTGCTGTGGCGGCCCGAGTACTTCGGCGCCAAACCACAGCTCGTCCTCAAGTCCGGCTTCCCGGCGTACGGCGTGACCGGCGACCCCAACGCGGCCACCGACACCTGCGAACCCCTCGTCCTCGGCCCGCAGTTCGGCGCGTACGGCGCCACGGCGGCCGACCTCTCCGTCGCGTTCGTCGCCAGGGCCGCCGTCGACCAGGGCAACGACACGATGCCCACACGGCGCAGAAGGATCGCCGTGCGCGGCACCCGGGGCATCGGCCCGGCCGACCTGCGGCTGAACGCCCGGATCGGAGCGGTCGACGTCGATCAGCGCACCGGTCTGGTCACCCTCGACGGCGACCCGCTGCGCTCCGAGCCTGCCGACTCCGTCTCCCTCAACCGCCTGTACTTCCTCTAAGGATCACCATGTCTGCTGCCGCCGACGGCTTCCGTATGCCCGCCGAGTGGACCCCGCACGAGCGCACCTGGATGGCGTGGCCGGGCCCCAACCCCACCTTCGACGACCCGGAGGACCTCGCCGCCTCGCGCGCCGCCTGGGCCTCGGTGGCCCGTGCGATCCGCCGCTTCGAGCCCGTGACCGTGGTGTGCGGCCCCGGCCGGTCCGCCGAGGCGCGGGCGCTGCTCGGACCGGACATCGACACCGTCGAGCGGGACCTGGACGACGCCTGGATGCGGGACATCGGCCCCACCTTCCTCACCAACGGCAAGGGTGAACTGGCCGCCGTCGACTGGACGTTCAACGGCTGGGGCGCCCAGGACTGGGCCCGCTGGGAGCACGACTCCAAGATCGCCGCGTATGTCTCCGACCTGGCGGGCGCGAAGACGTACGCCTCGCAGCTGGTCAACGAGGGCGGCGCGATCCACGTCGACGGCGAGGGCACGGTCCTGCTGACGGAGACCGTCCAGCTCGGCCCCGAGCGCAACCCGCACTGGTCGAAGCAGGAGGTCGAGGCCGAGATCCACGCCCACCTCGGCACGAGCAAGGCGATCTGGCTGCCGCGCGGCCTCACCGGCGACTACCCGCCCCACGGCTTCGGCACGCTGGGCCACGTGGACATCGTGGCCGCCTTCGCCCGGCCCGGTGTCGTGGTGGCGCACTCGCAGCCGGACCCGGCCCACCCCGACCACGAGGTCACCAAGGAGGTCATCGGCATCCTGCGCTCCCAGACGGACGCCCGGGGCCGTGCCCTGGAGGTCGTGGAGGTGCCCGCGCCGACCGCCCTGGAGGCCGACGGTCACTGGGCCGACTACTCCTACATCAACCACTACATCTGCAACGGCGGCCTGGTGCTGTGCGGCTTCGACGACCCGCGCGACGAGATGGCCGCCGGGATCTTCCGCCGGCTCTTCCCCGAGCGGACGGTCACCCTGGTGGACGCGCGTACGATCTTTGCGGGTGGGGGCGGCATCCACTGCATCACCCAGCAGCAGCCGAAGGTCTGAGCATGTAGGAGACAGGGATGGCCGGTGCGGCACGGGCGCGGAAGAACGCGCCGCCGCGCGAGGAGGTGCTCGCCGCCGCCATGGACATGATCGCCGAGCGCGGTCTGGAGAAGCTCACCATGGCGGCGCTCGGCCGCGAGGTCGGGATGAGCAGCGGCCATCTCCTGTACTACTTCCGCTCCAAGGACGAGCTGCTGCTGCAGACCCTGGAGTGGAGCGAGGGCAGGCTCGGTGCCGAGCGGGGCCGGCTGCTGGCCCGTCCCGGAACCGCGCGGGAACGGCTGTCCGCGTACGTCGACCTGTACGTCCCCGACGGCCACCGCGACCCGCACTGGACGCTGTGGCTGGAGGTCTGGAACCGCTCGCAGAACGCGGACGACGAGGCCCGCGCCCGGCAGGTCGCCATCGAGGGCGCGTGGCATCGCGACCTGGTCGCGCTGATCGCCGAGGGGATTTCGAGGGGCGAGTTCCGACGGGTGGACGCGGATCGCTTCGCGGCGCGGTTGCGTGCGCTGCTCGACGGTTTCTCCATCCATGTCGCCATCGGGCTGCGCGGCACTGACCGGGAGCAAGTACTGGCGCACGTACGGGAGTTCATCGAGGAGGGGCTCGCTGTGGCTCCCTAGGGGCGCGGGGCACGGCGGCGCCGAGCGCTCCGACGACGGTCATGGACACGTACTGGAAGCAGCACAGGCGGGAGGCGTCGGTGTGGCCCTGCCGTACGCCCTCGCGGATTCCACTCCGACGACCGCATCCTGAGACGGGCGGCGAGCCGGGGGCAGGTTTGTGCCAGACTGCCCCCGTGCTCTCGTTCGCCATGATTATTGGCAGCAGGCGCGCCGGTCCGCAGTGACCACCTCGTACGACCAGGTGCGGGTGGCCACCGTCGTCCTCGACCCGCGCGCAGACCTCTCGCACCCGCGAGGGGTTTTTTCGTTTTCCGGCCCACCTACAGCCGGGAGCGGTGCGCGAGGGACCATTGGGGGGACGGTGGAGCCGGTCATTCCGGTAAGACCGAAGATCCACAACAGGAGCCTTGACACCATGACCGAGACGGCAACCAGCGAGCTCGACGACTCGTTCCACGTCTTCGACACCACGCTGCGCGACGGCGCGCAGCGCGAGGGAATCAACCTCACCGTCGCGGACAAGCTCGCCATCGCACGGCACCTGGACGACTTCGGCGTCGGCTTCATCGAGGGCGGCTGGCCCGGCGCCAACCCCCGGGACACCGAGTTCTTCGCCCGCGCCCAGGCGGAGATCGACTTCAGGCACGCCCAGCTGGTCGCCTTCGGCGCCACCCGCCGCGCAGGTGCGAAGGCCGCCGAGGACCCGCAGGTCAGGGCGCTGCTGGAGTCCGGCGCCCCGGTGATCACCCTGGTCGCCAAGTCACACGACCGGCATGTGGAACTGGCGCTGCGCACCACGCTCGACGAGAACCTGGAGATGGTCCGCGACACGGTGTCGTACCTGAAGGACCAGGGCCGCCGGGTCTTCGTGGACTGCGAGCACTTCTTCGACGGCTACCGCGCCAACCCCGAGTACGCCAAGGCCGTGGTCCGTACGGCCGCCGAGGCCGGCGCCGACGTCGTCGTCCTGTGCGACACCAACGGCGGTATGCTCCCCGCCCAGATCCACGCCGTCGTCGCCACCGTCCTCGCCGACACCGGCGCCCGGCTCGGCATCCACGCCCAGGACGACACGGGCTGCGCGGTCGCCAACACCCTGGCCGCCGTGGACGCGGGCGCGACCCACGTCCAGTGCACCGCCAACGGCTACGGCGAGCGCGTGGGCAACGCCAACCTGTTCCCGGTCGTCGCCGCGCTGGAGCTGAAGTACGGCAAGAAGGTGCTGCCCGAGGGCAAGCTGCGCGAGACGACCCGGATCTCGCACGCCATCGCCGAGGTCGTCAACCTGACCCCGTCCACCCATCAGCCGTACGTCGGTGTCTCCGCCTTCGCCCACAAGGCGGGCCTGCACGCCTCCGCGATCAAGGTCGACCCGGACCTGTACCAGCACATCGACCCCGAGCAGGTCGGCAACACCATGCGCATGCTGGTCTCCGACATGGCGGGCCGCGCCTCGGTCGAGCTCAAGGGCAAGGAACTCGGCATCGACCTCGGCGGCGACCGAGAACTGGTCGGCCGGGTGGTCGAGCGGGTCAAGGAGCGCGAGCTCAAGGGCTACACCTACGAGGCCGCCGACGCCAGCTTCGAGCTGCTGCTGCGGTCCGAGGTCGAGGGCCGCCCGCTGAAGTACTTCGACGTCGAGTCCTGGCGGGCCATCGTCGAGGACCGCCCCGACGGCACCCACGCCAACGAGGCCACCGTGAAGCTGTGGGCCAAGAGCGAGCGGATCGTCGCCACGGCGGAGGGCAACGGCCCGGTCAACGCCCTGGACCGCGCCCTGCGCGTCGC
The DNA here is from genome assembly GCF_053593835.1 of Streptomyces sp. NPDC002076. Classification (NCBI taxonomy): domain Bacteria; kingdom Bacillati; phylum Actinomycetota; class Actinomycetes; order Kitasatosporales; family Streptomycetaceae; genus Streptomyces; species Streptomyces sp. NPDC002076. Next base: position 252,903 of record NZ_JBSFDI010000007.1, read on the forward strand.
CCTGGAGAAGATCTACCCGCAGCTCGCCAAGCTGGAGCTGGTCGACTACAAGGTCCGCATCCTGGAGGGCAAGCACGGCACCCAGTCCACCACCCGCGTGCTGATCTCCACCTCGGACGGCGCTGGCGAGTGGTCCACGGTCGGCGTGGCGGAGAACGTCATCGCCGCGTCCTGGCAGGCCCTGGAGGACGCGTACACGTACGGGCTGCTGCGGGCTGGGGTGGAACCGGCGGAGTAGAGCGCCCCCGGCGGGGCGTCACGGCGCTCGCCAGATGTTGTCGAAAGCGGCGTTCTCGATGCGGCGCCGCTCCCGCACGGCCCCCAGTTCCGTGACCGCGTCGCCGACCGCCAGCAGAACGGTGACGACCGCCTCCTCGCCGGGCTCCTCCTCCGGCGGCCGCTCGCCCTGGATGCCCAGGGTGGCGGCGAGCCCGGTGAGGACCGGCTCGCGGGACCACCAGCGGTCGGCGGCATGGCGCCGGGCCGGGGTGTCGGCCGCGGCCGCCTTGTCGGCCCGGTGCGGCCAGCGGTGCCGCTTCCCGGAGAGCTGCCCTGAGGTGTCCAGGACGTCGCGGTAGGCCGTGGCCAGCCCCTCGCCCCGGCGCCACAGCCAGTCCTCGACCGTCTCGTACGGCTCCTCGCGCACGAGCGCCGCCCCGGCCTCGTCCAGCATCCGGTCACCCGTGGTCAGCACGGGCCCGGGCACGATGCGCTCACCGTCCAGGGTGAGCGCCCGTGCCCCGAGCAGGTCGATCAGCTCGGCCCCGGCGAGCGCCAGCGACAGATCGCCGGGCTCGACGGGGTGCTCGCCGGGTACGTCGAGGCTGACGAGGAACAGATCCTGCGGTGTGGTCATACCTCATCGTCCCCCAGCCGCCGAGCGGGCGCCGCTCAGCGGCGCCCCCGGGTGAACCCGCATCCGCCGGCGACGGCCCGGTGGGGGTGCGCTACTGCAGGTGCCACTTCTGGTTGGCGGCCCCGGTGCACGACCAGATCTGTGCCCGCGCCCCGTTCGCCGACGAGTTGTCGGTAACGTCGAGGCACTTGTTCGCGGCGAGGTTCACGACGTCTCCGGTGGACGCGTTGTACGACCACTGCTGGGCGCCGGTGCCGTTGCAGTCGTACAACTGCACCTTGGCGCCGTCCGCCGTCGAACCCGATGTCACGTCCAGGCACTTGCCGAGGGCCTGGACCGACCCGTCGGCCATGACCGTCCACTGCTGGGCGGCGGTGCCGTTGCAGTCGTAGAGCTGTACAGCCGTGCCGTTGGCGCTCGAACCGCCCGCCACGTCCAGGCACTTGCCGGCCAGGCCGACGAAGGAGCCGGTGTTCGAGCCGCCGCCGGACTGGGTTCCGGACCAGGTGAAGGTGGCCGAGGCCTTGCCGGGCAGCGAGTAAGTGGCGTGCTGCGAGCCCCAGTTGATGGTGACGGTCTGCGCCGAGGAGGAGCCGTTGTACGCAATCAGCGCCTTGCTGCCGTCGGGGTTGCGCCAGGCGACGTTCGGCACGGTGGTGGACGCGGTGGAGGCGATCCGCTGGGCGCCCGGCCGGACGAACTTGGTCAGGTGGCCCATGTCGTAGTACTCGACGGTGTAGTCCACGGTGCCGCTCTGCCCGTCCCCGTTGTGCACGGTGATCAGGCCCGTGCAGGTGCCGCAACCGCCGTTGTGGGGGCCGCCGTTCTGGTCCACGGCCAGCGACCACTTCGTCACCGACTTCGCCCAGTTGCGGGTGTAGTCGATGATGTTGGACATGTCCTCGCGCTGCTGGTCGGCGATCCAGGTGCCACCGGAGTGCTCGGTGCCGAAGGCGTCCAGGGAGGGGTACTGGTTGTGCACGGTGGTCTGCTTGGTGACGTCACCGCCGTAGCCGTGCCAGGCGATCCCGCCGAAGTTGGGATGGTTGCGGATCGCCGGGTCGTCGACGCTCTGGGCCGCGTAGGAGTCGTAGGTGTCCCAGTTCCAGTCGTGGGCCAGGACCTTCGTCGAAAGGCCCGCCGACTGCAGCTGCGGCAGCAGGTCGTTCTTGAGGAAGTACTGGATTCCGGACGCGTTCCAGCTCATCGACGGGTAGCCGGAACAGCAGGTCGGCTCGTTCTGCGGGGTGACGTACGAGACGTTGATCCCCTGGTCCTTGTACGCCTGGAGGTACTTCACGAAGTAGGAGGCGTACGCCGAGTAGTCCTCGGCCTTGAGCCAGCCGCCGTTGAGTGAGCCGCTGTCCTTCATCCAGGCCGGGGCGGTCCACGGCGAGGCCATCACCGTCAGGGACGGATTGAGCTGCAGCGCCTGCCGGGTGAGCGGCACGACGTCCGCGAGGTCGTGCGCGATCGAGAACTGGCCGAGGTTCGGGTCGGTCTGCCCGGACGGCACGTCGTCGTACGTGTAGCCGTACCGTGCGAGGTCCGAGGCGCCCATCGGGTTGCGCAGGAACGACAGTCCGATGCCGTCCGTCGGCGAGAACAGCTTGCGCATGGTCGCGTCCCGGGTGGCCTGGGACAGCGCCCCGCTGCTGTTCATCAGCCAGGCCGCGGTGTCCGTGAAGGACGCGCCGCCGCCGGTGAAGGTCTGGTAGCGGGTGTTCTCGTCGACGGTGATGTTCGTGCCGCCGCCGCCCGTGCCGGACTGGAACGCGAACGGCGTCTGTGCCTGCAGGCCGCGTACGATATGCCGGCCGGCGGAGTCGTCGGTGGTGGTGAGCCAGGCCGTGACCTGCTCGCCGGCCGCGTGCGCAGGGGGTACGGCGGCAAAGAGGCCGGCGGCGGAGAGCAGTCCGGCCAGCAGCAGCCGGACCGTGCGGGGGGTTCTCCTCATGTGCGTCGCCCTTCAACTGACGTGCACTCTTGACGGGTTGGGGTGCCGTTAGTTAACTCACGGCGTGATCTAAGTCATGAGTGAACCATGAGAGCCGAGGGAAGGTCCATGCCGAGAACCGCCCTGCTCGTCTCCGGGGCCCTGCTCGCCGCCCTGTTGCCCCTGTCCGCCGCGGCGCACGCCGCCGACGACCCCGCACCGGTCCCCGTCGACCGCTTCGAGGGCGAGGTGCCCTTCGCCGCCCAGCCCGCCGACGGCATCTTCACCTGGGGAAGCGACGCCGACGACCCGCCCACCCTGCACCTCACCGACCGCGCCGACGCCCCCGAGGGCGCCAAGGTCCTCACCGGCACCTACGACATCAGCGGCTACGGCGGCTTCACCCACGACTTCGCCGCCGACCGGCCCGCCCACGACTGGTCCGCCCACCAGGGCATCCGCTTCTGGTGGGAGGGCCGGGACAACGGCCGGAAGATCGCCTTCGAGATCAAGGACGGCGGCACGAACGGCGAGGCCTCCGAACTCTGGACGACCTCCTTCACCGACGACTTCACCGGCTGGAAGCAGATCGAGATCCCCTTCACCGACTTCCAGTACCGCACCGACTACCAGCCCGTCGGCGGCATCGACCACGTCCTCGGCCTCACCCAGATGTGGGGGTACGCCGTCACCCTCCCGGCAGGCACCAAGGGCGACTTCGCCATGGACGACGTCGAGCTGTACGGCAAGGCCGACCAGTCGCTGCGCGCCTCCGTCGGCACCGACGCACCCGTGTACCCCGTCAAGGCGGGCGGCACCGCCCAGGTCAAGGTCACCCTGGCCACGACCGGGGACCGGCCGATCGAGGACCCCGTGACGGTCACGTACTCGACGGAGGGCGGCACCGCCACCGCCGGCCGGGACTACACCCCGGCCGACGGCACCCTCACCTTCCCGGCCGGGACCCCGTCCGGAACGGCGCGGACCATCGCGGTGCCCACCCGCAAGGCCAAGGGCCCCGCACCCGCGAAGACCATCCCGCTCAAGCTCACGGTCACCGGCGCCAAGGCCCCCGCGGAGACCCCGCAGGTCGTCATCGACGCGCACGGACTTCCCTACCTGAACAGCAAGTTGCCCGTGAAGAAGCGCGTCGCGGACCTGCTGTCCCGCATGTCCCTTCAGGAGAAGGCCGGGCAGATGACCCAGGCCGAGCGCGGGGCCGTCGGAGGCGGGGGCGACATCGCGACGTACGGACTCGGCTCGCTGCTGTCCGGCGGCGGCTCCACGCCCACGCCCAACACCGCCGAGGCCTGGGCGAAGATGATCGACGGCTTCCAGCTCCGCGCCCAGGCGACCCGGTTCCAGATCCCGCTGATCTACGGCGTCGACGCGGTCCACGGCCACAACAACCTGGCCGGCGCCACGATCACGCCGCACAACATCGGCATCGGCGCGACAAGGGATCCCCAACTCGCCGAGAAGACGGGTGCGGTGACGGCCAGTGAGGTCCGGGCCACCGGAATCCCCTGGGACTTCGCGCCGTGCCTGTGCGTGAGCCGTGACGAACGCTGGGGACGTTCCTACGAGTCCTTCGGCGAGGACCCGGCCCTCGTGCAGTCCATGGAGACCATCATCCAGGGCCTGCAAGGTGCCCCGGACGGGCGGAACCTGAAGGACGACGACAAGGTGCTCGCCACCGCCAAGCACTTCGTCGGCGACGGCGGCACCGCGTACGGCTCCTCCACCACCGGCACCTACACCATCGACCAGGGCGTCACCACGGTCACCCGGCAGCAGCTGGAGGACATCCACCTGGCGCCGTACAGGACCGCCGTGGAGCGGGGCATCGGCTCGGTCATGCCGTCGTACTCCTCGCTGAACATCGTCGGCGACGGCCGGGGCGCGGTGAAGATGCACGCCCGCGGCGACATGATCAACGGCGTGCTCAAGGACCGGATGGGCTTCTCCGGCTTCGTCATCAGCGACTGGAACGCCATCGACCAGCTTCCCGGCGACTACCCGACCCACGTCCGCACGGCGGTGAACGCGGGCGTCGACATGATGATGGTGCCGTACTCCTACAAGGACTTCAGCGGCACGCTCGTCGACGAGGTGAAGGCGGGGCGGATCAGCGAGAAGCGGATGGACGACGCGGTCTCCCGCATCCTCACCCAGAAGTTCAGGCTGGGCCTGTTCGAGCGCCCCTACGCCGACACGTCCGGCGCCGCCGCCATCGGCTCCCCGGCCCACCGCGCGGTCGCCCGCCAGGCCGCCGCCGAGTCGCAGGTGCTGCTGAAGAACAGCGGCGGGCTGCTGCCGCTGAAGAAGAGCGAGAAGGTGTACGTCGCAGGGTCCAACGCCGACGACCTCGGCAACCAGACCGGCGGCTGGACCCTCACCTGGCAGGGCGCGTCCGGCACCCACACCCAGGGCACGACCATCCTCCAGGGCATGCGGGACGCCGGCGGGAACGTCACCTACTCCAAGGACGCCTCCGCCCCGACCGACGGCTACGACGTCGGTGTGGTCGTCGTCGGCGAGACCCCGTACGCCGAGGGCGTCGGCGACGTCGGCAACGGCCACAGCCTCCAGCTGTCCGCGGCCGACCGGGCGGCCGTGGACAAGGTGTGCGCCGCCATGAAGTGCGCGGTGCTGATCGTCTCCGGCCGGCCGCAGCTCGTCGGCGACCGGCTCGACAGGATCGACGCGCTGGTGGCCTCCTGGCTGCCCGGCACCGAGGGCGAGGGCGTCGCCGACGTCCTCTACGGCAAGCGCCCCTTCACCGGACAGCTCCCCGTCACCTGGCCCAAGTCCGAGTCCCAGCTCCCGATCAACGTCGGGGACGCGTCGTACGACCCCCAGTTCCCCTACGGCTGGGGCCTGACCACGCTCACCGAGGTCCCGCGGGGCGGCACGGCCACGCTGAGGGCGCTGGGTGCGGCGGCGACGGCGGCCGAGCAGAAGGGTGACGACCGGGCCGGGCGCGAACTGGTGACCAAGGCACGGCTGCTCGTCCAGCAGAAGGCGGGCGAGCGGATGACACAGGCGGTGGCGGGGCCCTTCGCCGACGCCGACCACCTGCTGCTGACCGGCCGGTACGGAAAGGCGGTGGAGAAGCTGGTCGAGGCATACCGGGCCGCCGGGTAGGCATGCCCCTATGCCCGGCTACGGGAGGCTTCGGGTAGTTTCGAAGGATGAAGGCCGTCCTGCGGACCCGAAGCCTCCCAGCCCTGCTGCTGGCCGCCCTCGCCCTGGTCGTCGCGACCGTGTTCGCCCCCGGAGCTAGCGCGGACACGAGCATCTCCGCCGTCGCCCAGGCCCTCCGCAAGAGCCCCGTCTACGTCGACCCGGCCGCCTCGGCGCAGTTGCCGAGGGCCGATGCCGACGCGCTCGCGAAACGCATCAAGGACGCGAACAAACCCCTGTTCATCGCGGTGCTCCCGGCGGGCTACCCGACCGCGAACCTCTTCTCCGACCTGCGCGCGGCCACCGGCATCACCGGCCTGTACGGCATCCGCCTCGGCGACCGCTTCGACGCCCGCGCCGACTCCTCCGTGATGTCGGCGACGGCCCGGCGGAACCTGGTCACGAGCGTCCAGGGCGAGCCGGCGGGGGCCCAGCTCAGCGACTTCACCGACCGCGCCCTGGCCAACATGGGAGGCCACGCCCCGAAGACCTGGGGCGGCTCGGGCGGGGGATCCTCCGGTACGGCCCTGATCGCGGTGGCCGCGGTGCTGCTGGCGGGCGGCGCCGGCGCCTACGCACTGGTGCGCCGGAGCCGCCGGCGGCGCGCCGAGGAGCAGCGGGCCGCCCTGGACCGCCTCCGGGTGGTCGTGGACGAGGACATCACCGCCTTCGGCGAGGAACTGGACCGCCTCGACTTCCAGCCGGCCGAGCCGGGCGCCGACGACGCGATGCGCGCCGACTACGAACACGCCCTGGACGCCTACGAGACCGCCAAGCAGCGCATGGCCGCCGCGAGTCGCCCGGAGGACGTCCGCACGGTCACCGAAGCGCTGGAGGACGGCCGCTTCTCCCTGGCCCGGCTGGCCGCCCGCCGCGAGGGCCGGCCCCTGCCCGAGCGCCGCCCGCCCTGCTTCTTCGACCCGCGGCACGGTCCCTCGGTGAGCGACGCCACCTGGACTCCGCCCGGCGGCGCCCCGCGCCAGGTCCCCGTCTGCGCGGCCGACGCCACCCGGCTGGCCGACGGCCGCGACCCGGTCATCCGCGAGGTCGACACGGACTACGGCCGCCGCCCCTACTGGGACGCGGGCCCCGCCTACGGCCCCTGGGCGGGCGGCTACTTCGGCGGCGGCATCCTGCCCGGCCTGCTCGTCGGCACCCTCCTCGGCAGCATGATGGCCACCCCCTCGTACGCGGCCGACTACGGCACCGGGTACGGCGACTTCGGCCCCGGCGGTGACTTCGGGGGCGACTACCAGGGCGGCGACGTCTCCGGCACGGACTTCGACGCCGAGGACTTCGGCGGCGGGTTCGGGGACGGCGGAGACTTCGGCGGGGGAGGGGGCGACGGCGGGGGCGACTTCGGCGGGGGGTTCTGAAGACCCGGGTGAGCGACTGCGGCTGCGGGCATCACCGGCAGGGCGTCGGTGGCGGCGACGTTCCTTGTCCTCGCCGTCACCCTTCATGGCGCCATGCCCGCAGGACACGCGAGCGCCCGCCTCCCGTTTCCGGGGAGCGGGCGCGCTCGGGGTGGTGCCGGCCGGACCGCCGTAGGCTCAGGCCTGCTTGATCGCCGAGATGTCGAAGTTCAGCTTGATCTTGTCGGAGACGAGCATCCCGCCGGTCTCCAGCGCCGCGTTCCAGGTGAGGCCCCACTCGGAGCGCAGGATCTCCGCCTTGCCCTCGAAGCCCACGCGCTCGTTGCCGAACGGGTCCTTCGCGACGCCGTTGAACTCGAGGTCGATGGTGATCGGCCTGGTCACGCCGAGGAGGGAGAGGTCGCCGGTGATGCGGTAGTCGTCGCCGCCCAGCGACTCCGCCTTGGTGGAGCGGAAGGTCATGACCGGGAACTCGTCGATCTTGAAGAAGTCGGACGACTTCAGGTGACCGTCGCGGTCGGCGTTGCCGGTCTCGACGCTCTCCACCTTGACGTCGAGCGCGGCGGTGGAGTTGCTGGGGTCGGCCCCGTCCAGGTGCAGGGTGCCGGAGAAGTCCTGGAAGGAGCCCTTGACATTGGTGACCATCGCGTGGCGCGCCACGAAACCGATCGTGGTGTGCGCCGGGTCGATGGTGTAGTCGCCGGTCAGTGCGGTCAGGTCGGCGCCGGCGGCAGGGGCCTGCGGGGTGTTCTCTTTGCGGCTGAAGATGCCCATGTCGTTCTCCTGGAGGTTTCTGTTTAACGTTCAACGAACCCAACGGATTCGACCGTAGACCTATTCCGTCCGGTTTTCAACATCATCCGCAGAGTGACTTCGCGATAACCTCTGGTGATCACATGCTCCTGGAGTCGACCGGTACGGTAGGGGCGTCGAGGGCCCTTCGGCGGTCCGCCGTCCGAGGCTCCATGTCACCCCGGCGATGGCATGCGGCAGCCACGAATGTGAGGTGGCTCTCAGGTGACGTCTTTGTGACTCCCCTACAACCCCGACGCCCTGTGAGCAGTTGGAACGGCTGCACGCGGTCATGGTTCTGTTCACTGGTACCAGGAAAACGGTCCGGAGACTGTACGGAGTCAACGGCCCGCTTTCCTTGGTGTCCTTCGTAAGGTCGCTACATGACCGTTTTGGAAGAGACGACGGGTGAGCCGACCGGCGAGCCGACGGACGCACGCGGACGGGTCGCCGAGCTGCACGACATTCGTGCCCAGGCCGTGGCCGGCCCCAGCGAGAAGGCGACCGAGGCGCAGCACGCCAAGGGCAAGCTGACGGCGCGGGAGCGGATCGAGCTGCTCCTGGACCCGGGGTCCTTCCAGGAGGTCGAGCAGCTGCGCCGGCACCGGGCGACCGGTTTCGGCCTTGAGGCGAAGAAGCCGTACACCGACGGTGTCATCACCGGCTGGGGCACGGTGGAGGGCCGTACGGTCTTCGTCTACGCGCATGACTTCCGGATCTTCGGCGGCGCGCTGGGCGAGGCCCACGCCACCAAGATCCACAAGATCATGGACATGGCCATCGCGGCCGGTGCCCCGCTGGTCTCGCTGAACGACGGCGCCGGCGCCCGTATCCAGGAGGGCGTCAGCGCCCTCGCCGGGTACGGCGGCATCTTCCAGCGCAACACCAAGGCGTCGGGTGTCATCCCGCAGATCTCGGTGATGCTCGGCCCGTGCGCGGGCGGCGCGGCCTACTCACCGGCCCTGACCGACTTCGTCTTCATGGTCCGCGAGACCTCCCAGATGTTCATCACGGGCCCGGACGTGGTCAAGGCGGTCACCGGCGAGGAGATCACCCAGAACGGCCTGGGCGGCGCCGACGTCCACGCCGAGACCTCCGGCGTCTGCCACTTCGCGTACGACGACGAGGAGACCTGCATCGCCGAGGTGCGGTACCTCCTCTCGCTCCTCCCGCAGAACAACCGGGAGAACCCGCCCCGGGTGGAGTCGTCCGACCCCGTCGACCGCCGCAGCGACGTCCTGCTCGACCTGGTCCCGGCCGACGGCAACCGGCCGTACGACATGGCCAAGGTCATCGAGGAGATCGTCGACGACGGCGACTACCTGGAGGTCCACGAGCGCTGGGCGCGGAACATCATCTGCGCGCTGGGCCGCCTGGACGGCCAGGTCGTCGGCATCATCGCCAACCAGCCGCAGGTCCTCGCCGGCGTCCTGGACATCGAGGCGAGTGAAAAAGCTGCGCGCTTTGTCCAGATGTGTGACGCTTTCAATATCCCGATCGTCACCTTCCTGGACGTGCCGGGGTTCCTCCCCGGTGTCGACCAGGAGCACGGCGGAATCATCCGCCACGGCGCGAAGCTGCTGTACGCCTACTGCAACGCGACCGTGCCGAGGATTTCGCTGATCCTGCGCAAGGCGTACGGAGGTGCCTACATCGTCATGGACTCCCAGTCGATCGGCGCCGACCTCACCTACGCCTGGCCGACCAACGAGATCGCCGTCATGGGCGCGGAAGGCGCCGCGAACGTCATCTTCCGTCGCCAGATCGCCGGCGCGGAAGACCCCGAGGCCATGCGCCAGAAGATGGTCAAGGAGTACAAGGCCGAGCTGATGCACCCGTACTACGCGGCCGAACGCGGCCTCGTGGACGACGTCATCGACCCCGCCGAGACCCGTGAGGTCCTGGTCAAGTCCCTGGCCATGCTGCAGTCCAAGCACGCCGACCTGCCCTCCCGCAAGCACGGCAACCCCCCGCAGTAACCGAGCGGACCCGCCGCGGCAACCCCGCGGACCTCTCTCTCACGGAGACTGACACCCATGAGCACTCCTGACATCCGCGTCGAGAAGGGCCACGCCGAGCCCGAGGAAGTCGCCGCCATCACGGCCGTCCTCCTGGCCCGCGCCGCCGCCCAGCCGACGCCTTCGGTCCACACCCACCGACGCGCCAAGGCCGGCTGGCGCCGCCTGGAACGCGAGGGCGGCTTCCGGGCGCCGCACAGCTGGCACGGCTAGAACGCGCCGCTCCACCGGTTCTTGAAGGGCCCCTCCGCAGCGGAGGGGCCCTTCCCGCTGTCTACGCACCAACGGAAGAACCCCGCGCCCTCAAGGGGCGCGGGGTTCTTCATGAACGATCGCCTACCGCAGGCGGGCCATCAGAGCGTGCTCCACCAGAGTGATGAGCGTCGACTTGGCGTCGGCCCTGTGGCGGGCGTCGGTCGTGATGATCGGGGTGTCGGGGCCGATCTGGAGGGCCTCGCGGACCTCGTCGGGGTTGTACGGCTGGTTGCCGTCGAAGCCGTTCAGCGCGATGACGAACGGCAGGCCGCTGTTCTCGAAGTAGTCGACGGCCGGGAAGCAGTCGGCGAGGCGCCGGGTGTCCACGAGCACCACCGCGCCGATCGCACCGCGTACCAGGTCGTCCCACATGAACCAGAAGCGGTCCTGGCCCGGGGTGCCGAACAGGTACAGGATCAGGTCCTGGTCCAGGGTGATGCGGCCGAAGTCCATGGCGACGGTGGTCGTCGTCTTGTCTCCGGTGTGGGTGAGGTCGTCGATGCCGGCCGAAGCGGACGTCATGACGGCCTCTGTGCGCAGCGGGTTGATCTCCGAGACGGCGCCGACGAACGTGGTCTTGCCCACGCCGAAGCCGCCCGCCACCACGATCTTCGCGGAGGTGGTGGAGCGGGAAGGACCGCCGCTAGAGCTTGCGAAGTCCACTGAGCACCCTTTCGAGCAGTGTCACGTCTGGCTGGCCACCGGCGTTCTCGTCGCCGCCGGGCTGATGGATGGCGACCAGGCCCGCCTCCGCCAAGTCGGCGACGAGGATCCTGGCCACGCCGAGGGGGATTGTCAGGAGCGCGGAGATTTCGGCTACCGACTTGATCTCACGGCAGAGGTTGCAGATCCGCTGATGCTCGGGCAGTTGGCCCTGCATCTGGTGCGGAGCGGCGGTGGTGTGCACCAGTGCCTCGATGGCGAGCTGGTAGCGCGGGCGGGTCCGGCCGCCGGTCATGGCGTACGGACGCACCAAGGGGTTGTTCGATGCCGTCGCGGGCGCCGGCTCGGGGCGGCGCTGCGGTTGCACCGGCTGGATCCGCGGGGCCGGCGGCTGGTCGTACGGCGACGGGCCGGGGCCCTGCGGCGCGTACGGCTGCCGATGGCTCGGGGAGGAGGGGAAGTTGTACGGGTTCGCCGAACCGCCGTCCTGGCCCTGGGCAGGGCCGTACGACCAGTTTCCCGAATGCGAACCGCCTGGGGGTGTTGCCACTTTCTCCTCCTCCGACTGCGCCGGGCACCCATCCGTGTGGAGCCGCGTCCCGAAACCTTACGGCCCCGGGACGCGTATACGCACCGTTGGTCTGTTAGTTGAGAAGGCTTCCCTGGAGCTCTGCACGCAGATCCGGGGTGAGGACCGTGCCCGCACGGTCCACCAGAAGGGCCATCTCGTACCCGATGAGACCGATGTCCGCTTCCGGGTGGGCCAGTACGGCGAGCGACGAGCCGTCGGAGATGGACATGATGAAGAGGAATCCCCGCTCCATCTCCACAACCGTCTGATTCACACTGCCCCCCTCGAAGATCCGGGAGGCGCCTGCCGTCAGAGACGTCAGACCGGAGGCGACGGCCGCGAGCTGGTCGGCGCGGTCGCGGGGGAAGCCTTCGGACATCGCCAGAAGGAGTCCGTCGGCGGAGACCACCACCGTGTGGGACACCCCCGGGGTGTTGTCCACGAAGTTGGTGATCAACCAGTTCAGGTTCTGTGCCGCCTGGCTCATCGGGCTCACACTAACGCTCCTGGTTGTAGGTGCTGTCAGGACCGAAGCCCTGGCCGTTCGTTTCACTGCCTGCGTTGCGTCCGCGCTGGACGCCTCGACGCAGGTTGCTCAGCCTGCCCCGGACGTCCTCCGGGGCGCGGGAGACCTGTGGGCCCCCCTGGGGGGTGGTTTCGGCGGCACCCGAGACCAGATTGGCCTTGGGCACCCGCCGCGGCAGGCCGGAAGCGGTGACCCCGCCTGCCTTGGGCTTCCGGAGCTGCGCCGCCTGCTGCCAGCGCTCGTCGTTCTGCGAGCGCCAGCCGCTGTCGCCGTTCGACCCCGGAGCGTTGCCCGGCGCCGGAGCCGGCGCTTCCTGCTGCACGCGCGCCGTGCCCGCGCCGGCCGAGCCGTTGGAACCGCTCGCGGCGGATCCGCGGCGGGGCAGCCCGGCGTCGGTCAGCTCGTGGGCGGCGGGAGAGGCCGGTCCCGGACGGTCGAAGCCTACGCGGTTCCGCTCACTCGCGTCAGCGGCCTGCGAGGATTCCGTTTCCGGAGCGTAATGGGCGGGATAGCCGTTCTGGTAGCCGTCCTGCTGCGGTTGCTGCGGCCAGTCGTCCTGGTACGACGGGCTCGCGGCCGGCTCCGGGTACGCGGGCTCCGGGTAACCGCCGTTCGTGGAGAAGGCGTCGGGCCGCGACTGCTCGCCGTTCGGCGCGTAGTACTGCTCGTCGTACGGCTTGTCGTACGACGTCGAGTGCGACGCCGAGGGCGACTCCGCGTAGGTCTCCTGGTACGGCTCCCGGTACGCGGCCTGCTGCTCCTCGTACGCGGGCTCCTCGTACGGGGACTGCTGCTCCGGGTAGCCCGGCTGCCCGTTCAGCAGCGGGTCCTCGTACGCCGGGGTCTCGGCGGCCTCCTGCTGCGGCACGCCCGGCTGCTGGCCGTGCGACTGCGCCTCCAGGGCCGCCCGGCGCTCCTCGCGCATCAGGGAGCGGCCGACCGGGTCCAGTTCGCGGATGTCGTCGGGGACGTCCGAGTACCGGCTGTCGTCGAAGCCCAGTTCCGCGGCGGTGCGCAGGGGCTGCGCGTGGTTGAAGTTCTCACCCTGGAACTGCTGCTCCGGGATGATCTGCGAGACGGTGAACTCCTCGCGGTCCAGCGGGGCCTCGCCGCCACCGCCGTGCGTGATCGCGTCCGGCAGCATGACCAGCGAGGTCGTACCGGCCTGCTCGCCCGAGGGGCGCAGCTGGACCCGGATGCCGTGCCGGTCGGACAGCCGGCCCACCACGAACAGGCCCATGCGCTGGGAGATCGCGGCGTCCACAGTCGGCGGGTTGGCCAGCTTGTGGTTGATGTCCGCGAAGTCCTCGGCGGTCAGGCCGATGCCCTTGTCGTGGATCTCGATCATGACGCGGCCGTCGGGCAGACGGGTCGCGGTGACGCGCACCTTGGTCTGCGGGGAGGAGAACGTGGTGGCGTTCTCCAGCAGCTCGGCCAGCAGGTGCACGAGGTCGGTGACCGCGCGGCCGTGGATCTCGGCCTCGGGGACGCCGGACAGCTCGATGCGCTCGTACTGCTCCACCTCGGAGGAGGCGGCGCGCAGCACGTCGATCAGCGGGACCGGCTGGTCCCAGCGGCGGCCGGGCTCCTCGCCGGCGAGGACCAGGAGGTTCTCGCCGTTGCGGCGCATACGGGTGGCCAGGTGGTCCAGCTTGAAGAGGTTCTCCAGCTGGTCCGGGTCGGCCTCGTTGTTCTCCAGGTCGGTGATCAGGGTCAACTGGCCCTCGATCAGCGACTGGTTGCGGCGCGAGAGGTTGGTGAAGATCGCGTTGATGTTGCCCCGCAGCAGGGCCTGCTCGGAGGCCAGCCGGACGGCCTCGCGGTGGACCTGGTCGAAGGCGCGGGCGACCTCGCCGATCTCGTCCTTGGTGGTGATCGGGATCGGGGCGACCCGGGTGTCGACCCGGCCGGGGTCGGTGCGCGAGAGCTGGTCGACCAGCATCGGCAGCCGCTGCTCGGCGATGCCGAAGGCGGCGTTGCGCAGCTGGCGCATCGAGCGGCTCATCTGGCGGGCCACGGCGCCGGCCAGGATGAAGGCCAGCAGCAGGGCGACCACGACGACGGCACCGGTGATGATCGCGGAGGTCTTGGCGTTGTCGGCGATGTCCGAGGCCTCGTTCACCGCCTTGTCGGCCATGTCCGACTCGATCTGGCGGTAGGCGTCGAACTTGAGGGTGTTGACCGCCCACCAGTTCTCGTAGGTGACGCCACCGAGAGCGAGCTGCTGACGCGTGGCCGGGCTCGTGGAGTCGAGCGTGGCGAGGGCCGTGACCATCTTCTGCGGGGTGGACGGGGGCGGCACGTAGTTCGGGTCGGCGGCCTTGGCCTGCTGGGCCATCGCGGCGGCCTTGGTCTGGATGTCCCTCTTCTCGGCGTCCAGCCTGTCCGCGTCGGCCTGGGTGCCACCGCCGATGTACTCCTCGACGGCGATGCCCTCCAGGTAGGCGTAGGAGGAGAGGGCGACGCGCTGGGTGGCCAGGTTGGGGGCGTCCGGACCCGGCTTGACCAGCATGTGCATGCCGATCGAGCGCTCCAGCGACAGCGCCGCCTTGGTGAGCGACATCGCGTAGACGGTACGGCCGTAGGAGGTGATGTTGCCGGTGCCCAGGCCCAGCTCGTTGGCGAACTCCATCAACGGGTGGGCGACCCTGACGTAGCCCTCCTCGGTCTGCACGCCGTTGAACTTGGAGGTGTACGCGCCGGCGCGCAGCGTCTGCAGGAAGGGCTCGGCCTCGCGGAACAGCTTGAGCCGGCGCTCCAGGCCGGACTGGTGCGGCATGTTCTGCGCGGCCTGGTCGAAGGCGTCGGCGGCCTGGTCGGTGGCGTTGCGGGCCGCCGTGATGGTCGCCTTGTCCTTGGCGGTCGCCAGCTTGCCCTTCAGCAGCGGGGCCGCGGTGATGTCGCGCTCGTTCTCGAGCGCGTTGGCGTACGACAGCGAGGCGCGCACCAGGCGGGCGGTGTTCTCGGCATCGCGGGCCTGCTGCCAGGTGTCGATCGACGTCTTCACCTGGAAGCCGCCCATGACGAGCCCCACCGCCACGGGTATCAGCAGGATCGCGTTCAGTCTGGTCGGCACGCGCCAGTTGCGCGGGGAGAACCGGCCGCCGCTCGGCGCGGGAGCGGCAGCCGGCTCCGCACCGGTCACAGGGGTGGGCGCCGCAGCGCGCGGCGGCGGGGTGAAGTTGCCCCGCGCCGACGGCTCGGGACCGTTCTTGCTTCGCCTCACTCGACCAACAACCTCTCGGCGGTCGGCACCTACGTCGTGCCGCAGTCTCTCAGAGCCCGGTTCGTCATCGACTAGTGAGTACGTCTTTGACTATTGGGCAGTTCAGGCATTCCAGCACGTGGACCAGTGCTCTTCCAAACAGCGGAAACCCGTTCGTGATGCTCTTGTAAGGCCCAGATAAAACGGTCATAAAGAGCGAGCCCCGGCAAAAGGCGGGGCGATTGTGAGCACAGCGGTACTGCGCGAACGCGTCGCGTGGCGACGCCGGGGGATTCCTCTGCCGAACTGTTATGAACACCGGAGCCGACCGTGTCAAAGGCCACAGTCGGCTCCGGCTTTCTTTACGACAACTGCCGTATGTGACGTCGTACTTGAGTACGGACGCCGGTGCTTACTTGAGCCGTGCCATGAGAGCGTGCTCGACCAGGGTGATCAGCGCACTCTTGGCGTCCGCCCGGTGCCGGGCGTCGGTCGTGATGATCGGGGTGTCCGGACCGATCTGCAGCGCTTCCCGCACTTCCTCGGGGGCGTAGGGCTGTTGGCCGTCGAAGCCGTTGAGGGCGACGACGAACGGCAGGCCGCTGTTCTCGAAGTAGTCGACGGCCGGGAAGCAGTCGGCGAGGCGCCGGGTGTCCACGAGCACCACCGCGCCGATCGCACCGCGTACCAGGTCGTCCCACATGAACCAGAAGCGGTCCTGGCCCGGGGTGCCGAACAGGTACAGGATCAGGTCCTGGTCCAGGGTGATGCGGCCGAAGTCCATGGCGACGGTGGTCGTCGTCTTGTCTCCGGTGTGGGTGAGGTCGTCGATGCCGGCCGAAGCGGACGTCATGACGGCCTCTGTGCGCAGCGGGTTGATCTCCGAGACGGCGCCGACGAACGTGGTCTTGCCCACGCCGAAGCCGCCCGCCACCACGATCTTCGCGGAGGTGGTGGCCCGGCCCGCGTCAGAGCTTGCGAAGTCCACTGAGCACCCTTTCGAGCAGCGTCACGTCCGGTGCGCCGCCGTTGTTCTCGTCGCCACCCGGCTGGTGAATGGCGACCAGGCCGGCCTCGGCGAGATCGGCCACCAGAATCCGGGCCACCCCGAGCGGCATGGTCAGCAGCGCGGAGACCTCCGCGACCGACTTGACCTCCCGGCACAGGTGGCAGATGCGCTGGTGCTCCGGGAGCAGTCCCATGAGCGCTGCCGGGTCGGCCGTGGTGCTGATCAGCGCCTCGATCGCGAGCTGATACCGCGGCCGGGTCCGGCCACCGGTCATCGCATACGGCCGTACCAGTGGCTGGTCGCCCTCGTCACCGTACGGTTCCGCGTACGGATCGTGATGGGCGGTGGGCGGGGTCATGAATCCTCCGGGCGGGACAGCAAGTCGGTCAGTCAAGCCGTCGTACGGGGCCGGTGGGGGGATTGTGGCGGCCGGACGGTGTTTTCGTGAGGTGGATGGTGCCGGGGGCGGTCAGTGAAGCAGACTGCCTTGGAGTTCGGCGCGCAGGTCCGGGGTGAGTACCGCCCCTGCGCGGTCGACGAGCAGTGCCATCTCGTAGCCGACGAGACCGATGTCGCACTCGGGGTGGGCCAGGACCGCGAGGGACGACCCGTCCGAGACGGACATCAGGAAGAGGAACCCGCGTTCCATCTCGACGACCGTCTGCGCCACGGTGCCCCCCTCGAAGATCCGGGAGGCCCCGGCCGTGAGGGAGGTCAGCCCGGACGCGACGGCCGCCAGCTGGTCGGCGCGGTCCCGCGGGAAGCCTTCGGACATCGCCAGCAGAAGGCCGTCGGCGGAGACCACCACCGTGTGCGACACCCCGGGGGTGTTGTCCACGAAGTTGGTGATCAACCAGTTCAGGTTCTGTGCCGCCTGGCTCATCGGACTCAACTAACGCTCCTGCTGGTGAGTGGGGCTCGGGTAGCTGCCGGTCTGGCCGCTGCCGGCCTGACGGCCCTGAGCGATGCCCCGACGGAGATTGGTCAGCCGTCCGCGTACGTCATCGGGCGCACGCGAGACCTGCGGACCGGCTTGGTGCTGTTGCTGCTGAGCCGTGCCCGGGACGAGGTTCGCCCGGGGCACCCGGCGCGGCAGGCCGGAGGTGGTGATACCGCCCGCCGCTGGCTGCCGGACGCGCTCGGCCTGGCGGACGATCTCGTCGTTCGGCGAGGTGCGCCAGGAGCCGGTGGTGGAGCCGTTGCCGTTCGCGCCCGTGGGCCGCTGCGGCGCCGGGGCGGGCGCCGGCTGCTGCGGCGCGGACTCCTGCTGCTGCGAACCGCCGTGGAACCAGTTGGTCTCCAGCGTGTCGTACAGCGGGGTACGGCCGTCGACCGGGCCGCTGGCCGGCGGCAGGGCCTCCGGCTCACGGTGCACCGGACGCTGCTGCTGCGGGGCCTGCGGACGCGGGGCGCCGAAGTCGTCCCGGCCGGCCGGCTGCGGGCGCTCGAACTGACCGGTGTGGGCCGGGTCCTGGCGTCCGGGCAGGGCGTGCCGCCCGGTGGAGCTGCCGTCGTAGCCGCCGTCGAAGCCCTGCGGAGCCGCGAACTGGCCGGTGTTCCGGCCCGAGTTCAGCCCGGGGTCGGCCTGCTGCGGCGCCGGCGTGCCGAAGACGTCGGACCGGACGAACTGGCCGGTGCCCTGCTGGTCGCCGGTGCCGTCGAACCGGCCGGGCAGCTGCGCGGCGTCGGGCCGGGCGAACTGGCCGGTCTGCTGCGGGCTGTCCGGACGCGCGAACTGGCCGGTCTGGTGCGGGTTTTCGGGGCGGGCGAACTGGCCCGTCTGCTGCGGGTTCTCCGGGCGCGGGAACTGGCCGGTGTGCTGGGGCCCGCCCAGGCCGTTCAGCGCCGGGCGCGGGAACTCGCCCGTGGCGGCCGGGCCCTGTGCGTCGATCCGGGGCATCTCCGCCGTCGAGCCCGGACCCTGCCGGTCGTCGACGCGCGGCATGCGCGCGGAGTGTGCCGGGTCCTGCTCGTCGTGGCCGCGCGGGGCGTCCAGCGAGGCACGCGACGGGGCCTGGGTGTCGCCCCAGTCCGGGGTGCGCGGCTGCTGGTCACCGCCGGGCAGCTCGGCCCGCGGGCCGCCGCGCGGCGGCAGCTGGGGCTGGCGGCCCTGGTCGGAGCCGACGCCGGGCCGCTGCTGGCCACGGCCGCCGAAGGCGTCACTGCCGAAGGCGTCCTGCTGCGGGGCACCGGGCGCCTGACCGCCGAAGCCGCCCGCACCCGCACCCGCGGGCACCGACCGGCCCTGCGGGCCACCGAGACCGGGACCGCCGGGAGCGCCGAGGCCGCCCTGGGGACCGCGCGCACCGCCCGGCGCACCGGGACGGCCGCCCTGGCCGGTGCCGGGCAGCGCGGCCCGGGGACCCTGGCCGGCGCCGACCTGGCCGCGCGGAGCGGGACCCGCACCGAGCAGACCGCCACCGGACGGGGCGCCGCCGAGGGCACCGCCGCCCGCGTTGCCGGCCTGGCGCCGGGCCGCGGCCGCACCGGCCGCGGCCTGCGCGGCGGCGGGACCACCGGTCGCGCCGGGCGCGCCCGGCTTGCCCGGAGCGGGCTTCTTGCCGCCCTGGGCCACGTCCACGGGCAGCATGACCAGCGCGGTCGTACCACCGGAGTCGGACGGGCGCAGCTGGATGCGGATGCCGTGCCGCTGGGACAGCCGGCCGACCACGAAGAGGCCCATGCGGCGGGAGACGGAGACGTCCACGGTGGGCGGCGAGGCGAGCCGCTCGTTGATCGCCGCGAGGTCCTCGGGGGAGAGGCCGATACCGGTGTCGTGGATCTCGATCAGCACCCGGCCGTCGGGCAGCGCGTGACCGGTGACCTTGACCTTGGTCTGCGGCGAGGAGAACGAGGTGGCGTTCTCCAGCAGCTCGGCGAGCAGGTGCACGAGGTCGTTGACCACGCGGCCGGCGACCTCGGTGGTCGGCACGGAGGCCAACTCGATGCGCTCGTACTGCTCCACCTCGGACGCGGCGGCGCGGAGCACGTCGACCAGCGGGACCGGGCGGGTCCAGCGGCGACCGGGCTCCTCACCGGCGAGGACGAGGAGGTTCTCACCGTTACGGCGCATACGCGTCGCGAGGTGGTCGAGCTTGAACAGCGAGGACAGCTGGTCCGGGTCGGCCTCGCGGGACTCCAGTTCGGAGATCAGCGACAGCTGGCGCTGGATCAGACCCTGGGAGCGGCGCGAGAGGTTGGTGAACATCGCGTTGACGTTGCCCCGCAGCAGGGCCTGCTCGGCGGCGAGGCGGACCGCCTCGCGGTGCACGTCGTCGAAGGCCGCGGCCACCTGGCCGATCTCGTCCCGGGAGTGCACACCGACCGACTCCACGGAGGTGTCGACGTCCTGCGGGTCGGACTCCGACAGCTGCTTGACCAGCTCGGGCAGGCGGTCCTGGGCGACCTTGGTCGCGGTCTCCTGCAGCCGGCGCAGCGAGCGGATCATGGACCGGGCCACGATGAACGCGCCGACCAGCGACACACCGAGCACGAGCAGGATCAGCGCACCGGAGATGATGGCGTCCTGCTGGGTGGCGCTCTTCAGCTCGCGGGCCTTCTGCTCCATCTCCTCGAGCAGCGTGTGCTCGATCTTCTTCATCTGCTCGATCTTGGTCGAGCTGTCGTCCACCCAGTCCTTGTACGAGCGGGCGTTCACGCTCTGCAGGCCGTCGGGGGAGTCGAAGACGCGCTTGGCGTAGGTGTCCGCGGACTCGATCGTCGGGTTGCCCTCGTCGATCGGCTTGAGGAGTTCCTCGGCGTTGTTGTTCGCGTAGATCTTCCGGAAGATCGAGATCTCGGAGTTCTCGCTCTGGTACGCCGACTGGCCGTAGAGGCGGTCGTTCGGCGACAGGTCGCCCTTGGTCGACGTGGTCGCGGGCAGTGCGGCGGCGATCGTGGCGCGCTGCACGGAGGCGTACTCCTTGGCGGTGGAGAAGGCCGCCAGGGCGCGGGTGCGCGAGATCATCTCCGGGTTGCTGGACGCCTGGGCCATGTCCTGGGACAGGTCGATCAGCTGGGTGATCAGCCGGTGGTAGGACTCGATCGTCTGGGTCGAGTTGCCCTTCGACCCGTAGGCGCCCTTGCGGATCTTGGCCAGCTGGTCGAGCTGGTTGAAGATGCCGACGAGGTTGTCGCGAACGCCCTGGAGGTTGCCGTTCTTGCTGGCGGCGTCGATCTCCTGGGTGGAGTTCTCGAAGTTCGCGAGCGCTCGGTCGGTCTTGTCCCGGTAGCCCTTGACGGTGTAGTCGCCCGCGCTCAGGCCGTGCGCCAGGGGACCGGCGGACTGGTCGCGCTCGTCCTGGAGCGCCTGGGCCAGCTCGGTCGCCTGCTTGGTCATGTCCGTCAGCAGCTTCATGTTGTCGAGCTGCTGGATGTCGGTGATGTTCTGGTCGATGCGCAGCGCGCCCAGCGAGGTCGCGGCGACCACGGGCAGCGCGAGCAGCGAGACCAGGCGCGTGGAGATGCGCCAGTTGCGCAGCGCCATGCGGGAGCCGGGGCCGGTGGGGCCCTGGGCGGGCTTGATGGCCGGCGCGGGGGCCGCGCCGGAGTTGCCGGTCCCGGTGGCCGGCGACGTGGCCGACACGCCGGGGCGTCCGCCGCGCTCACCGCCGTCCGCGGACGGGGCCGGGCCCGGGTTCTGGGCGTGCTGGGGCGAGGAGCTGCCCTTCATGGGGCCAGTCCTGTCGTGCGACTCCGGCTCCGCCGAAGCGCTGCCATCCCTCTTGAAACGTCCCTGCACTAGCGTCGCAACCTCTGGACCAGGCGCCCCTCCGCGCGAACGGCGGGACACGGTGTCGGCGTTTTTGGGAAGCGCCTTGAATACGCCCCCCGGTGGTCTTGGGTGACCGGCGCTGGTTTCCCCCTGTCTCGCCCGCCACTCGGCGCTCCTTCGCGCCCCCTGTGCGCCGGCTCGATCCCCGCAGCGGTCCGTGGAATTCCAGCACAGTGCCGGATCTCCAACAAGGGCCGTGTCCCTAGCTGTGACCTCCGTGACGGGCTGTGAGTGCCGCGTCACCAGCAGTGGAAGCTTATCCGGGTCATATCGGGCGTAACTCTGCGAGTTGCCGCCGGGTGCCACGTGTCTGAGTCGCCATGATCAGGAGCGGAATGATGGCTTCAGGGAGCCAATGTCCGTTTCGCTGGGCCGTGTTGACCATGAGATTTGACCGAATTGTTCGCGAGGTCGTGAGCAAACTCACACGCGCCTGGTCGGCAGTTGGTGCCTTCGCCGGGGAATCGGATGTTTAGCCTGGCGCTTTACAAGAGGGACGACTCTGCCAACCCACCCGACCAGAGGGCACAGGATCACAACGGTGAAGACGACGATGATGTTCCACAAGATCGCCAACCCGCGACGCACCACCCTGGCGCATCTGAAGGACGCCGGCGAACTGCAGATCCCCGAGCAGCCGGAGCACTCCCTCGACCTTCCCGTCCAGACGGCCAACCCCCGGCGCACGGTGCTGGTGGACGTCCCCGTCGGCGCGACGGCGACCGCAGAGTAGCCGACAGGCGCCTTTGCGATCATCCTGAACACACCGGCGGCCGCGCTCCCGCGGCCGTCGGCGCACCGTGCGGCCCTCCCGGGACACCCGGCGACAGGGCCGTGCCGCTTTTCCGGCCGAGCTCCGGCGGTCCCACCGGTTAACCTGGGGCGTCAGTACGCCGGTTCTCAGTAAGGGGCGCAAGGATCCCGTGCGCATCGCCAGGTTCTCCATCGACGGGAACGTAGCCTTCGGCGCGGTCGAGGGCGACAAGCAGGACGAACTCGTCCTTGACATCATCAAGGGCATCCCGTTCGCGGACCACGAGCTGTCCGGTACGAAGGTGCCGCTGAGCAAGGTCAGGCTGCTCCCGCCGGTGCTCCCCAACAAGGTCGTGGCGTTCGGCCGCAACTACGCCGAGCACGCGCGCGAGCTGGGCAACGAGGTGCCGGACACCCCCTTCGCCTTCTTCAAGCCGTCCACCTCGGTGATCGGCTCCGGCGACGACATCCAGTACCCCTCCTTCTCCGAGGAACTGCACCACGAGGCCGAGCTGGCCGTCGTCATCGGCCGAATGTGCCGCGAGGTGCCGCGCGACCGCGTCAAGGACGTGATCTTCGGCTACACCTGCGCCAACGACGTCACCGCCCGCGACGTGCAGCGCCGCGAGAAGCAGTGGGCCCGGGCCAAGGGCTTCGACACCTCCTGCCCGCTCGGCCCCTGGGTGGAGACCGGCCTGGACCTCGACCGCGCGAACGACCTCACCATCCAGCTCACCGTCAACGGCGAACAGCGCCAGCTGGGCCGTACGAGCGAGATGATCCACCCCATCGAGGACCTGGTCGTCAACATCTCCGAGGCCATGACCCTGCTCCCCGGCGACGTCATCCTCACCGGCACCCCCGCGGGGGTCGGCCCCCTGAACGTCGGCGACGAGGTCGCCGTCTCCATCGAAGGCATCGGCACTCTCACCAACAAGGTTGTCAAGCGTGGCTAGCGCACCCGGCTCCCCCGTACGCGTCCGTTTCTGTCCCTCGCCCACCGGTAACCCGCACGTGGGCCTGGTCCGCACCGCCCTGTTCAACTGGGCGTTCGCCCGGCACCACCAGGGCACCCTGGTCTTCCGCATCGAGGACACCGACGCCGCCCGAGACTCCGAGGAGTCCTACAACCAGCTGCTCGACGCGATGCGCTGGCTCGGCTTCGACTGGGACGAGGGCCCCGAGGTCGGCGGCCCGCACGCGCCGTACCGGCAGTCGCAGCGCATGGACATCTACGCGGACGTGGCCCGGAAGCTGCTGGACGGCGGCTACGCCTACCACTGCTACTGCTCCCAGGAGGAGCTGGACACCCGCCGCGAGGCGGCTCGCGCCGCGGGCAAGCCGTCGGGTTACGACGGCCACTGCCGCGACCTGACCGCCGAGCAGGTCGAGGAGTACGAGGCCCAGGGCCGCACCCCCATCGTCCGCTTCCGGATGCCCGACGAGACGATCACCTTCACCGACCTGGTCCGCGGCGAGCTGACCTTCACCCCGGAGAACGTGCCGGACTACGGCATCGTCCGCGCGAACGGCGCCCCGCTGTACACGCTGGTGAACCCGGTCGACGACGCCCTGATGGACATCACGCACGTCCTGCGCGGTGAGGACCTGCTCTCCTCCACCCCCCGCCAGATCGCCCTCTACAAGGCGCTGACGGAGCTGGGCATCGCCAAGCAGACCCCGCAGTTCGGCCACCTGCCGTACGTGATGGGCGAGGGCAACAAGAAGCTCTCCAAGCGCGACCCGCAGTCGTCCCTGAACCTCTACCGCGAGCGGGGCTTCCTGCCCGAGGGCCTGCTCAACTACCTGTCCCTGCTGGGCTGGTCGCTCTCCGCGGACCAGGACATCTTCACGATCCCCGAGATGGTCGCCGCCTTCGACATCTCCGACGTGAACCCCAACCCGGCGCGCTTCGACCTGAAGAAGTGCGAGGCGATCAACGGCGACCACATCCGCATGCTGGACGTGAAGGAGTTCACCGAGCGCTGCCGCCCCTGGCTGAAGGCCCCGTTCGCCCCCTGGGCGCCCGAGGACTTCGACGAGGCCAAGTGGCAGGCGATCGCCCCGCACGCCCAGACCCGCCTGAAGGTGCTGTCGGAGATCACCGACAACGTCGACTTCCTCTTCCTGCCGGAGCCGGTCGAGGACGAGGCCTCCTGGACCAAGGCGATGAAGGAGGACAGCGACGCCCTGCTCCGCACGGCCCGGGAGAAGCTGGCGTCGGCCGACTGGACCTCCCCCGAGTCCCTGAAGGAGGCCGTCCTGGCCGCCGGCGAGGTGTACGGCCTCAAGCTCGGCAAGGCCCAGGCCCCGGTCCGCGTCGCCGTCACCGGCCGCACCGTCGGCCTGCCGCTCTTCGAGTCCCTGGAGGTCCTGGGCAGGGAGAAGACGCTGGCCCGGATCGACGCGGCGCTGGTGAAGCTGAGCGCGTAGCCGACCGAGGCGTCAGGGGCGGCACCCGGTGTGTTCCGGGTGCCGCCCCTGTTGCGTCGGTCACCGGTCGTCGGCTTCGTCGATCAGATAGGCGCTCTCGTCGAAGATCTCCAGCACGACGACGACCATGATCGCGCCGGCCACCATGTACTCCAGCATGACACCCGGGGCCACATATGCCTTGCGCAGATGCTCGTCAGGGCCCAGTTGCGCGGTCGATGTCTTCCGGAACGGGTCACGGGCCAGAATCCGTACGGCCCTGTCCAACTGCGCTCGACGCTGTGCCGGCAGGGCGTCGAACGTCGCACGGGCCTCGACGGTGAACTGGACGCGGTACTCGCTCATGCGGGCCAGTGTGCCAGCCGTTCGGCGGTACCGTCGGTGACATGACGATCAGAGCCGTGGTCTGGGACGTGGACGACACCCTGTTCGACTACACGAGCGCCGACCGGGAGGGCATGCGGGCGCATCTGGCGGCGGAAGGGCTGCTCGCCGGGTACGACGGCCCCGAGCGGGCTCTCGCCAGGTGGCGGGAGATCACCGACCGGCAGTGGGCGCGGTTCTCGGCGGGGGAGGCCACCTTCGAGGGGCAGCGGCGCGACCGCGTACGGATCTTCCTGGACGTGGACCTGACCGACGACGAGGCCGACGCCTGGTTCCAGCGGTACATCGGGCACTACGAGGCCGCCTGGAGCGTCTTCCCGGACGTCCTGCCCGCCCTGGAGGCCCTCTCCGCCAGCCACCGGCACGCGGTGCTGTCCAACTCCAGCATCACGGTCCAGGAGCACAAGCTGCGCACCCTCGGCCTGCTCGACCGCTTCGAGGTCGTGCTGTGCGCCGCCGAGCTGGGCGTCTCCAAGCCGGAGGCCGCCGCCTTCCTTGCGGCCTGCGAGGCGCTGGGGCTGCCTCCGCACGAGGTGGCGTACGTCGGCGACCACCCGGAGATCGACGGGCGGGGCGCCGCCGAGGCCGGGCTGCTGTCCGTGTGGATCGATCGCGGGACGGGTTCCGCACCGGCCGCCGGGGAGGCCGTCTGCCGTCGGATCTCGACCCTCGCCGAACTCCCCGCGCTCGTCCGCGCGGATACCCGTTTTGGAGCCCCGTCCACCTTCAGGTAATGTTCTTCCTGCGCCGAGGGGAGCGGGCCGAAAGGCCGGAGCCCCGAGGAGCAAGCTAGAACGAGGACCCCGCAGGGGCTTGAGTTCCAGTGGCCTATGGTGTAATTGGCAGCACGACTGATTCTGGTTCAGTTAGTCTTGGTTCGAGTCCAGGTAGGCCAGCTCGCAGAGCTTATCTGCAAAGCCCCCGTTGTGTAGCGGCCTAGCACGCTGCCCTCTCAAGGCAGTAGCGCCGGTTCGAATCCGGTCGGGGGTACTGATCCTGAGCCTGTCGGGATCGCTAGGGCCCCCGTTGTGTAGCGGCCTAGCACGCCGCCCTCTCAAGGCGGTAGCGCCGGTTCGAATCCGGTCGGGGGTACTGACTGGTCTAAACCATCATTGGTCTATGGTGTAATTGGCAGCACGACTGATTCTGGTTCAGTTAGTCTTGGTTCGAGTCCAGGTAGACCAGCTCGGACCTGCGGAAACGCAGAGTCCACGCCCCCGTTGTGTAGCGGCCTAGCACGCCGCCCTCTCAAGGCGGTAGCGCCGGTTCGAATCCGGTCGGGGGTACGCACAGGGAAGGCCCTTCACTTCGGTGGGGGGCCTTCGCCGTATCCGGCCCTACTCGAAGCCGTACCGCCGGCCCGATTCCTCCTCCTGGGCCAGTCGGCGCAGGGCCAGCAGCATCGGCTCGGTCAGCACCGCGCCGAGCACCGCCGTCTCCACCTTCTCCGCCTCCGACGGGTGCGTCTCCACGAAGTCCAGGTCGAGTTTGGCCACCTCGTGCATCAACTTGGCGTAGGACGCGAGCAGTTCGTGCCCCCAGTCGTAGCCGAGTCGGCGGAACGCGGCCACCGCCACCACCAGGGAGCGGTACGCGGGGGAGATCGTCGTCAGCAGCTTCGCGTTCGACCAGCCCAACTGGTCCAGCAGCTCGTCCGTCTCCCGGTGCGCGGCCCGCACAAAGTCGTCCTCCTCGTCCGGCTCCGGCACCTGCGGCAGCGCCCACAGGGCCGCGCCCAGCCGGATCGAGCGGCTCAGGGAATCGTCGTCGACGTTCCGCAGCACCTCCCGGACCGTGGCCACCGGGAGCCCGCCGACCTGGATCATCGCGCGCACCAGCCGCAGCCGGCGCAGGTGCTCCTCGCCGTACTCGGCCGTGGTCGTGTTGAGCTGGCGGCCCGGCGGCAACAGGCCTTCGCGCAGGTAGTACTTGATCGTCGCGGTGGACACACCGCTGCGTCTGCTCAGTTCGGCGAGCCGCATGTCTTGCGCCCCTTCTTGGATAACGGCACTATCCAAGCATTGCGACTTGGATAGCGCTGCTCACCAAGGAGGGGGAAGTCATGGTGTCCCGTACGACCGCCGACGCGAAGGGCGAGGTCGTCGTCCTGCTGATCGGCATGCGCATCAACCGCTTCTGGGCGGTGCACCTGTGGCTGCCGGTGATGCTGGGGATGCTCCGCATGCTGCGGGAGCTGGAGAGGGACCCCGCGCGGGGACTGCGCGCCAAGGTGCTGCTGACGGCATCTCCGCGGACGTACTACGTCGTGCAGTACTGGGAGTCCAAGGACAAGCTGTACGCCTACGCGACCGCGCCGGACGCGTTCCACCACCGGGCGTGGGCCGCACTCAACCGCAAGGAGCGCAGCGGCAAGCTGCGCGGGCAGGTCGGGATCTGGCACGAGGCGTATGTCGTGCCGGAGGGCTCGTACGAGGCGATCTACGGGGACATGCCGGCCTTCGGCCTCGCGGCCGCGCACGGCCAGATCCCGCTGGAGAAGCGGGGCCGGTACGCCAAGGACCG
Source organism: Streptomyces sp. NPDC002076 (assembly GCF_053593835.1). Taxonomy (NCBI): domain Bacteria; kingdom Bacillati; phylum Actinomycetota; class Actinomycetes; order Kitasatosporales; family Streptomycetaceae; genus Streptomyces; species Streptomyces sp. NPDC002076. Next base: position 280,163 of record NZ_JBSFDI010000007.1, read on the forward strand.
GTTCGCCCACCGGACGCAGCAGGCGCCGGAGGCCGAGAAGACCGGCTGACCGGCGGGATCGGGGGAGCGAGGAGGGCCTGCCGCGGCGTTGAGGCGGGCCCTCATCGGTGTTCCCGAACATTCCCGGGCCGCCGGGCTCAGCCCGAGCGGCGCAGGGCCTCCGAGAGACGGGCGGCGGCGTCGATGACCGCCTGGGCGTGCATACGGCCAGGGTGGCGCGTCAGGCGCTCGATCGGGCCGGAGACGGACACCGCGGCCACCACGCGGTTGGACGGGCCGCGCACCGGCGCGGAGACGGACGCGACGCCCGGCTCGCGCTCGCCGATGGACTGGGCCCAGCCGCGCCGCCGTACGCCCGACAGGGCCGTCGCCGTGAAGCGGGCGCCCTGCAGACCGCGGTGCAGCCGCTCGGGCTCCTCCCATGCCATCAGGATCTGGGCCGAGGAGCCGGCCTTCATCGTGAGCGTGGAACCGACCGGGACGGTGTCCCGAAGGCCGGACAGGCGTTCCGCCGCGGCCACACAGATCCGCATGTCACCCTGGCGCCGGTAGAGCTGTGCACTCTCGCCGGTGACATCACGGAGGTGGGTGAGCACGGGGCCCGCCGTCGCGAGCAGGCGGTCCTCGCCGGCCGCCGCCGCCAGCTCCGCGAGACGCGGGCCGAGAATGAAACGGCCCTGCATGTCGCGTGCCACCATGCGGTGGTGTTCCAAGGCCACGGCCAGGCGGTGAGCCGTGGGTCGTGCCAGTCCGGTCGCGCCGACCAGACCCGCGAGGGTGGCCGGACCGGACTCCAGAGCGCTCAGGACGAGGGCCGCCTTGTCCAGAACGCCGACGCCGCTACTGTTGTCCATGCAACGATACTCGCGTCTCACTCTGTGAAACGCAAGTTCAATTTTCCGTGGAACGCGCCACTCTGGAATCACACAGCGGCCCGCAGACCAACGGGCCCGGCGGTGGACGCCCGGAATCACGACTTCATGGGGCCCGCACACGGGCAGCCACCGCATCCCCAAGATCTCTAGTTGGGCCGGTGCACGCTTGCCGGCCGGAGGGAAAGCGATGGGTAGGACACTCGCGGAGAAGGTCTGGGACGACCATGTCGTCCGGCGCGCCGAGGGCGAGCCCGACCTCCTCTTCATCGATCTGCACCTGCTGCACGAGGTGACCAGCCCGCAGGCCTTCGACGGGCTGCGCAAGAACGGCCGTCAGGTGCGCCGACTCGACCTCACCATCGCCACCGAGGACCACAACACCCCGACCCTCGACATCGACAAGCCCATCGCCGACCCGGTCTCCCGCGCCCAGCTGGAGACGCTGCGCAAGAACTGCGCCGAGTTCGGGGTGCGGCTGCACCCGCTGGGCGACGTCGAGCAGGGCGTCGTACACGTCGTGGGTCCGCAGCTGGGGCTGACCCAGCCGGGCACCACCGTGGTCTGCGGTGACTCCCACACCTCCACGCACGGCGCGTTCGGCGCCCTGGCGTTCGGCATCGGCACCTCGCAGGTCGAGCACGTGCTGGCCACCCAGACGCTGCCGCTGGCACGGCCCAAGACCATGGCCATCACCGTCGAGGGCGAGCTGCCCGAGGGCGTCACCGCCAAGGACCTGATCCTGGCGATCATCGCGAAGATCGGCACGGGCGGCGGCCAGGGGTACATCCTGGAGTACCGCGGCTCCGCCATCGAGAAGCTCTCGATGGAGGCCCGGATGACCATCTGCAACATGTCGATCGAGGCCGGCGCCCGCGCGGGCATGATCGCCCCCGACGAGACCACCTTCGAGTACCTCAAGGGCCGCCCGCACGCCCCCGAGGGCGCCGACTGGGACGCCGCGGTCGAGTACTGGAAGACCCTGAGGACGGACGAGGACGCGGTCTTCGACGCCGAGGTCGTCATCAACGCCGACGAACTGTCGCCGTTCGTCACCTGGGGCACCAACCCCGGCCAGGGCGCGCCGCTTTCGGCGTCCGTCCCCGACCCGGCTTCGTACGAAGACGCTTCGGAGCGCCTCGCCGCCGAAAAGGCCCTGGAATACATGGGGTTGGAGGCCGGCCAGCCGCTGCGCTCCATCAAGGTGGACACCGTCTTCGTAGGCTCCTGCACCAACGGCCGCATCGAGGACCTGCGCGCCGCCGCGGACCTGCTGCGGGGCCGCAAAGTCGCCGACGGCGTACGGATGCTGGTCGTCCCGGGCTCCGCGCGCGTGGGTCTGCAGGCCGTCTCCGAGGGCCTGGACGTGGTCTTCAAGGAGGCCGGTGCCGAATGGCGGCACGCGGGCTGCTCGATGTGCCTCGGCATGAACCCCGACCAGCTGGCCCCGGGCGAGCGCTCCGCCTCCACCTCCAACCGCAACTTCGAGGGCCGGCAGGGCAAGGGCGGCCGTACGCACCTGGTGTCGCCGCAGGTCGCGGCCGCGACCGCCGTCCTGGGCCACCTGGCCTCGCCCGCCGACCTGTCCGACACCTCTGTGCCCGCTGGAGTCTGATCAGTCATGGAAGCCTTCACCACCCACACCGGCCGGGCCGTCCCGCTGCGCCGCAGCAACGTCGACACCGACCAGATCATCCCTGCTCACTGGCTCAAGAAGGTCACGCGGGACGGGTTCGAGGACGGGCTGTTCGAGGCCTGGCGCAAGGACCCCGAGTTCATCCTCAACCGCCCCGAGCGGCAGGGCGCGACCGTCCTGGTCGCCGGCCCCGACTTCGGCACCGGCTCCTCCCGCGAGCACGCCGTCTGGGCGCTGCAGAACTACGGCTTCAAGGCCGTGATCTCCTCCCGCTTCGCGGACATCTTCCGGGGCAACTCGCTGAAGAACGGCCTGCTCACGGTCGTCCTGGAACAGAAGATCGTGGACGCGCTGTGGGAGCTCACGGAGCAGGACCCCACTGCTGAGGTCACTGTGGACCTTGAGGCTCGTGAGGTTCGTGCGGAGGGCATCACCGCCTCCTTCGAGCTGGACGAGAACTCCCGCTGGCGGCTGCTGAACGGCCTGGACGACATCTCCATCACGCTGCGGAACGAGGCCGACATCGCCGCGTACGAGGCCAAGCGGCCGTCGTACAAGCCGCGGACGCTCGAGGCCTGAGCCAGACCCCGGCCGGGTCGCGTTTCGGCCACACCAACACCCCGTCTGTACCCCCGATCGCCCCGATTGGGGGTACAGCCGTGTCTGGACCCGAACAGCCCCGTGAGCTTCTGGCTTCGTGCTCAACTTGCCACGTTACGAAGGTCGTTGCCTGGGTACGTGAGGGCTGGGACCGCGCCCTCCGCAAGTGCCTGGATGGCCAATCGAGGCGGCAGTTGCCCCCTGCGCAGGCGACAACTCGCCCCAGATGGCACAATCTGTGCATGGAACACGACGGCCAACTCCAGCTCTATACGGCGGTCGCGAACCAACTGAAGGAAGCGCACGCAAGGGTGCGCGCACTGCAAGTCCCGGAGGGCGTACGGATGGCGCTGACCCGGAAGCTGCTGGTCATTACGGCCGCGGCCAAGCACGATCTCGCCGCTGCGGCAAGGCGGCTCGAGCGGTTCAACGCGGACCTCGACGAGGGTCGGATCCCCGACGAGGACCACTGAACAGCCCGAGATCACCGAGTCCGTTGCGGCACAAGGGTGATTAGCCCGTTTCGTGTTTGATTTGCGGTATATATCTGCCTAACGTGCGAAAAAGCTTGAACACTTTCGTTCTGGCGATGTCTCCGAAGGGGAAGACGTGAACAAGGCGCAGCTCGTAGAAGCGATTGCCGACAAGTTGGGTGGCCGCCAGCAGGCCGCCGAGGCTGTCGATCATGTCCTGGACGCCATCGTCCGCGCGGTCGTCGCGGGCGAGCGGGTCTCGGTCACCGGCTTCGGGTCCTTCGAGAAGGTGGACCGCCCCGCCCGTTACGCCCGCAACCCTCAGACGGGCGAGCGGGTTCGGGTCAAGAAGACCTCTGTGCCGCGGTTCCGCGCCGGTCAGGGCTTCAAGGACCTGGTGAGCGGCTCGAAGAAGCTGCCGCGCGGTGGCGAGGTGTCGGTCAAGAAGGCGCCCAAGGGCAGCCTGACCGGCGGCGCCGCTGCGACGGTCAAGAAGGCCGCCGCGAAGAAGACCACCAAGGCGGCCGCGAAGAAGGTCACGGCCAAGAAGGCGGCGCCCGCGAAGAAGGCGGCCGTCGCGAAGAAGACCACGGCGAAGAAGGCGCCCGCCAAGAAGACCACGGCGGCCGCCAAGACCACCGCGGCGAAGAAGGCCACCGCCAAGAAGGCGGCGGCCAAGAAGGCCCCGGCGAAGAAGGTCACCGCGAAGAAGGCCCCGGCCAAGAAGTCGACGGCCCGCAAGACCACCGCCAAGAAGGCCACCGCCCGCAAGGCCACGTCGTAAGGACGCCAGGCACTCACGCGCCGGGCCGGACTCCCCTGGGGAGCCCGGCCCGCGGCGTGTGTAAGGGCAGTTACAGGGTTTGAAGGGTTACGAGGGTGATGCGCAGCGCGTCGTCCTGCCCCTCGGTCTCGATCCGCACCCGCTGGCCGGGGCGCAGGAGCAACAGGCCGCCCGCGTCGAACGCGGCGGTGTCGAACGGCACGGGGGTGCCGTCGTCGAGGAGCACCTGTCCGCTGCGGGTTTCGGGGTCGTAGGTGTATGCGGTGGCCTGCATGACGGCCAGCCTAATGTTCGCCGTCGCGGGATGCGCCGCGGGGCTGCGCCCCGAACTTCTGCTCAGCCCCGGCGCCGGGTGCCCTCAGGACCCCGGGATCAGCAACCCCGCCGAGACCGCGGCCGTGTACGGCCCCACCCCCAGCGCCAGCGCCGCCCGCAGATCGTTCCCGGTGTCCACGTCCTGTCGTACCGAATCCACCCCCGCCAGCTGGATTTCCGTCGCTCCGGACGCGCGATGACGGGCACGGGAATCCACGCCGAACTCCGGCTGCAATTCCCGCTCCGGCCCCGCGGTCAGCAAAGTCGTGCCCAGCGCGGCCGCATCCGCGAGAAACGCCCGGGAAAACTCCGCCGCCGCGCCCAGGACAACGGACAGTTCCGCCGGGCGCAGCGCGGGCAGATCGGCGTTGAGGGCCGCGACCGGTGTGCGCGGGCGCATCTCCCGTACGACGGCCGCGCCGTGCGCCAGCGCGGCGTTCAGGCCGCCGGCCGGCGTGTCCGGCACGATCCGCGCGCCCAGCGCGGCCAGCTCGCGTGCCGCCCGCTCGTCGTCCGTGACGACCGCCACATCGGCCACGGCCGGACAGGACAGCGCCGCGGCCACCGTGTCCTGCGCGAACGCGAGCGCCAACCCCGGGCGCACCCCGTCGCCCGCGGTGTCCGAGAGCCTGCTCTTGGCCCGCGACAGGGGCTTCAGGGGGATGACCAAGGTCCACTGCACCGGCGTACCGTCCCTCTCTCGTCACGATCATTGTCCCCCGCGCCATCTGGCGCCGTCGGTGGCGGGGCGTACGGTGTTCTCGACAGACCGGCGGCACGGGGCGACAATCGTGCGGCCCCCGCCGGGGTGGCAGCCCCTAGAGGAAGGTGTCCTTGTGCCCCGCCGCAGAATCGGCTTCTGGTACCGCTTCGCCGCGGTGATCTGCAAACCGCCGCTGGTGGTTCTGATCAAGCGGGACTGGCGTGGAATGGAGCACATTCCGGCCGAGGGCGGATTTATCACCGTGGTGAACCACAATTCCCACGTGGACCCCTTCGCGTACGCGCACTATCAGTACAACACCGGACGGGTTCCGCGATTCCTCGCGAAGAGCGGACTTTTCAAGAAGGGATTCGTCGGCGCCGCCATGCGCGGCACCGGGCAGATCCCCGTCTACCGCGAGTCCACGGACGCGCTCAGCGCCTTCCGGGCCGCGATCGACGCCGTGGAGCGCGGCGAGTGCGTCGCCTTCTACCCCGAGGGCACCCTCACCCGCGACCCGAACGGCTGGCCCATGACCGGCAAGACCGGTGCCGCCCGCGTCGCCCTGCAGACGAAGTGCCCGGTCGTCCCCGTCGCCCAGTGGGGCGCCAACGAACTGCTGCCGCCGTACGCCAAGAAGCCCAACCTCTTCCCGCGCAAGACCCATCACGTGCTCGCGGGCCCGCCCGTGGACCTCTCGCGCTTCTACGACAAGGAGATGACCCCGGACCTGCTGAAGGAGGCCACCGAGGTCATCATGGCGGCCATCACCCGCCTCCTGGAGGAGATCCGCGGCGAGAAGGCGCCCGAGAGGCCCTACGACCCGCGCCGCGAGCGGATCGAACAGCGGCGCCGCACCGAGGCACAGACGGCGGAGACCAAGGGCAAGGAACCGGAGGGGCAGGGCAAGTGAGCAAGGCGGTCAAGACGGCGGTCATGGGCACCGGCTCGTGGGGCACCGCCTTCGGCATGGTCCTCGCCGACGCGGGCTGCGAAGTCACCCTGTGGGCCCGCCGTCCCGAACTGGCCGAGGCCGTCAACTCCACGCGGACCAACCCCGACTACCTGCCGGGCGTCGAACTCCCGGAGAGCCTGCGTGCCACCTCGGACCCGGCCGAGGCCCTGCGCGACGCGGACTTCACCGTCCTCGCCGTGCCCTCCCAGACCCTGCGCGCCAACCTCGCCGAGTGGACCCCGCTGCTCGCCCCGGACACCGTGCTCGTCTCCCTGATGAAGGGCGTCGAACTCGGCTCGACCATGCGGATGAGCGAGGTCATCGACGACGTCGCCAAGGTCGGCTCCGACCGCATCGCTGTTGTCACCGGGCCCAACCTGGCCCGTGAGATCGCCGCCCGCATGCCCGCCGCGGCCGTCGTCGCCTGCACCGACGTGGCCGTCGCCCAGCGCCTCCAGGCCGCCTGCCACACGCCGTACTTCCGGCCGTACACGGAAACCGACGTGGTGGGCTGTGAACTGGGCGGTGCCGTGAAGAACGTCATCGGGCTCGCCGTCGGCATCGCGGACGGCATGGGGCTCGGCGACAACGCCAAGGGCTCGCTCATCACCCGGGGCCTCGCCGAGACCGCGCGGCTCGGTGTCGTGCTCGGCGCCGACCCGCTGACCTTCTCCGGACTCGCGGGCCTCGGCGACCTGGTGGCGACCTGCTCCTCGCCGCTGTCCCGCAACCACACCTTCGGCACCAACCTGGGCAAGGGCATGACCCTGCAGGAGACCATCGCGGTCACCAAGCAGACCGCCGAGGGCGTCAAGTCCTGCGAGTCCGTGCTGGATCTGGCCCGCCGGCACGGCGTCGACATGCCCATCACCGAGACGGTCGTCGCCATCGTCCACGAGGGCAAGTCACCGGTGGTCGCCGTCAAGGAGCTGATGTCGCGCAGCGCGAAGCCGGAACGACGCTGAGCGAACCCCCTGAGTCGACGCTGTATCCGGGCTCTACCAACGGGTACTCTCAACGCGATATGAGCACCGAGAACCTCCCCCAGAGCCCTGAGCAGCAGCCCCGCAAGCCGCGCGTGGCCGTCGTGTTCGGCGGCCGCAGCTCCGAACACGGGATCTCCGTGGTCACTGCGGGCGCCGTCCTCAAGGCCATCGACCGGACGAAGTACGACGTCCTGCCGATCGGCATCACCCAGGACGGCCGCTGGGCGCTGACCGCCGACGAGCCGGAGCGCATGGCGATCACCGACCGTCGTACCCCCAACGTCGAGGAACTGGCGGAGTCGCACGAGGGCGGCGTGGTGCTCCCCGTCGACCCCGCGAGCCGCGAGGTCGTCTACAGCGAGCCCGGCTCGGTGCCCAAGGCCCTCGGCGAGGTCGACGTCGTCTTCCCGGTGCTGCACGGCCCGTACGGCGAGGACGGCACCCTGCAGGGCCTCCTGGAGCTGTCCGGGGTGCCCTACGTGGGCGCCGGGGTGCTCGCCTCGGCCGTCGGCCAGGACAAGGAGTACATGAAGCGGATCTTCACCTCCTACGGGCTCAAGGTCGGCCCGTACGTGGTGATCCGGCCGCGCGAGTGGGAGCGGGACGAGTCCGCCGCCCGCAAGAAGATCGTCGACTTCGCCGGCGAGCACGGCTGGCCGCTGTTCGTGAAGCCCGCGCGCGCGGGCTCGTCCATCGGCATCACCAAGGTCGACGACCTGTCCGGGCTGGACGAGGCGATCGCCACCGCGCAGGCCCACGACCCGAAGATCCTCGTCGAGGCCGCCGTACGCGGCCGGGAGATCGAGTGCGGCGTCCTGGAGTTCGAGGACGGCCCGCGCGCCTCCGTCCCGGCCGAGATCCCGCCGCCGGACACGCACGCGTACTACGACTTCGAGGCCAAGTACATCGACTCCACGCCCGGTATCGTCCCCGCGCCGCTCACCGAGGAGCAGACCGCCGAGGTGCGGCGGCTCGCGGTCGAGGCGTTCGAGGCGGTCTCCTGCGAGGGTCTGGTCCGCGCGGACTTCTTCCTCACCGAGGACGGCGAGTTCGTGATCAACGAGGTCAACACCCTGCCCGGCTTCACGCCGATCTCGATGTACCCGCAGATGTGGCAGGCCAGCGGCGTCAGCTACCCCGAGCTGATCGACCGCCTGGTGCAGGCGGCGCTGCGCCGCTCGACCGGACTGCGCTGAGCGGCCCGCGAGTCACCCGCGCATGGAGGCGATCCCCTTGGGGATCGCCTTCTTCACGGCCGCCGCGATGTCGGTGAGCACGGCCGTGCCCTCCTCCTGCGCGGACATCCCCTTGGGCAGGGTGATCTGCACATAGGCCACGCGGCCCGCCGTGGTGAACCGCCAGGTGCCGTCGCCCTGCTTCTCCATCAGCCAGTCGACGCCGTTCACGCCGCCCGCGATGGCGTCGGGGTCACCGCCCTCGGCCACCTTGGGGTCGATCATCTTCGGCGGCCGTACGACACCGCAGCGCAGTATGATCGCCGGGTTTCCCCAGCCCGCCGTGTAGGCGGACCGGGGTTCGGGGTCGTTGCGGCTTCGCCCGTCGAGCTTCTGCGGCAGCACCCGGTGCAGATTCCGGCACGCCGGCGCCGTTTTCGCGTCGGGGCTGGGAACCGCCACGGTCGCGCTGTCGTCTGCCGAGGAGCAGCCCGCGACCGCCAGCAGCAGCGCGGGCGCGAGCAGGCCGAGGGGCCGGTGAGCGAAGAACTTCACCGGCCAAGCGTAGACGGGGGCTACAGGTGCACGACCGGACAGGTCAGGGTGCGGGTGATGCCGTCCACTTGCTGGACCTTGGCGACCACCATACGACCGAGATCGTCGACCGTGTCGGCCTGGGCGCGCACGATGACGTCGTACGGTCCCGTCACGTCCTCGGCCTGGATCACGCCAGGGATCTTGCTGATCGTCTCGGCGACGGTCGACGCCTTGCCGACCTCCGTCTGGATCAGGATGTACGCCTGTACCACGGAACCTCCAGGGCGGCCACGAGGATCATGTGGGGAAAAGGAACGCCACGGTATCGCGTCGCCGCTCCCCGCGGGGAGACCTGCGGGAACCGGGCTTGCGCGCCAGGGTGCAGGCACTACGGAAGTTGACGGTCGCACGACCGCTGCGACGGTCATCCTGACCGTATCGACAGTCACCTCGACCGTATCGGGGACACTGATGACGCGCGACTGGGCACGGCAAGGCAGAGAAGGGGAGCAAGGCAATGAAGGGCACTGTTGGTGAGCTCGGTGAGTTCGGGCTCATCAGGGAGCTCACCTCCCGTCTCACCACCACCCCCGCGGTCCGGATCGGCCCCGGCGACGACGCCGCGGTGGTCGCCGCGCCCGACCGCCGGGTGGTGGCGAGCACCGACATCCTGCTGGAGGGGCGGCACTTCCGCCGCGACTGGTCCACGGCCTACGACGTCGGCCGCAAGGCGGCGGCGCAGAACCTCGCCGACATCGCCGCGATGGGCGCCGTACCGACCGCCCTGCTGCTCGGCCTGGTCGTCCCGGCCGAACTCCCGGTGACCTGGCCGAGCGAGCTGATGGACGGCCTGCGCGACGAGTGCCAGGTCGCGGGTGCCTCCGTGGTCGGCGGTGACGTCGTACGCGGCGACACGATCATGGTGTCGATCACCGCGCTCGGCGATCTGCGCAACCAGGAGCCCGTCACGCGGGCCGGCGCCCAGCCCGGCGACCTGGTGGCCGTCACGGGCTGGCTGGGCTGGTCCGCGGCCGGTTACGCGGTCCTCTCCCGCGGTTTCCGCTCCCCGCGCGCCTTCGTGGAGGCCCACCGGCGCCCCGAGCCGCCGTATCACGCGGGTCCGGCCGCCGCCGGGCTCGGCGCGACCGCGATGTGCGACGTGAGCGACGGGCTGATCGCCGACCTCGGGCACATCGCCGAGGCGAGCAAGGTCCGCATCGACATCCGCTCGGGCGCGATCGACATCCCGAGCCAGATGAACGACATCGGGCAGGCCGTCGGCGTCGATCCGCTGCAGTGGGTGCTGACCGGGGGAGAGGACCACGCGATCGTCGCGACCTTCCCGCCGGACACCAAGCTCCCGGCCCGCTGGAAGGTCATCGGCGAGGTCCTCAACCCCTCCGCGCTGCCGCAGGTGACCGTCGACGGAGCGCCCTGGACCAGCAAGGGCGGCTGGGACCACTTCGGGGACATCGAGTCATGAGCCTTCCGAGGGTGCTCACGGTGGCCGGCTCCGACTCCGGGGGCGGGGCCGGCATCCAGGCCGACCTGAAGACGATGCTGGCGCTCGGCGTGCACGGGATGAGCGTGATCACGGCCGTGACCGCGCAGAACTCGCTGGGCGTCCAGGGCGCCTGGGAGCTGCCCGTGGCGGCCGTGCGGGCCCAGTACCGCAGCGTCGTGGACGACATCGGCGTCCAGGCCGTGAAGACCGGCATGCTGGCCTCGGCGGAACTGGTCGAGGCGGTCGCCGAGTTGATCTCCGGTACGGACGCGCCGGCCGTGGTCGACCCGGTGGGCGTCTCCAAGCACGGCGATCCGCTGCTCGCCGCGTCCGCGCTGGATTCGGTACGGACGAAGCTGCTCCCGGTGGCGACCGTGGCCACCCCGAATCTGGACGAGGTGGCCCAACTCACGGGGGTGCGGGTCCAGTCCGAGGACGATCTGCGCCGGGCCGCGGACGCCGTGCTGGCGTACGGTCCGCGGTGGGTGCTGATCAAGGGCGGGCATCTGGCGGGCGAGGCCGTGGACCTGCTCACGGACGGTGCCGACGAGTACCGGCTGCGTGCGCCCCGCCACGACAACCGGCACACGCACGGCACGGGCTGCACACTGGCGTCCGCCGTCGCGTCGGGGCTGGCGAAGGGGCTATGCGTGCCGGAGGCGGTCACGGCGGCCAAGGAGTACGTCACGGGCGCGATCGCCGCCGGGTTCGCGCTGGGGGCGGGGATCGGGCCGGTGGATCACGGCTGGCGCTTCCGTGCCTGATGTGCTGTCGGGTCTCGGGTACGGCAAAAAGCCGGCCCACCCTCGGGTGGACCGGCTCAGTGCAGCGGACCAGGCAGTGGCCGCGCGCTCAGCTGTAGCGTCAGCGCGAGACCTTGCCGGCCTTGATGCACGAGGTGCAAGCGTTCACGCGCTTCGGCGTCCCGCCGACCACGGTACGCACACGCTGGATGTTCGGGTTCCAGCGGCGGGACGTACGGCGGTGCGAGTGCGAGATGTTGTTGCCGAAGCCCGGCCCCTTGCCGCAGACGTCGCAGTTGGCAGCCACGGGTCACTCCAAAGACTTCAGATGCACTTACGGTTAATCCCGGCAGGCCGGGATCGAGATCCTAAGACCTGAGATCTTGAGTGGCGTTGCCAGGGGAACGGCCCGATCGGATCGGGCAACCGGAGCAGCATACAACGGCTGCGCCCGTAGAACGAAACTACCATGGCAGATCAGGACCCCGCTCCCGGCCCTGTTCCGGTGGACACCGCTTCGGGGTCTACGCTGCGTCCCACGTCCAGCCAGTTCAGGGAGGCGCAGGTGGCGCAGGTGCCGCAGACATTCCTCGATGCTCTCGCGGTGCGCACCTGGTGCGGTCTGGCGCTCGGAGCGCTCGGGCGCGCGCGCGAGGAGATCGACGCGATCAACGTCTATCCGGTGGCCGACGGCGACACCGGAACCAATCTCTACCTCACTCTGGAATCGGCGGCCACCGCCGTGGAGGCGGTGTTCGCCGGGTACGAGACGGGTACTGATGAGCCCTCTCTGGCGGACGCCGTGCACGCCATGGCCCACGGGGCGCTCATCGGGGCCCGGGGCAACTCCGGGACGATCCTGGCGCAGCTGCTGCGCGGCATGGCGCAGGTGCTGGCCCAGGGCGGTGAGGCGGCACACGTCGACGGCGCGGGGCTGCGGCTGGCGTTGCGGCGGGCCGCCGACTCCGCCCGGCAGGCCGTGGCCCACCCCGTCGAGGGCACGGTGCTGACCGTCGCCTCGGCCGCAGCCGAGGCCGCTGAGGCCGCCGAGGAGGCCGACGGTGACTGCGGCACGGTCGCGCGGGCGGCCTACGAGGGTGCGCGTACGGCCCTTGCGGCCACTCCGCGCCAGCTGCCCGTGCTCGGCCGGGCCGGGGTGGTCGACGCGGGCGGACGCGGGCTCGTGGCGGTGCTGGGGGCGCTGGTGGAGGCGTTCACGGGGGAGGCGGTACGGGAGGTGCCGGCCGCGCGGGAGAGCCTCGCCGCGGTACGGGACACCGCGGAGGCACCGGACGCCGTTTCCGGCGGGCACGCGCGCGTGGACGGGGTCTGCGGTGCTGCGGGCGCCCGTGCGGATGCCGATCCGCACGCGCGCGCGGGCGCCCGTGCCGCTGCGGGAGCGCACGCCCGCGTGGCCGTGCCCGACACCGGCCTGTGCGCCGAGGGCGAGACGGGCGGGCCCGCCTACGAGGTGATCTATCTCCTGGAGGCCGGCGACACGGCCGTGGCCCGGCTGAGGGAACGCCTCGACGCGCTCGGCGACTCCCTGGTCGTGGTCGGCGGCGACGGACTGTGGAACGTCCATGTGCACGTCGACGACGCGGGCGCCGCCGTGGAGGCGGGCGTCGAGGCCGGGCGGCCGTACCGGATCAGGATCACCCACTTCGGGCTGGGGGACGTGCACACCGGCGGCGAGCGGCCGCCACGCGAGCGTGCCCAGCGTGCCGTCGTCGCCGTCGTGCCGGGCGAGGGCCTGGCCGGGCTGTACACCGAGGCGGGCGCCACGACCGTCCTCGCGCGCCCCGGGGAACCGCTCGCCAGCGGGGAGCTGGTGCAGGCGCTGCGGCGGGCCCACGCGCGCGAGGTCGTCCTGCTGCCCAACGACGCCGAGCTGCGCCACACGGCCGCCGCGGCCGCCGAGCAGGCCCGCACCGAGGGCATCCGGGTGGCCCTGATCCCGACCCGCTCGGCGGTCCAGGGCATCGCCGCGCTCGCCGTGCACGAGCCGGGGCGCCGGTTCGACGAGGACGTGGTCCAGATGACCGCGGCGGCGGGCGCCACCCGGTACGCCGAGGTCGTCGTCGCCGAACGCCAGTCCTGGACGACGGCCGGCATCTGCCAGGCCGGGGACGTGCTCGGGCTGATCGACGGCGACGTGGCGGTGATCGGCCCCGACGTCATCGCCACCGCCCGGACCGTCCTCGACCGCATGCTCCAGGCCGGCGGCGAACTGGTCACCCTCGTCGTCGGCGACGGAGCCCCCGAGACCGTCGCCGAGCAGTTGGAGGCCCGCGTACGGGAGTCCTACCTCGCCGTGGACACGGTCGTGTACCAGGGCGGCCGGCAGGGGGCCCTGCTGCTCATCGGCGTGGAGTGAGCCGGGTTCACGACTGCTGCTCCAGCATCCGGGCGGCCTCCGCCCGGCGCGCCCGGGCGGTCTCGTCCCCGTCGTCGGCGCCCTGGTAGGCCGCGAGCACGGCACGCGCGCGTGCCGCCGCCTCGGCGGGCCGGCCGAGGTCCGCCGTCAGCCGCCCGGCGGCGAGTTGGGCACCGGTACGGTCGTGCAGCGCGTCCGGGCCGAGCGTGGTGAACAGGTCGGCCGCGCGGTCCAGCTGGATCAGCGCCGCCTCGAACACGGCCTGGATCGCGCCGTCTTCGGCTTCCTCGGCCCGCTCCGCTGCCTCGGTCGCCGAGCGGGCCAGCAGTTCGCCGAACTGCCGGTGGGTATGGGCGAGTTCGTCGGTGAGCTGTTCCATGGACACCGGGTCGGCCGCGGCCCGACGCGCCCGCTCGCACGTGCGCACCGCCTCCGCCATCAGCTCCCGCGCGCCCTCCGCGCCGCCCTTCCCGCGCAGCGCCAGCCAGCCGCGGGCGCGCAGTGAGCGGACGAGGAAGGCCGGGTTGCCCAGTGCCCGCCACAGCTCGCCCGCTCGCGCGTAGGCCTGGTCGGCCTCGTCCAGCAGGCCGGCCTTGCTCAGCGACTCGGCGGCGAGGTGGGCGAGCGTGGCGTGGTCCTGCTGCTCGGGCCAGTGCCGGGCGGTCTCGGCGGCCCGCAGCCGGTGTTCCGCCGCCGCCCGGTGATCCCCCAGCTCGCCCAGGCAGTCGCCGAGCCACCACTGCGCCTGTACGACGGCCCCGTCCCCGTGCGTCTCGGCGGACAGGTCGGCCAGCGCCGACTCCAGCACCTCGGCGGCCTCGGCGCACCGTCCCCGCCGCAGCAGGAACCCGCCCAGCTGCTGCCGCGCCCAGGCGCCCAGCGTGCCGCTCTCGCCCGCCTCATCGGCCCAGTGCGCGGCCTCCAGCGCATGTTCGGTGGCCTCGACGACCTCACTCCGGGCGCCGACGACCTCGGCGAGCTGCAGATGCAGCTGGGCCCGGCCGACCGGCTCCAGGTACGGCCCGCCGTGCTCCAGGGCGGCCCGGAGCGCCCGCTCCGCCGCGCCCGGCTCACCGGCCTGATGGGCCAGCGCGGCGACCTGTACCTCGTACTCCACGGCGAACCACGGCAGCCCGGCGCTCACATACGCGTCGGCCGCCCGCCGGAACAACTCCGCGGCCCGCCCGCCGTCCCCGCGCACCCCGGCCAGCTCGGCGAGCATGCCCCGCGCCTCAGCGGCCCGGGCGGCCAGCCGCACATCATCCCCGGTCCGCCCCTCGACGAGCGCCAGCACCTCACGCACGGCCCGCTCGACCTGCGCGATCACATCCCCTGCCCGCCCAGCCACCGTCCCACCGAAGGCGGCCCCTCCGGGCTCCGATTGCCGGGGGATCACCCCGTCCGGCACCAGACCCTCGGTCTTGGGCTCGTCGGAAGCCGACGCGTCGGGGACCGGTGCCTCCGGCAACGCGTCCCAGGGCGCGGGGCCGTTGGCGTCCGAGCCGTCCGGTCCCGGGAGTCTGGTCTCCGGCTGGTCGGAGGCTGACGTGTCGGGGACGGGCACCTCGGGCATTGCGTCCCGGGGCGCGGGGCCGTTGGCGTCCGAGCCGTCCGGTCCCGGGAGTCTGGTCTCCGGCTGGTCGGAGGCTGACGTGTCGGGGACGGGCACCTCGGGCATTGCGTCCCGGGGCGCGGGGCCGTTGGCGTCCGAGCCGTCCGGTCCCGGGAGTCTGGTCCCCGGCTGGTCGGAGGCTGACGTGTCGGGGACGGGCACCTCGGGCATTGCGTCCCAGGGCGCGAGACCGTCCGTGTCCGGCCCGTCCGGTCCCGGGAATTCGGGCCCAGGCTGGTCCGAGGCCGACGTGTCGGGGACGCGTCTGTCGGTCGACGCGCCCTCGGGCGCGGGGCCGCCCGGTACCGGGGCCTCCAGGACCGGCGCACCCTCGTGTACCCGTCGCATGAGGATCCGCGCCCGGCTCATCAGGACCGACGCCGTCTGCCGTATGCCGGTGGCCTCCTCGGCGTAGAGGGCGAGGGCCTCGTCGTACAGACCGGTGACCACGTCCAGGGCCGCCTGTGCGTCGCCGGTCAGGGCGCGGACGTACGCTCCACGCGCGCGTGCCGCCAGGGCCTCGCCGGGGTCGCCCGCCTCGGCGTACAGGGCCGCCGCCTGCTCGAACAGCTCGATGCCCTCGGGGCCGCGGGCCATCGCCTCGTGCTCGGCCAGCTCCGCGCGGTCGCGCGGCTCCAGCTCCGTCCCGTGCGCGGCCCGCCGGACCGCGGCCCAGGCCTCCAGGGCGTGCGGCTGCAGGGTCTCCGACAGCCGGCGTGCCTCGGCGAGCAGGGCCGCCAGGTCGGGCTCGCCGTGCACCTGCGTGGGTGGGGGCGCGGCGACCGGCGCCGGCGCCGTGCGCACCGTGCGCACGCCCAGCGGCAGGCGCTCCACCAGCGGCCGCTGAGCCATACGCGCGCGTGCCCGGTCGCCGATGTTCGACGTGCCGTTGCGCCGGTCGAACCGCTCGGCCAGCTCCAGCGTCTCCACGCGCGCGTGGGCGGCGAGTTCCTGTGCCGTCCAGGTCCGCCCGGCCGGACCCGGCACCCGCTGTCCGCCGAGGCCCAGCTCGGTCAGCCGGTCCATCACCAGCGTCACCACGGCCAGGAAGTCCAGCCGGCTGCGCGGATGCCCCGTGTCGGTGAAGTACGCCGGCCGCTCGGCGAGCAGCTCCAGAGCGCGTGCCTCGTTGCCGGTCAGTGCGCAGAACTCCACATGGTCGGCGTACGCGGCGCGCATCGACTCCATCGGGCGCACCAGACGAAAGCCCCGCAGATGGTTCGCGCGGGCCTCGTCGACGCGCCCCAGGCGCAGCAGCGGGGCCAGCGAGGAGGCCAGCACGGTGTGCGGTTCGTGCGCGCAGGCGAACTCGCCTTCCAGCACCGGACGCCACAGCTCCAGGGCCTGAGCGTCCCTGCCGCGCTGGACCTGCCACTCGCCCTGCCCGTGCAGCTCGCACGCGTGGCAGTCGGCCATCGTGTCCCGGTCCGCGGCGAGCCACGCGGCGTACGCCCGCTCCGCGCGCGCCAGGTCCCCGATGTGCGCCGCCACACTGAACTCCGCGCCGCGCACGGCACGTTCGGAGTGCCCGGCGAGCCGGTAGCGGTGCTCCATCTCGGCGAGCCACTTCTCGATCGAGGCGAGCGGGACGTGCGGCTGGTCCAGCATGCCCGCCGACATCCACTTGAAGACCCAGTGCAGCGAGTGCGCCTCGTACGCGTCGAAGTCCTCGGGCCGTTCGTCCCACATGCGCAGCAGCCGCGCGAACGGGACGAACATCTTGTCCTTCTCGGAGCTGTAGTTGTAGACCTTCAGCTGGTGCCCGAGCGCCTCGATGACGGCCAGCGGGATGCCGAGGCCCTCCGCCTCGGCCAGCAGCCGCTCCGCGCGCGCGTTGCGGGCCGGGCCCTCCGGCTGCTCGGAGTTCTCCGCCATCGCCCGGCGCAGCGCGTCGAAGTCCGCGATCTCGCTCATCGCCCGTCGCCCTCCCCATGGGTCGCCCACTCCAGCAGGCCGATGAACGCCCGGTTCAGCAGCGCCGAGTCGGTCGGCCGGAGCGGGCGCTGCGCCATCAGCAGGGCCTGCCCGTACAGCGACTCCGTGGCGGTGCCGATCAGTTCCGGGTCCTTCAGCGAACCGATGCGCCGCACCAGCGGGTTGAGATGGTTGAGCACCAGACGCGCGCGTGGTGCGCTGCCGCGCAGCGAGCCGAGGATGCCCGCCCACAGGTCGTCGGCCTGCTCCTCGGCCGCCGCGCGGGCCTGCTCGTGCCGCGCGGAACGGTCGTCCAGATGCAGCGCGGGCACGGACAGCGGATGGAAGGCCCGCAGGACGACGTCACAGCCCAACGGGTCCAGCTTCGCCCGCGCCGCCGCCAGGAAGCCGGACAGGGCCAGCTCCTCGCCCGGGTCGACCGCGTCCAGGTGCGCGGTCACGGTGTCCGCGTCCAGCTCGGCGACCACCGTCCCCGGCCGCACCGACGGCAGCGCCTCGACCAGGTCGCCGTCGTACGTGTAGCCGCCGTTGACCACGCCGACGCCCTGCGCGGAGGCGATCGGCGCGACCTGCCGGTACTCCTCGACGGTCCGCGTGAAGTGCACCACCGGGTGCCGCTGGGCGAACTCCTCCAGCGACAGCTGCCCGTCGGTCGTCTCGAACGGCAGCCAGGGCAGCATCGTGCGCAGCATGTCCCGGTCGTGCCGGGCGAGCGACTTCACCCCCAGGTGATGCACGGCGAGGAAGGCCGTCAGCCGCTCCGGATCACCGGCGGCAAGCCCCGTGAGCCACGAGCGAATCCTCTCCCCGAGCGCCTCCCGCACCGCGGCCAGCGTCTCGTCCTCGTACAGCGACTCCCGCGAGGCCGTCGGCCGCAGACTGTCGGTGTCCAGCACACAGCGCACGAAGAACGCCCAGTCGGGCAGCAGCTGTTCGGCCCGCTCGGTCAGCAGCATGCCCTTCAGATGCACCCGGTGGGTCGCCCGCTGGGCGGGGCTCACGGCCGCCGGCAGTACGTACGCCACCCCGCGGATCCCGGCCAGCGGCACGTCCAGGTCGATCGAGTCCAGCGGGGTGAACCCGAACAGCTCGTGACAGTGCCGGGCCAGCGCCACCCTTCTGCTCGCAGGGCTCGGATACGGCCGGTCCCAGGGCGCGGGCAGCTCCGTCACCGGCTCCTCGCCCACCCGGACGTCGTACGGCAGCAGCGCGCCGAAGTCGCGGGCCAGGGCCAGCACCCGCTCCGGCGCCAGCCACTCGGCCGCCCCGGGCCGCGCGGTCAGGTGGACGGTCGTACCGGGCTCGGGCCGCGCGGAGTCGGGCAGGGTCCGCACGGTGTACGAGCCGTCGTCGCGCGCCGTCCACTCCACCGGTGGTGCGCCGGGCGTACGGGCGCTGCGACTGACCACCCGGATCCGCTCGGCGACCACGAAGCACGCGAGCAGGCCGATGCCGAACTGGCCGAGGAAGTCCGAACGGGCCTCCTGCAGGCCCTCGGCCCGTTTGGAGCTGCGCCCGATGGTGGCGAGCAGATCGTGCACGTCCGCCTCGGTGAGCCCGATCCCGCTGTCCTCCACGCGCAGGCCGCCGCCGTCGGCGTGCAGCCGCACCTGGGCCGGGGCGCCGGGCTCTTCGCCCCGCCGTGCCGTGATGGCGTCGACGGCGTTCTGCAGCAGCTCGCGCAGATAGACCTTGGGGCTGGAATAGAGGTGATGGGAGAGCAGGTCCACCAGACCGCGCAGGTCGACCTGGAACATGTGAGGAGGGTGAGGTGACTGGGATGCCTGGGCTGACTGTGAGGTCTGGGAGTCCATCGTCACTGCGCCGGAGGGGAGTGCGTGCGGCGCGGGGTCGGGCGGTCCCGGCGGGGCGGTGACCGCGAAGGATGGCCGGAGCGCGCCATCCTAGGGCCGGAACAGTCCAGCTGACCAGGGGTTTCGCGGCATTGTCAGTGCCGTGGTGTGCAATGGATCTCGTGCCCGCACTGCAAGAACCACTGAAGCAGCCACTGAAGTCGGTGCTCGGCCCCGCCACCGCGAAGGTGATGGCCGAGCACCTCGGCCTGCACACCGTCGGCGACCTCCTCCACCACTACCCGCGCAGATACGAGGAGCGCGGCCAGCTCACCCAACTCGCCGAGCTGCCCATGGACGAGCACGTCACGGTGGTCGCCCAGGTCGCCGACGCCCGCCTGCACACCTTCGCCTCCGCCAAGGCCCCCCGCGGCAAGGGTCAGCGCCTGGAGGTCACGATCACCGACGGCAGCGGCCGGCTCCAGCTGGTCTTCTTCGGCAACGGCGTCCACAAGCCCCACAAGGAGCTGCTGCCGGGCACACGCGCGATGTTCGCCGGCAAGGTCTCGGTCTTCAACCGCCGCCTCCAACTCGCCCACCCGGCATACGAGTTGCTGCGCGGCGACAGCGAGGAGACCGTGGAGAGCTGGGCCGGCGCCCTGATCCCCATCTACCCGGCCACCGCCAAACTGGAGTCCTGGAAGATCGGCAAGGCGGTTCAGACGGTGCTGCCCACCGCGCAGGAAGCGCTGGACCCGCTTCCCCCCTCCCTCCGCGAGGGCCGTGGCCTGGTCCCGCTCCCCGAGGCCCTGCTCAAGATCCACCGCCCGCACACCAAGGCCGACATCGCCGACGCCCGCGCCCGCCTGAAGTGGGACGAGGCCTTCGTCCTCCAGGTCGCCCTGGCCCGCCGCCGCTACGCGGACACCCAGCTCCCCGCCGTCCCGCGCACTCCCAGGCCCGACGGCCTCCTCACGGCCTTCGACGACCGCCTGCCCTTCACCCTGACCGAGGGCCAGCAGAAGGTCTCCAAGGAGATCTTCGACGACCTCGCCACGGAACACCCGATGCACCGGCTGCTGCAAGGAGAGGTCGGCTCGGGAAAGACGCTGGTGGCCCTGCGCGCCATGCTCGCCGTGGTCGACGCGGGCGGTCAGGCGGCCATGCTCGCGCCCACCGAGGTGCTCGCCCAGCAGCACCACCGTTCGGTCACCGAGATGATGGGCGAGCTGGCCGAGGGAGGCATGCTGGGCGGCACCGAGCACGCCACCAAGGTCGTCCTGCTCACCGGCTCCATGGGCGCCGCCGCCCGCCGCCAGGCCCTGCTCGACCTGGTCACCGGCGAGGCCGGCATCGTCATCGGCACGCACGCCCTGATCGAGGACAAGGTCCAGTTCCACGACCTCGGCCTGGTCGTGGTGGACGAGCAGCACCGCTTCGGCGTCGAGCAGCGCGACGCCCTGCGCGGCAAGGGCAAGCAGCCCCCGCACCTGCTGGTGATGACGGCCACCCCGATCCCGCGCACGGTCGCCATGACGGTCTTCGGCGACCTGGAGACTTCCGTCCTCGACCAGCTCCCCGCCGGCCGCTCCCCGATCGCCAGCCATGTGGTCCCGGCCGCCGACAAGCCCCACTTCCTCTCCCGCGCCTGGGAGCGGGTCCGCGAGGAGGTGGCGAACGGTCACCAGGCGTACGTCGTCTGCCCCCGCATCGGCGACGAGGAGGACGACCCCAAGAAGGCCGGCAAGAAGAAGTCCCCCGAGGACGAGGCGGAGAAGCGCCCGCCGCTCGCGGTCCTGGACGTCGCCGACCAGCTTGGCCGCGGCCCCCTCCAGGGCCTGAAGGTGGAGGTCCTCCACGGCCGTATGCACCCGGACGACAAGGACGCGGTGATGCGCCGCTTCGCGGCCGGCGAGACGGACGTCCTGGTCGCCACCACGGTCATCGAGGTCGGGGTGAACGTCCCCAACGCCACGGTGATGGTCATCATGGACGCCGACCGCTTCGGCGTCTCCCAGCTCCACCAGCTCCGCGGCCGCGTCGGCCGGGGCTCCGCCCCCGGCCTGTGCCTCCTGGTCACCGAGATGCCCGAGGCCAGCGCGGCCCGCCAGCGGCTGAACGCCGTCGCCGCCACCCTCGACGGCTTCGAGCTCTCCCGCATCGACCTCGAACAGCGCCGCGAGGGCGACGTCCTCGGCCAGGCCCAGTCCGGCGCCCGCTCCTCCTTGCGCGTCCTCGCGGTCATCGAGGACGAGGAGGTCATCGCGGAGGCGAGGCAGGAGGCGACGGCCCTGGTGACGACGGATCCGGAGCTGGAGCGCCTTCCGGGCCTGCGCACGGCTCTGGACGCCCTGCTGGACGAGGAGAGGGAGCAGTACTTGGAGAAGGGCTGAGGTGGACCTACCTCAAGGGGCGCGGGGCCGTGCTCCGTATGCGGCTACCGCCGCGCGGGCGCAAGCAGCCACAATGAACCGTAAAGCCGCCCACGAAGAAGGACCCCACATGACCCGCGTGATCGCCGGCCGGGCCGGCGGACGGCGCCTCTCGGTACCCCCTGGCACCGGAACCCGGCCCACCTCCGACCGCGCACGCGAGGGCCTCTTCTCCACCTGGCAGTCCCTCCTCGGCGGCCCCCTGGACGGTGAACGAGTCCTCGACCTCTACGCCGGCTCAGGCGCCGTGGGTCTGGAGGCCCTCTCCCGCGGCGCGAGCCACACGCTCCTCGTGGAAGCGGACGCCCGCGCAGCCAGGATCGTCCGGGAGAACGCGAAGAACCTCGGCCTCCCCGGCGCCGAAGTGCGAGCGGGCAAAGCGGAACAAGTCATCAGAACCGCACCCCCCGCCGAGCCGTACGACCTCGTCTTCCTCGACCCCCCGTACGTTGTCACAGATCACGATCTTCGAGAGATTCTGCTCACACTCCACTCGGAAGGCTGGCTCGCTGAGCAAGCGCTCGTCACCGTGGAGCGCAGCACCAGAGGTGGCCCATTCCAGTGGCCGGACGGCTTCGAGGCGATCAGGTCCCGTCGCTACGGCGAGGGAACGTTTTGGTACGGTCGCGCCGCCTCTACGTGCGAAGACGCACGATGACCGGACCGGAGAGCGAGGGATCACAAGTGCGCCGCGCCGTCTGTCCCGGGTCGTTCGACCCGATCACCAACGGACACCTCGACATCATTGCCCGAGCCTCCCGTCTGTACGACGAGGTCTACGTCGCGGTGATGATCAACAAGTCCAAGAAGGGCCTGTTCGAGATCGAGGAGCGAATCGAGCTGATCCGCGAGGTCACCGCCGACTACGCCAACGTCCGGGTCGAAGCCTTCCACGGCCTGCTCGTCGACTTCTGCAAGCAGCGCGACATCCCCGCCATCGTCAAGGGCCTGCGTGCCGTCAGCGACTTCGACTACGAGCTGCAGATGGCCCAGATGAACATCGGCCTCACCGGCGTGGAAACGCTGTTCGTGCCCACCAACCCCACCTACAGCTTCCTCTCCTCCTCCCTGGTCAAGGAGGTCGCGGCCTGGGGCGGCGACGTCTCCCACCTGGTGCCCGCCCCGGTGCTGGACGCCCTGAACAAGCGCCTGCGCAAGGTTTGATGGGACCGATGGGACTACAGTCGTCCCGTCCGTCTCCATCCCGGCTGTAGAGAGTGGCGAGCACAGGTGGACGTGCAGAAGAAGCTCGACGAGATC
This sequence comes from Streptomyces sp. NPDC002076, assembly GCF_053593835.1. Taxonomy (NCBI): domain Bacteria; kingdom Bacillati; phylum Actinomycetota; class Actinomycetes; order Kitasatosporales; family Streptomycetaceae; genus Streptomyces; species Streptomyces sp. NPDC002076. Next base: position 302,855 of record NZ_JBSFDI010000007.1, read on the forward strand.
GTCTCCACGGTCTCCGGCGCCCGGTCCATGCCCATGTCGGCGTCCTGCGTGATCAACCGCGCCGACCTGCTCGCGATGCTGGAAGAGGTGCGCCAGGCCCTGCCCGGCTCCCTCGCACAGGCTCAGGAGCTGATCGGCGACCGTGACCAGATGGTCGAGCAGGCCCGTCAGGAAGCCGAGCTGATCATCTCCAACGCGCACGCCGAGCGCGGCTCGCTGATCTCCGACACCGAGATCGCCCGCCGCTCCCAGGCCGAGGCCGATCGGATCCTCGCCGAGGCCCGCAAGGAGGCCGAGGAGATCCGCGCCGAGGCCGACGACTACGTCGACTCCAAGCTCGCCAACTTCGAGGTCGTCCTCACCAAGACCCTCGGCTCGGTGGGCCGGGGCCGCGAGAAGCTCCTCGGCACCGGGCCCGGCCTGGACGAGAACGGCTACGAGGACGAGGACGCCCCCGAGCGCAGCCACGACCCGGAGACCCTGCGCCACAACGCCGACCAGTACGTCGACGCCAAGCTGGGTGCCTTCGAGGCGGTGCTCGCCAAGACCCTGGAGGCCGTCGGCCGCGGCCGGCAGAAGCTGCACGGCCGGATCGCCACGGACGACCTCGGCGCCCTCGCCGACGACACCACGACCTTCCAGCACTCCAGCGACGCCGACTACCTCGCCGACCTCGCCGCCCTCGCCGAGCAGGACACCCCGGCCGAGCGCCCGGACCGCCAGCAGCAGCCGCAGCAGCAGCCGTCGTACGACCCGCAGCCCGCGTACGCGTCGTACGAGCAGCAGCAGCCCGACCCCTACGGCGGCTTCCCGCAGCAGCCCGCCTACGGCCAGCAGGACCCTTACGGCTACCAGCAGGCCGACCCGTATGCCTATCAGGGCTACGACCAGCAGCAGGGCGCCTACGACCCCCAGCAGGCCCACCAGCAACAGCAGCCCCAGCAGGGCTACGCCCTCGACGAGACCAGCCTCTTCGACACGAGCATGATCAGCGCGGAGCAGCTGAGGGCGTACGAGCAGGGCCGGGGACTGTAGGCGCGGAACACCGCCGCGCGACCGCCCGCCACCACCGGATTGGGCCGAGAGCGAAAGGTCCAGTATCCTGGCTCTTCGGTCGCGTGTACGTCCGCGATCACCGCTGCCCTCGACATCGACGGGCGGCGGCCCTCCGAGCTCGAAGATCGAAAGCAGGAATGGCCTCCAACGCCCGCCTCGACCACCGCAACCCCCTCGTGTTCGACACGCACGAGCTGGGTCGGCGTCCTGGCGCGCTGCAGCGCCTGACCCGCACGATCGACGCTCCCGCCGATCTCGGCATCCAGGGGGTCATCGGAGTGCCGGAAGGCGCCCCGGTGGAGCTCGAACTCCGCCTTGAGTCGGTCATGGAAGGGGTGCTCGTCACAGGCACCGCCCGTGCACAGGCCGAGGGGGAGTGCGTAAGGTGTCTGGAGCCGGTCGGGCTGGAGCTCGAAGCGGACTTCCAGGAACTGTTCTCGTACCCTGACGCCGACGACCGGGGCCGTGTGATCGCGGAACCGGGCGACGACGCCGAGGACGACGAGGACAGGTACTTCCTCGAGGACGGACTGTTCGACCTCGAACCTCTGCTGCGCGATGCGGTGGTGCTCGCACTGCCGATGCAGCCGGTGTGCCAGGAAGACTGCCCGGGCCTGTGCTCCGAGTGCGGAGCGCGGCTCGCGGACGACCCGGACCACCACCACGACGCCGTCGACATCCGTTGGGCGGCATTGCAGGGACTCGCCGGTTCACTCGAAGACGGCGAGAAGGACGAGATGAGCGGCGCCGAAGCGGGCGTCGACGAGAAGCAGGAGAAGTAGCCGTGGCTGTTCCGAAGCGGAAGATGTCGCGCAGCAACACGCGCCACCGCCGGTCGCAGTGGAAGGCTGCGGTCCCCACCCTGGTTGCGTGCGAGCGCTGCCACGAGCCCAAGCAGCAGCACATCGCGTGCCCGTCTTGCGGCACCTACAACAAGCGCCAGGTCCTCGAAGTCTGAGCGGCTGGTGAGAGGCACTGTGTCCAGTCCCAAGAAGGCGGAAGACGCCAAGGCGGACGCACCCGCCAAGAAGAAGGCGGACAATCAGGCCTCGTCCCACACGCTTCTGGAAGGGCGGCTCGGCTACCAGGTCGAGTCCGCCCTTCTGGTGCGCGCGCTGACCCACCGTTCCTACGCGTACGAGAACGGCGGTCTGCCGACGAACGAGCGGCTGGAGTTCCTCGGTGACTCCGTCCTCGGCCTCGTCGTCACGGACACGCTGTACCGCACCCACCCCGACCTGCCCGAAGGCCAGCTGGCCAAGTTGCGGGCCGCGGTGGTCAACTCGCGTGCGCTGGCGGAGGTCGGTCGTGGCCTCGACCTGGGCTCCTTCATCCGGCTCGGCCGGGGTGAAGAGGGCACGGGCGGCCGGGACAAGGCGTCCATCCTCGCCGACACCCTGGAAGCGGTGATCGGTGCGGTCTATCTCGATCAGGGCCTCGACTCGGCGTCCGAGCTGGTGCACCGGCTCTTCGACCCGCTGATCGAGAAGTCCTCGAACCTCGGTGCCGGCCTGGACTGGAAGACCTCCCTCCAGGAGCTGACCGCGACCGAAGGACTCGGCGTGCCCGAGTACCTGGTCACGGAGACCGGCCCCGACCACGAGAAGACCTTCACTGCTGCCGCCCGCGTCGGAGGCGTCTCGTACGGCACCGGCACCGGCCGCAGCAAGAAGGAGGCGGAGCAGCAGGCCGCCGAGTCCGCCTGGCGGGCCATCAAGGCCGCCGCGGACGAGCGCGCCAAGGCGGCCAGGGAAGCGGCCGCCGCGGACGCCGAGGCGGTCAAGGCGGCCAAGGAGGCCGTCGCCAAGCACGGCGATCCGGCTGCCGAGGAAGCCGCCGCCAAGGACGGCGACCCGTCGTCCGCTCCCGCCTGACCCACAGCAGTACCGAGCGCCCGCCCCGCCGTTGCCGACGGGGCGGGCGCTCCGCTCGTCCACCGCTCTGTACGGGGGTCCCGATGCCCGAGTTGCCCGAGGTCGAGGTCGTCCGGCGCGGTCTCGCGCGCTGGGTCGCCCACCGCACCGTCGCCGAGACCGAGGTGCTGCACCCGCGCGCCGTACGCCGGCACCTGGCGGGGCCCGACGACTTCACGCACCGGCTCAAGGGCCACCACATCGGCACGCCCAGCCGCCGCGGCAAGTACCTGTGGCTGCCGCTGGAGGAGACCAACCAGTCCGTCCTCGCCCACCTCGGCATGAGCGGTCAGCTGCTGGTGCAGCCGCACGAGGCGCCGGACGAGAAGCACCTGCGCATCCGGATCCGGTTCGCCGACTCCCTCGGCACGGAACTCCGGTTCGTCGACCAACGCACCTTCGGCGGGCTGTCGTTGCACGACAACACCCCCGACGGCTTGCCCGACGTCATCGCGCACATCGCCCGCGACCCTCTCGACGAGCTGTTCGACGACGAGGCCTTCCACCTGGCGCTGCGCCGCAAGCGGACCACCATCAAGCGGGCCCTGCTGGACCAGTCGCTGATCAGCGGGGTGGGCAACATCTACGCGGATGAGGCGCTGTGGCGCGCCCGCATCCACTACGAGCGCCCGACGGCGAACTTCACCCGTCCGGTCACCACCGAACTCCTCGGCCACATCCGGGACGTGATGAACGCCGCCCTCGCCGTCGGCGGCACCAGCTTCGACAGCCTGTACGTCAACGTCAACGGCGAGTCCGGCTACTTCGACCGGTCCCTGGACGCGTACGGCCGTGAGGGCGAACCCTGCAAGCGGTGCGGCACCCCGATCCGCCGCCGTCCCTGGATGAACCGCTCCAGTTACTTCTGCCCGAAGTGTCAGAGGGCGCCGCGCGTGCCGTCGTAACGCGCGCGTGCCGCGAGGACGTCGTCCATGGCGTCCTCCACGCAGTGGATGAGCGCCAGCAGTCGCCCGGCCACCTGACGGCCCAGGGCGGTCAGTTCGTAGTCCACGCGCGGCGGGTTGGTCGGCTGCGCCTCGCGGTGCACCAGGCCGTCGCGCTCCAGCGCGTGCAGCGTCTGGGACAGCATCTTCTCGCTCACCCCGTCCACGCGACGGCGCAGTTCGTTGAAGCGCAGCGAGCCCTCATACAGCGCGCCGAGCGTGAGCGCGCCCCAGCGTCCCGTGACGTGCTCCAGCGTGCCGCGCGAGGGGCAGGCCTTGGCGAACACGTTGTACGGGAGGTCCTGCGCCTCGGTGCGCTCCTGCGTGGTGTCCATCCCCCAAGCGTACTCGAACACAGCGCTAACTGGGAGCTTGCACTAACCATCAGTTAGTGCTTTCCTTTCACCAGTGCCAGTGACCTGCCCATCCCAGGAGAACGCATCGTGACCACCCCTGTCGTTTCCATCGCCTACCACTCCGGCTACGGCCACACCGCCGTCCTCGCGGAGGCCGTCCGCGCCGGTGCCGCCGAGGCGGGCGCCGAGGTGCACCTGATCAAGGTGGACGAGATCACCGACCAGCAGTGGGAGACGCTGGACCGCTCCGACGCGATCGTCTTCGGCTCGCCCACCTACATGGGCACCGCCTCCGGCGCCTTCCACGTCTTCGCCGAGGCCACCTCCAAGCGCTGGTTCGGCCAGGACTGGAAGGACAAGCTGGCCGCCGGCTTCACCAACTCCGGTTCCAAGAGCGGCGACAAGCTGCACACCCTGCAGTTCTTCCAGATCCTCGCCGCGCAGCACGGGATGAACTGGATCAACCTCGGCCTGCACCCCGGCTGGAACAACAGCGCGGGCTCCGAGCACGACCTCAACCGCCTCGGTGTCTTCACGGGCGCGGCGGCCCAGACCAACGTGGACGAGGGCCCGGACGCCGTGCACAAGTCCGACATCGCCACGGCCGAGCACCTCGGGCGCCGCGTCGCCGAGGCGGCGCGGGTGTTCACGCGGGGGCGCGCGGCCTGAGGGCTCAGCGACGGTTCAGGGTCTTCCGGGCGGTGACCTCGCGGAACAGTTCGGCGAGCCTGTGCAGCTGCTGCTGTCGTGCTCGCTCGGCCTTGCGCCTCGCTTGTCGTGCGTCAGCGATGTACATCGATGTGCAGCCAACGCCGGCGGCGAACCAGAGTGAGGCGTGGACGAAGGCGTGTTGGTATACGCGGTGGATGCCGATGACATAGGCGCCGAGACATATCAAACGCTCAGACCATCGGCTCATCGCCTCGGCGTTCCGCTTGAACCACCGTTCCTGCGTGGCGTTGCGCCTGCTCAACTCGCCCACCTTGACCTGCGGGATTCTCAGTACCCGAAGAAGTGAAGGGCCGGGTCTCTGACCTGCGGCCGTGTAGTCGATCAACGCTGCGACCTGCGACTTGGCTGTCGGTGGTGGTCAGCGTTGGTCGTCGTTGTGTGCCCTTTGACGGCCCCGAGACGGCCCCAGGACGGCGCTCGTGCGCGGACTCACCGCATGATCGGTCCGATCGCGGGTATACGACCGTAATCCCGGGGGCGGTTCTATGCAAAAAGGGTGCGGCGCTATGACTGAGATCCCGGCAGAGGTCTTCGAGTTGGTGGCGCGGAAGGCTCTGCAAGACCTGTCCACCGAGGTGGACCCACGGGCGCTGGAAGCGCTGGCCGGCTGTGACGTGCTGATTCCTGCGATCGGCGGGATCCGATACACGCGTGACCGCAGTGAACTTGTGCGGCTTGTGCTGCCGGTGATCGAAAGCGTCGACGACGCCCCCGCGGTCATGGTCTTCACCTCGGAGGAACGGCTGCTCAGGGCCTTTCCCCAGGTGCCCTGCTACAGGCCGGTCACCCTGCGGGACCTGGCCTCTCGCTGGCCGAGCGATGAGGTGGTGCTGGTGATCGACGCCGGGGACGAAGACGAGCTGACACTGTCCGCGCACAACGCGCGGTGGCTGCTCGGCCGCTGCCTCGTGTGACCGTCACGCAACCAGTGAGACTCCGCGGAGGTACCGAGATGAGTGCCGGAGAACGGGCCAAGGCAAAGGCCGAACAGGTCGTCGGAAAGGCCGTGCGGAAGGCGGCCCACGCGGTGCACAAAGAAACCCTCGCAGCAAAAGGCGCCGCTCTCGAAGCACGGGGCAAGATGCGGGGCGCGAAAGAACGGACCAAGGGCTCCCACTGACTTCCTCGGAAGATCGCGTATGACCTGCGGGATTCTCAGTACCCGAAGTCCTGTGTCCACCAAGGCCCGCCCGAGCCGAAGTGGACGCCGACGCCCAGGGTCCTGAAGTCGCAGTTCAGGATGTTGGCGCGGTGGCCGGGGCTGTTCATCCAGGCCTCCATGACGGCCGCCGCGTCGGCCTGACCGCGGGCTATGTTCTCGCCGCCGAGGTCGGTGATCCCCGCCGCCGCGGCCCGGTCCCACGGCGTCTTGCCGTCCGGGTCGGTGTGGTCGAAGAAGTCCCGCGCCGCCATGTCGTCGCTGAAGGACTCGGCCAGCTTCGTCAGTGAGGACTGCGCCGCCAGCGGGCTGCACCCGACCTTCGCCCGCTCCTGGTTGACGAGCTTCAGCACCTCCGCCTCGGCGGCGTCCGCCGTGGACACTGCCACCGGTGGGGCACTCGTCTTCGGTGCCTTGGGCGTCTTCGGCGCCTTGGACGCGGTACGCGACGGGGTGCTCTTCGGCTTGCCGGCCGGCGTCGCCCGCGGCGTCGGCTTCCCGGTCGCCGTCTGTGACGGGGTGGGCGCGGGCGAGGCGGACGCCGTCGCCGGGTTCGACGTGGCGGCGGAGGCGGACGGGCTCGTGGACGCCGAGCCCCCGGAGTTCGGGCCGGCGCCGCCCTCGGAGTCGGCGGCGCTGCCCGAGGTACCGCCCTGCTCGGCGGCCGTGTTGCTCGGTGTGTCCGCCGCCTGTATGCGCTCGCCGCCGGTGGTGTGCGTGGCGCCGCCGAGCCGGTAGTTCTGCAGCCCCGGCACCACGCCGGTGGCCACCGCGGCCGTACCGAGAGCCACGGCCGCGGACACCCCGAGCAGACCCGAGCGCACCGGCCTCGCGGCCTTCTTCCGGCGCCGGTGGCGGGAGGAGGGGCCGCCGGCCGGCGTGAAGCCACCGTCCCCGAAGCCGCCCGGACCGCCGCCCTGCGCCGCGAACAGATAGGCATGCGCCCTGGCGGTCGCGTCGGCATAGTCCAGCGGCCGCAGACCGGTCGCCGGGGTGTAGGCCTCCGGGTTGAGATACGGCGCGATGCCCCGGGGGGCCTCTGCGCGCCGGCCGATGTCCGTCTGCTCGCGACGCAGGATCCGCCCCGGGCGCTCGCGGCGGAGGATCTCACCCGGGTACGGGTCGTGCCGGACGATCTCACCTGTGTACGGGTCGTGCCGGACGATCTCAGCTATGTACGAGTCCTGCCGGGCGCCACCTGCGTACGAGTCCAGCCAGGCCTCACTTGTGTACGAGTCCTGCCGGACGATCCCCGTGTACGACTCCTGCCGGGCGCCATCCGTGTACGAGTCCAGCCAGGTTTCACCTGCGTACGAGTCCAGCCAGGTCTCACCCGCATACGAGTCCTGCCACGGCTCACCGGTGATCGAGTCCTGCGGGGCGCCGGTCCCGGTGCGGGAGTGCCGGGTGTGGGTGACGTCCGTGGCCCGGCCCGTGGCGGCGCGGCCGGCGGCGGAGCGACGGTGGCGTCCCATGTCCCTGCCCTCTTCCTCGTCCTCGCGGTCGACCGGCGCCTGCGCGGCGAGTGACTCCTCATGGCCAACCAAACTCATTCGATCGAGTGAGTTTCATATGAGATGCATCGGGCGGGACGGTACCGCATGCCGTCGGCGGCGGATGTGAACCGAGCGACATCGGCCGGTTAGGTTGCATGCATGAGCGAGGATGTGCGACTGATCGCCTGGGTGCGTGGACGCGTGCAAGGTGTGGGTTTCCGCTGGTTCACGCGTGCCAAGGCGCTGGAGATCGGGGGCCTGAGTGGTTTTGCTCTCAATTTGGCCGACGGTCGGGTCCAGGTCGTCGCGGAGGGGTCGCGCGAGGGCTGCGAGGGGTTGCTGGACTGGCTCCAGGGCGACGACACGCCCGGACACGTGGACGGAGTCACCGAGATCTGGGACACACCCCGCGGCGGCTACGACGGCTTCGCCATCCGCTGAACCGGTTCTGTAAAGGCGCGCAGGCAGGCGCACAGGGAGCTGCCGGGGGCACATGCGCCCAGCAGAAACGACCTGGTGGTTGCCAAGAACGGCCCGGCATGGCAGGCTCCGCAGCAAACGCTGATCGCCACGCCCTGAGGGCCCCGGATGACTCGCTGCGCCGCCGCTTTTCCGGCCGCGCGCCCCGGTTTGCCCGCCAATACAGGGCGTGATCGTGTTGACCGTCAAACTTTTTGGTGAGACGCTGAAAGCCCCGCGCACCTTAGCTGTTTGGCATGGAGCAACAGCAGAGCAACACCCGGATGTGCCAAGCACCGCGGGTGCAATCCCTCACGACCCACACCGCATCGGTCGGTCACTCATTGTGGAGGACCATCCATCATGGCAAAGGCGCTTCTCGGTTACGTCGGCGGCTCCGACCCTCGACTCCTCGCCGAGATGCGACGGCTGCAGCAGCGTGTCCAGGACCTGGAGTCCGAGCTCGTAAGGATCCAGGCGGAGAACGACGCGCTGACGGCTGCCGCCTCTCAGGACAGGATCATGGAGAGCATCGACGCACACCAGGCGGAGCCTGCGCTCACCTGATCACTGCATCGCTCCACGACAGCAGTCGCAGCGATCGGGCTGCCGTATCAACCGCTCAGTTGATCGGACGACCGCAACCCGGCCGTCAGAGTTGCAAGGGACGCTTCGGCGTCCCTTCTTTCTTGCCCCGCGCATCCTTTCACTGTCTTTAACGTACGGTGTGCCCTGCATGTTCAATGGTGAAACCGTGGGGTTGCGAGTGTTCGTGGAGTGAGATAGCGGCGCCCGGTAGAGTCCAGCGGCGTGCACCTCAAGGCCCTGACCCTCCGCGGGTTCAAGTCGTTCGCCTCGGCGACCACGCTCCGGTTCGAGCCGGGGATCACGTGTGTCGTCGGCCCGAACGGCTCGGGCAAGTCCAATGTCGTGGACGCGCTCAGCTGGGTCATGGGCGAACAGGGCGCCAAGTCGCTGCGCGGCGGCAAGATGGAGGACGTCATCTTCGCCGGCACCACCGGCCGCCCGCCGCTGGGCCGCGCCGAGGTGTCCCTGACCATCGACAACTCCGACGGCGCGCTGCCCATCGAGTACGCCGAGGTCACCATCACGCGGATCATGTTCCGCAACGGCGGCAGCGAGTACCAGATCAACGGCGACACCTGCCGCCTCCTGGACATCCAGGAACTCCTGTCCGACTCGGGCATCGGCCGCGAGATGCACGTCATCGTCGGCCAGGGTCAGCTCGACTCCGTCCTGCACGCCGACCCGATGGGCCGCCGCGCCTTCATCGAGGAGGCGGCCGGCGTCCTCAAGCACCGCAAGCGCAAGGAGAAGGCGCTGCGCAAGCTGGACGCGATGCAGGCCAACCTCGCGCGCGTGCAGGACCTGACCGACGAACTTCGCCGCCAGCTCAAGCCCCTGGGCCGCCAGGCGGCGGTCGCCCGCCGGGCCGCCGTCATCCAGGCGGACCTGCGCGACGCCCGCCTGCGCCTGCTGGCCGACGACCTCGTACGCCTCCGCGAGGCGCTGAAGGCCGAGATCGCGGACGAGGCGGCCCTGAAGGAACGCAAGGAGGCCGCCGAGCAGGACCTGAAGAAGGCCCTGCACCGCGAGGGCCTCCTGGAGGACGAGGTACGCCAGCTCACGCCCCGCCTGCAGCGCGCCCAGCAGACCTGGTACGAACTGTCCCAGCTGGCCGAACGCGTCCGCGGCACGATCTCGCTGGCCGACGCACGCGTGAAGAGCGCGACGTCCGCGCCCCCGGACGAGCGGCGCGGCCGCGACCCCGAGGACCTGGAGCGCGAGGCCGCCCGGATCCGTGAGCAGGAGGCCGAGCTGGAGGCGGCCCTGGACGCGGCCCAGCACGCCCTCGACGACACGGTCGCCCACCGCGCCGAACTGGAACGGGAGCTGGCCTTCGAGGAACGCCGGCTGAAGGACGTCGCCCGCGCCATCGCCGACCGCCGCGAGGGCCTGGCCCGCCTGTCCGGCCAGGTCAACGCGGCCCGCTCCCGCGCGGCCTCCGCCCAGGCCGAGATCGACCGCCTGGCCACGGCCCGCGACGAGGCACAGGAACGCGCGATGCGTGCCCAGGAGGAGTACGAGGCCCTGCAGGCCGAGGTCGACGGCCTCGACGCCGACGACGCGGACCTGGCCGAACAGCACGAGGCGGCCAAACGGCAGCTCACCGAGGCCGAAGCCGCCCTGAGCGCGGCCCGCGAGGCCCTCACCACCACCGAACGCACCCGCGCCGCGACCCAGGCCCGCCACGAGGCGCTGGCCCTGGGCCTGCGCCGCAAGGACGGCACCGGCATACTCCTCGGCGCCCGAGACCGCCTCACCGGAGTCCTGGGCCCCGCGGCGGAACTCCTCACGGTCACCCCCGGCTACGAGATCCCCCTGGCAGCGGCCTTCGGCGCGGCAGCGGACGCGATCGCCGTATCGACCCCGGCGGCGGCGGCCGACGCGATCCGAATGCTCCGCAAGCAGGACGGCGGCCGGGCGGCACTGCTGCTGGCGGGACCCATGGAGCCGGCCTCAGGAGACGCACCCCAAGGGGGCACGGGGCAGCATCGACATGCGGCTCCGCCGCAGGGCGGGACCGGCCACGACGAAGCCGCAGCCGCCGAACCGCCGACCGTGGCACCCCCGGGTGGGCGCCTCGCCGCAGACTTGGTCCGCGGCCCCGCCGACCTCATGCCCGCCGTCCACCGCCTCCTGCGAGGAATCGTCGTCGTCGGCACCCTGGAGGACGCCGAGGACGTCATCGGCACCCACCCGGAGCTGACCGCCGTCACCGCAGAAGGGGACCTCCTCGGCGCCCACTTCGCCCACGGCGGCTCCGCCGGCGCACCCAGCCTGCTGGAGGTGCAGGCCTCCGTGGACCAGGCCGCGGCCGAGCTGGCCGAGCTGGCGGTGCGCTGCGAGGCGCTGGCCCAGGAGCAGCGAACGGCGGCTGAACGGCGTGCCGAGGCCGCCGCCCTCGTGGAAGAGCTCGCTGAGCGGCGCCGGGCGGCGGACCGGGAGAAGTCGGCCGTCGCCCAGCAGCTCGGCCGGCTCGCCGGACAGGCGCGGGGTGCCGCAGGCGAGGCCGAGCGGTCGGCCGCGGCCGCCGCACGCGCGCAGGAGGCGCTGGAGAAGGCCGTACAGGAGGCCGAGGAGCTGGCCGAGCGGCTGGCGGTCGCCGAGGAGATGCCGGTCGAGGAGGAGCCGGACACCTCCGTACGCGACCGGCTCGCCGCCGACGGCGCCAACGCCCGGCAGACCGAGATGGAGGCCCGGCTCCAGGTCCGTACCCATGAGGAGCGGGTGAAGGGGCTCGCCGGGCGGGCCGACTCGCTCGACCGTGCCGCACACGCGGAACGCGAGGCACGCGCGCGTGCCGAGCAGCGCCGCGCCCGGCTGCGGCACGAGGCGGCCGTGGCGGAGGCCGTGGCCTCCGGCGCCCGGCAGCTGCTCGCGCACATCGAGGTGTCCCTCGCCCGGGCCGAGCAGGAGCGCACCGCCGCCGAGGCCGCCAAGGCGCGGCGCGAGCAGGAGCTGACCGCCGCGCGCACCGCCGGTCGGGAACTGAAGGCGGAACTCGACAAGTTGACCGACTCGGTGCACCGCGGCGAGGTGCTCGGCGCCGAGAAGCGGCTGCGCATAGAGCAGCTGGAGACCAAGGCGCTGGAGGAGCTGGGTGTCGAGCCGGAGGGGCTGGTGACCGAGTACGGCCCGCACCAGCTCGTGCCGCCCTCGCCCCCCGCCGACGGCGAGGTGCTGCCCGAGGACCCCGAGCACCCGCGCAACCAGCCCAAGCCCTTCCACCGGGCCGAACAGGAGCGCCGGCTCAAGGCCGCCGAGCGGGCCTACCAGCAGCTCGGCAAGGTCAACCCGCTGGCGCTGGAGGAGTTCGCGGCGCTGGAGGAGCGGCACAAGTTCCTCAGCGAGCAGCTGGAGGACCTGAAGAAGACCCGTGCCGACCTGCTGCAGGTGGTGAAGGAGGTCGACGAGCGCGTCGAGCAGGTCTTCACCGAGGCCTACCGGGACACCGCCCGCGAGTTCGAGGGCGTGTTCAGCAGGCTGTTCCCCGGTGGTGACGGCCGCCTGGTGCTGACCGACCCCGACAACATGCTGACCACCGGCGTGGACGTCGAGGCGCGCCCGCCGGGCAAGAAGGTCAAGCGGCTCTCCCTGCTCTCCGGCGGCGAGCGCTCGCTGACCGCGGTCGCGCTGCTGGTGTCGATCTTCAAGGCCCGGCCGAGCCCGTTCTATGTCATGGACGAGGTCGAGGCGGCGCTGGACGACACCAACCTCCAGCGGCTGATCCGGATCATGCAGGAGCTGCAGGAGACCTCGCAGCTGATCGTGATCACGCACCAGAAGCGCACGATGGAGGTCGCCGACGCGCTCTACGGCGTGTCGATGCAGGGTGACGGCGTCTCCAAGGTCATCTCCCAGCGCCTGCGGTAGCGCCGCGGTCAGCGCCGCCACTCAAGATCCACTCACTCAGCGTTCAAGAAATGAACACTGAGGCCTCGGACACATCGGAAAACTCACAGCTCCCGAACTATTGACTTCGAAACTTGAAGGCATAGTCTCTGCAACGTTGTTTTTACCTTCAGGTCTCACCTGTAAGGGCTCTACCCCCACCGGCAGCGTTGCCGTGGCCCGAGGAGATTTACGTGACCAGCACAACGCAGGCACCTCAGTCAGGAGCCAGGACGGCCCAACCCGAACATCTCGGGCACGTCATCTTCATCGCGGCGGCTGCCGCCATGGGCGGTTTCCTCTTCGGCTACGACAGCTCCGTGATCAACGGCGCGGTCGAGGCCATCCGGACCAAGTACGACATCGGCTCCGCGGCCCTCGCCCAGGTCATCGCGATCGCCCTGATCGGCTGCGCGGTCGGTGCCGCGACCGCCGGCCGCATAGCCGACCGGATCGGCCGTATCCGGGTCATGCAGATCGCCGCGCTTCTCTTCGTCGTGAGCGCCGTCGGCTCCGCGCTGCCCTTCTCCCTCTGGGACTTCGCCGTCTGGCGCGTCGTCGGCGGCTTCGCCATCGGCATGGCCTCCGTCATCGGCCCCGCCTACATCGCCGAGGTCGCCCCGCCCGCCTACCGCGGCCGCCTCGGCTCCTTCCAGCAGGCCGCGATCGTCGTCGGCATCGCCATCTCCCAGCTGGTCAACTGGGGCCTGCTCAACGCCGCCGGCGGCGACCAGCGCGGTCACCTGATGGGCCTGGAGGCCTGGCAGGTCATGCTCGGCGTCATGGTCGTCCCGGCCGTCCTCTACGGCATGCTCTCCTTCGCGATCCCCGAGTCCCCGCGCTTCCTGCTCTCCGTCGGCAAGCGTGAGCGCGCCAAGGAGATCCTCGCCGAGGTCGAGGGCAAGGACGTCGACCTGGACGCCCGCGTCGCCGAGATCGAGCACGCCATGACGAGCGAGCACAAGTCCACCTTCAAGGACCTGCTCGGCGGCGGCTTCTTCTTCAAGCCGATCGTCTGGGTCGGTATCGGCCTGTCGGTCTTCCAGCAGTTCGTCGGCATCAACGTCGCGTTCTACTACTCCTCGACGCTGTGGCAGTCGGTCGGTGTCGACCCGACGGACTCGTTCTTCTACTCCTTCACGACGTCGATCATCAACATCATCGGCACCGTGATCGCGATGATCTTCGTGGACCGCGTCGGCCGCAAGCCGCTCGCCCTCATCGGCTCGATCGGCATGGCCGTCGGCCTGGCGCTGGAGGCCTGGGCGTTCTCGTACCACCTCGTCGACGGCAGGCTCCCGAGCACCCAGGGCTGGGTCGCCCTGATCGCCGCCCACGTGTTCGTCCTCTTCTTCGCCCTGTCGTGGGGTGTGGTCGTCTGGGTCATGCTCGGCGAGATGTTCCCGAACAAGATCCGCGCCGCCGCCCTGGGCGTGGCCGCCGCGGCACAGTGGATCGCCAACTGGGCCATCACCGCGAGCTTCCCGTCGCTGGCCGACTGGAACCTCTCCGGCACCTACGTCATCTACACGGTCTTCGCCGCGCTCTCGATCCCGTTCGTCCTGAAGTTCGTCAAGGAGACGAAGGGCAAGGCGCTGGAGGAGATGGGCTGACCAGCCCCGTGAACTCGGGGAGAAGGGCCAAGTCCCCGCTGCCCCTCTCCTCGTACCTTCCGCCGCCCCCGGCCCGGCCACTGCCCGGTCCGGGGGCGGCGGTGTCGTACGCGCCGGTCACCAGATGAGAACGCGGGCGCCCAGTCGCTGGGCCCGTAGCGTCGCCGCCTCGATGTTGTCCAAGCGGCTCTCGATGCCGTACGGATGCTCCCCGAGCGTCGCGCAGATCATGTCCAGGTGGGTGGGCAACAGGGCGATCTCCTCCAGGAACCGGGGAAGCTCCTCGGCCGGGACCTCCATCCAGTCGCCGTCGAGCAGGGGAAGATAACGGGCGCCCAGCGAGCGCACCACCTCCGAGCCCCACACCTTCCACCGCCAGGACTCGAACCCGGCCGAGTCATTGCACCCCTCGGGCACCTCGAGCACGTCGAACTCGCCGTTCGGCCCGCGGACGACCACATCCACACTCAGACTCACGGTCCCAGTGGAGCACCACCGGACCCGCCCGGACCACCCGATATCGCCGCAGGTCAGTTGCCCAGTGCCGGAATCACCCGCTCCGCGAACAGCCGCAGGCTCCGCCGCCCCTCCTCCAGCGGCATCCCGCCCACCAGGGGATGCAGTACGAGGCTGTCGGCGCCCAGCGCCACGCACTCCTCCGGCGTGAGGATCCGGTACACGCCCTCCGCGCGCAGCTCCTCAACCGTCGTGGCCGCCGATCGCACCGCCGAGCGGATCCCGCCCGACTGCCAGGAGGCGTAGGTCCGCGCCTCGTGCAGGAAGTGCTCGCCGTACTCCGCCCACGTCCGGTCCGGGTCCTCGGCGATGTGCAGCAGGGGAGTCTCGGCCGCGGGCATCATGACCCAGCCCTCGGTGCCGTACTCGGTGAGCTGCTCCTTGTAGTAGGACTCCAGCTCCGGCAGGTGCGCGCTCGGGAAGAACGGCAGGCCGAGCCGGGCGGCCCGGCGGGCGGCGGCCTTGGAGGAGCCGCCGACCAGCAGGAGCGGGTGCGGGTCGGTGTACGGGCGCGGGGTGAGCCGCACCGTGCGGCCCCGGTACGCGAACTCCTCGCCGGACCACGCCCTCAGCAGGGTCTGCAGCAACTCGTCCTGCAGCCGCCCCCGGAGTTTCCAGTCGACGTCGAACAGGGCGTACTCCTCGGGCCGGTAGCCGATCCCGGCCACCGTCACCAGCCGTCCGCCGCTCAGCAGGTCCAGTACGGCGATCTCCTCGGCGAGCCGCAGCGGGTCGTGCAGCGGGCCGATCACCGCCGACACGGTGACCGCGATCCGGCGGGTCGCCCCGAACACCGCGCCCGCGAAGGCGAACGGCGACGGCAGCCAGTTGTTGTCGGCGCCGTGGTGCTCCTCGGTCTGCACGGTGCTGATCCCGTGCTCGTCCGCGTACGCGGCCATCTCCAGGGCGGCCCGGTAGCGGGCGGAGAGGGCGGCGGGGCCGGCGCCGGGAGCGACGAGGTTGAAACGGACGACCGTGACGGGCATGGGAAGTCCCCCTCCGGTGCGATGCGATGGAGGGGGACGTTAGCTGACGGAGCGTCAGATGGCCATGGGGGAGAGGAGGTAGGGTCGCGGGATGAGCGAAGCCGTACCCACGGATCCGCGGGCCGAGGCAGGGCGTGGCCGGGTCGCGCTGTGGCTGGACCCGGACGAACTGCGGTGGCCGGCCGGCCACTGCTGCTGCCCCGCCGACGCCGACCAGGAGACCCGGGACCGCTGCTCCCGTCTCCGCTTCCGGGCGAGTGCCGCCCTGCACAAGAGCGGCCTGCCCGGCTGAGGCCCGTCACACGGAGGCGGTCGCGCGCTCCTCGGCCGGCTCGGCGACCTCGGCCGGCTCGACGGCCTGCGCCGGCTTCGTCACCGCCGGCTTCGGCAGCGCCAGGTACAGCAGGCCCGAGATCACGATCGTGGCGACCCAGCCGAGGCCGTACTCGCCGATGACGTTGTTCTTCGCGAGCGGACCGGTGAACCAGTCCGAGGTCGTGAACATCAGGCCCGACACCAGGCCGATCGCCCACGCGGCCACCGCCGCGGGGGAGAAGCCGCCCTTGTACCAGTAGGCGCTGGTGCGGGTCGTGTCCGTCATGGCGCGGCCGTCGTACTCGGTGCGGCGCAGCATGTCCGCGCCGAAGACACCGACCCAGGCGGAGAAGGCGACCGCCAGCAGCGACAGGAAGGCGATGAACGAGCCCATGAAGCTCGTCGCCACCAGCATCAGCACACCACCGAAGACCAGCGAGATCACGGCGTTCACCGAGACCGCCCAGTGCCTCGGCACCCTGATGCCGAGGGTCTGCGCGGTGAAGCCCGCCGAGTACATCGACATCGAGTTGATCAGCAGCATGCCGATCAGCGCGATGAACAGGTACGGCACCGCGATCCACGTCGGCAGGATCTCCCCGAGGAAGGACACCGGGTCGGTGGCCGAGGCCAGGTCCGGCGTGGACACCGCCATCACCGCGCCCATCAGGACCATGGGCAGCACGACGATGCCGGCACCGCCGACCGCCGTACCGACGATCGCCTTCGAAGACGCCGTACGCGGCAGGTAGCGGGTGAAGTCCGGCGCCGTCGGGATCCAGCTGACACCGCCCGCCGCGATCATGCCGACCCCGGTGATCACCGCGGCCGTGGAGCCGCCACCGTGGTGCAGCACCTTCGACCAGTCGGTGTTCGCCACGAGATAGACCAGGACCAGCACCGAGAAGACGCCGAAGAGATAGGTGGCGTACTTGTTGCACTTCTGCACGGCGTTGATGCCGAGGCCCGAGATCGCGAAGGTCGCCACGACGAACACCAGCAGCATCACCATGTCCAGCACGCTGTTCGTCTTGATGCCGAACAGGATGTCCAGGATGGTGAGCATCGCGTAGGCGCCGGTGACCGCGTTGATCGTCTCCCAGCCCCAGCGTGCGACCCAGATCAGCGAACCGGGCAGCAGATTGCCGCGCTGGCCGAAGACCGCGCGCGAGAGTGCCATGCCGGGCGCGCCGCCGCGCTTGCCGGCGATACCGATCAGACCGACCAGGCCGTACGAAACGACCGGCGCCGCCACCGCGACGACGAGCGCCTGCCAGATGTTCAGGTGGTACGCCACGACGAGGCTCGCGCCCATCGTCAGCAGCAGCACGCTGATGTTGGCGCCGACCCAGGTGGGGAACAGCTCACGGGTCTTCGCGGTGCGCTCGTGATCGGGGACCTGCTCGATACCTCGGGTCTCGAGAGCGCCTTCGGTCTCGACGGTTTTGCTCATGAAAAAGGGGCACCAGACGTGGGGGGACAGGGACGGTCGGGACTCTACGCGCGTCGACCGAGTCGCCACCATCGTACTTTGCTCCGAGTCCTACTAATAAGTGGCGTTTGTCTCTCGGAGGAAGCCACAAACCGGCTCCTGCGGCGAGGGCGTGTCACGGCCCACCGTATGAACCGTGACACGCCCTGGGGACGCTGCTCCGCGTACCCGAACGATCCTGATACTGGACCCGTTGTGACTCCGCCCATGTGGGCTTCCGGCCGACGCGAGGTCGGACCGCGGGCCAGCCCGGCCCGGCGGGCCAGTGGCCCCTGCGCGTACAACGAACGGCCCGATCGGGGGTCACGCATACTGGCCTTGTTATGGAAACCGTCATCCTTGCTGTAGTCATCGCCGTGGTCGTGCTCGCGGCACTCGGCGGGCTGGTGGTGGGCACCCGGCGCAAGAAGCCGCTGCCTCCGCCCCCTCCGAAGACGCCCGACATCACCGCGCCCCCGGCCGAGCCGCACATCGGCGAAGAGGCCGAGACGCCGCGCGAAGAACCGCGCCGGACCATCGAGGAGGTGGATCTCCCCGGCGGCCCCGCACCGGTCGTCGTGGAGGAGCCTCCCGCTGTCGCGGCTCCCGAGATCGAGATCCCGGAGCCCACCGCGGGCCGGCTGATCCGGCTGCGCGCCCGCCTTTCCCGTTCCCAGACCGCCCTCGGCAAGGGCCTGCTCACGCTGCTCTCGCGCGAGCACCTGGACGACGAGACCTGGGAGGAGATCGAGGACACGCTGCTCACCGCCGACGTCGGCGTGCAGCCCACCCAGGAGCTGGTCGAGAGCCTGCGCGAGCGCGTGAAGGTGCTCGGTACCCGCACCCCCGAGGAGCTGCGCGGCCTGCTGCGCGAGGAGCTGCTCAAGGTCGTCGGCACGGAGTTCGACCGCACGGTCAAGACCGAGCCCGCGGACCGCAAGCCCGGCATCGTGATGGTCGTCGGCGTCAACGGCACCGGCAAGACCACCACCACCGGCAAGCTCGCGCGCGTGCTCGTCGCGGACGGCCGTACGGTCGTGCTCGGCGCCGCCGACACCTTCCGTGCCGCCGCCGCCGACCAGCTCCAGACGTGGGGCGAGCGCGTCGGGGCCTACACCGTGCGCGGCCCGGAGGCCGGCGACCCCGCCTCCGTCGCCTTCGACGCGGTCAAGGAAGGCAAGGAGATGGGGGTCGACGTCGTCCTCATCGACACCGCCGGCCGCCTGCACACCAAGACCGGCCTCATGGACGAGCTCGGCAAGGTCAAGCGGGTCGTGGAGAAGCACGCGCCACTGGACGAGGTGCTGCTCGTCCTGGACGCCACCACCGGCCAGAACGGCCTCGTGCAGGCCCGCGTCTTCGCGGAGGTCGTGGACATCACCGGCATCGTGCTGACCAAGTTGGACGGCACGGCCAAGGGCGGCATCGTCGTCGCGGTCCAGCGCGAGCTGGGCGTGCCGGTCAAGCTGGTCGGCCTCGGCGAGGGCGCGGACGATCTCGCGCCGTTCGAGCCGGAGGCGTTCGTGGACGCGCTGATCGGGGACTGACTGGTCACCGAACCCGGCAGCTGACAGGAAGCGCCCGCCCCAAGGTGCAGTTGGGTCGGGCGCTGCTGCTTTTGCGCCAACCGGCGCCGCCTTCGCGGACGCGGTTGCTCGCCGTCGTGGTGCCTCAATTGATGGTTGCTGCGGTCGGGGGCCGGGGAGGACTACGTTCGCGCCCGCGACCGCACCGGGCCGAGGCCGAGCTGGAGGCGTTCGTGGACGGTACGACCGGTCTACGCCCGCGCCCGCGACCGGTGTGCCACGTACGCCAGCGTGCCCAGCAGCAGGCGGGCCGCCGGAGGGCGGGTCGCCGAGTCCAGTGCGGGTGGGCGCAGCCAGCGGACCGGTCCCAGGCCGCCCCGGTCGGAGGGGGGCGCGGTGATGTGCGTGCCGGGGCCGAGGCCGCGCAGGTCCAGGGCCGAGGGGTCGTCCCAGCCCATGCGGTACAGCAGCCGGGGGAGCTCCGCGGCGGCGCCGGGCGCGACGAAGAAGTGGGCGCGGCCGTCAGGGGTCGCGGTCACCGGACCGAGGGGGAGCCCCATCCGCTCCAGGCGGGCCAGGGCGCGGCGCCCGGCGGCCTCGGAGACCTCGACGACGTCGAACGCCCGGCCCACCGGAAGCATCGCCGCGGCACCCGGGAACTCCGACCAGGCCTTGCTCACCTCGTCCAGCGTGGCCCCGGCCGGCACCTGGGGCGCGAAGTCCAGCGGATGCGCGCCCGGCGCCGGGCAGTCGGCGTGTCCGCACGAGCAGACGCCCGCCGCGGCCCGCGCTCCCGGCACCACGTCCCAGCCCCACAACCCGGTGAACTCGGCGACAGCGGTGCACTCCGACGAACGGCCGCGCCGGCGCGTGCCGGAGCGGATCTCGCGAATGCCGCCGATCGTGAAGCCCATGCCCCCTCCAACGGGTCCAGCGCGCCGGTGGTTACGACACGGAACGAGACGGAAGCGGAACGTAACGCTACGGCTCCGCCTTCCCCGGTCGGCGCGCGGACAAGGCGGCGCCTTGAGGTGCAACGGGTGGCGCATCGGGGTGTTCGCGCCCCCGCGCGCTTCACTTCGCCCACTTCCGGCCGTCCTATGTCAAGTGAATCGCGTACGGCCGACCGTGAGTTCATTCGAAGGGGTGGCGAATGGTGGCGTTTCCGGGATCCCGGTGGTTGAGCGGGTGATCGTAGGATTACTGTGAGTGCGCGAGTCCGGTCGGCATATGCATGGATGGGTATGCCGGAGGCGAGTCGCCAGCTCGTTCGAAGGGTGAGAACCGGCGGACAAGAGGCCGTATTTACCGGCATTCTGATAAGGCTTGGCGCACTCGACGACAAGTGGTCTCAGGGATGGGGGCGTTCCAGTGAGCGGCAACGGCGGTAGTGGAGCGAACGCTGACAGGCGCCCCAATGAGCTGCTCGGCTCGTGGTTCGTGCGCAGCGGCTGGTCCAAGGGCGAGCTGGCCCGCCAGGTGAACCGCCGGGCACGCCAGCTGGGCGCCAACCACATCTCCACCGACACCTCGCGCGTGCGCCGCTGGCTGGACGGGGAGAACCCGCGCGAGCCGATCCCGCGCATCCTCTCGGAGCTGTTCTCCGAACGCTTCGGCTGTGTGGTCTCCATCGAGGACCTCGGCCTGCGCGCCGCCCGCCAGTCGCCCTCCGCGTCCGGAGTCGACCTGCCCTGGACGGCCCCGCAGACGGTCGCCCTGCTCGGCGAGTTCTCGCGCAGCGACCTGATGCTGGCCCGGCGCGGCTTCCTCGGCACCTCGCTGGCGCTGTCCGCCGGCCCCTCCCTCATCGAGCCCATGCAGCGCTGGCTCGTCCCGAGTCCCGGGTCCCCGGTCGCCGTCGAGCCGGAGCCCGTCCTCGACTCCCGCAGGCCCGGCCGGCTGTCCAAGCCGGAGCTGGACCTGCTGGAGTCCACCACGCGCATGTTCCGCCAGTGGGACGCCCAGTGCGGCGGCGGCCTGCGCCGCAAGGCGGTCGTCGGCCAGCTGCACGAGGTCACCGACCTGCTCCAGGAACCCCAGTCCGAGGCCACCACCCGCAAGCTCTTCAAGGTCGCCGCCGAACTCGCCGAACTGGCCGGCTGGATGTCGTACGACGTGGGACTCCAGCCCACCGCGCAGAAGTACTTCGTCCTCGCCCTGCACGCGGCCAAGGAGGCCGGCGACAAGCCCCTCGGCTCGTACATCCTCTCCAGTATGAGCCGCCAGATGATCCACCTCGGCCGGCCCGACGACGCCCTGGAGCTGATCCACCTCGCCCAGTACGGCAGCCGGGACTGCGCGAGCCCGCGCACCCAGTCCATGCTGTATGCGATGGAGGCCCGCGCGTACGCCAACATGGGCCAGCCCGGCAAGACCAAGCGCGCGGTCCGCATGGCCGAGGACACCTTCGCCGAGGCCGACGAGTGGGACGAGCCGGACCCGGACTGGATCCGCTTCTTCTCCGAGGCCGAGCTGTACGGCGAGAACTCCCACTCCTTCCGCGACCTCGCCTACGTCGCCGGACGCAGCCCCGCCTACGCCTCCCTCGCCGAGCCGCTGATGCGGAAGGCGGTGGAGAAGTTCGCGGAGGACGGCGAGCACCAGCGGTCGTACGCGCTGAACCTGATCGGCATGGCCACCGTGCACCTGCTCCAGCGCGAGCCCGAGCGGAGCACCGACTATGCCGCCCAGGCCATGGAGATCGCCAAGAAGGTCCGCTCCGAGCGTGTGAACACTCGTATTCGAAAGACGGTCGACACGGCCGTACGGGACTACGGCGATCTCGCCGTCGTCGTCGACCTCACCGATCAGCTCGCCGCCGACCTGCCGGAAACCGCCGAAGCGGTCTGACACACCCGGCTCCCCCGCCCCGGCCGCGGCCGGTCCTCCCGAATTGCCCGACTCGGCTCCCCCACGCCAGGTCATCGGAGAGGCCCTGCCGCGGCCGGCCTGTGTCACGGCGGGTCCGCCGGCGATGGTTGCGTCACGATAACGATCGGCAAGCCGCGAATCCGGCGGTTCATCCAGGCGTAACAAGCAGGGCGCCTTCGTCACCCCGGCGAAACAACGAGGGGCTTCCACCGAAACCGCCCTGCGCCAATCTCATGGCGCATAACCGGCCCACACCCCACGACCCGCCGGACCGCTCAGGCACCGCCCGCACGGGGCCGTACCAACCGACGAGGAGACGCCGATGGCTCCAGCCATCATGCTTGCGGCGGACGCACCCAAGCTGTCGTCCGCCAACACAGGCTTCATGCTGATCGCTTCCGCCCTGGTGCTGATCATGACGCCGGGTCTTGCCTTCTTCTACGGGGGCATGGTCCGCGTCAAGAGCACCCTGAACATGCTGATGATGAGCTTCATCAGCATGGGCATCGTCACCATTCTGTGGGTGCTCTACGGCTTCTCCCTCGCCTTCGGCACGAACAACGGCCTCATCGGCTGGGACTCCGACTGGTTCGGCCTGCGCAAGATCGGTCTGACGGAACTCTGGCCCGGCTACACCATCCCGATCTTCGTGTTCATGGTCTTCCAGATGATGTTCGCGATCATCACCCCGGCCCTGATAAGCGGCGCCCTCGCGGACCGCGTCAAGTTCTCGGCCTGGTCGCTCTTCATCGCCCTGTGGCTCACGCTCGTCTACGTTCCGGTCGCCCACTGGGTCTGGGGCGCCGACGGCTGGGCCTACAAGCTCGGCGTGATCGACTTCGCGGGTGGTACGGCGGTCCACATCAACGCGGGTGCGGGGGCGCTCGGTGTCATCCTCGTCATCGGCAAGCGCGTCGGCTTCAAGAAGGACCCGATGCGCCCGCACAGCCTGCCGCTGGTCATGCTCGGTGCCGGGCTCCTGTGGTTCGGCTGGTTCGGCTTCAACGCGGGCTCCTGGCTCGGCAACGACGACGGCGTCGGCGCGCTGATGTTCGTCAACACGCAGGTCGCCACCGCCGCCGCCATGCTGGCCTGGCTCGCCTACGAGAAGATCCGGCACGGCGCGTTCACCACGCTGGGCGCCGCCTCCGGCGCGGTCGCCGGCCTGGTCGCGATCACCCCGTCCGGCGGCGCGGTCTCCCCGCTCGGCGCGATCGCTGTCGGCGCCATCGCCGGTGTCGCCTGCGCCGCGGCCGTGGGCCTGAAGTTCAGGTTCGGCTACGACGACTCCCTCGACGTCGTCGGCGTCCACATGGTCGGCGGCATCATCGGCTCCCTGCTGATCGGCTTCTTCGCCACCGGCAAGGGCCAGTCCACCGCGACCGGTGTCTTCTACGGCGACCACTCCTTCACCCAGCTGTGGAAGCAGTGCGCCGGTGTCGGCGCGGTCCTCGCGTACTCGCTGATCGTCTCCGCGGTCCTCGCCTTCCTGCTCGACAAGACGATCGGCATGCGGGTCACCGAGGACGAGGAGATCTCGGGCATCGACCAGGCCGAGCACGCCGAGACCGCCTACGACTTCAGCGGCGCCGGCGGCGGTGTCATCGGCTCCGTCGCCCACGCCCCGTCCCTGGCCGCCACGCAGACCAAGAAGGTGGACGCATGAAGCTCATCACCGCCGTCGTCAAGCCCCACCGGCTGGATGAGATCAAGGAGGCCCTGCAGGCCTTCGGCGTGCACGGCCTGACGGTCACCGAGGCCAGCGGTTACGGTCGTCAGCGGGGCCACACCGAGGTCTACCGCGGTGCCGAGTACACCGTCGACCTTGTCCCGAAGATCCGCATAGAGGTCCTGGCCGAGGACGACGACG
Organism: Streptomyces sp. NPDC002076; assembly: GCF_053593835.1. NCBI lineage: Bacteria > Bacillati > Actinomycetota > Actinomycetes > Kitasatosporales > Streptomycetaceae > Streptomyces > Streptomyces sp. NPDC002076. Next base: position 326,614 of record NZ_JBSFDI010000007.1, read on the forward strand.
CCGAGCAGCTGATCGAGGTCATCGTCAAGGCGGCCCGCACCGGCAAGATCGGTGACGGCAAGGTCTGGTCCCTGCCGGTCGAGACGGCCGTACGGGTCCGCACCGGCGAGCGCGGTCCGGACGCGCTCTGACCTCAACTGTCGAGAACGGGAGTCGCTGGGTGACGGGAACGGACGAGCGGATGGCAGAGGACTCGGGACCCAGCGGCTACGCGGCGGCCCGGCTGCGCCTCCTCACCGAGGGGGCGCGGTCCGGGCCGCCGCGCCGTGCCGCCCTCGCGGAACTGACCGACGACTGGCTCGCCGGGCTGTTCAAGGCGGCCGCCGAGGGATTCCCGGGCGCCTGTCTGGTCGCCGTCGGCGGCTACGGCCGCGGGGAGCTGTCCCCGCGCAGCGACCTCGATCTGCTCCTGCTGCACGACGGCAGTGACCCCAAGGCGGTCGCCGCGCTGGCCGACCGCCTGTGGTATCCGATCTGGGACCTGGGCCTCGCCCTCGACCACTCCGTGCGCACCCCGGCGGAGGCCCGCAGGACCGCCGGGGAGGATTTGAAAGTCCAACTCGGCCTCCTGGACGCCCGCCACCTGGCCGGCGACATGGGTCTCACCGCCGGCCTGCGTACGGCCGTCCTCGCCGACTGGCGCAACCAGGCGCCCAAACGCCTCCCCGAACTCCAGGAACTCTGCGCCGAGCGCGCCGAGCGCCAGGGCGAGCTGCAGTACCTGCTGGAACCCGACCTCAAGGAGGCCCGCGGCGGCCTGCGGGACGCCACCGCCCTGCGCGCCGTGGCCGCCTCCTGGCTCGCCGACGCCCCGCGCGAGGGCCTCGCGGACGCCCGCCGGCGGCTGCTCGACGTACGGGACGCGCTGCACCTGGCCACCGGCCGGGCCACCGACCGGCTCGCGCTCCAGGAGCAGGACCAGGTCGCGGCCGAGCTGGGCCTGCTGGACGCGGACACCCTGCTGCGGCAGGTCTACGAGGCGGCGCGGGTCATCTCGTACGCCAGCGACGTCACCTGGCGCGAGGTGGGGCGCGTGCTGCGCTCGCGTGCCGTCCGTCCCCGCCTGCGCGCCATGCTCGGCGGCGGCAAGCCGGTGACGGAACGGTCGCCGCTGGCCGAGGGCGTGGTGGAGCAGGACGGCGAGGTAGTGCTCGCCCGCGCCGCACGCCCCGAACGCGACCCCGTGCTCCCCCTGCGCGCCGCGGCCGCCGCAGCGCAGGCCGGCCTCCCGCTCTCCCTGCACGCCGTACGGCGCATGGCCGCCACAGCGCGCCCCCTGCCCACGCCCTGGCCCGCCGAGGCCCGTGAGCAGCTGGTGACGCTGCTCGGCTCCGGCCGGCCGACCGTCGACGTCTGGGAGGCACTGGAGGCGGAGGGCCTGATCAGCCGCCTGCTGCCGGACTGGGAACGGGTCCGCTGCCGCCCGCAGCGCAACGCCGTCCATATCTGGACGGTCGACCGGCACCTGATCGAGACGGCCGTGCGTGCCTCCGAACTGACCCGCCGCGTCAGCCGCCCCGACCTGCTCCTGGTCGCCGCCCTGCTGCACGACATCGGCAAGGGCTGGCCCGGCGACCACTCGGTGGCCGGCGAGATCATCGCCAAGGACGTGGCGGCCCGGATCGGCTTCGACCGCGCGGACGTGGACGTGCTGTCCGCCCTGGTCCGCCATCACCTGCTGCTGATCGAGACGGCCACCCGCCGCGACCTGGACGACCCGGCCACGGTCCGCTCGGTCGCCGAGGCGGTCGGCACCCAGAGCACCCTGGAGCTGCTGCACGCCCTGACCGAGGCCGACGCCCTCGCCACCGGCCCCGCGGCCTGGTCCTCCTGGCGCGGCTCCCTCGTCGCCGACCTGGTCCGGCGGGTCTCCGCGGTGCTCGCCGGCGACGCCTCCGACGAGCCTGAGCCCGCGGCGCCCACGGCCGAGCACGAACGGCTGGCGATCGAGGCGTACCGCACGGGCGGCCCGGTGCTCGCACTGCGCGCCCAGCGGGAACCGGTCACCGAGGAGGAGTCCGCCCAGGAACCCCTCGGCGTCGAGCTGATCATCGCCGTACCCGACCAGCCCGCCGTCCTGCCCGCCGTCGCCGGTGTCCTCGCCGTGCACCGGCTCACCGTCCGCACGGCCGAGCTGCGCGCCCTGCGCCTGCCCGACGACGTCGACGACGGCTCGGTACTGCTGCTCAACTGGCGGGTCGCCGCCGAGTACGGCTCCCTGCCGCAGGCCACCCGGCTGCGCGCCGACCTCGTCCGCGCCCTGGATGCCACCCTGGACATCGCCGGCCGGCTCGCCGAACGGGACGCGGCCTATCCGAGGCGCCGCGGCTGGGTGGCCCCGCCGCCGAGGGTGACCGTCGCTCCGGCGGCCTCCCGCCACGCCACGGTGATCGAGGTCCGCGCCCAGGACGCCCCGGGCCTGCTGTACCGGATCGGGATGGCCCTGGAGAAGGCGGGGGTGCGGGTGCGGAGCATGCATGTGTCGACGCTGGGTTCCAACGCGGTGGACGCCTTCTACGTCACGACCGGCGCGGGCGAGCCGCTGCCGGGAGCGGACGCCGGGTCGCTGGCACGGGTCCTGGAGGAGACACTGCGGGCGTGACCGTGTGTCCCCGGTCGCGAACAGAGCGGGCGGGGACGATTTGCTTGCGGGGCCGGATACCCTGGAGGGCAGCCCGAACTGACTCCGACCTCGAGGACCGACGCCACCGTGTTCGACACCCTCTCCGACCGCCTCAGCGCGACTTTCAAGAATCTCCGCGGCAAGGGGCGCCTCAGCGAGGCGGACATCGACGCCACGGCGCGCGAGATCCGTATCGCGCTCCTCGAAGCGGACGTCGCCCTCCCGGTCGTCCGGACCTTCATCAAGAACGTCAAGGAGCGGGCGCTCGGCGCCGAGGTCTCCAAGGCGCTGAACCCGGCCCAGCAGGTTCTGAAGATCGTCAACGACGAGCTCGTCACCATCCTCGGCGGCGAGACCCGGCGGCTGCGCTTCGCCAAGCAGCCGCCCACCGTGATCATGCTGGCGGGTCTGCAGGGTGCCGGTAAGACCACCCTCGCGGGCAAGCTCGCCAAGTGGCTCAAGGAGCAGGGCCACTCGCCGCTGCTGGTCGCCGCCGACCTCCAGCGCCCGAACGCCGTCAACCAGCTGAGCGTGGTCGCCGAGCGCGCCGGCGTCGCCGTCTACGCGCCGGAGCCGGGCAACGGCATCGGTGACCCGGTCAAGGTCGCCAAGGAATCCATCGACTTCGCGAAGTCCAAGGTCCACGACATCGTGATCGTGGACACCGCCGGCCGCCTCGGTATCGACGCCGAGATGATGCAGCAGGCCGCGGACATCCGAGACGCCGTCTCCCCGGACGAGATCCTTTTCGTCGTCGACGCGATGATCGGTCAGGACGCCGTCAACACCGCCGAGGCCTTCCGCGACGGCGTCGGCTTCGACGGCGTGGTGCTCTCCAAGCTCGACGGTGACGCCCGCGGTGGTGCCGCCCTGTCGATCCGGCAGATCACCGGCAAGCCGATCATGTTCGCGTCGAACGGCGAGAAGCTCGACGACTTCGACGCCTTCCACCCGGACCGGATGGCCTCCCGCATCCTCGACCTGGGTGACCTGCTCACCCTGATCGAGCAGGCGGAGAAGACCTTCAGCCAGGAAGAGGCCGCCAAGATGGCCTCGAAGCTGGCGTCCAAGAAGGGCCAGGACTTCACCCTGGACGACTTCCTGGCCCAGATGGAGCAGGTCCGGAAGATGGGCAGCATCAGCAAGCTGCTCGGCATGCTCCCGGGCATGGGCCAGATCAAGGACCAGATCCAGAACATCGACGAGCGGGACGTCGACCGCACCGCCGCGATCATCAAGTCGATGACCCCGGGCGAGCGCCAGGACCCGACGATCATCAACGGCTCCCGCCGCGCCCGTATCGCCAAGGGTTCGGGTGTCGAGGTCGGCGCGGTGAAGAACCTGGTCGAGCGGTTCTTCGAGGCCCGCAAGATGATGTCCCGCATGGCCCAGGGCGGCGGCATGCCGGGCATGCCGGGGATCCCGGGCATGGGCGGCGGCCCCGGCCGGCAGAAGAAGCAGCAGAAGAAGGCCAAGGGCAAGCAGCGCTCCGGCAACCCGATGAAGCGCAGGCAGCAGGAGCTGGAGGAGGCCCAGCGCCGCGAGGCCGCCGCACAGGGCGGCGCCTTCGGGCTGCCGCAGCAGGGCGGTCAGGACTTCGAGCTGCCGGACGAGTTCAAGAAGTTCATGGGCTGAGTCCCGAGCCACACGGTCACCACGTTCATCGGCTGAACGCCGTTCGTACGTCCTTGAGGGCGCCCCCCGCCTAGGGGGGCGCCCTCAGCGCATGCCGAGGTCCGCCGTATGCCTTAACGTCCAGATATGAGCGATGCGGCGCCACCACGCAAGACTCCTGATCAACCGTGGCGCACCGAGGGCACCCCCGACGAATCGCCCCGGCGGCCCGGCGGCGGACGGATCCGTGGCGGAAAGTGGTGGGGGCTGCTCGTCACCGCGGTGATCGTCTTCCTGCTGGCCTATGTCGGACTGAACTATCTCGGCCAGGGCAACCAGCCGACCATCTCGTACACGGAGTTCAGCCGGCAGGTCGGCGCCGGCAATGTCGCGAAGATCTACTCCAAGGGCGACGCGATCCAGGGCCAGCTCAAGACCGCGCAGGCCAACCCCGAGGGCGGCGGGAAGTACACCAGGTTCAAGACACAGCGCCCGGCCTTCGCGAACGACAGGCTCTGGCAGAACCTGACCAGCCACGGGGTGACGGTGACCGCGCGGCCGGTCGTGCAGGAGCGCAGCCTCCTGGCCAACGTGCTGATGTCCCTGATCCCGATCGCGGTCCTGGTCGTGGTGTGGATCTTCTTCGCGCGGCGGCTCGGCGGGGCCCTGCCCGGCGCGGGCGGCCTCTTCGGCCGCCGGGCGCCGCCCAAACCGGTCGGGGTGCGGCCGGGCACCGAGCGCACGACCTTCGCGGACGTGGCCGGCATCGACGAGGTCAAGGGCGAACTGGACGACGTCGTCGACTTTCTGGAGCACCCCGACGTCTACCGCCGGATGGGCGCGAAGCTGCCCCGCGGTGTGCTGCTAGCAGGGCCGCCCGGCACCGGCAAGACCCTGCTCGCACGCGCGGTCGCGGGCGAGGCCGGCGTGCCCTTCTTCTCCGCCTCGGCGTCCGAGTTCATCGAGATGATCGTCGGCGTCGGCGCGTCCCGCGTCCGCGAACTCTTCGCCGAGGCCCGGAAGGTGGCGCCGTCGATCATCTTCATCGACGAGATCGACACCATCGGCCGGGCGCGCGCCGGCGGCGCTTCCATGAGCGGGCACGACGAGCGCGAGCAGACGCTGAACCAGATCCTGACAGAGATGGACGGCTTCTCGGGCGCGGAGGGCGTGATCGTCGTCGCCGCGACCAACCGCGCGGACATCCTGGACCCGGCCCTGACCCGTCCCGGCCGCTTCGACCGGGTGGTCAACGTGGCCCCGCCGGACCGGGCCGGGCGCGAGTCGATCCTGCGCATCCACACCCGGGACATCCCGCTCGCGCCCGATGTCGACCTGACCCAGCTGGCCCGTGTCACCCCGGGCATGACGGGCGCGGATCTGGCGAATCTCGCCAACGAGGCCGCGCTGCTCGCGGTGAAGCGCAAGCAGGAGCAGGTGACCGCCTCGGACATGTCCGAGGCGCTGGAGAAGGTCCAGCTGGGGGCCGAGCGCACCCTCGTGATGCCCGAGGAGGACCGCCGGCGCACCGCCTACCACGAGAGCGGCCACGCCCTCCTGGGCATGCTGCAGCCCGGCGCCGACCCGGTCCGCAAGATCACCATCGTGCCGCGCGGCCGGGCTCTCGGCGTGACCATGTCCACGCCCGAGGTGGAGCGGTACGCCCACTCGGAGGAGTACCTGCGCGGTCGCATCATCGGCGCCCTGGGCGGGATGGCGGCCGAGGAGGTCGTCTACGGAGTGGTCACCACGGGTGCGGAGAACGACCTCGAACAGGTCACCAACATCGCGCGCGGGATGGTGGCCCGCTGGGGCATGAGTGAGCGGGTCGGCCGCCTGTCCGCGCTCCCGAGCGATGCCCAGCAGGCCTACGGCCTCTCCGCCGCCCCGCAGACCCTCGATGTGATCGACACCGAGATGCGCCGGATCGTGGACGAGTGCTACGAGGAGGCGTGCCGCAAACTCCGCGACCATCGCGGCCAGTTGGACGCCCTCGCGCAGGCGCTGCTGGAGAACGAGACGCTGGAGGAGGCGGACGCGTACCGGATCGCCGGGATCACGCGCCTCACCAAGGACAGCGAGGTCTGAAAGGCTCCCTAGGGCACGCGCGCGACGAGGTAACGGAAGACGTTCGGCATCCACACGGTCCCGTCCGGGCGCCGGTACGGGTGCAGGGCCTCCGTCAGCTCCTTGTCGACCTGCTTGGCGTCCGTCGCCGTGATCGCCGCGTCGAACAGACCGGTCGACAGCAGCCCCCGTACGGCGCTGTCGACATCGGCGTACCCGAACGGACAGGCCACCCGCCCCGAGCCGTCCGGCTTCAGCCCCGCCCGCTGGGCGACCTCCTCCAGGTCGTCGCGCAGGGCGGGCCGCCAGCTGCGTGCGCTGCGCAGCGGATCGGCCAGTTTGGTCGCCACCCGCAGTACCGAGGAGGTGGCGCAGCGCTCCGGCGGACCCCAGCCGGCCAGCACCACGGCGGCCCCGCGCGCCGCCAGCGGCAGCGCCTCCGCCAGCAGCTCACCGAGCCCCTCGGAGTCGCCCGCGAGACACCCGATCGGCTCGAAGACGGTCACCAGGGTGTAGGCGGCGGTCTTCGCCCCGGCCGCGTCCCGGGGTGAGCCCGCGACGAGCTGCACGGCACGCGCGCGTGGCCCGCCGCTCGCGCCGCGCCCCCTGCCGTCGCCGTACGGAGCGCGCCCGGTGCCGCCGCGTGCACCGGACTCGGCGGGCTCGCCGGCGCTGTGTGCACCGGGGACCCCGCGCGCACCGCCGCCTCCATCCCGCGTCCCGGCCCGACCGGGACCGTCACCGCTGCCCACTGGCGCATCGGGTCCGCCGGGGAAACCCGGCCCGCCACGGCTGCCGCCGTGCTCCCCGGGCCGGCCGAAGGCGCTCCCGTCGGGGCCGCGCGAGGCGCCCGGCAGCAGGCGTTCGCGGGCGAGGGCGAGCCGCTCGGGCGAGGCGGCGTCGACACCGGTGACGCCGGCACCTCTGCCGGCCGCCAGCAGCAGCGCGAGCCCGGCGCCGCAGCGCAGGCCCAGCAGCCGGGTGGCGGGGCCCACTTCGAGCCGTTCGTAGACGGCTTCGTAGAGCGGCACCAGCATCCGCTCCTGGATCTCGGACCAGTCACGCGCGCGTGCGCACAGGTCCACGCGGGGTGCGGAATCCGCGTGAGGCATGTGCTGCCGCACGAGCGTAGGTGTCATAGGTAAGCGCCCCAATCCGCCGAGAGTTCACCGCTGTGCCCGGTTGCGTGGCCCCCGTGCCGTGCGCGCGCACTTCCCACGTATGCCAGGTAACTCCCGGCTCGCTGCCCCGTCCAGGGGTCGTGGGGCCCCGCTTGGGCTCCGGGCGCGGGTGTGGCGAGATTTCACGTCCCGGCAATCTGGATGGCCGTACGGTGTCCGCTCCGGGGGAACGAGCCGGTGCCGGCGGGGTCGGACGGCGGGGGGTAACGTCACGCGCGTCACTGACGCTGACCGGAGTGAGACCTCACGACGAGAGCGGCCGAAACGTCTCTTGCGCAACAGCCGACCACCCCTGCACCGGGGTCTGGACACCGGGCCGTAGCGCGGACTACGCACCAGCTTGGTAGGAGCTGTGTGGCTTCTCCGCAGATCAGCGCACCCGCCCTCGTCCGGACGCATCAGCGGCAACTGACGGGTACGTGCAAATTATTTGGGATGCCCCGGAATAGGAACACATTCGAGCCCCCGCTCGTTGTCATTACGTGAGCACGACACAGACACCACCTGTTCTCGCCGCAGAGCTGGCGCAGGCGTGGGCCGACATTCAGCGGTACCACCCCGAGCTGCCGGACCTTGCCGCGCCAGAATCCCTGATCGGAGAGTCGTCGTCCGCGTGTGGGCACGAGCTCTCCTTCGAGCGACTGCTCCATGAGGCAGTCCACGGCATCGCCGCCGCCCGTGGGATCCGCGACACCTCCCGCGCCGGCCGCTACCACAACCGCCGTTTTCTCGCGATCGCCGAGGAGCTGGGCCTCGACCACCCCGAGGAGCCGCACCCGAGCAGCGGTTTCTCGCTGGTCACGCTCAACCCCGAGGCCAAGCGGCGCTACCGCCCGACCATGGAGCGGCTGCAGCGCGCCCTGAAGGCCCACACGGCGGCGACTTCCTCGGACACCACCCGCAGCTTCCGCGGCCCGGCCGCCCGGCACGGCTCCTCCGGCGGCGGTGTCCGGGTCAAGGCGGTCTGCGACTGCGGTCGCAACGTCCGCGTGGTCCCCTCGGTCCTGGCCCAGGCGCCCATCGTCTGCGGCGGCTGCGGCAAGCCGTTCAGAATCCCGGAGGTCGCCGGAGCCGCGTGATCGCGAGCCGCGGAAGTACCGGCATCTCGTGGGTGCCGGGCTGCGGACGGCGACCGCGCGGTACGGGCAGCGCACCCGACGTGACCTCACCTCCACGCCGGGTGCCTCCCAGGCATGCCCGAAGCTCACCGGCGCACCCTCGGCCAGAAGCGACCCACAGGGTGTGGCACAATGGCTAGCTGTACTCGACAGCCGCACAGGACCCCTCTCTCCTCCGGCTGACGCGTCCATCGGGCACTCGGGTACCGCAACCCCACGCGGCAGCTCGCCGTGCCCAACCACGTCAAATCCAGGAGAACCCACTCCCGTGGCAGTCAAGATCAAGCTGAAGCGTCTGGGCAAGATCCGTTCGCCTCACTACCGCATCGTCGTCGCCGACTCCCGTACCCGCCGTGACGGCCGGGCCATCGAGGAGATCGGCAAGTACCACCCGACCTACAACCCGTCGGTCATCGAGGTGGACGCCGACCGCGTGGCGTACTGGCTGGGTGTCGGCGCGCAGCCGACCGAGCCCGTGCTCGCCATCCTGAAGAAGACCGGCGACTGGCAGAAGTTCAAGGGCGAGCCCGCCCCGGCGCCGCTGCTCGTCGCCGAGCCGAAGGCCGCGCGTCCGTCGTTCGAGGCTCTCGGCGGTGACGACGAGGGCAAGGGTGAGGCGATCACCCAGAAGAAGAAGGCTGAGAAGAAGGACGAGGCGGCCGCCGAGTCCGAGTCGACCGAGGCCTGAGCAGCATGCTCGAAGAGGCGCTTGAGCACCTCGTGAAGGGCATCGTCGACAACCCTGACGATGTGCAGGTCGCCTCGCGCAACCTGCGCCGCGGGCGCGTGCTCGAGGTCCGGGTCCACCCGGACGACCTCGGCAAGGTGATCGGCCGCAACGGCCGTACCGCGCGTGCCCTGCGCACCGTCGTGGGCGCCATCGGCGGTCGCGGTGTCCGCGTCGACCTCGTCGACGTGGACCACGTCCGCTGACGCTTCATCGCAACCGGCTCGGGCCGGGGAGGGCCACTGGCCGTCCCCGGCCCGCAGTCGTATGAGCAGGACGCCGGCAGGAGATGACAGGAGAATTGGACACGTGCAGCTGGTAGTCGCACGGATCGGCCGTGCCCATGGCATCAAGGGCGAGGTCACCGTCGAGGTACGCACCGACGAGCCGGAACTCAGGCTCGCGCCCGGCGCCGTACTCGCCACGGACCCCGCCTCCGCGGGACCGCTGACCATCGAGACGGGGCGCGTCCACAGCGGCCGCCTCCTCCTGCGCTTCGAGGGCGTCACCGACCGCAACGCCGCCGAGGCCCTGCGCAACACCCTCCTGATCGCCGAGGTCGACCCGGAGGAGCTGCCCGAGGGCGAGGACGAGTACTACGACCACCAGCTCATCGACCTGGACGTGGTCACCGAGGACGGGACGGAGGTCGGCCGGATCACCGAGATCTCGCACCTGCCCTCCCAGGACCTGTTCATCGTCGAGCGCCCGGACGGGACCGAGGTCATGATCCCCTTCGTGGAGGAGATCGTCACCGAGATCGACCTGGAGGAGCAGAAGGCGGTCATCGCGCCACCGCCCGGTCTGATCGACGACCGCGCAGAGATCGCGTCCCCCAGCGACACCGGGGAAGAGTCGTAATGCGCCTCGACGTCGTCACGATCTTCCCCGAGTACCTGGACCCGCTGAACGTCTCCCTCGTCGGCAAGGCACGCGCGCGTGGGCAGCTCGATGTCCAGGTGCACGATCTGCGCGCCTGGACCTACGACCGCCACAACACCGTCGACGACACGCCCTACGGCGGCGGCCCCGGCATGGTCATGAAGACCGAGCCCTGGGGAGACGCCCTGGACACGATCCTCGCCGACGGCTACGAGACCGGCGCCCAGGCCCCCGCGCTGATCGTCCCCACCCCCAGCGGCCGCCCCTTCACGCAGGAGCTGGCCGTGGAGCTCTCCGAGCGCCCCTGGCTGATCTTCACACCGGCCCGCTACGAGGGCATCGACCGGCGTGTCATGGACGAGTACGCCACCCGCGTGCCCGTCTACGAGGTCTCCATCGGCGACTATGTGCTGGCCGGCGGCGAGGCGGCCGTCCTGGTCATCACGGAGGCCGTCGCCCGGCTGCTGCCCGGCGTCCTCGGCAACGCCGAGTCCCACCGCGACGACTCCTTCGCGCCCGGCGCGATGGCGAGCCTCCTGGAAGGCCCCGTCTACACCAAGCCGCCCGTCTGGCGCGGCCGGGACATCCCGGAGGTGCTGCTCAGCGGCCACCACGGGAAGATCGCCCGGTGGCGCCGCGACGAGGCCCTCAGGCGCACGACCGCCAACCGGCCCGACCTGATCGAGCGCTGTGACCCCAAGGCCTTCGACAAGAAGGACCGCGAGATGCTCTCCATCCTGGGCTGGGAACCGGACCCGGAAGGCCACCCGTACGGCCGATTTTGGCGGCGGGCCGAGGGCATGGAAGAATAGACCGCTGTTGTGCGCCCGTCCGGCGTGCGCCCCTGCCACAGGGGGACACGACGCCCGCCCCGACCCGCACACGGCTTCGTGCAAACTCCTAGTTTCCGTTGATGACCTGTGGCATCAGCGAAGAAAGCAGACGAAATGTCTCACCTGCTCGACTCCGTCGACGCCGCGTCGCTGCGCAGCGACATCCCCGCCTTCCGCCCGGGTGACACCGTCAACGTCCACGTCCGCGTCATCGAGGGCAACCGCTCCCGTGTGCAGCAGTTCAAGGGCGTTGTGATCCGTCGCCAGGGCTCCGGCGTCCGCGAGACCTTCACGGTCCGCAAGGTCTCGTTCTCCGTCGGCGTCGAGCGCACCTTCCCGGTGCACACCCCGATCGTCGAGAAGATCGAGCTCGTCACCCGCGGTGACGTGCGTCGCGCCAAGCTGTACTACCTCCGTGACCTGCGCGGCAAGGCCGCGAAGATCAAGGAGAAGCGCGAGAGCTGAGCACTCTCCGGAGCCCATGGCCGGGCGGGATAGCATCTCGCCCCGATGGACACCGAAGCACAGCCGACGGAACGCGACCGCTCCTCCCACCCGGATTCCCCGGGGCCGGAGGGACGGTCGCGTTTCGCGTTGGTGGCGCGGATCGCCGACTGGGTGCCGGGCGGCCGGATCACCCTCACGCTCTTCCTCTGCCTGGCGTTTTTGCTCGTGCTCAACACTTTCGTGGTGCAACCGTTCCAGATTCCGAGCGGATCCATGGAACAGGGCTTGAGGATCGGGGACCGCGTTCTCGTAAATAAGTTGGCGTACGGTTTCGGTGCCCAGCCGCAGCGCGGCGACGTGATCGTGTTCGACGGTACGGGATATTTCGGGGACGCCGACTACATCAAGCGCGTGGTCGGTGTGGGGGGAGACCATGTGGTCTGCTGTGACAAGCAGGGGAGGATCGAGGTGAACGGCCGCGCCGTCGACGAGTCGGCGTTCCTCTATCCCGGGGACAGCGCCTCCAGCGTGCCCTTCGACGTCGTCGTTCCCGCCGGCCGGCTGTTCGTCCTCGGCGACCACCGCAGCGACTCCAGCGACTCCCGCGACCGTCTCGGCTCGCCCGGCGGCGGCATGATCCCGGTCGGCGACGTCATCGGCCGCGCCGACTGGATCCTGTGGCCGTACGACCACTGGACGCACCTGACGCGGCCCTCCGCCTACGCGCGCGTGCCCAGCACGGAGGGCGCGCATGGGTAACCGCGGCAAACCGCGCGGGGTGCCCGGCAGCCCCGCCGACAATCTGCTGCCCACCGGTTCGCGCCGCACCTCCGCGCCCGGCGGCGGCCGCACGCGCGCGGAGCGGCGGAAACTCCAGCGCAAGGTCAAACGCAAGCGCCGGCGTTCAGCCGTTCGGGAGATCCCTCTTCTGATCGGTGTCGCCGTCCTCATAGCCCTCGTGCTGAAGACCTTCCTCGTCCAGGCGTTCGTGATCCCGTCCGGCTCGATGGAGCAGACGATCCGGATCGGTGACCGCGTCCTGGTCGACAAGCTCACCCCGTGGTTCGGCTCCCAGCCGCAGCGCGGGGACGTCGTCGTCTTCCACGACCCGGGCGGCTGGCTGGCCGACGAGCAGACGGCCAAGAAGCACGACCCGGTCGTCGTCAAGCAACTCAAGGAAGGCCTCACCTTCATCGGGCTGCTGCCCTCCGACAACGAGAAGGACCTGATCAAGCGGGTCATCGGGGTCGGTGGCGACCACGTCAAGTGCTGTGACAAGCAGGGCCGGGTCACCGTCAACGGGGTACCGCTCACCGAGGGGGACTACATCTACCCGGGTGACGCTCCGTCCGCCCAGCCCTTCGACATCACCGTCCCCAAGGGCCGGTTGTGGGTCATGGGCGACCACCGGGGCAACTCCGCGGACTCCCGTTTCCACCAGGACACCCCGTACGGCGGAACGGTGTCCGAGAAATCCGTCGTCGGCCGGGCCGTCGCCATCGGCTGGCCGATCGGCCACTGGACACGCCTTCAGGAACCTAAAACCTTCGCAAGCGTGGCCGACTCCCCGTCTGGTGCGACCGCCGGTACCCCGCTGTCGCATAGGGTTGCCTCCGAGAATCCGAACGGAACGACCCAGCTCCCGACCCCTGCGGAACTCCCGCTCGTTATGGGAGTGGTGGGCCTGCGTCGTATGTGGTGCAGGCGGCGGCACAGAGTAAGGAGTTGGCGTGGGGGATGTGGCGGTTGGCGCACGGTCGGGGCACGACGGCGAGGAGCACCGCGGGCACCCCGTGGAAGCGCACGCCCCCGTGCCGGACAGCGCCATGACTTCCGGGAATGACGCGGCGGGCGACGAGGGCGCGCCCGACGACGAGCAGCGGCCGAGGGCCGAGGGCGCGGGTGCGGGCGAGGCCGCGGACCGGCCGAGGAAGCCCCGCTCCTTCTGGAAGGAGCTGCCGATCCTCGTCGTGATCGCGCTCGTTCTGGCGCTGTTGATCAAGACGTTCCTGGTGCAGGCGTTCTCGATCCCGTCGGCCTCGATGCAGGACACCCTCCAGGTGGGCGACCGCGTCCTGGTCGACAAGCTCACTCCGTGGTTCGGCTCCAAGCCCGAGCGCGGTGAGGTCGTGGTCTTCCACGACCCGGACGACTGGCTGGCGGGCGAACCGGCGGCGAGCCCGAACGCCGTGCAGCAGGTCCTCAGCTGGATCGGCCTGATGCCGTCCGCCAACGAGAAGGACCTCATCAAGCGGGTGATCGGCGTCGGCGGCGACACGATCCAGTGCAAGGGCACCGGCCCGCTGCTGGTCAACGGCCATGCGCTGAACGAGCCGTACGTCTACCCCGGCAACACGCCGTGCACCGATGACGAGACGGGCGGCCAGTTCAAGGTGACGGTGCCTCAGGGCTACATCTGGGTGATGGGCGACCACCGCCAGAACTCCCGCGACTCTCGCTACAACCAGGCCGACAAGCACCACGGCATGGTCCCGGTGAGCGACGTCGTGGGCCGCGCGATCGTCAAGGCCTGGCCGATCAACCACTGGGGCACCCTGCCGATCCCGGACACCTTCGACCAGCCCGGCATCAGCGACCAGTCCTCGGCGTCCGCGGCCCTGACGGTGGCCCCGCAGGGCGTGGCCATCGCCGCGGTGCTGCCGCTGGCGGTGTGGCGGCGCCGGCGCGCGGACCGGCTGGAGTCCAAGACCGAGCGCAAGGCGGCCGCGGGCAGCAGGTGACCGGACAGGTCCCGGCGCCCCCCGAGGGCGGGACGGTGGGCCGCCTGCGTGCCCACTCCGGCGACGCGCGAGCGGCCCGCTCTCCCCGGACCGGCTCGTGTACGTCGAGGACGGCAGCGGCGGCGTTCCCGAGCCGCTGAGCCCTTCGTACGGGCCGATCTGCCCCAGGCATCCGGAACCTGTGAGTCCGGCGCCTGCCGGGCCGTTGCCCCCGGTCCGGCGGCGGTCCTGGAACAGGGGCTGCCCCTGCCCGGTACTGCCGGGTAGGGTGCGGGTCCATGGGTGGCGAGAGCACGACGCGAACGGCCCCGCGCAGCGGCGGGACAGGCACGGCACAGCCCGGCGGCAGCCGGCTCGGACAGCGGCTGTCCTCGGTGGCCGTGGCACTGGGCCTGGTGCTGTTCCTCGGCGGATTCGCCTGGGCGGCGGTGACGTACCGGCCGTACACCGTGCCGACCAGTTCGATGACACCCACGATCGACGCCGGAGACCGGGTGCTGGCGCAGAAGGTCGACGGCGGTCAGGTGAAGCGCGGTGACGTCGTCGTCTTCACGGACAAGAGCTGGGTCACAGGCGCCAAGGTGGTCAAGCGGGTGGTCGCGGTCGGCGGCGACACCGTCTCCTGCTGCACGAACGGCAAGCTGACCGTCAACGGCAAGCAGATCGACGAGCCCTATCTGCCCAAGGGCAGCCTGGCCGAGATCCAGAACTTCCCGACGGTGACGGTTCCCCAGGGCCGGCTGTTCCTCCTCGGTGACGAGCGCCAGGGCTCCCTCGACTCCACGGCCCACCTCACCGACGCGGCCAAGGGCACGGTCTCCCGCGACGCCGTGAACGCCCGCGTGGACGCGGTCGTCTGGCCCTGGAAGGGCTCGCTGAAGCGCCCCACCGGCTTCGAGGCCCTCGGCACCCTTTCGCAGCCGGGTCCCCTGTCCACGATCGAGCTGCTGATCGCCGCCGGCGCCGTCCTGGTGCTGGCCGGCGGCGCCTACGGCCCGATCGCGAGTCGCATGGGCCGCTCCCGCGCGCGTACCGCCCGCCCGGAGGCGGCCGGTGTCCGCTGAGACCACGCGGACCGGCGAGGACTCGTACGGGGAGTCGTACGAGGGCGGGCTGCGCAAGGTGGCCCGGGTGGTCCTCCTCGACCCGGAGGACCGCATCCTGCTCCTGCACGGCCATGAACCGGACGATCCGGCCGACGACTGGTGGTTCACCCCCGGCGGCGGTCTGGAGGGCGCCGAGACGCGCGAGGAGGCCGCGCTCAGGGAACTCGCCGAGGAGACCGGCATCACGGACGTCGAACTCGGCCCGGTGCTGTGGCGCCGCATGTGCTCTTTCCCGTTCGCGGGCCGCCGCTGGGACCAGGACGAGTGGTACTACCTGGCCCGTACGACGCAGACGGCCACCGCGGCGCAGGGGCTGACGGAGCTGGAGCGGCGCAGTGTCGCCGGGGCGCGTTGGTGGACGTGTCAGGAACTGACCCGGGCACATGAGACGGTGTATCCGACCAGACTCGCCGAGCTGCTGCGCAGGCTGCTCGACGAAGGTCCTCCGGCCAGTCCTGTGACCCTCGATGCGGAAATCGTCTGAGGGCCCGTCGGACTGGCGCACAATGGGGGGATCGCACGGCTGAAGGGGAACATGCCATGAGCGCCGAGGACCTCGAGAAGTACGAGACCGAGATGGAGCTGAAGCTCTACCGGGAGTATCGAGATGTCGTCGGTCTGTTCAAATATGTGATCGAGACCGAGCGTCGTTTCTACCTCACCAACGACTATGAGATGCAGGTGCACTCGGTGCAGGGCGAGGTGTTTTTCGAGGTGTCGATGGCTGATGCCTGGGTCTGGGACATGTACCGGCCGGCGCGCTTCGTGAAGCAGGTGCGGGTCCTCACGTTCAAGGATGTGAACATCGAGGAGCTGAACAAGAGCGACCTGGAGCTGCCGGGCGGGTGACGGCTGCCGGTTGGTGTGGGGGACAGGGTTTTCCACAACCGCCGAGTTGTCCACCAAGATCAACATCTTGGGGCGGGATGCGTGACGGTTGGCGCCGGAGGTGGTGCCGACATGAACGCACGAGAAGCACTCGGCAAGTACGGCGAGGACCTGGCCGCCCGGAGGCTCGCCGCGACCGGAATGACGATCCTGGACCGCAACTGGCGCTGCGGCCGTTCCGGCGAGATCGACATCATCGCGCGGGACGGTGACGCACTCGTCGTCTGCGAGGTGAAGACCCGCAGGGGCGGCGGCTACGAACACCCCATGGCCGCGGTGACCCCCGAGAAGGCGGCCCGGCTGCGCGAGCTGGCCGAGCACTGGATCCACGCCCACGGAGGGGCACCGCCGGGCGGCGTCCGCATCGACCTGATCGGCGTCCTGCTGCCCCACCGCGGCGCCCCGTCCGTCGAGCACGTACGGGGGGTGGCCTGAATGGGGTTCGCCCGCACCTGTTCGGTGGCCCTGGTCGGCGTCGAGGGAGTGGTCGTCGAGGTCCAGGCCGACCTGGAACCGGGCGTCGCCGCCTTCACCCTGGTCGGCCTCCCGGACAAGAGCCTGACGGAGAGCAGGGACCGGGTCCGGGCGGCGGTGGTGAACTCGGGCGGCGAGTGGCCGCAGAAGAAGCTCACCGTCGGACTCAGCCCGGCCTCGGTACCCAAAGCCGGCTCCGGCTTCGATCTGGCCGTCGCCTGCGCGGTGCTCGGCGCCGCCGAGCGGATCGATCCGCGTGTCCTCGCGGACATCGTCATGATCGGGGAGCTGGGCCTGGACGGCCGGGTCCGACCGGTCCGCGGCACACTGCCGGCCGTGCTCGCGGCGGCCGACGCCGGCTACGAGCAAGTGGTCGTACCCGAGTGCGCAGCCGCCGAGGCCGCGCTGGTCCCCGGCGTCTCCGTGCTCGGCGTCCGCAGTCTGCGCCAGCTCATCGCGGTGCTCACCGACGAGCCCGTCCCCGAAGAGGAACCGGACGAGCAAGGCCGTCCCGACCCGCTCCTGGCCGGTCTGCGCGTGCCGGGCACGGGCGCGGCCACCGGCATGCACAGTGTCGGCACCGCACAGCACGAACACGATCACGACCTGGCGGACGTCGTGGGCCAGACCTCGGCCCGTACGGCCGTGGAGGTGGCCGCCGCCGGCGGGCACCACCTGTTCCTGGAGGGTCCGCCCGGCGCGGGCAAGACCATGCTCGCGGAGCGGCTGCCCGCCGTTCTTCCCCGGCTCACCAGGGAGGAATCGCTGGAGGTCACGGCGGTGCACTCGGTGGCCGGACTGCTGCCGCCGGGCAAGCCGCTCATCGACATGGCTCCCTACTGCGCCCCCCACCACTCGGCCACGATGCAGTCCCTCGTCGGCGGAGGCCCCGGCATCGCACGGCCCGGGGCGGTTTCCCTCGCCCATCGCGGCGTCCTGTTCCTGGACGAGGCGCCCGAGTTCCACAGCCAGACCCTGGACGCCCTGCGACAGCCGCTGGAGTCGGGCCATGTCGTGATCGCACGCAGCGCGGGCGTCGTCCGGTTCCCGGCCCGCTTCCTCATGGTGCTGGCGGCCAACCCCTGCCCCTGTGGACGCTTCTCGCAACGCGACTCCCTGTGCGAGTGCCCGCCCTCGGCGATCCGCCGCTACCAGTCCCGGCTCTCCGGTCCGCTGCTGGACCGGGTGGACCTGCGCGTCGAGGTCGATCCGGTCACCCGGGCCCAGCTCGTCGAACCGGGCGCCCGGGGCGAGTCCACGGCGACCGTGGCCGAGCGGGTACGGCAGGCCCGCGAGCGCACGGCGGCCCGCCTCGCCGGAACTCCCTGGCGCACCAACAGCGAGGTCCCCGGCCGCGAGCTGCGCAGCCGCTACCACCCCGTCGCCGGTGCGATGGACGAGGCCGAGCGCAACCTCGAGCGGGGCGTGCTCACCGCCCGGGGCATCGACCGGGTGCTGCGCGTCGCCTGGACGGTCGCCGACCTCGTCGGACACGACCGCCCGGACGCCACCGACGTCGCCCTGGCCCTGCAACTGCGCACCGGGGTGCCACGAGGGGTGCCGATGGCCATCGGGGCCCTGACATGACCACGGGCGAGGCCCCCGGAGACGAGCTGCTCGGGCGGGTCCTTCTCTGCCGAGTGATCGAGCCGGGGGACGAGGCCGGTGGGCGGTGGGTTCGGGAGTTCGGGGTGCGGGAGGTGGTGCGGCGGCTGCGGGAGGGCGTGCCGGCCCTGCCGGGGGTGAGCGAGGCGCGGTGGGCCGGTCTGGTCGCGCGGGCCCGGCGGGCCGAGCCGGAGCGGGATCTCGCGGTGGCCGGGGAGGCCGGGGCGCGGTTCGTGGGGCCCGGGGACGCCGAGTGGCCCGGACAGCTCGATGATCTGGGGGATGCCCGGCCGATCGGGCTGTGGGTGCGCGGGCGGGCCAGTCTGCGGATGTGGGCGCTCCGGTCCGTCGCCGTGGTGGGTGCGCGGGCCTGCACCGAGTACGGCGCCCATGCCGCCGCCACCCTCGCCGGCGGCCTCGCCGAGCGGGGCTGGGTCGTGGTCTCGGGCGGCGCGTACGGCATCGACGGCGCCGCCCACCGAGGCGCCCTCGCCGCCCGCGGAGCCACCGTCGCCGTCCTGGCCTGCGGTGTCGACCGGCCGTACCCGCGCGGCCACGCCGCCCTGATCAGCCGGATCGCGGAGCAGGGACTGGTCGTGGGCGAGCTGCCCCCGGGCGACCATCCGACGCCCAGCCGGTTCATCCTCCGCAACCGTGTGATCGCCGCCCTGACCAGAGGCACCGTCGTCGTGGAGGCCGCCTGCCGCAGCGGCTCGCTGGCCACCGCACGGGCCGCAGCGCGCCTCGGCCGCTTCACCATGGGCGTGCCCGGCCCCGTCACCAGCGCCCTCTCCGCCGGCGTGCACGAACTGCTGCGCGGAGAGGCCGCGCTGGTCACCGACGCCGCGGAGGTCGTCGAACTGGTGGGTGACATGGGTGAACTGGCGCCGGCCCGGCGCGGGCCCGTGCTGCCGCGCGACCTGCTGGAACCCGCCGCCCGCTCCGTCCTCGCCGCCCTGCCGGGCAATCGCGCGGCCACCGCGGAGGAGATCGCGCTCGGCACGCCGACCACCCGGGACGAGGCGATCGCGAGACTGTACGAACTCCGCGCACTTGGTTACGTCGAACGACACGGCGATGGCTGGAAGTTGACACGCCAGGCGGTGATGTCGGTCCGCACCGGTCGCGGTCCGTGCTGACCGAGCGTGTTCGGCCGTCCGGGGGAACCCCCGACGCCCTTGAGGTTTCCCGGAGTTGACACCCCGCCCGGTCACGCAGAGCGAGCCGCGGAACCAGCGCGCGACCCCGCCGAGAGCGCCCCGCGCACGGGTGGAGCCGCACTGTTCGCACACCGCGACACCTCAGTCACGCTACGCTCACGAAGGCGCCGACACGGATCGCGCCAACTCGACACCAGACCGACAGCTCACCCAGGCAGCCCACATCGCCCCCCGAACCCCAGCTCATCTCACTTCACAGCACTTCACAGCACTTCACGGCAGAACGGCACAAGGCGACGAATGCCCCAGCACACCTCCGGGTCCGACCGGGCGGCGATCCCCCCAGCCGCCCGCGACGGTGGCAGCGTGCGGCCGCCCGCTCCCTCGACGCTCGACGAGCTGTGGCGGTCGTACAAGGCGACGGGGGACGACCGGCTGCGGGAGCAGCTGATCCTGCACTACTCGCCGCTCGTGAAATACGTCGCGGGCCGGGTGAGTGTCGGTCTGCCGCCCAACGTCGAGCAGGCCGACTTCGTCTCCTCGGGCGTCTTCGGGCTGATCGACGCGATCGAGAAGTTCGACATCGACCGGGAGATCAAGTTCGAGACGTACGCGATCACCCGGATCCGGGGCGCCATGATCGACGAGCTGCGGGCGCTGGACTGGATCCCGCGGTCGGTGCGGCAGAAGGCGCGGAACGTGGAGCGGGCCTACGCCACCCTGGAGGCGCGGCTGCGGCGCACCCCGACCGAGGGCGAGGTGGCCGGCGAGCTGGGCATGGAGGTCGACGAACTGCACGCCGTGTTCAGCCAGTTGTCCCTGGCCAACGTGGTCGCGCTGGAGGAGCTGCTGCACGTCGGCAGCGAGGGCGGGGACCGGCTCAGCCTCATGGACACGCTGGAGGACACCGCCGCGGACAATCCCGTGGAGGTGGCCGAGGACCGGGAGCTGCGCCGCTTCCTCGCGCGGGCGATCAACACACTGCCCGAGCGGGAGAAGACCGTGGTCACGCTGTACTACTACGAGGGGCTCACGCTCGCCGAGATCGGCAACGTGCTCGGGGTCACCGAGAGCCGGGTCAGCCAGATCCACACCAAGTCCGTGCTGCAGCTGCGGGCCAAGCTGGCGAGCTTCGGGCGCTGAGGCCGGCGGCGCGGTCGGTGCCGTCGCGGCGAGTGGCTCCCGATCGGCTGGGGGCGTCCGTAAAGTGGTTGACGTGCCAAGGATTCGAGCGGCCTCCGTGGCCGAGCACCGGTCGATGCAGCGAGCCGCCCTGCTGGACGCGGCTCGGTCGTTGCTGTCCGAGGGCGGGACGGAAGCGCTGACGTTTCCCGCGCTGGCCGAGCGGACCGGGCTGGCGCGGTCGTCCGTGTACGAGTACTTCCGGTCGCGGGCCGCCGTGGTCGAGGAGCTGTGCGAGGTCGACTTTCCGCTGTGGGCGGCGGAGGTGGCGGCGGCGATGGAGCGGGCCGAGTCCGCCGAGGGCAAGGTCGAGGCGTATGTACGGCAGCAGCTGGCGCTGGTGGGGGACCGGCGGCACCGGGCGGTCGTCGCCATCTCCGCGAGTGAGCTGGACGCCGGGGCGCGGGAGAAGATCCGGGCGGCGCATGGCGGGCTCGTCGCGATGATCGCCGAGGCGCTCGGGGAGATGGGGCACGAGCAGCCTCGGCTGGCGGCGATGTTGCTGCAGGGGGTTGTGGACGCGGCCGTGCGGCGGATCGAGCTGGGGGCGGCGGAGGATCCCGCGGTGGTGACGGACGCCGCGGTGGCCATGGTGTTGCGGGGCGTGAAGGGCTGACGCCGGCTGCCGCCGGGCGGGTGCCGCCAGGCAGCTACGACGGCAGCGGTACCCCCAGCACCGGCAGCAGTCTCGGTGGCCCCCTGTGCAGGAGCCACGGCGGTAGCAGGGACAGAGGGTCCAGGTAGGTCGTCCCTCGGCGCAGGCCCCAGTGGACGCACGAAGCGGCGCAGTGGGAGGCCGTCGCCTCCACCGTGCCCACCGTCTGTCCCGCCGTCACCTCGTCCCCCTGCCGCACCAACGCGCTCACCGGCTCGTACGTCGTACGAAGATCCGTGCCCGTCAGCTCCACGGAGACCACCCCCTTCCCCGCCACCCGGCCCGCGAAGGACACCCGGCCCGGTGCGACCGCTCGTACGGGAGAACCGGCCGGCGCCGCCAGGTCGACGCCCCGGTGGCCGGGGCCGTACACCGTCGCCGGTGGCTCCCAGCCCCGTAACACCAAGGGCCGGACGCCCACCGGCCAGGTCCGCGCGATGGCCGGGACCGGGGCCTGAGGGGGCGGTGCGGGGGCCGGAGGCGTGGTGCCCGCCCAGGACCGGCAGGGCACCAGGGCGGCCAGTGCCAGGCCGAGGAGCAGAACCGCCGACAGCAGGACATATCGCATCGCTTCTCGCATGCGACAACCGTCCCGCACCCCGCCGATCACGGCCGGAGTCTGTGGACAACCCACCGGTTGTGGACAGCGGCGTCACCCGGTGCCCCGGCGGTCCCGTACACTTCTTCTGGCGATCCGGGTCACCGGGTCGACTTCGCACGCCCCGACACCAGGCCGTCAAGCGGTCGGTGTCAGCGCCTCTCGGTCCTTCGCGGCAAGGCGCGTCGCGGGCGTCAGGCGCGGGAGCCGTCCGGCATCCGCGGCACAACCGAGAAACTCAAGGAGATACGGCCATGGCCGTCGTCACGATGCGGGAGCTGCTGGAGAGCGGCGTCCACTTCGGTCACCAGACCCGTCGCTGGAACCCGAAGATGAAGCGCTTCATCTTCACCGAGCGCAACGGCATCTACATCATCGACCTGCTCCAGTCGCTGTCGTACATCGACCGCGCCTACGAGTTCGTCAAGGAGACCGTCGCCCACGGCGGCACGGTCATGTTCGTCGGCACCAAGAAGCAGGCGCAGGAGGCCATCGCCGAGCAGGCCACCCGCGTCGGCATGCCCTACGTCAACCAGCGCTGGCTGGGCGGCATGCTCACCAACTTCTCGACCGTCTACAAGCGTCTGCAGCGCCTCAAGGAGCTCGAGCAGATCGACTTCGAGGACGTCGCCGCGTCCGGTCTGACCAAGAAGGAGCTTCTCGTGCTCTCGCGCGAGAAGGCCAAGCTGGAGAAGACCCTCGGTGGTATCCGCGAGATGCAGAAGGTGCCGAGCGCCGTCTGGATCGTGGACACCAAGAAGGAGCACATCGCCGTCGGTGAGGCCCGGAAGCTGAACATTCCGGTCGTCGCGATCCTCGACACCAACTGCGACCCCGACGAGGTCGACTACAAGATCCCGGGCAACGACGACGCGATCCGCTCCGTCACCCTGCTCACCCGTGTGATCGCCGACGCCGTCGCCGAGGGCCTCATCGCCCGCTCCGGCGTCGCCACCGGCGAGAAGGGCGAGAAGGCCGCGGGCGAGCCGCTCGCCGAGTGGGAGCGCGACCTGCTCGAGGGTGAGAAGAAGGCCGACGAGGCCGAGAAGCCGGCCGAGGCCCCCGCTGCCGAGGCCCCCGCTGCCGAGGCCCCCGCTGCCGAGGCTCCGGCCGCCGAGGGCGAGCAGGCCTGACGCACGCGTTGACAGCGGGGGCGGTACTGCCACCGACAGCGCCTTCGGCGCGGTGAAGTCCACCCCCGCTGTTCACCCGTAGGTCCGCACGACGTATGCAACCCGCGTCTACATGTGGGACGCACACCGTGCGGATCTCAAGATCTCCCAGACTTCGAGAAAGACTCACAGACTCATGGCGAACTACACCGCCGCCGACGTCAAGAAGCTCCGTGAGCTCACCGGCGCCGGCATGATGGACTGCAAGAAGGCGCTGGACGAGGCCGAGGGCAACGTCGACAAGGCCGTCGAGGCGCTGCGCATCAAGGGCCAGAAGGGCGTCGCCAAGCGCGAGGGCCGCTCCGCCGAGAACGGCGCCGTGGTCTCCATCATCGCCGACGACAACTCCTCCGGCGTCCTGGTCGAGCTGAAGTGCGAGACCGACTTCGTCGCCAAGGGCGAGAAGTTCCAGGCCGTCGCCAAGAAGATCGCCGAGCACGTCGCCGCGACCTCCCCGGCCGACCTCGAGGCTCTGCTCGCCTCCGAGATCGAGCCCGGCAAGACCGTCCAGGCGTTCGTGGACGAGGCCAACGCCAACCTCGGCGAGAAGATCGTCCTGGACCGCTTCGCGCAGTTCGCCGACGGCTTCGTGCTCGCCTACATGCACCGCACCATGCCCGACCTGCCCCCGCAGATCGGTGTCCTGGTCGAGCTCGACAAGCCGAACGCCGAGGTCGCCAAGGGCGTTGCCCAGCACATCGCCGCCTTCGCGCCGAAGTACCTGGCCAAGGAGGACGTGCCGGCCGACGTCGTCGAGTCCGAGCGCCGCATCGCCGAGGAGACCACCCGCGCCGAGGGCAAGCCCGAGGCCGCGATCGCCAAGATCGTCGAGGGTCGCCTCAACGGCTTCTTCAAGGACGCCACGCTGCTCGGCCAGCCGTACGCGCTCGACAACAAGAAGTCGGTCCAGAAGGTGCTGGACGAGGCCGGTGTCACCCTGAAGCGCTTCTCGCGCATCAAGGTCGGCATCTGAGCCCGTTCCGCGATCGACGCGCGACCCGCGGGAAATTCTCGGTAGGGTCGACAGCAGTCGTCCGCGCACACCGCCACACCCCGGGGTGGGGCGGACGGCAGCAGATCTGACGAGGAGGCCATTGCCGCGTATGGGAGCGAAAAGCGACCCCACCGGCAATGGCCTTCTTCGTATGTGCAACACGTGAAAGAGGCGGGATCTCCCATGACCACCAAGGCCCAGAAGAGCGACGACGGCAAAGTACGCGGCCGGTTTCTGCTGAAGCTGTCCGGAGAGGCCTTCTCCGGCGGCGGGGGCCTGGGCGTGGACCCGGACGTGGTGCACAAGATCGCCCGCGAGATCGCGGCCGTCGTGCGTGACGGGGCCCAGGTCGCGGTCGTCATCGGCGGCGGCAACTTCTTCCGAGGCGCCGAACTCCAGCAGCGCGGCATGGACCGCGCCCGCTCCGACTACATGGGCATGCTCGGCACCGTGATGAACTGCCTCGCCCTCCAGGACTTCCTGGAGAAGGAGGGCATCGACAGCCGGGTGCAGACCGCCATCACCATGGGACAGGTCGCCGAGCCGTACATCCCGCTGCGCGCCGTGCGGCACCTGGAGAAGGGCCGCGTGGTCATCTTCGGCGCCGGTATGGGCATGCCGTACTTCTCCACCGACACCACCGCCGCCCAGCGCGCCCTGGAGATCGACGCCGAGGCGCTGCTCATGGGCAAGAACGGCGTGGACGGGGTCTACGACTCCGACCCCAAGACCAACCCCGACGCCGTCAAGTTCGACGCCCTCGGCTACGGCGAGGTCATCACCCGTGACCTCAAGGTCGCCGACGCCACCGCCATCACGCTCTGCCGCGACAACAAGCTCCCGATCCTCGTCTTCGAGCTCCTCGCGGAGGGCAATATCGCCCGTGCCGTCAAGGGTGAGAAGATCGGCACGCTGGTGGGTGACCAGGGCAGCCGGGACTGACCCGGCATCAACCCGGCCGGTGGCGCGCGGCCCCGTAAGGGGGCCGGACCCTGGCCGGGGGATGGACAATGTCCTGCCGGTCGGGAACCGTGCAGGAAGAAGACGCGACGCAGCCGGCCGCCGCCCGCCCAAGGAACCGCAGCCGGGCCTTACTCAAGACACGCAGGAGCAAGTGGTGATCGAAGAGACCCTCCTCGAGGCCGAGGAGAAGATGGAGAAGGCCGTCGTGGTCGCCAAGGAGGACTTCGCCGCGATCCGCACCGGCCGTGCGCACCCGGCGATGTTCAACAAGATCGTTGCCGACTACTACGGTGCCCCGACGCCGATCAACCAGCTGGCCTCGTTCTCCGTGCCGGAGCCGCGCATGGCGGTCGTGACCCCGTTCGACAAGAGCGCGCTGCGCAACATCGAGCAGGCGATCCGCGACTCCGACCTGGGGGTCAACCCCAGCAATGACGGCAACATCATCCGGGTGGTGTTCCCCGAGCTGACCGAGGAGCGCCGCCGCGAGTACATCAAGGTCGCCAAGGGCAAGGGTGAGGACGCGAAGGTCTCCATCCGGTCCGTGCGCCGCAAGGCCAAGGACGCCATCGACAAGCTGATCAAGGACGGCGAGGTCGGCGAGGACGAGGGCCGCCGCGCGGAGAAGGAGCTGGACGACACCACGGCGAAGTACGTCGCCCAGGTCGACGAGCTCCTGAAGCACAAGGAAGCGGAGCTGCTCGAAGTCTGATGAGCGACTCTTCCTGGGGGGCGCCGCCATCGGCGGGCCAGGCCGGGTACTGGGGGCCCACCGATGGCGGGCCCGCCCAGCCTGTCCCGGGGGCCGTCCCGGCGGGTCCCGCGTACGATGCGCCTGAGCCGCAGCAGACTCGCCCCATGCCCATCGTGCCCGAGGACCCCGCGTACGGCGCACACGCGTACGGCGGAGACCAGGGCGGCGACCGGGGGGCCGCTCGCCGGAGCGGCCCCTTGTTCCAGGAATTCCACGACGAGTTCCGCCCCGAGCCCCCACAGGCCCGCACCCTCCCGGCCGAGAACCAGAATCCGGAGCCCATGCCCGACGCCCACCAGCCGGCCCCAGCGCCGCAGAAGAAGAGCGCGGGCCGTGACCTGAGCGCGGCCATAGGCGTCGGGATCGGGCTCGGTGTGGTGATCGTCGCCTCCCTGTTCATCAAGAAAGCCGTGTTCGTCGGGGTCGTCGCGGTCGCGGTCGTCGTCGGCCTGTGGGAGCTGACCAGCAGGCTGCGGGAGCGCAAGGACATCAACGCGCCGCTGGTGCCGCTCGCGGTGGGCGGAGCGGCGATGGTGGTGGCGGGGTACGTCCGCGGCGCCGAGGGCGCCTGGGTCGCCATGGCGCTGACCGCCCTGGCCGTCCTGGTCTGGCGCATGACGGAGTCGCCGGAGGGCTATCTCAAGGACGTCACGGCGGGCGTCTTCGCGGCGTTCTACGTGCCGTTCCTCGCCACGTTCGTGGCGATGATGCTGACCGCGTCCGACGGCCCCTGGCGGGTTCTCACCTTCCTCCTCCTGACGGTCGTCAGCGACACCGGTGCCTACGCGGTCGGCTGGCGGTTCGGCAAGCACAAGCTGGCCCCGCGCATCAGCCCCGGCAAGACCCGCGAGGGCCTGGCCGGCGCGGTGCTGTTCGCGATGGTCGCGGGCGCGCTGTGCATGCAGTTCCTGATCGACGACGGCACCTGGTGGCAGGGCCTGCTGCTGGGCCTCGCGGTCGCGGCCAGCGCCACGCTGGGCGACCTCGGCGAATCCATGATCAAGCGCGACCTGGGCATCAAGGACATGGGCACCTTGCTCCCCGGCCACGGCGGCATCATGGACCGCCTCGACTCCCTGCTCCCGACGGCCCCGGTGGTCTGGCTCCTGCTGGTGCTCTTCGTCGGCTCCGCGTGAGGGCTGTGCCGTACGGCTTCCGGGCCCCCGTCCTGTGCGCAGGGCGGGGGCCCGTCGGCATTGGTCGTACGGCTCCTGAGGTGGGACGATCTGGAGGGTAGAGCCCTCTGTCCGGGAAAGGAGGGCCTCATGGCCGCCTTCCATGAAGAGATCGACGTCGACCGGAGTCCGGGCGATGTCTGGGCGTACCTCAGCGACCCGTCCCACCTGCCGGAGTGGCAGAAGAGCGCGGTGTCGGTCGAGCAGCTCGACGACAGCCCCTTCGGACTCGGGTCCCGGATCCGGATCACCCGCCATGTCGGCCGCCGCGACGTCCCGACGACCATGCGGGTCACCGAGTTCGAACCGCCGCGCTCCTGGAGCATGCAGGGCACCGAGGGCCCGGTCCGGGGCCGGGTGCACGGCGAGGTCGTCCCGCTCCCCGACGGCCGTACCCGCGTGACCATGGACCTGGACTTCGAGGGCCACGGCCTCGGCAGGGTGCTGATCCCTCTCGTCATACGCCCCCAGGTGCGCCGGGAACTCCCGGAGAACGAGCGGCTGCTCAAGGAGCGGCTGGAGCACGCCGCGATCTAGCCGTCCAGCCGGGGGAGTCCTCACCTGGCCCGGATCGCGGCGATGTCGAACTGGAGGCGGACCTTCTCGCTCACCATGGCCCCGCCCTGGGCCAGCCGGGCGTCGTAGGTCAGTCCCCAGTCGGAGCGTTTGATGGTGGTGGTGCCGTCGAAGCCGACCCGCTCGTCACCGAACGCGTCGATGACATGACCGATGTAGGTGAGTTCCAGGTCGACGGGGCGGGTGGTGTCCTTGATCGTGAGATCGCCGGTCATGCGGTAGACGTCCTCGCCCGCGAGCTGCACGGACGTGCTCGTGAAGGTCATCCGGGGGTGCGCCCCGGCGTCCAGGAACTGCCGGCCCACCACATGCGCGTCGCGCTGCTCGACACCCGTGTCGACGCTGGCCGTGTACAGCACGATGTCGGCCCGGGAGCGGGCCGGCTCGCGGCCGTCGAAGTACAGACGGCTCTCGTACTCGGTGAACGCGCCCCGCACCGTCGTCACCATTGCGTGCCGCACGGAGAACCCGATCCTGCTGTGCGCGGGATCGATCAGCCATTCGCCGGTGAGGGCCGCCAGCCCGGGATCGGGAAGAACGGCGGTACCGGTGGCACCGGCCGCCGGGCCGGCGGCGGCCACGGGCGTGGCGGACTGCTGCGCGCGCCGGTGGAAGGAGTTGCGGCCGAAAAGGTTCATGGCTCGTGGGTACGTCAGCGCAGGGGGCCGGACAAGGCCCGATCAGGAAACCCGACCGTTCCCCGGCAGAACTTCACAGGTCGTAGTAACGGCAACCGTCCCGTCCCGACACATTGGATATGCGACCGGTGTCCTGATTTGGGGTATTGACGTCATGTCTGTGGCATATGACGATAGGCGGAATCACGAGCGCCGAACCGTCGCCCTGTGAACCGCGCGGCGCTCCCGTCTCGGCCCGAAGGAGGGCGGCAATGAAGACGTTCCGGAGGTACATGCCGGGCAAGAAGTCGGCGGTGGCGGCAATGATCCTTGGGGCGACCCTCCTCGTCGCCCCGACCGCGACCGCCGCCACCGAGAGCCCGAAACCCCAGAGCCCCAGCCTCGACCGCTGCATCCACAGCGCTGGTCCGGCCGGGCGCTTCTATTACCCGGGCTTCGCCAACGTCCCCTGCATCTGAGTGGCGCATCGGACCAGGAGGGCTCAGTCGCACTCGGCTGGGCCCTCCTCCTGTAGCCGTAGCCGGCGACACCCGCAGGTCACCCAAGTGGATCTGCGACACTGGTACAGCCATGCCTAAGCCCGGAGAACTCACTTTCGTCGCCCCGCGCGGAGCCCAGAAGCCGCCGCGGCATCTTGCCGATCTCACGCCCGCCGAGCGCAAGGACGCGGTGGCCGAGATCGGGGAGAAGCCGTTCCGCGCCAAGCAGCTCTCGCAGCACTACTTCGCGCGGTACGCGCACGACCCGGAGCAGTGGACCGACATCCCCGCCGGATCGCGTGCCAAGCTCCAGGAAGCACTGTTCCCCGAGCTGATGACCGTCGTCCGGCATCTGTCCACCGACGAGGGGACCACCCGCAAGACGCTCTGGCGGCTGTTCGACGGGACCCTCGTCGAGTCCGTGCTGATGCGGTACCCGGACCGGGTCACCATGTGCATCAGCTCGCAGGCTGGGTGTGGGATGAACTGCCCGTTCTGTGCGACCGGGCAGGCGGGGCTCGACCGGAATCTGTCCACCGCGGAGATCGTCCACCAGATCGTGGACGGGATGCGGGCGCTGAGGGACGGAGAGGTGCCGGGTGGGCCTGCCCGGCTCTCCAACATCGTCTTCATGGGCATGGGGGAGCCGCTCGCCAACTACAAGCGCGTGGTCGGTGCCATCAGGGCGCTCACCGATCCCGCCCCCGACGGGTTGGGGCTCTCCCAGCGCGGGATCACCGTGTCCACCGTCGGGCTCGTGCCGGCCATCCACCGGTTCGCCGACGAGGGCTTCAAGTGCCGGCTCGCGATCTCCCTGCACGCCCCCGACGACGAGCTGCGCGACACCCTCGTCCCCGTGAACACGCGCTGGAAGGTGCGCGAGGTGCTGGACGCCGGGTTCGAGTACGTCGAGAAGAGCGGGCGCCGGCTGTCGATCGAGTACGCGCTCATCCGTGACATCAATGACCAGGCCTGGCGAGGGGACCGGCTGGGCCGGCTGCTCAAGGGCAAGCCCGTGCACGTCAACCTCATTCCGCTGAACCCGACTCCGGGCTCTAAGTGGACCGCCTCGCGGCCCGAGGACGAGAAGGCGTTCGTGGAGGCCATCGCCGCCCATGGTGTGCCCGTCACCATCCGGGACACCCGTGGCCAGGAGATCGACGGGGCCTGTGGTCAGCTGGCGGCCACCGAGCGGTAATCTGGCCACCGTCCATCACATCTTCATATTCCGACAGGGGAGCGCCACAGCGCTGAGAGTGCGGCGGACAGGGCCGCAGACCCTCTGAACCTCGCCCAGGTCATTCTGGGTAGGAAGTTCGGTCATCACTCGAGCTGTTGCGCCCTGCCCGGGTCCTTTCCACAAAGGCCCGGGCAGGGCCGCGTCTCTTCCTGGCCAACCCCCAGGAGGACATCCAGTGCACAACAAGACCTTCGTGGCCGTGGCGGTCGGGCTCGGCCTGATCACGCTGTCCGCGTGCGGATCGACGCACGCGTCGTCACACGCCAAGTCGTCCACAGGCGCCAAGACCGTGACCCTCGTCAGCCATGACTCGTGGGCCGTCTCCAAGAACGTGCTCCAGGACTTCGAGAAGAAGACCGGGTACACGGTCCGCGTCCTCAAGGACGGCGACGCCGGGCAGGCCGTCAACAAGGCGATCCTGACCAAGGACAACCCGCAGGGCGACGTCTTCTTCGGCGTCGACAACACCCTGCTGTCCCGCGCCCTCGACAACGGCCTCTTCCAGCCGTACACCGCCAAGGGCCTCGACAAGACCGGCGCCGCCTACCAGCTCGACAAGGACAAGCACCGGGTCACGCCGATCGACTACGGCGACATCTGCGTCAACTACGACAAGGCCTACTTCGGCAAGCACAAGCTGACCCCGCCGCAGTCCTTCGCCGACCTCGCCAAGCCCGAGTACAAGAACCTGCTGGTCACCGAGAACGCCGCCACCTCCTCGCCCGGCCTCGGCTTCCTGCTCGGCAGCGCCGCCCAGTTCGGCGACAACGGCTGGCAGGACTACTGGAAGAAGCTCAAGGACAACGGCGTCAAGGTCGTCGACGGCTGGGAGCAGGCGTACTACCAGGAGTTCTCGGGTTCGTCGGAGGGCAGGAAGGCCGGCGGTGACCGGCCGCTCGTCGTGTCGTACGCCTCCTCGCCGCCCGCCGAGGTCATCTACGCCAAGAAGCGGCCCAACACGGCCCCGACCGGGGTGTCGTACGGCACCTGCTTCCGGCAGATCGAGTTCGCCGGGCTGCTCAGCAACGCCCAGAACCCCCAGGGTGCCAAGGCGTTCATCGACTTCCTGGTCTCCAAGGAGTTCCAGGAGGACATGCCGCTGAACATGTTCGTCTACCCGGTGGTCGACGGTGCGCAGGTGCCCGCCGAGTTCACCGAGTACGGCAAGGCCGCCGAGCACCCCGAGACCATGGCCCCTGGCAAGATCGCCGCCAACCGTGACCAGTGGGTCAGGTCGTGGACCTCGCTCGTACTGAAGTAGCCCCCCGCAGGAGGGACTGGCGCGGGAGCGCGGCGCGGCTCGGACTGATGGTCCTGCCCGTCGCGTTCTTCGCGCTGTTCTTCGCCTGGCCCGTGGCCGCGATCGTCGCGCGCGGGCTGAAGGTCGACGGCGTCTGGCAGTTCGGGCGGCTCGCGGAGGTGGTCACGCAGCCGGACATCCGGCACGTACTGTGGTTCACCACCTGGCAGGCGCTCGCGTCCACCGCGCTCACCCTGCTGCTCGCGCTGCCCGCCGCCCATGTCTTCGCCCGGCTCGACTTCCCGGGCAAGCAGGTGCTGCGGGCCGTCGTCACCGTCCCGTTCGTGCTGCCGACCGTCGTCGTCGGCAGCGCGTTCCTCGCTCTCGTCGGGCACGGCGGGCTGCTGGACGACCTGTGGGGCGTACGGCTGGACACCACGGTGTGGGCGATCCTGCTGGCCCACGTCTTCTTCAACTACGCGGTCGTCGTACGGACCGTCGGCGGGTTGTGGTCCCAGCTCGACCCCCGGCAGGAGGAGGCCGCCCGCATGCTGGGTGCGTCTCCGCTCGGCGCCTGGCGGAAGGTCACCCTCCCGGCGCTCGCGCCCGCCGTGGCCGCCGCCGCGCTGATGGTGTTCCTGTTCACCTTCACCTCCTTCGGTGTCGTCCAGATCCTCGGCGGCCCCACCTTCTCGACCCTCGAAGTGGAGATCTACCGGCAGACCTCCGAGGTCTTCGATCTCTCCACCGCCGCTGTCCTCACCCTCGTCCAGTTCGTCGCGGTCGGCGCGATCCTCGTCGTGCACGCCTGGACGGTACGGCGCCAGGAGATCGCCCTGCGGCTGGTCGACCCGAAGGCGACCGCCCGCCGCCCGCGCGGCGCCGGGCAGTGGACCCTGCTCGCCGGCGTCCTCGTCACCATCGCGCTGCTGCTCGTCCTGCCCCTCGCCGTCCTGGTCCGCCGCTCCCTGGACGCGCCGGGCCTCGGCTACTACCGGGCGCTGACGAACTCCGACGGCGGTACGTTCCTGGTGGCGCCCGTCCATGCGGTGTGGACCTCGCTGCAGTACGCCGTCGCCGCCACCGCCATCGCCGTAGTGATCGGAGGTCTCGCCGCCGCCGCGCTGGCCCGCCGGGACGCCGGACGGCTGGTCCGGGGCTTCGACGCGCTGCTGATGCTGCCGCTCGGCGTCTCCGCCGTGACCGTCGGCTTCGGCTTCCTGATCGCCCTGGACAAGCCGCCGCTGGACCTGAGGCAGTCCTGGATCCTCGTCCCGCTCGCGCAGGCGCTGGTCGGCGCCCCCTTCGTCGTACGGACCATGCTGCCCGTGCTGCGCGCGGTGGACGCACGGCTCCGGGAAGCCGCCGCCGTGCTCGGGGCCTCGCCCTGGCGGGTGTGGCGGGAGGTGGACCTGCCGCTGGTGCGGCGGGCGCTGCTGGTCGCGGCCGGGTTCGCGTTCGCCGTCTCGCTCGGCGAGTTCGGGGCGACCGTGTTCATCGCCCGGCCCGACAACCCCACGCTTCCGGTCGCCGTGGCCCGGCTGCTCAGCCGCCCCGGAGACCTCAACTACGGCCAGGCGATGGCCCTTTCGACCATTCTGATGGTGGTGTGCGCCGCCGCGCTGCTGCTCCTGGAGCGGCTGCGCACCGACCGGACGGGGGAGTTCTAGATGCTGCCGGCCGGACTGAGGAGTTCTGGATGCTGCTGAGCCTCGATGCCGCGACCGTGCGCTTCGGCGGGCGGGCCGTGCTCGACGCGGTCGATCTCGACGTCGCCGAGCACGAGGTGGTGTGTGTGCTCGGGCCGAGCGGCAGTGGGAAGTCGACCCTGCTGCGGGCGGTCGCCGGGCTCCAGCCGCTGTCCGGCGGGCGGGTGTTGCTCGACGGCCGCGACCAGTCGGGTGTGCCCGCGCACCGGCGGGGCGTCGGCCTGATGTTCCAGGACCACCAGCTCTTCCCGCAGCGGGACGTCGGCGCGAACGTGGCGTTCGGGCTGCGCATGCACGGCGTCGCCAAGGGCGAACGGGCCGTCGAGGTCGGGCAGTTGCTGGACCTGGTCGGGCTGCCCGGGGCCGCCCGGCGGGCCGTGGCCTCCCTGTCCGGCGGCGAGCAGCAGCGCGTGGCCCTCGCCCGCGCGCTCGCACCCCGGCCCCGGCTGCTCATGCTGGACGAACCGCTCGGCCAGCTCGACCGCTCGCTCCGGGAACGCCTGGTGGTCGAACTGCGGGAGCTGTTCGGCCGGTTGGGTACGACCGTGCTCGCCGTGACCCACGACCAGGGCGAGGCGTTCGCGCTGGCCGACCGGGTGGTGGTGATGCGGGACGGGCGGATCGCGCAGTCCGGCACCCCGCTCGAGGTGTGGCAGCGGCCCGCCGACGCGTTCGTGGCCCGCTTCCTCGGCTTCGACAACGTGGCCGAGGCGACCGTCGCGGGGACGGCCGCCGACAGCCCCTGGGGCAAGCTGCCGGTCCCCGACGGCTCCCCTCAGGGCGCGCGCACCCTGCTCGTCCGGCCCGCCGGGGTACGGCTCGTGGCGGCCGGCGCCGGACTGTCGTGCACGGTGACCGCGCGCACCTTCAAGGGCACCCATGTGGCCGTCCACCTCCAGCCCGCGGACGGGCCGCGCCTGGAGGCGGCCTGCGCGCTGCGGGAGGCCCCGGAGGTCGGCGCGTCGGTCGGCGTGGAGTTCGACGCGACCGAAACGGTCGTCCTCGGCTGATCGCCGGGCCCCTAGGGTGAGGGGCATGACATTGCTCGCACACGATCGCTACTGCGACGAAATCGCACTCCAGGTCGGCCAGTTCAGGGCGCTGGTGACCTCGGGTGCGGATCTGACGGCCACCGTGCCCACCTGCCCCGAGTGGACGCTGGAACAGCTCGTACGGCACATGGGCGGCGCCCTGCGCTGGGTGGCCACACTCGTCCGGACCCGGGCCGAGGAGATGGTCCCGCACGAGCAGGTGCCGCTCGGCGGGGGACCGGACGCCGAAGGGGACGCGGCAGCCCTCGACGCATGGCTCGCCGAGGCCGGCGCGCAGGTCGTGGAGGCGCTGCGCGAGGCCGGTCCCGACGCCAAGGTGTGGGCCTGGACGGGCACGTCCACGAGTGCGTTCTGGGCCCGCCGGATGACCCATGAGATCACCGTTCACCGCGCGGACGCCGCGCTCACCGTCGGGGCGCCCTACGAGGTCGCGCCTGAGGTCGCCGCCGATGCGCTGGACGAGTGGCTGCAGCTCGTGGAGTGGGTGCAGCGCACCGGGGTGCGGGAGTGGGCCACGGAGCTGCGCGGCCCGGGCCGCAGCATCCATCTGCACGCCACCGACACCGGCCCGGAGCTGAACGCCGAGTGGCTCATCGAGCTGGGCGAGGACGGCATCGGCTGGCGGCGCGGCCACGAGAAGGCCACGGTCGCCCTGCGCGGCCCGCTCACCTCCGTGCTGCTCGCCTTCTACAACCGGCTGCCCCTGGACGCCCCAGGCCTCGAGATCCTCGGCGAGCGTGAGCTGCTGGAGTTCTGGCGGAAGCAGGCCACCTTCGGCTGACACACGACCGCGGCCCGTCCCCTGGGGATAGGGGAACGGGCCGCGGCGCCGTACCTGTTGCGGGAAGGGCGTCAGCCGTTGCCGCGGGTGCCACGACGGCGCATGCCGAACCAGACAGCGCCACCGCCGGCGACGACCAGCGCGCCCGCGATGCCGGCGATCAGGCCGGTGTTGGAGTTGGCACCGGTCTCGGCGAGGTTCGAGTCACCGGCCGCCGGGGATGGTGCGTTGCCGGACGTGCCCGCCGGAGCGGAGCTGGATCCGGAGGCCGACGGGGTCGGGGTCGCCGACCCCGTCGGGGCGGACGTCGACGGCGACGGCTTCGGCGTCGAGGAGGCCGGCGGGGTCGGGGTGGAGCTCTCGGTCTTGCAGGCGGTGGACGGGGTCACCAAGTTCTCCTTGATGTCCGCGTCGAGGATGTTGGCCGCCTTGATGTGGATGCGGTAGGTCGCGTTCGGCTTCCAGTCCTCGGAGAAGGTGACCGGAGTGCCCTCGGCCGAGCCCTTGACCTCCTGCTTGCCCACCTGGGTCTCGACGCCACCGTTGCTCTCGAGGAACACGGTGACCTGGGCCGGGGTGCCGTAGCCGTCGGTGTCGGTGACGACGATGACACCCTTTTGGCCGTCGCACTTGGCTTCGGCCTTGAAGTCCTGGATGTTGCACGCGAACGCCGAGCCGGACAGACCCAGCACGACCGCGGCGGAAGCGGAGACAACACCCAGAGCGCGCACGGAACGACGTACGCCACGGTGAGTTATGGACAACGTTTGTCCTTTACAGAGTGCAAACTGCGGGGGGTTCAGGAGGAGTTGAGGCACCGGATGAGGTGAGTGCCCCATCACCCCCAAGAGGCTCACAGGTCTATAAGCGCTCCATAAGCAGTGTCAACGCATATGCCGTCAACGGCCGTTGGCTTTACCCGCTTATTGCACACCGAGACGTTTGATCGCGTCCGGAGCCTGCTCGATCCGGTCAATGAGGGTGATACGGGACTCCATCGACCGGTCCCGGGCGAGTGCCCGCAACAGCTGCCAGGCCGGCAACTCCCGTGTCCAGTGCGCCTCGTCGACGAGCACCATCGGCGTCGGCTCGCCCCGCGACTCGTAGTAGTTCGGCGTCGCGTTGTCGAAGATCTCCTGTACGGTCCCGGCGGCGCCCGGTAGGAAGACCACCCCGGCGTTCGAGCGGGCCAGCAGGCCGTCCTCCCGGGTGGCGTTGGCGAAGTACTTGGCTATGTGCGCGGCGAAGGCGTTGGGCGGCTCGTGGCCGTAGAACCAGGTGGGGATGCCCACCGACGCGCCGCCGCCGGGCCAGCGCTCGCGGACCTCGAAGGCGGCGCGCGCCCAGTCGGTGACGGAGGGCCTGAACGAGGGCGCCTTGGCGAGGAGCCGGAGCGCGTCGTCCAGCATCTCGTCCGCGAAGGGCGCTGCGTACGCGCCGAGGTTCGCCGCCTCCATCGCGCCGGGACCGCCGCCGGTGGCGACCGTGAACCCGGCACGGGTCAGTTCCCGGCCGAGGCGGGCGGCGCCGGCGTACGCGGCCGTACCGCGCTCCATGGCGTGGCCGCCCATGACGCCCACCACCCGGGCACCGACGAGGAGTTCGTCGAGGGCGTCGGAGACGGCGTCGTCGTGGACCGAGCGGAGCATCGAGGCGAAGATGTCGCCGTCGGCTCTGGTCTGCTGGAACCAGGCGTAGGCCCGGGCGTCCGGAGTCGCCTCGTAGCCCTGGTCGAGCGAGTCGAAGAGTTCGCCGGGCGCGTAGACGAAACCGCGGTACGGGTCGAACGGCAGCCCCGGGACCGGCGGGAACACCAGGGCCCCGGAGGCGCGCACCCCGGTCGCCGCCTCGGCGTCCATGGGACAGCCGAGGAAGACGGCGCCGGTCGTGTCGGTGCTGAGCAGGACGTCCGTACGGCTCGTCAGATCGACGGCCTGGATTCGGTATCGGGCGAGTGTGCCGTGCTCGGCGACGACCTCGTCGAACTCGGCGAGGGACTCGATCTCACGGTCGCGGGCGGCACGGTTCGGCTGGGCGGGTGTCGGATGCACCCGCCCATGCTAGGTGTCAGCCCTGGACCGCCGCCGGGTCCATCCAGATGACCTCCCAGGTGTGGCCGTCGAGGTCGTCGAAGGCGCGGCCGTACATGAAGCCGAGGTCCTGGGTCTGGCCGCTCGGGGTGGCGCCCGACGCGAGGGCCTTGTCCACCAGTTCGTCCACCTTCTCGCGGCTCTCGGCGCTCAGCGCGACCAGCACCTCACTGGTCTTCGTGGCGTCGGCGATCTCCTTCTCGGTGAAGGTCGCGTAGAACGGCTTGGTGAGCAGCATCGCGACGATGGTGTCGCTGATCACCACGGAGGCGGCCTTCTCGTCGCTGAACTGCGGGTTGATCGTGTAGCCGAGCTCCGTGAAGAACTTCTTCGAGGCGTCGAGGTCGTTCACGGGCAGGT
This sequence comes from Streptomyces sp. NPDC002076, assembly GCF_053593835.1. Taxonomy (NCBI): domain Bacteria; kingdom Bacillati; phylum Actinomycetota; class Actinomycetes; order Kitasatosporales; family Streptomycetaceae; genus Streptomyces; species Streptomyces sp. NPDC002076. Next base: position 363,738 of record NZ_JBSFDI010000007.1, read on the forward strand.
TCACGAAGATCATCTGCTGGTACATGAGGTGTCTCTCCCGGGGCGGTTCGCTCGTTCAGGGTCAGCGTGTTCGGTGGGTAGACCGGGGGCCCCGGGAGAACTCATCGGTCGCCGCAGATCTTTTTTCACCGGTCCACGGGGAGAGCCGCCAGGGCGGCGACGGCCAGGGTGAGCGGGCCGAACAGCGCCAGCAGGGCCGCCGCGCGCAGGGTCGCGGCCGCGCGCAGCATCGAGGCCGGGGCGCCGAGCCGGAGCAGCGCGGCGGTCGTGTCGGCCTGGCACTGGCGCGTCTCCACGGCCGCGGTGAGGAGGGTGGCGACCGTGCAGCCGGTGACGAGGAGCGCGCCGAGGGTGGTCAGCGGGCCGAACGCCGGTGCCGGGCCGGAGTGCAGCGTGGCCATGGCGTAGCCGGCGGACGCGACCGCGCAGACGACGCCGAGGGGGCGGCCGATGCGGGTGGCCTCCGTCATGAGGACCCGTCCGGCCAGGAGGCGGAGGGCGCCGGGGCGGGTGCACTGCAGGAGCCGGCCGCACAGATGGGTCAGGCCGGGGCCGGCCAGCACCAGGCCGGTCGCGGTGAGGAGCCGGCCGAGGAGCAGGGCGGCGTGCGCGTGGTCGGCGTAGGCCTGGACGGCGAGCCCGGTGGCGAGCAGGGCGACGCCCCAGGGGAGGCCGACGGGGGCCTCTTTGGGGGGTTGGGGGGTGCCGTCGGCCCAGGCCCCGTCCTGGGCGGGAGGCTCGGGGCCGGGTTCGCCGTCCGGCGATGTGTGGCCGCCGTCCGCGTCCGCCCGTGCCGCCCCGGAGTCACCACGGCCCGCGGGGTGCGGATGGGATTGCGCGCCGTCGTCGCGTGCGCCCGCCGCCTGACGGCCGGGCCGCTCGCCGTCGTGGGCGCCGCCGGCCTGCTCGTCGTCGGCCGTCTCCCCGTGCTTGTCCCGAGCACCATCGGTCCCCGGCCGCCCGTGCGCCCCAAATCTCCCGTACGCCCCGAACGTCTCCCGAGCCATCGAGTAGCCGTACGCCCCGAAGCGGCCGTAGCTGCGCAGGAGCGGGGTGGTGGGGCGGGGGTCTTTCGGGCGGAGGGTCAGGGCCACCGTGGCCGACGCGAGGGCCGGGACCAGGCCCAGCAGGGTCAGGGCCGCCGGGACCGGGAGGTGTTTGCCCGCGGCCAGGAAGTCCCCCGCAGCGCCGCCGAAGGGTGCGGCGGTGAGGTCGCCGCGCAGATGGAGGAAGGCCACCGCGGCCAGCAGGGAGCCCAGGGTGCAGGACAGCGCCGTGGTCAGCGCGGAGACCGCCATCAGACGCGCCGGACCGAGGCCCACGGCGGACAGCCCCGTGCGCGGCCGGGTGCCGGGGTCGGTGCGGGCGACGGCCAGCGCGAAGTACACGGTCGCGGCGAGCGGCACCGCGCACCAGGCGAGCCGCAGCGCGGCGGCGTCCGCGTGGTCCGGGTGGTTCACGGCGTAGCCGAGGCAGGCGAGCAGGAGGAAGCCGGTGCCGCCGGCCGCCGCGGCCACCAGCAGGCGGCGCAACTGGACGGCGGGCCCGGCCGCCCCCGTCAGACGGAGAGCGACCACGCGGCGCGGCCTTCCGTCTCGGGGGCTTCGGGCAGGTGCACGGTGCTGACACGCCGGCCGTCCAGCAGGGCCACGGTGCGGTCGGCGAGGGCAGCGGTGTCGGAGTCGTGAGTGGCGAGGACCACGGTGATGCCGTGCGAGCGGGCGGCCGAGGTGAGCGTGCGCAGTACGTGAGTGCGGTCGGCGTGGTGCAGCGGAGCCGTGGGCTCGTCGGCGAAGAGGACCGTGGGGGCCGGGGCCAGCGCCCGGGCGATGGCCACGCGCTGGCGCTCGGCCTGCCGGAGTTCGTGCGGGCGGTTGCGGGCCCGGTCGCCGACGTCGAGCCGTTCCAGCCATTCCAGCGCGGCGACCTTGGCCCTACGGCGGCCGGCGCCGCGCAGCATCAGGGGGAGTGCGGCGTTCTCCCAGGCGTTCAGCTCGGGGACCAGCACCGGCGCCGGGTCGATCCAGCCGAAGTGGTTCCGGCGCAGCCGTTCCCGGCGCATCGGGCCCAGGGTGTGCAGGGGTGTGCTGTTGAACCACACCTCGCCGCCGTTCACCGGCACCAGGCCGGACAGACAGCGCAGCAGGGTCGTCTTGCCGCTGCCGCGCGGGCCGGTGACGGCGAGGATCTCGCCCACGCGCACGCCGAGCGAGATCCCGGCGAGTCCCGGGGAGCCGTCGGGGTGCCTGAAGTGCAGGGAGCGTGCCCAGAGCACGTCGTTGTCCGGCGGGGCCTCGGCCTCCATGGGCGTACACCTCGTTCTGATCCGTTTTCCCGTGCCTCATCCCTCGTGTGGGGGAACGAAGGCTGGGCCGATCGGTCACTGGCACGCTAGGCAGCCGTCGCCGGGAGGCCGGACAGCACACGGCCCCGGGCCGCCGTTCTCACTCGAACGGACGGCACCGGGGCCGGGGTAGATCAGCTGATCGGACGAATCAGGCTCAGAGCTTGGTCCACGCCTCCGTCAGCGTCGCGCGCAGGATCTGCTCGATCTCGTCGAAGGTCTCCTGGTTGGAGATCAGCGGCGGGGCGAGCTGGACGACCGGGTCGCCGCGGTCGTCGGCACGGCAGTACAGGCCGTTGTCGAACAGCGCCTTGGAGAGGAAGCCGTACAGGACGCGCTCGGTCTCCTCCTCGTTGAAGGACTCCTTGGTGTTCTTGTCCTTCACCAGCTCGATGCCGTAGAAGAAGCCGTTGCCGCGGACGTCGCCGACGATCGGCAGGTCGTGCAGCTTCTGCAGGGTCTGCAGGAAGGCGCCCTCGTTGTCCAGCACGTGCTGGTTCAGGCCCTCGCGCTCGAACAGGTCGAGGTTGGCCAGACCCACCGCGGCGGAGACCGGGTGGCCACCGAAGGTGTAGCCGTGCAGGAAGGTGTTGTCGCCCTTGTAGAACGGCTCGGCGAGCTTGTCGGAGATGATGCAGGCGCCGATCGGGGAGTAGCCCGAGGTCATGCCCTTGGCGCAGGTGATCATGTCCGGGACGTAGCCGAACTTGTCGCAGGCGAACATGGTGCCGAGGCGGCCGAAGGCGCAGATGACCTCGTCCGACACGAGCAGCACGTCGTACTTGTCGCAGATCTCGCGCACGCGCTGGAAGTATCCGGGCGGCGGCGGGAAGCAGCCGCCGGCGTTCTGCACCGGCTCCAGGAAGACCGCGGCGACGGTGTCCGGGCCCTCGAAGAGGATCTGCTGCTCGATCTGGTCGGCGGCCCAGCGGCCGAAGGCCTCCGGGTCGTCTCCGAAGATCGGCGCGCGGTAGATGTTGGTGTTCGGCACCTTGTGCGCGCCCGGGACGAGCGGCTCGAACGGGGCCTTCAGACCGGGCAGACCCGTGATGGACAGGGCGCCCTGCGGGGTGCCGTGGTAGGCGACCGCGCGGGAGATGACCTTGTACTTGGTCGGCTTGCCCTTGAGCTTGAAGTACTGCTTGGCGAGCTTCCAGGCCGTCTCGACGGCCTCGCCGCCGCCGGTGGTGAAGAAGACCTTGTTCAGGTCGCCCGGGGCGTAGTCGGCGAGGCGCTCGGCCAGCTCGACGGCCTTGGGGTGGGCGTAGGACCACACCGGGAAGAAGGCCAGCTCCTGGGCCTGCTTGAACGCGGTCTCGGCGAGTTCCGTACGGCCGTGACCGGCCTGGACCACGAACAGACCCGCGAGACCGTCGAGGTAGCGCTTGCCCTTGTCGTCGTAGATGTAGGTGCCCTCACCCCGGACGATGGTCGGGACGGGGGAGTTCTCGTACGAGGACATGCGGGTGAAGTGCATCCACAGGTGGTCGTACGCGCTGCGGCTGAGGTCCTTGGTGCTCACGGTTATCGGGTCCTCACGGTTATCGGGTTCCCCACATGTAGGTCTGCTTCTTCAGCTTCAGGTAGACGAAGCTCTCGGTGGAGCGCACTCCGGGCAGGGACCGGATGCGTTTGTTGATGACGTCCAGCAGGTGGTCGTCGTCCTCGCAGACGATCTCGGCGAGGATGTCGAACGAGCCCGCGGTCATCACCACGTACTCGACTTCCGACATGTCGGTCAGCGCGTCCGCGATCGACTCGACATCGCCCTCGACGTTGATCCCGACCATCGCCTGCCGGCGGAAGCCCACGGTGAGCGGGTCCGTGACGGCGACGATCTGCATCACGCCCTGGTCCAGCAGCTTCTGGACGCGCTGGCGCACGGCCGCCTCGGAGAGCCCGACCGCCTTGCCGATCGCGGCGTACGGCCTGCGGCCGTCCTCCTGGAGCTGCTGGATGATGGCGAGGGAGACGGCATCCAACTGGGGGGTGCCGCCGTTCCTGGACTCGCGGGTGGAGTCCCTCTGGTCTGCGCTTCGACTGGCCACGGCCTCACTGTGCACGAGGTCTCGACAGTTTCGCAAGCCCCGATCGATGAAATTCGTTGTTTAAGAGTCCCGGTCGTGCGGATTTCGCAGAACTCGCGGCGGTGGGGGTGTTGAAAACGTGGGCGCGGCGGCTAGGGTGGGTGTCTCAGTGAGTGGACGGAAAGAACCAGATCAGGAGGCCGGCAGTGAGCACCGAGCTGCGTCGTCTGCGCAACTACATCGACGGTGAGTTCCGGGACGCCGCCGACGGACGGACCACCGAGGTGGTCAACCCCGCGACGGGCGAGGCGTACGCGACCGCGCCGCTGTCCGGCACGGCGGACGTGGACGCCGCGATGGAGGCCGCCGCCCGCGCCTTCCCGGCCTGGCGCGACACCACCCCCGCCGAGCGTCAGAAGGCTCTCCTCAAGATCGCGGACGCGTTCGAGGAGCGCGCCGAGGAACTGGTCGCGGCCGAGGTGGAGAACACGGGCAAGCCGATCGGGCTCACCCGCTCCGAGGAGATCCCGCCGATGGTCGACCAGATCCGCTTCTTCGCGGGCGCGGCGCGGATGCTGGAGGGCCGCTCGGCCGGCGAGTACATGGAGGGGATGACCTCGATCATCCGCCGTGAGCCGGTCGGCGTCTGCGCGCAGGTCGCGCCCTGGAACTACCCGATGATGATGGCCGTGTGGAAGTTCGCCCCCGCGATCGCGGCCGGCAACACCGTGGTCCTCAAGCCCTCGGACACCACCCCGGCCTCCACCGTCCTGATCGCCGACATCATCGGTTCGGTCCTGCCCAAGGGCGTCTTCAACGTCGTTTGCGGCGACCGTGAGACCGGCCGGCTGATGGTCGAGCACGACACCCCGGCGATGGCCTCCATCACCGGCTCGGTCCGCGCCGGCATGTCGGTGGCCGAGTCGGCGTCGAAGGACCTCAAGCGGGTCCACCTGGAGCTCGGCGGCAAGGCCCCGGTCGTCGTCTTCGAGGACACCGACATCGCCAAGGCCGTCGAGGACATCTCCGTGGCGGGCTTCTTCAACGCCGGCCAGGACTGTACGGCCGCCTGCCGCGTCCTCGTCCACGAGTCGATCCACGACGAGTTCGTGGCCGCGCTGGCCAAGGCAGCCGAGGACACCAAGACCGGTCAGCCGGACGACGAGGACGTCCTCTTCGGCCCGCTCAACAACCCCAACCAGCTCAAGCAGGTCGAGGGCTTCATCGAGCGGCTGCCCGCCCACGCGCGCGTGGAGGCCGGCGGCAAGCGGGTCGGCGACAAGGGCTACTTCTTCGCGCCGACCGTCGTCTCCGGCGTCAAGCAGGACGACGAGATCATCCAGAAGGAGGTCTTCGGCCCGGTCATCACCGTCCAGTCCTTCTCCGACGAGAACCAGGCCGTGGAGTGGGCCAACGGCGTGGAGTACGCCCTCGCCTCCTCGGTGTGGACCAAGGACCACGCCCGCGCCATGCGCATGTCCAAGAAGCTCGACTTCGGCTGCGTGTGGATCAACACCCACATCCCGCTGGTCGCGGAGATGCCGCACGGCGGCTTCAAGAAGTCCGGGTACGGCAAGGACCTGTCGGCGTACGGCTTCGAGGACTACACGCGGATCAAGCACGTGATGACGTCCCTGGGCGAGTAGGCACCGGCGACAGCAGTGAGCGGCCCCCGGACGGGTTCACCCTCCCGTCCGGGGGCCGGCTCACCACTGATGGCCTGTCAGCGCTCCGATCAGCGCGCCGGAGACGGCCGCCAGGGTGAGCGCGAGGCCGCCGAGGAACAGGGGGCGCCCGGCGAGCACCAGCAGCGGGGAGAGGAAGAGCTGCGTGGCCGGGTTTCGTGCGGCCTCCCGGGTGGCCTTGTCGTAGGCGTCCAGCGCACGGGCGTACTCGACGGCCATCATGTGCGTGGTGCCCGGACGGCCGGTGGCGAAGGGATGCCCGGCCAGCAACTCGCCGAACGCCGTCAACTGGTCCTGGAAACGGGTTGCTTCCTCCCGCGCCCTGCGGCGCCGCTCACCCCGTGGCAACATCCGGCCGTTGTCCGGCTGGGAGACGGCCGGGGCACCTGCAGAAACCGGAGGATTTCCCGGCCGTTCGCTGCCGTACCCCGGCAACGGCGGATGACCGTGACCGACAAGGTGTCTCACAGCCGGAGGCCTGCTCGACGCAGCGTCCATTGTCGGTCCGTGCGGCGGAACGGCATCCTTCCGGGATGCCCCGGACTTCCTCTCGTACGTCACCGATGTCCCGCCGCTCCCTCCTGCGCGCACTCGGCGGCACCGCCGCGCTCGGTGCCCTGGCCGGCTGCGGGGTGCCCGCCGCCTATGTCGCGCCCGGTGACCGGGCCGTCGCCGACGAGTCCGCGGGCGACAAGAGACTGACCTGGGCGAACTGGCCGTTGTACATCGACACCGATGACAAGAACCCGAACAAGCGGCCCACGTTGGAGGCGTTCGAGAAGCGCACCGGGGTCTCCGTGGACTACGTCGAGGAGATCAACGACAACGACGAGTTCTTCGGCAAGATCAGCCCGGCGCTGATGAACCATCAGTCCACCGGCCGCGACCTGATCGTCATCAGCGACTGGATGTGCGCCCGGTTCGTCCGGCTCGGCTGGGTCCAGGAGATGGACCGGGCCCACCAGCCGAACGTGGCCAAGTGCCTGGACCCGCTGCTCCGTTCGCCCGCCTTCGACAAGGGCCGCAGGTTCACGGTGCCGTGGCAGTCGGGCATCACCGGCATCGCGTACAACCGCAGGAAGCTGGGCCGCGAGATCCGGCACGTCAAGGACCTCTGGGCGAGCGACCTCAAGGGCCGAGTGACCCTCCTGTCCGGCCTGGACGAGTCCTTCGCCCTCCTCATGCAGGGCAACGGCGTGGACATCACCCGGTGGACGGCGGACGACTTCCACACCGTCTGCGACGAGGTGGAGCGCGAGGTGCACCGCGGCCAGATCCGCCGCTTCACCGGCAACGACTACACCAAGGACCTGGTCAGCGGGGACGTCCTGGCCTGCCAGGCCTACTCCGGCGACGTCATCCAGCTCCAGGCCGACAACCCCGACATCCGCTTCGTCGTCCCCGAGGAGGGCGCCGAGCTGTGGTCGGACTCCCTGATGATCCCCAACCGCGCCCGCCGCAAGGCCAACGCCGAGCGCCTGATCGACTACTACTACGACCCCGCGGTCGCCGCGGAGCTCGCCGCCTGGGTCAACTACGTCTGCCCCGTGCCCGCCGCCCAGGACGTCCTGGCCTCCTCGAAGGACAAGGACACCGCGTCCCTCGCCGAAAACCCCCTGATGTTCCCGGACTCCGCCATGCGCAGGCGCCTGGTGATCGCCCGGGACATCACCTCCACGGAGCGGGTGGATTTCGCCAAGCGGTGGAACAGGATCGTGGGGCTTTAGGGGTCTCGTGCGGCGCTGTCCGGCGAGGGAAGTGGCCGCACTTGAGGGGCGATGTGCCAAATTTGTGCGGTTCTATCCCTGCCCTACAGTGAATCCGCCGTGTAGGTTCCGTGGATTCCGCATGGCGATGGTCACGTTGTTCCCATAACTGACGCTGCTTTAGGGTCGCACTCGACCACTTATTTTTGCTTTACGTCTGTGTGCACGGGGGGCTGCAGATGTTATTCCGTCATGCCGTCACCCGGGCCTGGAAAGGAATTCGGGTGACTCCTCGTATGCGCAGGATGCTCCCGGTCGCGGGGGTTGCTGTCTTTCTGGCGGTCGCGGGCATGCCGATGCTCGCGTCCGCCGACCCGCAGCCGACAGGGGGAACTGCCGGGGCCACGCCGCCGTCCGCGGTGGAGGACTACGCCTACCCGAACGCGGATCAGATCCAGCGGGACCAGGGCATCAAGCTGATCAAGGGCGACGGGCACATCACCCTGGCCACCTGCGACGACTCCGCCCACCAGATCAAGGTCCTCACCGTGCAGGGCCAAAGCGGCAACCCGCAGGGCGCGTACTGCTTCAAGGCGAACGCGAAGAGCGGCTACCTCAGCCTCGAACTGCCGCGGGTGTTCGCGCTGGAGACCACCGACCATCCCATCAGCGCGGACCTGCGGCCGCAGGCCGATCCCACGGCGCCGGCCAAGACCGTGAGCGTGGACAAGAACGGCTACCAGAGCGTGGGCGAGGGCGCGGCCGGCGGGGCACCGGCCGTGCTGCTGGAACTGCGGGTCACCGGCTGACCCGGCCCACCCGCCTGCTCTGTCTCACCCGTTCTCGCACGACAGCAAGGAACTTTCATGTCTCGTTTTCGTCCGCGCGCCGCGTGGACCGGCGGTCTGATCGCCGCCAGCTCGCTGGCCGCCGCCGCTGTGACCGCCGCACCCGCCACCGCCGTGTCCGGCCCGACCGCTTCTGCCACGGTCTCGGCCGCCACCGCCCGCCTCGATGTCGGCGGCCAGCGCGGCTGTTCGGCCACCCTGGTCGCCCCGCAGTGGCTGCTGACGGCCGCGAGCTGCTTCACCGACACCCCGGGCGGGACGCTCGCGTCCGGCGCGCCGAAGCTGAAGACGACCGCCACCATCGGTGGCGGCGCCCAGCAGGTGGTGAACCTGGTGCCGCGCACGGACCGGGACGTGGTGATGGCCCAACTGGCCAAGCCCGTCAGTGGTATCACCCCCCTCCCGGTGGCCGGCGCCTCGCCGGCCGCCGGGGACGAGGTCCAGGCCGCCGGGTTCGGACGTACCCACGACGAATGGGTGCCCGACCAGGTCCACGCGGCCGCGTTCACCGTCCAGAACACCGCCGCCACCACCCTCGACCTGACCGGCAAGTCCGACGGCGCCGCGATCTGCAAGGGCGACACCGGCGGTCCCGTCCTCAGTACCGCCGGAGCGGTCGTGGGTGTCAGCAGTCTTTCCTGGCAGGGCGGTTGCCTGGGCAACGACCCGGCCGAGACCCGCACCGGCGCGGTGGCCGCGCGGGTCGACGACCTGTCCTCGTGGGTCCAGCAGGTCGCCTACGCCCCTGTCTTCGCGGCCGCCCCGTGGAAGCATGCCGTGCAGCTCACGGCCGGCTACTACGCCGGTGACTCCGCGGGCGGCACCCGGCACATGGACCTGATCGTCGTCTGGGACGACGGCGAGGTCACCCTCTACCAGGGCGGCTACGGCAACGACCCCGCCCGCCCTTTCGCCGCGGAACACCAGTTGCAGCCCGGGAAGAGCGTCTGGACCCACGCCGTCGACGTGACCGGTGTCAACACCGGCGGCGGCACCGACGGAGTCGTGGTCCGCTGGACCGACGGCGAGATGACCCTCTACACCACGGTCGACGCCAAGGGCTTCCACGGCGAGAAGCAGCTCGCCCCGCCGAACACCGCCGAATGGAAGGACGACGCCCGGCAGCTGACCGCGGGCCGCTTCACCGCGAACGGCCTGCGCGACGACCTGCTGGTGACCTGGAAGGACGGCCACGTCTCCGTCTTCAGCGACCTGGCGGCCAACGGGCTGAAGAAGCAGACCCAGACCGTGGCCAAGAACAACACCTGGCCCGACGCCGAGAAACTCGCCACCGGCTCCTTCACCGGCAAGAGCACCGACGACGTGTTGGTGCGCTGGATCGACGGCGAGACCACGATCTATCCCGGCATGAACGCCAAGGCCCTGCCCGGCGAGATCAAGGTCAGGCCGGCCAAGTCGTACTGGGTCAACGCGGCCGCGATCACCGTCGGCGCCTTCAGCACCAACACCACCGCCAACGACATCCTCGTCCGCTGGAACGACGGCCACGTCAGCTACTTCACCGGCGTCGACGCCAAGGGCCTCCACGACGAGATCCAGCTCGCACCCGCCAACTGACCCACCCGGACACGGCCTTCGGGCCCTCAGCCCACGGGCCGGTCCCCGTCGCCGTGTCCGCAGGCCCGATGAGCACGGTCGCCCGCCAGCGCCCCCGGTCCGCCCTACCACGCCAGTGAACGCGCCGCCGGCGCGACGAGGGAGCTCACCGGCGTGCCGGGCGGCCGGGCGACGCGGCTTCACGGCCACCGCTGCGGCCGCGCTCACGGCATGTCCGCCGCAGACGCACCCACGCCACTGACACCGAGGCCCACACCTGACGTGCGCGCCTGCCGGCACCGGCTGCTCATTTCGCTTTCCCACGAACGATTCGAGAGACAGTTGAGGAAAATGAATCCCGGGAGTATCGCGGCGAGAACAGGCTCGCATCCGATACGCATCCTCTGTCTGATTCTGCTGCCCATCGCACTTGCTGCCGGTCTGCTCGCAGGTGTTCCCTCCCGTGCCGCGGCCGACGGTTCACCGGCGGGTGCCGGCAACAGCGGGTCGGCCGACCGCGCTCGGGTGCTCGACCTGTGGTCGTCGGGCGGCCCCGAGGTGCGGGCCGCTGCGGAAGCCGCGCTGACCGGCGGTGACGACGACGTCACCAATTTCCTGGCGAAGTCGGCCTGGAGCGCCGAGTTCCAGGACGAACGCGTCAGCGCAGCGCAGCTCGCGAGCGTCGGCGGGCGAAACCTGCAGGACGCTGCCGTGAAGGCCCTGGGCGGGTCGGAACACGACCTACGCGCCTTTCTTTCCAGCGGCTGGCAGGACCCGTACTTCCAGGACCAGCGGGTCAAGGTCGCGCAGATCATCGATGCGGGCGGCCCGGAGGTGAAGAAGGCCGGGCAGGCCGCGCTGAACGGCACGGCGGATGACATCCGGGCGTTCTTG
>NZ_JBSFDI010000008.1:0-360256 GCF_053593835.1 Streptomyces sp. NPDC002076
CCTGCACGCGGATCAGACGCGCACAGCCAAGCCGAGGCAAGCGGTGTCAAGCATCAGGTGAAGCCACAACGTCAAGCATCAACCGAGACAAGACACCACCCGCCCCAGCCAGTGAGTTACAACATTCTCCACTGGTTCAAGCCCCGGCTGCGCTCCGCTCCGCCGGGCGCGCTTCCCGGCTCCGCTCCGGGCGCCGCTCCTGCCTTCGGCCCGCTCCGCCCGCGCTGCGCCGACGCGCGCCCACTGGTGGATAAGGCCGGTGGCCATGTCGATCACCGCGTACGCGACGGTCAGAACAGTGCCTCCGGCGGGGGACCGGCCGGCACCGGGATGGAGGGGCGCCGTCGCCGACCGCGGGTCCGTCGTGGCGGATGCGGGGAGGCTCCCATCCCGTACACCGTCGACCCAGGCAGAGCCGAGCAAACGTGGTCCGCTCCACGGTGTGTGGGTCGACGACGGACGATGGGAGCTGCGGAGGGTGGTGGGTTGATGCGGTGTGAAGTCTGCAAGCAAAAGGCCCGCTGCTCAGTCGCATCCAGCTTTGGGACGAGTGCCGGCCGTAGGCGTTCTCAGCCCAGCGAGGCCGCGAATCCGCCATGCTGAGCCTCCGCCGACGAAACGGTGATCTTGCCTCGGTGGGAGACCTCCACCTGGTAGAACTTCGAGCCGTCTGGGACGCCCTTCACCGACACCCGGAAGACGCAGGCAGCCGAGTCTGGCTTGCCCGTGCTCAGGGCCCCGGTCGCCACCACCTTCCCTGCCGAGTCGTACACCGTTACCCCTGCGCCCTGGCGGATGTCGTCGTAGCCCTCGTATCCGGTGCAGTCCTCGTTTGTCTCGCCCGACGGCACGTTGTCACCGGTCAAGGTCATCGTGCCGCGCAGTGTGAACGTCTTCGGCGAATCTGATCCACTGGACAGGCCCCACGCCAGGCCGATGGCACCAGCACCCGCGACGCGACCGACGACACCGGCTACTAGCAGATGCGGCCAACGCCTTCTAGGGGCGGGCGGGATCTTCGGCATCGGCGGCGCAACAGGCGCTTCAACCTCATCAGACATGCGCCGTATAGTGATAGTTCAACCATGTGGCGTACATACCAAAAGCAAGAACCGTGGACTCAGATGGGACATCTCTGTCAAGACCGCGTGCACCGGCTGACACCAACGAGCGCGAACAGGGGAGGTCAACGCCGGACCGCAGCGGACGATCAGCCGAAGCGCCGGCAGATGAGCCGGCGTCGGCAGTCCCTGGTGACCTGATGCAGATGAGGCCAGACCTCAAAGCCCGCATCGGGCACAATGTGCCGTCCTCGCTGATGGGCGGCGCACCATCGGCTGACTGAGTCATTGACTTACAGGACAGAACTGTCCCCCATTGGCTGTTGCCTGCCAGACTGTCGCCATGGCTATCGAATGGCTAGTCCTCAAGGATGCCTTCAGGGCAGGAACAGCATTCAAATCTTTGTGCGATCTCATCACGGAAGAGCAGGTCATTGGGGCTCTCAATGTGATCAGCGATGTCAACGCAGAAGCGGCTGCGCGGCTGTTACGCGAAGCACGAGACCGCAGCGGCGACGCTCAGAGGCAGAAGTTACAGGCAGCACTCCCTCTGCTTGAGGCCGCCTACACCGCCCGCTCTAAAGTTCTCATGAGCACTCGTCGCAGGACCATGCATCGCGTCCGCCACCCAGTGGCAGCCCTTGAGGCGACGGCTGATGCATGTCGGCTAGCTGTCCTGTCGGCCGCAACCTATCACGCGCTGGGCAATGACGTTGCTTCCGTCCGCTCCCGTATTGCGGATGCAGTCACTTTGTGCAATCGACGTGTGAAGCAGTATGAGCGGGCTAAGTTCTGGTACATCACTTGGGCTATTGCCATGCTCGCCAGTGGTTCACGCAAGAAGAAGGAGCACCTCCAAATCGTGGACGAAATCTCACGCCGGATTGATGAGGCCATGACGGCGCGTTTGGAACTAGAGGCAATTTCCGCTGGTTTCCACGAGGGATGAGACGTCCGTGTGGGAGTCACTTCGGCATGCCGACGCGAAGTGGGGACGGCAGGTTCAGGGCAGCCCTGCCGACTACGGCTTCGAGAGGGATGGCCGGCAGGCGCCGTCGACACATGCCAGCCGGCCCTCTTAGACTGCCTCTCTCCGCGCCAAGCGTTCGTCTGGCGGGCATCTAGGCATGCCGACATCAGCACGATCTTGAGAGGGCACAATCGAGTGCCAGATCCGTGCCAGATCGTGCGGGGAGCCACGGGCAATGGCGGGGACCAACCCGCCGACCAGTCAGGGTCCGTAGCCGCTCCGGCGCAGATCAGCGCCACAGCAAGCCATAGATCACCTTAGCTTGCCAAGCCAAGGGCGCCCGCAGGTCTCAGAACTCAGAGAAGGTCGCGCCAGAAGGGGACTGTTGCTCTCGGGTCCCAGGTCTCGTCGACATCGCTTCGTGCCTCATCGAACTCCTGGTGCATGTAGTCGACCAGGTCCAGCCCGTAGTAGATGATGTCGGTCTGCCACACCGAAAGCACCGGATGCCCGAAGCTTCCCCGGCCGGCAGGAAGGTACCGGTGGCCGTACACCGGCACAAGCAGCGGCACATCTGGAAGACGACGCTGTGCAGTGGCCAGGGCAGCCGCGGCATCAGCCGGACGCTCACCCCATGCCTCGTACCAGAATGCGTTGCGCTCGACGTCGAAGAGAACGCCCTCGACCGGCCAGCCGAGCTGATCGCGCAACCTTTCCGGATCGCCGCTGCGCCACTCGGGCCAGGGCTTGGACCAGGTCTGCCCCTCCTCGGGAGGCACGTTGACTGGAAGGCCCGCCGCAAGGAACGCACGGTGATCGTCCGCGAACTCGAACCCGAACTCCTGCTCGATGCGCTCGAACTCGGCATCCGTCAGCCCTGACTCGAACTCATAGAGCCCTGTCTGCGCCAAGCGCCGTGCGGCCTCCGTGCCCAGACGTACTCCCTCATTGCTGATCACCGCCGCACGGTAGCGCCGATCGCAGGCCACCGTCACCCGGGTTACGCCCGGGTCCGTCTCAGTTTCCGTCTCATTCAGCGCCGTTCATGGCCGTTCAGACGAGACCGACGGCGCTCGCCCTCTCACGAGCGGCCGCCCATGAACCCAGGTGAACGGCCATGTTCGATGCCCCCGGGACCACCAACAGACTTGGAAAGCGTGCACCTGTCCAGCATGCAGTGAAGATACGGCGCGGGCGACGGTCACGCACCGTGTCCACTGGCCACGACCCCAGCGATATCTGCGTCTCGGCTGTCGACCCACCATCTGTCGTCTGCCTGTGGGAGGTTGGTGGGCCTCTTTGAACTTTAGCTAGGCGCGGCTGACGCTGACTCCGCCAACCAGGCCCCACGCGTCGATCCTGACCGTCGGGCCACCCGGCTCGCTCGGACCATCGTCCTTCACTCCGCCCAGGCGCAGCCCGTGGACCTCCACCCGGACGTCGTGGCGGACCTTGAGGCTGACGCCGCCGATCAGGCTCAACTTGGTGATGCGCAGCTCGGTGCCGTCCGGGATGTCGATGTCCGTCAGATCGACGTCGGCGCCACCGATGAGGGAAGCAGTGACGGTCCTCTCGTGAAGGGTGGCTCCTGCCAGGCGATGACCGCCGATCAGGCTCACCTTGATGTCGGTCTTCTGTGGGTTCTCCCCGTTGCTCTTCGTCATGAGAAGTACCGTACGGACGTCGACCCGCGAGCCCCAGTGCTCTGCATCCGGTATTGCATATGACAGGTGTCATGCCGGAGCCGACACCGAACCTGGGTGGAACGCAGCGGGCGTTTCTGGCCGAAGCGGCAGCAACCGGCCCCTCCAGCAGCATGGGCCTGGGTGACGGGGAACGGTCACATCGCGAAAATGGCCCGACCAGCTCCTACGTTCCCTCAAGAGTCGGTGGGTACCCACTGACGCACACCGTGGTCGTTCGTGCCGTACCAGTAGTGGGGCAGGCCCTTGATGCTGCTGGTGCGGAACGGGTGGCCGTGGTCGTCGATGCGGACCGTGCCGGTGCGGCCCTGGGATGACCAGTCGAGTTCCAGGTACCAGTTGCAGTCGTAGGCCTCAGTCGTCGCGGTGACCTGCAGCACCTCCGGGTCCTCGGCGGAGACGCGGTAGGGGAACTGCACCGCGGCGACGGGCTTTCCGCTGTCGTTGCCGGGGCGCGCGTGGGCGATCGGGCGGTCGACGTCCAGGTTCACGGAGAAGTTGCGGGGCGGCAGATCACTGCCGCAGCCCTGGCCCATGGCGTACGCGTTGCCGGTGACCGGGGTGCCGCGGCTGACGATACGGACCCGGAGGGCCGCGAGGACCACGGCCGTGGACGACTTCCCCTGCACCGAGATCTGCACCATCGTCTGCCGCCCAGGTACCGCCTGCTGCGTCGCTGCCCACACTCCGGCGTCCTGCTCTACCGGCGGCGGGGGCACCTGGGCCGGCTCCTTCCCGATGACGTAGTCGTGCCCGCAACCGCCGGCCCAGATCTGCGAGTCGGCGGTCCACGTGAGTGGCACACCGGTTGGCACGGGGGCGTCGCTCTTCGTCTCAGCCGACGATCCGCCCTCGGGGCTCCCTGAAGCCCGTACTCCTGTGGAGGGCGAGGCCGAAGAGCGGCTGCGGGAGGGGCTGGCCGCAGTGGCCGAGGGGTGGTGTGACGTACCGGTTCCTGTCGTACGGGACTGACCGGGGACCTTGGCGGAGTTGTCGTGAGACCGATCGGCCGACAGCGCCGACATACTGCCCAGCGTCACCAGCAGTACGGTCGCCGTGGCTGCCCCGACGACGGTACGGCGACGGCCGTACCAGGGCCGTCCAGTTGAGCGGACCGCATCCCACTGGGCCGTCGACTCGCGACTGCCCGGTCCGGGAGCGTCGGGAGCAGCCAGTGCGGCGTCGGGGGCGCCCGCATCGAGTCGCGGTGGTGAACCGCTCGTGCCGCCCCCGTCACCACCTATGCCGTCGGCGCCGCCACCCACACTGCACGTGCTGCCACCCGCACGCCCCGCCGTCCGGCTGTCCGGACCCGAAGCCCGCTCGTCCCCTGTCGGCTTCAGTGCCCCTTCGGTCTTTGTCGGCTCCGCTGCCTCCTCACCCGCCCTCGGCCGCTGTCGTGCCGTCACCGCGAGCAGCCACAGGCGGTGCAGATCGAGGCGTTCCTCCGGTGTTGCTCCGCAGAAGGCGGCCAACCGCTCCACCGGGGCGTAGTCCTGCGGGACCGTCTCACCCGCGCAGTAGCGGTGCAGCGTGGAGGTGTTCATGCCGAGACGGCGGGCCAGGGAGCCGTAGCTCCGGTCCGTGCGGTCCTTCAGCCGGCGCAGCAGCGCCGCGAACTGCTCGACGTCGTCCTCGGTCGACACCGCTCCCCCAACCTCCCACGTGTCCCCGTATCTCAGGCGGTCCATATACCTGCACGTCAGATGGGCTGGGATGGTTCCACCCTCGCCGGGCGGGCGTCCGGCGTTGCGCCGAGCCGTCGTGACGGCTGATGCTCTTGGTGTCGCACCGACCAGGACCGGACCGGCCAGTCGGCGGCGGGCGACAAACGACACTCATGCACTTATCCACGGGAGACACCCATGCCCCAGCGCACCCGAGCAGGGCCGCCCCTCGCACTCGCCGTCACGGGCTCGCCCTCGGCACGACGCTCGCCACACTGGCAAACGTCGCGGCCAAGGCGTCGGCTTCCTCACGGCGGCCCAACTCCCGTCTTATCCAAGCTCGTCCTGAACGGTCGGCAAGGTCACCGCCTGCGTACCGGAGGCGGTGGAACAGGACCGCTGTCTACGCATGGCGCTGGGCGGCGACAGCCCGGACCTGGTACCGGGAGCTCCGCACCGAAGTCGACAGGAGCGACCGTCCGTCAAGTCAGTGTGCAGTTGTCCAGGACGGCTGTGGCGAAGGGGCGCTTCTCGCGGCCGAGCAACGACATCAAGTCCTGTGCGCACGCATCGAGAAGGCCGGCCCGGAGACCGAGGCCACGCTGAAGGACTACGGCACGCTGCCTGCCGAAGAGGGCAGGCACGGATACGGCCTGCACCGGTGACCTCCTGGGGCGTCTTTGACACCCGTCTCGCGACTTCCGGCATGCGCCCGTGAAGGCCTCCAAGAAGACGGCCGTCACGGGCCGTGGACAAGCTCCGCTGACCGCATGACCGGGGCCGCCCTCCGCCACGGGGGCGGGGAGGGCGGCCAATCGACCACTGACAGGGTCATTCGGCGCGATTCAGCAGGACTTGGTGTCGTCGATCGCGCCCCGAGCCGCGGCAGGGGCGAATGGGTCCGCACAGCAGCAGGTGTTCATGACTCCGGGGCAGCGCCCGCCGACCCGAAAGGGCGATAGCCACACGACGGCCCCGGCACGAAGACACCGGGCCGAGAGCAACCACATATGGAACAGAAAAGGAAGATGCACATGAACAGGAAGTCCCCCGCACACCGCCGTCCGGGCCGCCGCGCGGCCGTCGCCGCCGGCCTCGTCCTGGCTGTCGGACTCGGTGTGTCGACACAGGTGTCGGCACAGGCATCCGTCCATGCCCCCGCAAAGTCGTCCGCCGCCGCACCGCAGTCCGTCAGCGGTACGAGCGGCCAAGTGGTGACCCGGGTCGCCGACTTCTACGGCGCGTACATCGACGCGATCGGCGACTACACGGACCCGGACGCCACGCTGGAAACGGTGCTCCGCAAGCACTACCTGACGCCCGACTTCGCCAAGCGACTGGCGGCCTGGGAGAAGAAGCACGGGGCGGACGGTGTCCTGCGTGCTCAAAACGTCCCGCGGAAGTGGACGGTGACCGACAACGGCGCCGTGGGTAACGGCCATGAGGTCATCGTCACCCTGACCTTCGGCAGCGGGGAGACGACGCAGAAGATCAAGCTTTTCGTGCTGGTGGAGCGGTACAACCACATCATCGACATCGGCACCACGAGCAACCGCTGACAGCGGAGCCGCTCCGCCCGGTCTGTCGTGGTCAACCACACGACGGACGAGAACATACCCATCCGGCGAGTAACCTACTGGTATGTAAGGGGCAATATCTTCACTTCAAACGCCTTCACCATCCTTGCCAGCGTGGGCGGCATCCTCGCGATCAAGTCAGGCATAGCGGCTACGTTGCAACCACTGTTCGGTGGGGGCTGGTGACGCAGCTAGCTGACATCCACGCGTGACATCAACGGCAGCAGACGTAGGCACCCCGTGGAGACCGTTCGTGGCCCGCCCCCACATGAGCCGCCAGGAACTCCCTACCTGGTGATCGAACTCCCAAAGCGGGTGTCGCAGGTTCGAATCCTGCCGGGGGCACAGTGTCTGACCAGCGCGTTTACCTCTCTGAGGTAGACGCGCTGTTCGATGTAGCCATGGCATTGACCATGAATAGGTTCCAGGACCATGGCGAACACCAAGAGCAAGCGACGTCAACGCGGCAGCATCCGCCCCAACGGGGCCGGCTTCCAGGTCCGGGTCTACGCCGGGCGTGACCCGCTCGCGAAGAAGGACATCTACCTCCACGAGCAGGCTGAGACGGAGACCGAGGCGGAGAAGGCCCGCACCAGGCTCCTGCACCAGGTCGACGAGAAGCGCCACCCCAAGACGCAGGTGACCATGTCGTTCCTGCTCGACCGGTGGCTGTGCGTCGCCGAGCTCGACGAGACTTCATACGAGCGGGCCGAGGGCATCATCCGCAACTGCCTCAAGCCCACCTTCGGCGACCTCAAGGCGGGCAAGCTGACCGCCGAAATGCTGGAGCTGTTCTACGCCCGTCTCCGGCAGTGCCAGGAACAGTGCGAGGGCCGACGCAACGGCAAGACCGACCCCAAGACGAAGCAGAAGCACGTCTGCGAGCCACTCGCCGCGAATTCCATCCGCAAGATTCACTTCATCCTGCGCCCGGCCCTCAACCGCGCCCTGCGCTGGGGTTACGTGACGACGAACGTGGCGGCCCTCGCCGAGCCGCCATCCCAACCCAAGCCGAACCCCGACCCGCCCACTCCGGAAGAGGCGGCCCTGGTTCTGAACGGCCCTGGTTCTGAACACTGCCTGGCAGCGGGACCTGGACTGGGGAACGTTCCTGTTCATGACGATGGTCACCGGCTCACGCCGCGGCGAGATGTGCGCCCTGCGCTGGTCGGACATCAACCTCGACCGCCTCGAACTCTTCGTGAAGCACTCCAACAACGGCCGCAGGATCAAGGACACCAAAACCCACCAGCGCCGTAAGCAGGCAATCGACGTGATCACGCGTTCCGTCCTCGCTGCCCACCGAGCCCGAGCCGAGGAACGCTGCAAGGTGCTCGCCGGTGAACTCGCCCGTGACGCCTTCGTGTTCTCCGGCGAAGCCGACAGCTCCGCCCCGCTCGTGCCCTCAAGCGTCAGCCAGAGATACCGCCGCCTCGCGGAGAAGCTGAAGATTCACACCCGCCGGCTGAAGGACCTGCGTGCGTACAACGTGACCGAGCTTCTGGGTGCCGGTGCCGATGTACGAACGGCCGCCGGCCGCGTTGGGCACGGCGGCGGAGGAGCGACCACGCTCAAGTACTACGCGGCTTTCCTGGCCACCTCCGACCGCCAGGCCGTCACCGCCTTCGCCAAGCAGCTGCCGGTGCCGGCAGGGCTACTCGCCGAACAGCCGGTCACCACCGTCATCAACGGGCTCCGCCTGCTCTGCGAGTGCGGCAACGAATCGCTGTGGGCAATGCTCGTGGTCACCGTGGAAGGCGCTGAGGCTCTGTGCGGCCAGTGCGAGACGGCCCCGTCCAGGCCCGCCCGGACGCGGCGGCGGGTCCCATCGGCAAGACAATCAAGGCCGAAGCCGCCCCGCCCCGCGAGCTCGCCCCCTGGGAAGTGATCGCAAAGGGACTCGCGGACGCCATCAAGGACGGAACGATGCTGCCCGGCGAGGACGTACCCACAGTCGGCGACATCGCGCAGGCCCACGATGTCTCGGTCGGTACCGCACACCGGGCATTCACCCAGCTGAAGAAGGACGGCCTGATCGAGGTCAGCCGGGGCCGCCGAGCCGTCGTCCGCCGGCTCCAGCAGGAGACCGCCGGTGCCGCATAGGCCCCGTGCTCTCCACACTCCCTCGCCTGCCCCCATCAAGGCTCGCGCACGGCGCGTCAGAGCAGGGCGGGTGCAAGTTCCCGGG
Source organism: Streptomyces sp. NPDC002076 (assembly GCF_053593835.1). NCBI lineage: Bacteria > Bacillati > Actinomycetota > Actinomycetes > Kitasatosporales > Streptomycetaceae > Streptomyces > Streptomyces sp. NPDC002076. The sequence goes on from NZ_JBSFDI010000008.1 coordinate 9,167, forward strand.
ATCGGCCAACCTGTCCACCAGCGCTGACCGGCCCCACCCATGCCGTGGCCCTGCGCACCACGGCCACCGCCTTCGACGCCCACCGCGGCAAAGCCTGGTGAAGAGCACGTGTCCGAAGGCGCCGCATTCCCCACCAAAGGGCGATCAGCACCGTTGTCGACTGGGCATACCGGCAGGGTCGCGCACTATGCGGTCGCAACGCCCAGGAAGCGCAGCACCGCCAGGACGCGGCGGTGGTCGGCGTCGGCCTTGGGCAGGTCGAGCTTGGTGAAGATGCTGTTGATGTGCTTGGCGACCGCGCTCTCGCTCACGACCAGCTCGGCGGCGATGCCGGAGTTGGACCGGCCGCCCGCCATCAGCTCCAGCACCTCCCGCTCGCGCGGCGTCAGCCGGTCGAGCGGATCGCTGTGCCGGCGCACCAGCAGCTGCGCGACGACCTGCGGGTCGAGCGCGGTGCCGCCGGCCGCTACCCGGCGTACGGCCTCGGCGAACTCCTCGACGTCGGCGACGCGTTGCTTGAGCAGATAGCCGACGCCCGAGGTGTTGGCGGCGAGCAGATCGGCGGCGTACCGCTCCTCCACGTACTGCGACAGCAGGAGCACGGCGGTACGCAGGTACTGGCGGCGGATCACCAGCGCGGCGCGTACTCCCTCGTCGGTGAAGCCGGGCGGCATGCGCACGTCGACCACGGCGATGTCGGGCCGGTGCTCCTCGACGGCCGCCAGCAGCCCTTCTGCGTCGGCGACCTGCGCGCACATCTCGAAGCCGGCCGCCTCCAGCACCTTGACCACGCCGATGCGCAGCAAGAGGGAATCCTCGGCGATCACGGCGCGCACGGCAGCTCCACGGTGATGACGGTCGGCCCCCCGGCAGGGCTGCGGCAGGAAAACGTGCCGTCGACGGACGCGACGCGCTTGGCGAGCCCGGCGAGCCCGGTGCCGCCGGCCGCCGCGAGATCCGCGCCGCCCGCTCCGTCGTCCGCGACGACCACCAGCAGTGTCTCCCCGATCCGCTCCACGGTCACGTCCGCCCGGGTCGCCTGGGCGTGTTTGACCACGTTCGCCAGGGCTTCGGAGACCACGAAGTACGCGACGGCCTCGACCGTGGGTGAGGGGCGCTGCGGCAGGTCCACCGCCACGCGCACCTGGATCGGGAGGCGGGCGGCGACCCCGGACAGCGCGGCGTCGAGGCCGCGGTCCTCAAGGACGGCCGGGTGCAGGCCGCGCACCAGGTTGTTCAGCTCGGCGATCGCCTCCTTCGCCTCGCGGTGCGCCTCGTCGATCACCTTGCGGGCATCCGCCGGCAGGTCGCCGAGGGTGGCCCTGGCCAGGCCCAGGTTGACGGCGAGTGAGACGAGGCGCTGCTGCGCGCCGTCGTGCAGGTCGCGCTCGATCCGCCGCCGCTCGGCGTCGGCGGCGTCGAGCACGCCGGCCCGGCTCTCGGCGAGGTCGGCGACCCGGCGGGCCAGCTTCTCCGCGCGGCTGGGGCCGAGCAGGACCTCGGCCGCCCGGGTCTCCAGCCGCACCAGAGCGCCGGTCAGCCGGGGCCCGAGGAACAGCAGGGCGAGGCCGCCGGCGGTGATGTACGCGGCCTGCGTGGTGTGCCCGAGGTCGGTGACACGCCACTGCGGGGGCAGCGCCCAGATCCACACGTAGATGGAAGCGGCCACGAGAGCGGCGGCCCAGACGGCGAGGACGGCGAGGTCCAGGACGGCGAACAGCGGACCCGCCACGGCGTGGTAGCAGACCTGCCGCCACAAGGCCCGGCCGGTCAGCCGGCGCACCGCCGACTTCCAGTTGCGTCCCGGCCCGGGTACGGCGGGGCGCGGGAGGTCCTTGCCGACGAGTGCCCGGTAGCGCCGCCGCTGCCCGGCGGTCAGCAGGGGTGTCACCACGAGCGTGAGCAGCACGGGCAGCGCCACGAGCGTGAGCAGCACGGGCGGCGGAGTCGCGGCCGGCACCAACGCAGCCATCGTGCCGAGCAGCCAGAGCCACAGTGGCACCACGGCGAGGTGGAGCGGCAGGCCGGCGGCGACGAGCGCGGTCCGGTGTCCCGCCCTGCGGAACGGCCGGCCCAGCACCAGCCGCAGCCACGTCGTGAGTTGCATGCGTCAAACGGTAAAGCCGCAGGCCATCCCCGTGCCATGACGTTCCCGCCCAGTTCGGGGGTGCACTTATCTCCACCCCGGGTCGGAACCCTGCGTGAGTGACGGCGCCCTGGTGTGCGGCGGAGGGTGGAGCACGTGAAGGGGAGAGCCGGCGGGGAGCGGGGGAAGACGATGCGTCAACTGGTGTTGTGCAATGACGAATTGCCCGGTGCCGAGGGCTTCGACCGCGCCGAGGTCATCCCGCTCCACGAAGAGGCTGAGGAGCCGCGCCCGGCGCGGGGCATACGGCGGGCCGGGTGGCTGCTGGTCGCCTGCGGGCTCGCCCTGCTGCCGTGGCTGTACGTGCTGGCCACCGGCCTGCCGGCCACCGCGAGCGCGGCGCATTGGCCGGTCGCCTGGGTCGGGCTCGACGCGCTGGAGGCGCTCGGCCTGATCGCCACCGGCCTCCTCGCCGCCCGCGGCGACCGGCGGCACGCCCTGGCAGCCGCCGCGACCGCGACGCTGCTTGCGGTGGACGCATGGTTCGACACCACGACCGCGGCCCCGGGCGGCGACTTCGCCACCGCCGTCGCCATGGCGCTCGGCGCCGAGCTGCCGCTCGCCACGCTGTGCGGCCGGCTGGCGCTGCGGACGCTGAGCCGGCCCGCGTGACGCCGACCGCCCGACGACGTACCACGGACCGAATCGATCCACCGGAGAACACCATGCACCGCATCACCACCGCCCCCGTCGCCCCGATCCCGGCCCGGACCCGCTGGGCGGTCGCCGCCGGCGTCGGCGCCGCGTTGGCCGCCGCCTGGTGGCTGGGCGACACGGCGCCCTATCCGTACGCCCAACGCGGCCTGCTCGACGTGCCGTTGCCGTTGCTGACCGCCGGCCGGATGGACGCCGTACTGCGGCCGCGGCCGGGGGAGCGGATGCTGGAGATCGGCCCGGGGACCGGCCTGCAGTCGCTGCACGTCGCGCCGCAGCTCGGGCCGGAGGGACGGCTCGATGTGCTCGACATCCAGCAGGAGATGCTCGACCACGTGATGTGCCGCGCAGAGCACGACGGCCTGGCGACGATCACGCCCACCCGCTCGGACGCACGTGAACTTCCCTACGCCGACGGGACATTCGACGCCATATACGCCGTGACCGCGCTCGGCGAGATCCCCGAGCCGGATCGGGTACTGCGCGAGGCGGCACGAGTGCTGGCACCAGGCGGGCGACTGGTGATCGGCGAGTTCTTCGACCGGCACTGGATCCCCTTCGGCCGGCTGCACCGGCTCGCCGACGCCGCCGGCCTCCACCTGACCGAGCGCCGCGGCCCAAGCCCGGCATACCTCGCCCGCTTCCGACCCTGCAGAGCCGACGCGCCAGGCCATCAGAGCGAGCGCCTCGCCCACAGCGACCGGGACTACCAACGACGGGGAAGCGTGAGCACCGCACGCAGGGACCGCGATCACCGAGCTGAACAACCTGGCGCGCGGTAGGCCGCTCCAGGAGGCGAGGGGGCTCCGCCCCAACCGCGGCCAGCCACCAAAACTGCGGCGCCCCCGCAAGGTGAGAGGGGAGTCCTGCGGCTTCTGCTGCGTGATTCCGGTCTCCGATCGTGCTGGGTCCTCTCCGGCAGCAAGCCCGGGCGGCGGCGACAAGGCGGGTGCGTCCAGCAGCCCCGCAGAACCACGCATGGTCCGGGCCTACGGTACGTAGCCACGGCGGGAAAGCAAGGGGGCCCTGGGGCGACCGCCTCGGGCGGCGTCCCTCAGAGCAGACAGGACTGTGCGTCGCCTCGACGTCGCGCAGGCAATGGCACGAAGCTCCTGTACCGACGATCGAGGTTGCGTCCCTCCTTCGCAACGGCACAGGAGCCCCGTTTGTCCTGGATAGATCTCAGTTCGTCCGCCTGATGGGTCCGAGGCGGGACGGCGTCATGAGTTGCCCATCAGGCGACCGGACGGTTGGAGAATTCCTCGACGAGGTCAAGCGCCAGGTCTGCCAGGTCGGCCTCCACCTCGCGGGGGATCCGGTCGATGGGCATGTTCCCGTCGAGGATCTCGGGCACTCTGGTCGAGGCGATCACGTATGCCCAGTGGATACTCGAACGGCCACCGAGGATCCGTCCGCAAACCCAGTCCTGAAATCCACTCAGCGGTGAGCCCCCAAGAGCGGTGCAGAACCCCTCGATGAATGCCACCATCGTTGAGAACCGGTCGTCCATGAGATACATTCGGCGCCGATTTCGCAGGTGGAAGCAGAGTTCTTGGATGTCCATCAGCTACCCCAGGTCAGGCCGCGCGTCGAGACGAATGTATTGCCAGTAATCCCATTGTTGCCGATATGCATCCAGATCCATGCCTTCCGAACCAGTGAAAGCGTCGTACGCTCGACCGTCTTTGATCACCAGGAAGTGATTGTGCCACTGGCCATGGGGGTCGCGTTTGGACGGGCCGAGTCTTGCTCCCAAGGAGTCCTTCATTTCGTAGATCTCACCGCCGACCTTGCCCTTGATGACCTCGGCACATTCCAGGCAGTTGCTCTGGGTGGGAACGGGCCAGCCGTTCGAGTTGATCTGGGGACTTCCTGAACGGGGCGTTCCCTCAGCCTCCCGCAGGGCTTGTCCGAGACCGTCGTTGAATCGGCTGATGCCATCGGTGATTCCGTAGATCCCCGCGCCCGCTATCCCGGTACCGACGACGATCGCGGGTGCACCCTCAAGGCAGCCGATGATGGTCAGGCACAGGCCTCCGCCCGCGACGTCGATCGAGGCGCCCGAACCGACGCCGATCATGCCGGCTCCCGTCTCCAACAGGCCCTTCCAGATGTCGGAGTTACCGAGGATGGCCTGACCGTAGTCGCCGATCGTGTTGACGGTGTCCTTGAGCCAGCCCGGTACCCAACTGCCGTCGTCCTCCTGTTGGCTCTGTTGCTTCTGTTCCTCGTACCACCGCCGCAACTGCGCCTGCGCCTGCTGCCGCTTGACGACTTCTGCACGGAACGCCTCGTCTTCCGCATGTTGGGCAGCGGTGGCGTCCTTGCCTGCGGCCAAGGCCGAGGCACGTGCCTGCTGAGCCGATGTCCAGGCCGAGTCGGCGGAGCCGCGTGCGGCGGTGGCCGAGTACTGGGCCTGAGCGGCGGAGGTGACGGCCGCGGCGGCTGCGTTCTCGGCGTCCTGCTGGGCGTTGCGGGCCGTCTTGGCCGAGGCGGCGGCGTCCTTGGCGGACTGTTCGGCCTGCGTGGCATAGCCGTCGGCCTGTGTGGCGTACTTCTTGGCGTCCTTGGCCGCCTGGTCGGCCTGCTTGGCGTAGTCGGCGGCTTCGTCTGCGGCCTTGGCCGCGGTGGCTGCTGCCTTGCCCGCCTCGGCCGCGTTCTTCTGCGCGGTAGCGGCCACGCCCGCGGCCTGTGCGATGAGCTGCTGGATCTGGGCTTCGTGCGTGGCGCCGAGCTGGTCCTGGCGCTGCGCCTTGTACTGGCCGACGGTGATGAAGAGGTGGAGGAGGTCGGAGGGCCCTTCCAGGGCGATCCTCGCCGCGGCCTTCACCTCCGGGCCGCTGCTGCTGTTCTTGGGGTCGGCGAGCTGGGCGGCGCGGACGCGTTCGTCCTGGGTGCGCTCCTGGGTGTCGTCGGTGGTGATGAACTGGCGCAGGGCATCCGCCGTGTCGGTGTTCAGCGCGGTGCGGCCGGCCTGCTGTTCGATCGGGCCGGCGCCTGCGATGGTCCGGGCGATGTACAGGCGCATGTCCTGCTTCATGGCCTCGTACTGGCCGGTGGCGAGGAACGCGCTCACCGTGGCAGCGTCGCCGTCGAGGGCCTTGGCGGCAGCCGCGCGAACGTCGGCCGAGCCAGCTGCCTCCGCGAGGTGTTCGACGTCCTGGCGGTCGTCCTGAGCGCTCGCGTCCTGACGGCCGGTGCGGATGTAGTCGGTCACGTCCTGGTCGGAGCCAGCCAGGGCCACGAGGGCTGCGGACTGGCTCCACGAGCGGCCGGTCTTCACGGTCGCCAGGGCCACCTTGCGGGCTTCGGGGGCGATCTGCGCGGGGTCCGCGCCGGGCTGGGCCGCCTGGTCGGCGAGCTTGGCCGCCTGGGCCTGCAGGTCCTTTGCCTGCTGCGTGGCCGCCTGCTGGGCCGCGGTGCGCTGGTCCTCCTGGGCCTTGAGGTCCTGGGCGTGGTCGATAGCCTCGTTGGTACGCGCGGTCAACTGCTCGGCGTCGATGCGGACTGCCAGGTCGTGGACCTTCTGGGCCTTGGCGACCGCGGCGCTGGCGGCGTCGGCGTCCTTCTTGGCCGCCTTGGCGTGCTCGGCGGACTGCTTGGCGGCGGTGGCCGCCTGTCCGGCGTGGGCGGCGGCGTCGTCGGCCGCCTTGGCCGCGTTCTCGGCATGCGTGGCGGCGTCGTTCGCCGCGTCACGCGCCTCACCGGCATCGGAGGCGGCCTCGTTCGCCAGGGATTCGGCGGCGGCGGCGGCACGGCTCGCTTCCCGGGCGTGCCGGTGCGCGCTGGCCGCGGCGTTCGCGGCTTCGGCGGAGTGGGCGCCGGCCTCGTCGGCCAGCGTGTTGGCCTGGTCGGCCGCGTTCGCGGCATCGGTGGCGTCACTGCCGGCGCCGCTGGCCGCCTTTGCCGCGTCGGCGGCCTGGGCGGCGGCGGTGTGGGCCGAGTCGGCGGCCTGGGCGGCGGCGTGAGCGCCGGCCGCAGCGTCGCGGGCCTGCTGGGCGGCCTTGCGGGCGGCGCCTGCCTGGCCGGCATCGATGGCCGCGTTCGCGGCGGCGTCGCGGGCCTGTGAGGCGGCCTGGGCGGCACCGTCGGCGGCAGCGGCGGCGGCGGAGGCGGCATTGGCGGCGACCCTCGCCGCATTGGTGGCGGCGTTGGCCGCGTCGATCGCCGTCTGCGCGGCGGTGGCGGCCTGCTTCGCCGCGCTCGCCGCGCGGGCAGCCGCGGCGGCCGCGTGCTGGGTGTCCTTGTGCGCGGCCTCGGTCTCGGCCTCGGCCTTCTGCGCCGCTGCCTTCGCCAGCTTCGCCGCGGTCACCGCTCGGGCCGAGGCGTCCTTGGCGGCCTGGGTCTGCTGCCCGGCCAGCTTGCCCGCCTTGGCCGCCTGATCGGCGAGCTGCGCGATCGTGGCGTGCTCCTGGTCGTGGGCACGGGACACATACTGCCCGACCTGCAGGAACTCGTGAATGTCCTCGGCGGTGCCGTTGATCGCGATACGGCCGGCCGCCTGGACGTTCGGCCCGCCGGCCGCGATGATCTGGGCGACCTCGACCCGCTCGTCCTGTTCCCGGTCGTAGTACTGGTCGTTGTCGAGGAACTTCTTGATGTCCTCGGGGGTGCCGTTGAGCGCGGCGCGTCCCGCCTTCTGCACTTCCGGGCCGCCCGCGTCGATGATCTGGGCGACGCGGACCCGCTGGTCCTGCTGCAGCGGTGCCTTCCAGCCGTCCTTCAGGAACGCCTTCAGGTCGTCCGGCGTCCCGTCGAGTGCTTTGCGGGCGGCATCCTGGAGGCTGAGGCCGCCGACGCTGGCGAACTGGGCGGCGGCCACCCGCTCGTCCTGGACGGCGATGTCGGAGGCCTGGGAGAGGAAGTTCTTGACGTCGTCGTCACTGCCGACGAGAGCGACCTCGGCGGCGGCCCGCACGCCGGGGCCGCCCGTTTCCCACAGGCGTACCACCTTGGCGCGGTCGGTGTCCGGGAGGGCACCGGAGATGCCGGTGTCCGTGGGGGTGGTGCCGTCGGCTCTGGCCGGGGAGGGTGCGGGTCCCAGCAGGCCCAGGACGAGCGCGCTGGGCAGCAGGCCCAGGCACAGCACGCGAATCGCGCGCTGGGCCCCTGCCGCCACGCGCCCCGGGCGTCGTGGATATGTCACTGCGGACTCGATTCGTTCTTTCGGTTGGGGGGATGCACCGCTTGTCCCTGCCGGCGGTGCCGTTGGTCGTCGGCTCCGGGGCAGCGCGGTGCCAGGGGGCGGCTCGCCGGTCGTCCGCGAGCCGTCCCTCAGAAGGCCGTGTCCGGGTGTGTCAGTTGGCCGGTGCGAGTTGGATTTCGGTGTGGAGGCCGTTGGCGTCGACGCCGGTGAAGTAGCTGAGGTGGCCGTCGTTCCAGCGGACGAGGATGTCGTTGGCGGTGGTGTTGGTGCTGAAGGCGCCGACGGTGATGGCGGCCGCGTTGACCCAGTACGACTTGGCCGGCCTGACCTTGATCTCGCCGGGCAGGGCCTTGCCGGTCATGCCGGGGTAGATGGTGGTCTCGCCGTCGATCCAGCGCACCAGCAGGTCGTCGGTGGTCTTGCCGGTGAAGGAGCCGGTGGCGAGTTTCTCGGCGTAGGGCCAGGTGTTGTTCTTGGCGACGGTCTGGGTCTGCCTCTTCAGCCCGTTGGCCGCCAGGTCGCTGAAGACGGAGACGTGACCGTCCTTCCAGGCCACCAGCAGGTCGTCGCGCAGGCCGTTCGCGGTGAAGCGGCCCGCGGTCAGCTGCTGGGCGTCGTTCTGCCATTCGGCGGTGTGGGGCTGGGCGAGCTGCTTCTCGCCGTGGAAGCCCTTGGCGTCGACGGATGTGTAGAGGGTCATCTCGCCGTCGGACCAGCGCACCACGACCGCGTCGGTGCTACCGCCGGTGTTGGCGCTGGTCACGTTGACGGCGTGGGTCCAGATGCTCTTTGCGGGCTGCAGCTGGTGTTCGGCGATGAAGGGGCGGGTGGGGTCGTTGCCGTAGCCGCCCTGGTAGAGGGTGACCTTGCCGTCGTCCCAGACGACGATCAGGTCCGTGTGGCGGGTGCCGTTCGCGGAGTCACCGGTGTAGTAGCCGGCCGTGATCTGCACCGCGTGCTTCCACGGGGCGGCCGCGAAGACGGGGGCGTAGGCGACCTGCTGCACCCAGGAGGCCAGGTCGTCGACGCGGGCGGCCACCGCGCCGGTACGGGTCTCGGCCGGATCGCTGCCCAGACAACCGCCCTGCCAGGACAGACTGCTGACACCCACAACCGCTCCGGTGGCGCTCAGCACCGGGCCGCCGGTGTCGCCCTTGCAGATCGCGGCGCCGTCGGACTTGCCGGCCAGGTCAAGGGTGGTGGCGGCGGTGTCCTGGACGCTGAAGGCAGCCGCGTGGACCTGGTCGGGCACCCACTCGTCGTGGGTACGCCCGAACCCGGCGGCCTGGACCTCGTCCCCGGCGGCCGACGAGGCGCCGGCCACCGGGAGGGGGGTGATACCACTGACGGGCTTGGCCAGTTGGGCCATCACCACGTCCCGGTCCGTGCGCGGCACCAGGTTCACCACCTGCTGGGCGCCGCCACCGATGGTGGCGGTCGTCTTCAGCTTCGGCGCGCCGGACGCGAGCGTCCCGCCCGGGGTGTCGGTGAAGCAGCTCGCGGCCGTCAGCAGCCACTGCGGGGCCACCAGAGTGCCCGAACAGCCGCGCTGGCCACCGACATCCAGGCGGGCGGTGGCGGCCGAGACCGTGGCAGAAGCGGTCGGGCCGGACACGGCGGTGGCGGGTGCGGCGGTCAGGGCGGCGGCCAGGGAGGTGGCGGCGATCAGGCCGCCGGTCCACGCGGTGCGCGGACGAAAGCCAGACATGAAGGTTCCTTGCTGTCGTGCGAGAAGGGGTGGGAGAGGCAGCGGAAGGCGGGGCCGGTCAGCCGGTGACCCGCAGTTCCAGCAGCACGGCCGGTGCACCACCGGCCGCGCCCTCGCCCACGCTCTGATAGCCGTTCTTGTCCACGGTCACCGTCTTCACCGGCGCCGAAGGATCCGCCTGCGGCCTCAGGTCCGCGCTGATCGGATGGTCGGCGGTCTCCAGCGCGAACACCCGCGGCAGTTCCAGCGTGAGATACCCCGACTTCGTGGAAGCCTTGAAGCAGTAGGAGCCCTGCGAATCCCCGCTCTGCCCCTGCACAGTCAGGACCTTGATCTGCTGAGCCGAGTCGTCGCACTTGGCGAGGGTGATGTGCCCGTCGCCCTTGATCAGCTTGATGCCCTGGTCCCGCTGGATCTGATCCGCGTTCGGGTAGGCGTAGTCCTCCACCGCGGACGGCGGCGTGGCCCCGGCAGTTCCCCCTGTCGGCTGCGGGTCGGCGGACGCGAGCATCGGCGCGCCCGCCAGCGCCAGAAAGACAGCAACCCCCGCGACGGGGAGCATCCTGCGCATACGAGGAGTCACCCGAATTCCTTTCCAGGCCCGGGCGACGGCATGACGAAATAACATCTGCAGCCCCCCGTGCACACAGACGTAAAGCAAAAATAAGTGGTCGAGTGCGACCCTAAAGCGGAGTCAGATACGAAACAACGTGACCATCACCATAGGAGCTCCATGGAACCTCCATAGGGCATGCACAGTCGGGAGGAGGCATACGGCATCCAGGCCGCCATCGACGGCGCCACTGCCCCCCAAACCACCGAACGCGCCTCTGTGCCGGAACTGCCGGCTCCCCCGAGGCCGGAACTTCCGCTCCCGCCCAAACCCATCGCCCGTGCCACCGCGCCGCCCCACCAACTATCGCCTGCCAGAAAACCGCTGGAGTCCGCCGCGCCCCGCGACTGCCCTCACTGCCGGCAGCCCATCAGCATCATCGCGCTGCTGGCCCCCCCTGAAGCTGCCCGTCCGGCACTGCCACCCCGTCCCGACGTCATCTCCATGCGGAGACTGCCGTGTCCTCGACTTTTGAACGGCTGGCCGACGACCTCGTCATCCGCACCCACGGGGACGGCATCCAGGCCTGGGCTACCGCGGCTCTGATCGAGCACAAAGGGCGGTTCCTCCTGATCGAGAAGCCCACCGGCCGTCTGGGGGGCGCCTGTATTCCGGCCTCACCGAGGATCTCGGTAGCCATCTCCCGGTGATCTCCGGCCGCGGCAGCACCACCTCCTCGCGCTCCAGCAACTCAGTCAACTCCCCGATCAGCTACCGCAGTTCCTCGATACGGGCGCGGGCCGTCACCTCCCGCGCGTCCGGTTCCTCAAACAACGGGCCCATCGCGCTCCAACGTTCTGACGACGCCGTAGGAGACACCCGCTCAGGCCGCTTCTGAGGAGCCGTGTTTCTAGCCGTGAACCACAGGCGAATCCTGCACTCACAGACACTCCAGGTGCCATCATGAAGACGAACGGTGCAGGTAGGAGCCACGCATGCCTCTCTGCCCAAGCCAGTCGCCGGCCAGGATCAGTCGGTTCCGGCGGTAGACGTAGAAGCCCTGCTGGTCGAGCCACCCCTGTGGTCCTGCGGCTCTGTCGTACTCCTCCGGAGTGAGCCGGTGAGCGCTGGGGAGAATGAACGCCTCGACCCGTACGGAACTGCCATCGAGAGGCAGTTCCTCGGTGGGGAGCCGCTGCACCGAGGGGTGATTGCCCATGAACGGGTCCCAGGGTTCCACGGGGGTCCCGGACACTCGCAGGTTCCGGCGTCGGCTCCCCGTGAGGAAGCGGGCGAAGACCATTCCGAGGTGCGATGCAGTTGCGCAGGTGACGTGCAGGACACGCTCCATTACGCCCTGAGCCCGGAGACGAAAGTGTCACGCAGCAAGGCTGCCGCGAAGTCCGAGTCGGCTGCTGCCGCAGTAGAGCAGAGCATGCAGCCTGGACCTGTCGGCGTTGACCAGATTCCTTCAACGTCAAGAACACGGATTGCCCCCGTGACGTCTGCTACGGGAACGCCATGCGTCGCGGCGACGTTCTCGGCAACACTCTTGATGAGTGTCGGGGGGAACGCCGACATGCGGAGGGGCTTGCGTTTGATTTTTTCGGCCCATATCAGGGACTCCCGGAAGCTCTGCCATACCAGGGCCTGGAGTTGTGGTGCATCGCAGAGCGAATCAAAGTCGGGCGGATCGAAAACATCCTGTTGCCGCTGCAGGATTTGCGCCAGGCGCAATGCTGTGTCATCGCCGTCCCCGCCATGACTGCGGTGGATCTCACTCATCTCATGGCGGACCAGTTTCCTCCACCACTCCAGCCACTGGACGGCCAGCAATTCCCGATCCAAGGACTGCGGGATATCCATACATACGGGCTGTTCGATGAGGGCCGATGGTACGGCCTCTGACGCTGGGACCGGTAGAGCTGCAGCATCGCGAATGAACAGCGCCGCATGAAGCATCTCTGAGGTACCTTCAGCAAACTGCCACGATGGCCCGCTGGCGTAATGCACGGTGTGTAACCTCCCTTAGCGAGGGCAGGCTCCTCCCTGCTATTTCTTGCCCTTCTCGTCGTTCTCCTTGAAGCAAACGACGAATGATCCTCCTGGGCCCAGCTGGGTGAGCGAGCCGGTCGTGCCTGGGACGTCGGAGCACGAGAAGGTATCGACGACTCCGTCCTTGTCCATCTTCAGGACCTTGTAGTCGGCGTGCGGGTCAGTGCAGTCGAGCTTCTTGGTCTTCGCTTCCTTGTCCGTCCCGATGTTCTGGAAGCAGTCACCGGCCTTGAGTGTCGCGGACTGGTCCTTCGCATCGTGCGGGCCCAAGATCACGAACGCCACCAGACCCGCTATGACGAGGACCAGGGCGAGGAAGATCAGGCGGTTGCGCCGTATCTGCTCCGGAGTGTACGAGGCTTTCATGCCGCCCTGGAGCGGTATTTGAGACACGGGCAGTTCCTCAGACAGTGGGGGCGAAGGCGACCACGAATCTAACCCACCTGCATGCACTGGCCGTTCGCCGCCCCCGGTTGGTCCTGCCCGTCAACATCGAAGGCTGCTTTCGACGGGCACAGGGACAGGACTGCAGCAGTGCGAGCCCGCGAGCCTCCACCAACTTGAAGCGGCGGGTTAACGGGCTGGTCCGATCGCCCTCCGAGGTGCTCGCACTGGTCCTGGGCGGCAGGCTGCGGAGTAGATCGTCCGTCAGCCGGCGGGGATTGTGCTACGTCCAACGAGTGAGGTCGTAGACGGCTTCACAGTTCGGGTCCCGTGCGTCCGGCACCAGGTGCACAGCGAGAGTGGTTGGCTCGTCAGGGGTGAGGATGGCATTGAGTTTGGTCGAGGCCCACCATCCCGTCGAACGGGGCTTGCCCGTTTCCTCATCGACAACGGCCAAATCGACACCGATCGTGCGTGGAGAGTACGGAAGTGCCAGGTATACGCGGACGCGGTCTTCCGTCATAAGGTCGAAGCCGATGAGCTGGTACAGCTCAGGAGCGGGACTGTGCTGACTGTGCCAGGCAGGGTCAGCGAGGAGATCGCCGATCACGTAGTCGAGGCTGTCGTCAGCGGTCGTCTCGGTTGCGGCGGGAATCACCCCGTCGGCGATCAGAGTTTCGCCGTCGACCACCTGCGCCTCATGCCCTTCAGTAGAGAGTCGGCCGTTGGTCACGGCCCAGCGGGCGGCATGTCGGAGGGCTCTCACGTACCACCAGGTGGGAATCGGCACTGCCTCGTCAGGGCGGCTCACGGGAAGGGCGAGCGTCATCCAGCAACTCCCGTCACGCATCCGATGGTCACGGGCTGGTTCTACGTCAGGTAGCCCCTTCCGATCCGGGCGGGGCCCGTCACCGAAGCTGCGAATCCAAGCGGGGGGGCTGATGCCAGGCAGCCAGGCGCTGAGCAGCTGCGCGGCGGGCCGGTAGATCGACAATCGGGCCCCGGACCTCTCGTCCGGGGCCCTTTGTGTGAGTGGCGTCGGCGCAGTCGCACGGCGGAGTCGCGCGGCCGGGTGCGTCTCAGTCCTCCACGGCCCTCCGGACGCGCCGGGACGGAGCGAAGGCGTACAGGTCGAGGATGTCGGGCGGTTCGGCGAGACCCGGTCCGCCCGCCCGTACCCACGCGGTGATGTCGGCAGTCGCGTCGGGGTCGTTGACCAGGCCGAGCCAGACCGGCCGCCCTCCTGCCGCCCGGCCGGCCGGGGACGGCTGTACGACGATGACGTTGGCCTGCTCGCAGGCGTCGAGGCAGTTCACCGCCCGCACCTGGGCAACCGCTCCGAGCTCGGCCTTCAGCGTGGCGAGTTGGGCCGCGTGGTCGACGCCGGGAATCCTGTCCGTGCCGCAGCAGCAGCCCCGGCACACGGTCACCGTGCACCGGGGCGCCGCCGCCCGGGCGGGAGGCTTGCGGCGGCTCACTCGGCGGCCCGCCGCCAGGCCGCCTCGCGCAGCAGCCGGAGGCCGTTGAGGCCGACGACGACGGTGGAGCCCTCGTGGCCCGCGACGCCGAGCGGCAGCGGCAGGGCGCCGGCCAGGTCCCAGACCACCAGGCCGGCGATGAACACCGCGGCGATCACCAGGTTCTGCACCACGAGGGCGCGGGCGCGCCGGGACAGGGAGATCACGGCGGGGACGGTGGCCAGTTCGTCGCGGACGATCACGAGGTCGGCGGTCTCCAGCGCCAGGTCCGAGCCCGCCCGGCCCATGGCGACCCCGGTGTGCGCGGCGGCCAGCGCGGGGGCGTCGTTGACGCCGTCACCGACCACCATCACCTTGCGGCCGGACTTCTCCAATTCCCGGACCGCGTCCACTTTGTGCTGGGGCAGCAGTCCGGCACGGACGTCCTCGATGCCGACCTCGGCCGCGAGGCGGGCGGCGGCGCGCGGGTTGTCACCGGTCACCAGCAGCGGCGCGGCGCCGGTGAGGGTCGTCAGGGAGGAGACGGTCGCGGCGGCGTCGGCGCGCAGCCGGTCGGCGATGCCCAGCAGGCCCACGGGCACACCGTCCGCCATGACCAGCACCGCGGTCCGCCCGCCCTCCTCCAACCCACCGGCGAGGGCGGCGGCACGCGCGGACGCGGCGTCCGTCGCGCCGCCGAGGAGCCGCGCCGGAGCCCCGACCGCGACCACCCGCCCGTCGACAGCCGCGGTCACTCCGACGCCGGGTGTGGAGTCGAAGTCCTCCGCCACCGCGAGAGCGAGTCCGCGCTCGCGTGCCGCGGCCACCACGGCCCGGGCCAGCGGGTGTTCACTCGGGTGCTCGGCCCCGGCCGCCAGCGCCAGCAGCTCCGCCTCGTCCAGACCGGAGCCGGTCAGCGGCCGTACGTCGGTGAGGCGCGGCGTGCCCTCGGTCAGCGTCCCGGTCTTGTCGAGCGCCACCGCGTCGACCTCGCCCAGCCGCTCCATCACCACCGCGGACTTGACCAGCACCCCGTGCCGGCCGGCGTTCGCGATCGCCGACAGCAGCGGGGGCATGGTCGCCAGGACGACCGCGCAGGGCGACGCCACGATCATGAAGGTCATCGCCCTCAGGAGGGAGCCGGTGAGGTCCGCGCCGAAGGCGAGCGGCAGCAGGAACACGGCGAGGGTCGCCGCCACCATGCCCAGCGAGTACCGCTGTTCGACCTTCTCGATGAACAGCTGGGTGGGCGCCTTGGTCTGCGACGCCTCCTCCACCATCCGCACGATCCGGGCGATCACCGTGTCGGAGGCGCCGCGCTCGACGCGGACGCGCAGGGCACCGGTGCCGTTGAGGGTGCCCGCGAAGACCTCGTCGTCCTTCTCCTTGGCCACGGGCAGCGGTTCGCCGGTGATGGTCGCCTGGTCGACCTCGCTCGCCCCGTCGAGCACCCGCCCGTCGGCGCCGATGCGCTCGCCGGGCCGCACGAGGACGACATCGCCGACGGACAGCTCCTCGACGGTCACGACGGCTTCGTCGCCGTCCGCGTCGACGCGGGTGGCGGTGGCCGGCGCCAGGTCGAGCAGCCCCCGCACCGAGTCGGCCGTACGCGCGGTGGCCAGCGCCTCCAGTGCCCCCGACGTGGCAAAGATGACGATCAGCAGCGCCCCGTCCATCACCTGCCCGATCGCCGCCGCCCCGAGCGCGGCGACGACCATCAGCAGGTCGACGTCGAGGGTCTTCTCCCGCAGCGCCTGCAGACCCGCCCAGCCCGGCTCCCAGCCGCCGGCCGCATAGGTGAGCGCGTACAGCGGCCCCCACGCCCACGCCGGTGCACCGGTCAGCTGCAACGGGAGCGCGAGCAGGAACAGGACCGTGGCCGCGGCCGCCCAGCGCGCCTCGGGCAGCGCGAAGACGCGGGTGCGCCGCCGGGGCGCGCCGTCAGCGCGTGCGCCGGCGGTGCGGACGGCCGGTTCCGGAACGAGGGTGGAGGTCATCGGAGGGGCGGTCCTTCACAAAGGCGCGACGGAACGACGAGATCGCGGGCAGCTCAGGGCAGCCGCCACTCCCCTACTGTACAGGATCACATGAAGACTCATTCATGCGTTCATGAATGGTTCTCCGTAGGATGAAGGACATGGGCCATCGAGCTGACGCCACCAAGACCAAAGCCACCGCGCGTGAGCGTCTGGAGACCGTGGGCGCCGCCGATGTGGCCGCCACCCTCCAGGCACTGGCCACGCCCTCCCGGCTGCGGATCCTGGCCCGTCTCCAGGAAGGCCCGTGCGCGGCGACGGAACTCGCCGACGCCGTCGGCATGGAGCAGTCCGCCTGCTCCCACCAGCTCCGGCTGCTGCGCAACCTCGGCCTGGTCACCGGCGAGCGCCGGGGCCGCTCGGTCATCTACGCCCTCTACGACAACCACGTCGCCGAACTCCTGGAACAGGCCCTCTACCACGTAGAGCACCTGCGCCTCGGCCTGCGCGACGCCCCGGCCGATACCCCTGCCGATACCCCTGCCGAGACTCCGGCCGATACCCCGGCCGCCGTGACGGCCGGGGCACGCTGAGCGCCCCGTGCAGCAGCGGCAGGAACGCCGCTCCGCTCACCACCGGCCCGTACCCGATCGCCCGCGGTCCGGCGTACCGCCGCGCATGCCCGCCGCCGCGGCGGGTACGACCCCTCCCGTACGGGGGTGTCGCGGAAGCGGCCGAAGAGCGAGGGGTGTCGAAGTGATTCGAAAGCTGCAGGCGGTCGCGCTGGACTGCGCCGATCCGGTACGGCTCGCGGAGTTCTACGCGGACCTGCTCGGCGGGCGGGTGGTCGCGGATCCGGAGGATCCCGGCTGGGTCGAGGTGCACGGGTTCGAGGGGACGCCGCTGGCCTGCCAGCGGGTGGACGGCTACCGAGCGCCCGAATGGCCCGGCCAGGAGCGCCCGCAGCAGCTCCACCTGGACTTCGACGTGGACGACCTCGACGGCGAGGAGAAGCGGGCACTCGCCCTCGGCGCGACCGTGCTGGAGCGGACGGACCAGCTCCGCCCGGAGGCCAACTGGCGGATCTACGCGGACCCGGCAGGCCATCCGTTCTGCCTCTGCCTCCACTGAGCCCGCCGGGCCATCGCGGTGGCAGCAAGGTCGCACTCAGGGCCCGGCACGAGGACGACATCCCGATCCTGCAGGCCGAGCTGTACGGCGACGTGGTCAACTCCTCGCGGGCCCAAGGCGTCCTGTCGCGGCAAGGGCCACGGCACCGACGTGGTCGCGGTGCTGTGCCACTGCGGTTTCGTCGTGCGCGGCCTGCAGCGGCTGCAGATCGAGACGCTGTCGGACAACGCCGCGATGCTGCGCTCCCCCGAGCGCAACGGCTTCGTCCGCGAGGGCGTGCTGCGCTCCTCGGCCTGGGTGATGGGCGAGTTCCTGGACGAGGTGTTGCTCGGGGGCTCGTCCAGGACTGGGAGCCGGGCTCGAAGGACTGAGGCTGTCCCACCGCTCGAAAACCGGTGGAGCGGCGCCGCTGTGCGCCATTACCGTGCTGCCGAACCAAGTCGTCTGGTCAAGGACGTGCCGTTGTACACCCTGTGAGACCTCCCGAGAGCTGATCGGTCGCGCGTCGCACCTGTGCGCCGCGCCGCTTTTTGCTGCGGACTTCTCACTGAAACCGGTGTGCTTCTGTGCTCAACACCTGGGTGGTCGCGCCCACCTGCCTGCCGCTCGTCCTCCGCCGTTGCCACGCGTGCGCGTCCGAGCGCTTCCGGGCGAACGGCAGATTTCGCGTCAACGCCAACCACAAGCTCCTCGACGCCTGGCTCCTCGTGCTCTGTACCGTTTGCGGGGAAACCGCAAAGCTGACGGTTCTGGAGCGGATGAACGTGCGCTCCGTACGACCTGAGCTGCTGGACCGGCTGCATGGCAACGACCCCGGCCTCGCAGCCGAGTTGCTCCAGGATCCGGCCGTGCGGCGCCGTAATCGCATCGCCCTCGACTGGGCGGACGCCTGGCGCCTCGACACCGGCGGATCGGATCACCTGGACCGCGAGGTGATCGACGTCTCGGTCCGCTTCGCGGCGCGGATTCCTGTCCGGCCGGTGCGACTGATCGCCGAAGGCTGCGGTCTTTCGCGGGCCGAGGTCGAGGGACTGATCACGGAGGGGAAGCTCGTTTCGGCGGTCCGGCTGAGCGGCAAGCTCTCCGGCGACTTCACCTTCACGCTCAAGCGCTGAGCCTTCCTCGGGACCACGGGCCTGTCCGGCGGGACCCGCCGGACAGGACTCCGGATTCCGTAGGGTGCCCCGCATGAGCGACGAAGGCCCGGCCTGTCCCGAGTGCAGCCTGCCCATGAGGTTCGGCGGCTTCGTCCTCGCCACGCGCGAGGACGATGCCCGGCGGACCTGCCGGACGCTGTGGAGGTGTACCGGTCGGCATGTCTGGTGGCGCTGGGCCGACCGGCCGGATGAGCCGCTGGAGATCTGCCCGGTGCCGGAGCTGTTCCGCTGACATCCACCGCCGGCGCCGCCGGATGGGGCAACGGCGCCCGGTCTCCGTGCCCGGACGAGCGCGGCGTGTGTTCGCCCTGGGCGACACATCGCCGGTGACAGCGCGCGGGCGGCAACGGGCCGCACGGCCGGCCCGAGCTGGTCGCCGATCGGCTGGGGCTGGCGCTGCGTCTCGACGGGGAGGGCGGCACAGGCTGCACCACTTGCGGCACACAACCAGGCGGACCTGCTGGAGCCGTAGGGGCCGACGGCTGCTCGCCCATGGCCCCAACAGTTCCGCCAGCAGGCTTCCCTGTGGATCGCTCGCCCCGAGGCCGCGCCCGGGAATGCGCCCTCCGCAGATCCGCGTCCGGCGTGCCTACACCTCGATGTGTGAGCCCATGATGACGGTGCGGTCGCGGGGCAGGCCGAAGTACTCGGCGGCGTCGGCCGTGATGTAGGAGGTGGCGATGAACAGGCGCTTGCGCCAGGGGGCCATCGTCGGGGCCTTTCCGCGCCGCAGCTCGATCTTCGACAGGAAGTAGGACGCCTGGTCGAGGTGCAGCGGCCCTTCGGTCCGGGACGGGTCGAGCATGGCGAGGGTGCCGGGCACGTCCGGTGTCTCCATGTAGCCGAACCGCGCGGTGACATGGATGATCCCGTCGTCGGCGTAGCCGAGGTCGTCGACGACGATCCGCTGGTCGGCCGGGACGCGGGGCACGGGTTCGGTCGCCAGGGAGAGGATGACGACCTGGTCGTGCCGTACGTGGTTGTGCTCGACGTTGGCCCGCATGGCCAACGGTGCCGTCTGCTTGCCCCGGTTGAGGAAGACGGCCGTACCCGGGATCCGGCGCGTCGGCACCTTCCCCGAGCGGAGGTCGTCGATGAACTCGGGCAGCGGGCCCTCCAGCCGTGCCCGCTCGGCGGTGACGAGTTCGCGGCCGCGCTGCCAGGTCGTCATGACGGTGAACACGGTCAGGCCGATCAGCAGCGGCAGCCACGCGCCGTGGACGAGCTTGGTCAGGTTGGCCGCCACGAACAGCAGGTCCACGAAGAGCAGCACGGTCGCGCCGATGACGATCAGCCACAGGGGCGTACGCCACTTGGCGCGGGCGACGTAGAAGAACAGCAGGGTGGTGATGGTGATGGTGCCGGTGACCGCCATGCCGAACGCGAAGGCGAGCGCCGTGGAGCTGCGGAAGGCGAAGACCAGGGTGAGGACCGAGACCATGAGCAGCCAGTTGATCCAGGGGACGTAGATCTGGCCGATGGTGGATTCCGAGGTGTGCGCGATCCGCAGCCTCGGCAGGTAGCCGAGCTGGGCGGCCTGGGAGGTGACCGAGTACGCGCCGGTGATCACCGCCTGGGAGGCGATGACGGTGGCCGCCGTGGCCAGCACGACCATCGGCCACTGTCCCCAGGCGGGCACGAGCAGGAAGAAGGGGCTGCTGATGTTGTGCGGGTCGGCGAGGATCAGGGCGCCCTGGCCGAAGTAGCTCAGGATGCACGCGGGGAAGACGAGGAACAGCCAGGCGCGGGTGATCGAGCGGCGGCCGAAGTGCCCCATGTCCGCGTACAGCGCCTCGGCGCCGGTGACCGCGAGCACGACCGCGGCCAGCGCGAAGAAGGCGGTGCCGAAATGACCGACCAGAAAGCCCACGGCGTACGTCGGTGACAGCGCCCGGAGGATGTCCGGGTGGTCGGCGATGCCGGCGATGCCGCACGCGCCGATGGCCGCGAACCAGGCGATCATGACCGGCCCGAACACCCGGCCCACCGCCGCGGTTCCCCGGCGCTGCACCACGAACAGCACCACGATGATCACCGCGGTGATGGGTACGACCGCGCCGCCCAGCGACGGCTGGACGACCTTGAGCCCCTCGACCGCGGACAGCACCGAGATCGCCGGGGTGATCATGCTGTCGCCGAAGAACAGCGACGCGCCGAAGATGCCCAGCGCGGCCAGCACGGCCGCGGCCCGCCCGTCCCGCTGCGATCCCCACCGCCGCAGCAGGGTGATCAGCGCCATGATGCCGCCCTCGCCCTCGTTGTCGGCACGCATGGCCAGCAGCACATAGGTGACCAGGACGATGATCACGACCGACCAGAACACCAGGGACACCACGCCGTAGACGTTCTCGGTGCTGACCGGGACGGGGTGCGGGTCGCTCGGGTTGAACACGGTCTGGAGGGTGTAGATCGGGCTGGTGCCGATGTCGCCGAAGACCACGCCGAGGGCACCGATCACCAGCGCGAGGCGCACCGATTCGCGGGCGCTCGCCCGAGGGGTCTGGGGCGAGTGCGGTACGGCTCCGTCGTCCGACGCGGTTCCCCGCCGGGGTCCGGCCATGGTGCTCCTCCTCCGTGCGGGCCACTGAACTGCAGGCCAGGGCATCGGGGCGGACGATACCCACCCCATGGCGCAACCTCCGGCAGGGGCGCCGTTTCGTCTCGAGCGGCGCGCGGCGTCCGATGTGCGAGGTCCCTGTCGTTACGGAAGTATCGGTAGGGGCGCCACGCACCCGGCGTCGTACCGGAGCACTCTCATGACGAAGCGCAACACGGACAGGTCCTCGACTCCCACGCGACCGGCGACCCGGCAGGCCCCGGACCGAGGAGGGGCCGCCGGCGACTGGGGGCTTCTGCTGGTGCGGCTGGCCTTCGGACTGTTCATGGCCGGACACGGCTCTCAGAAGCTCTTCGGCCTGTTCGGGGGCCCTGGTCTGACGGCCACCGGCAAGGGGTTCGCCGGTCTGGGCTTCCGCCCGGGGAAGGTGTACGCGGTGATCGGCGGTCTCTCCGAGTTCCTCGGCGGGCTCGGCCTGGCCGCGGGGCTTCTCACGCCCCTCGCGGCCGCCGCCCTGATCGGCACGATGATCAACGCCATGGCGACCGTCACGGGGGCCCACGGCCTGTGGGACGTGAAAGGTGGCGTGGAGTACAACGTCTGCATCGCCGTCGTCGCCCTGGCCGTGGCGGCGATCGGGCCGGGCCGCCTGGCCCTCGACCGGTTCTTCCCCTGGGGCAGGGGCGGCTGGCTCGAAGCCGGCTTCGCGTTGGGGCTCGGAGGCGTCGCCGCCGCGATCACGCTGAGCCTGTGAGAATTACGCGAACACCGGCGGCCGAGGTCTGTGCCGGCCCCGAATCACACTCCCGCATTCAGTACGGAAAAGTGCCCTGGCGCATCAACATGTGGGCAAGTGCCTGTATGGACGGCCATATTCAGGGCATCGCGGACGGCGGTGTAACACCGTAGTGCGGGCGGAACGCAGAAGCAGGAAGAAGCCGGGAGCCGACCCGGCTGGATTTCGGCGCCCTGGCACGAGTGCGCCGATACGGCCATCACGCCAGAACGTCAGATCGGATTCTTCCTGTGAACAACATCGGCCCGACCCCCGGATACCAGGCATACGACCAGCCCTCGGGCCCGGACGGCCCTGTGCGCCGCCGGGACACCACACGGCGTACGGCCGTCGTCATCTGCACGATCGCCGACACCGCGGCGGGACTGCTGGGCCTGTGGGTCCTGTTGTTCCTGCTCGACGCGAACCGCGCGAATATCTTCGTCGAATTCGTGCGGGGCACGGCGGACTGGCTGTCCTGGTGGTCACAGGACATTTTCACGATGCACGCAGAGGGTCTACGCGTTGCCCTCAATTACGGTCTCCCGGCCGTCATGTATCTGCTGATCGGCCACGGGATCGCTGCCCGGCTCAACCGAGCCTGACAGTTGACCGGCCGCTTTATCGATCACCATGAAACTGGGCCGACGATGACACACAGCTCGTCCGAAAACGATCGCCTGCCGATCTATGAGGACCTGATACGCGAACGCGGTGACGTCGTCGCCGAAGCTCAACTCGCCGCGGAACACACGCACCACCGGGCAGCGGAATTGCTGACCGGACGGGATACGGGTCGACGGGCCCGTCGGCCGGACGACGCCGGCCCCGGAGCCGCTGCGGCCGGTCGGCCGGAGTGGCGCGGGTCGCCGCCGTAGCCGAACCGGGGAAAGCAGACCGCCGGGACGAAGGCCGCGCTTCCACCCGGCTGGGCTCACGCTGTCACACCCTGGACATATCCGGAATGCCAGTCATGAGAGCTCTCGGTACGTTCATCGAAGGTCGGTCGTCCGGGCCGACGTCCGTGAGACAGAGAGAAGTGACATGGCCCCGCGTACTTTTGCTGTGATCGGCGCCGGAGTAGGTGCGACCGTCCTTGCCGCCGCCGGCATCACCTTCGCCACGACCGCCGGATCCGCCCCGGCATCCCCGTCCGCCCACCGGGCTGCCCACCCGGCGGCTCATCCGGTGGCGCATCCGGCCCACCGGGCGGCCCCTCCTGCCCATCCGGCGGCCCAGCCCGTCCAACAGGCCGCTCCTGCCGCGGCTTCCGCGAACGACACGAAAGCAAGCGGAGAGATGAACGAAGGCCGCGGCGGGAACGAAGGCCGCGGCGGACGCGACGGCGGTGGACGCGACGGCGGCGGCGGACGTGGCCGCGGTCATTGGGACGGCGGGAGGATCTTCTTCAACGAACGTACCTACTCCGCCTCCGCCGAAGGATGCATCACCGCGGCCAGCGGACTGGGGGCCAGCAGCTTCAGCGTTTTCAACGACAGCCACCGGACCATCGAGGTCTTCAGGGGCTTCAACTGTGACAACGGGGCTCCGGTCGCCGTCGTGGGTCCCCACGGGGAGACCAGTGGCGTGGTGACGAGTACCTTCCACGAGGGCCTGTTCGATCGCGAGGGCCTGTTCAACTTCGGTGACGACAGCGTCGTGGGCAGCTTCCGGGTGGTCTGCGACGACGAGTGGTGACAGCGCCGCCCGCCGCCTGACGCACAGGACCGGGCCGGTGGCGGAACCTTGACGGATTCGTGACGCGGGTGACCGCATCCATCCGGCCACCGCCGGTGTCCTCCCCGGTGTCCGTACCGTTGTGAGGAATGGAGTGCCATGGAAGGCACCGTGGTGGCGGTCGTCGTGGTGGCGCTGTTGGCGCTGCTCGTGCTCAAGAGCGGTATGCGGGTGGTCAACCAGGTGGAGCGCGGGGTCGTGTTCCGGTGGGGCAAGGCCCTGCCGGGCTACCGGCAGCCGGGCATCACCTTCCTGATCCCCTTCGCCGACCGTATGCGCAAGGTCAACGTGCAGGTCGTGACCATGCCCGTGCCCACCCAGGAGGGCATCACCAAGGACAACGTGTCCGTGAAGGTCGACGCGGTCGTCTACTTCCGGGTCACCGACCCGGCCCGCGCGGCCATCGAGGTGCAGGACTACGTCTTCGCCGTCGGCCAGGTCGCCCAGTCCTCCCTGCGGTCCATCATCGGAAAGAGCGATCTGGACGACCTGTTGAGTGACCGGGAGCGGCTGCACGAAGGGCTCGCTCTGATGATCGACAGCCCGGCCGCCGGGTGGGGCGTTCACATCGACCGCGTCGAGATCAAGGACGTACAGCTGCCCGAGTCGCTGAAGCGGTCCATGTCCCGGCAGGCCGAGGCCGAGCGGGAGCGGCGGGCCCGGGTCATCACCGCCGACGGTGAGTTCCAGGCCGCACAGCAGCTCGCCAACGCCTCCAGGATCATGTCCGACAGCCCGGAGGCCATGCAGCTGCGGCTCCTCCAGACGGTCGTCGAGGTCGCCGCCGAGAAGAACTCGACCCTTGTGATGCCCTTCCCGGTCGAGCTGTTGCGCTACTTCGACCGGGCGGCGCAGAAGATCGGCGCCGACCTCAGCGTGCCTGGGCAGCAGCAGGCTCCCGCCCCGGCTGCGGAGAGCGCCGAGCAGCCGTAGCGAGCGCCAGTGTCACAGCCACCGAGCCCGCCGCCATCACGGTCATCCCGGCGGCGGGCGAGGTGAGTTGGGCCACCGCGCCGGCCAGCGCGGCGCTCACGCCCTGCATGGTCAGCATGCCGGACGAGTGCAGGCCCAGGGCCTGCCCGGCCAGCTCCCCCGGGGTCAGCTCCATCAGCCGCTCCTGCTGGACCAGGCTCGCACCGAAGCCCACGGAGGCGACCGTCACGCACACCGCCGCCACCGGCAGCGGCGGGTGCGCGCAGAACACCAGGTACGGCGTCGCCAGCAGAAGCAGCAGGGGCGTGGCCAGGCGGCGGCGTACCGCGGGCGGCAGCAGCCGGCCCACCGTCACATCGCCGGCGAACATGCCGAACGCCCCGCAGGCGAACAGGGTGCCGGCGGCGTGCGGCGCGTACGACACGTACAGGGACTCGCAGCCGACGACCAGGCCGTTGGGCAGCCACAGGCCCAGATAGGTGAGGCGGCGCGGACGGGACGACCACAGCAGGGCGTTGCTGCGCCAGGTGGCCGACGGGGAGGGGCGGCCCCCGCTCCGGGGCGGGCGAGCCGTCAGGCCGAGGCGCAGGGCGAGCGCGGCCAGCAGGTACAGCGCCGCCGACAGCAGCAGGCACACGCGCGGGGAGAGCGTGCCGAGCAGGGCGCCGCCGGTGGCGAACCCGGCGATCTGCATCAGCCCGCTCATCATGTTGAACAGCGAACGCCCCGGCAGATAGCCGTCCTTGGCGAGGATCTCGTTCAGCAGGCCCCAGCGGACCCCGCCGCCCAGGGAGGCCACGAGGCCCAGCAGCAGGAGGACGCCGAAGACCGCGCCGACCGGTAGACCGGGCACCGCCTGCACCGCCGTACCGGCCGCGAAGGCCAGTGCGATCACGGACAGTGCCGTACGCGGGGGCAGCCGGTCGGCGCCGGACAGCAGGACGGTCGCGCCCAGCACCTGGGCGAGCGACGGGCCGAACATGCTCACCGCCGACAGCAGCGGCGAGCCGGTGGCCCGGTACACGAGCGTGCCCAGGGCCAGCCCGCCCACTGTCTGCGCGGCGGTCTGCGCGGCCGAGCCGAGAAAGAGCGGGGTGAACTCCGGGGTGCGGAACAGGGATCGATAGCTGGACATGCCGGGCAGTCTCGGCGGGGCACGGACCGGCCCGTTATTGTTTCGCTGCAGCGCGAAAGGTCGTACGGCCGTGAGGGGGTGCCCGGGTGGGCCTGTGGCAGCTCAACGCGGACACGCTCGCCCGCAGCCGGTTCGTCGTCTCACCGCTCGCCGAGACCTTCGCCTGCCTGAAGCTGCTGCACGCGGGGGACGCCGCGCATCCCGGTGAGCACGCGTGGCTGCGCGCCCAGCTGCCCGCCTACCGCGCCCGGCTGGCGGCGGACCCGGTGACGGCGCGGCTGGTGCGGGCGGGGCTCGGGCGGGAGTGGATCGCCGACTTCCTGACCCCGGCACCCCGCGGCGGGGAGGCGTTCGCGGACGAGGTCGCCCGGGTCCGCTCCACGGCGCCGGAGGCGGCCCGCGCCCATCTGCGCACCGCGCTCGCCGGCCCGCTCCCCGCCGAGCTGGACCGGGACGACCTGCCCGAGCGCGCGGCCGTCCTCCTGGAGTGGGTGTGGGAGGCGACGGTACGGCCGTCCTGGGAGCGGCGCCGGCGGGTGCTGGAGGCGGACGTGGTCGCGCGCACCGCGCGGGTGAGCCGGGGCGGCTGGGTGAGCGTGCTGGACGAGCTGCGGCCCGGACGCACCCGGTGGCTGGGCGAGAACCTGCTCCAGATCAATCTGCACGAGTACCCGCCCCGCGAGATCTCCGGGGCCGAGCTGATCTTCGTACCGGTGACCGTGCAGCGGGCGGGCTGGGTCGCCTGGGACGACGGCGTGCGCTACGCGGCGGTCTACCCGTGCGCCGGCGCTCTGGCCGACGCGGGCATCAGGACCGTCCCGTCCGCGTTGGGCGCGCTTCTGGGCCCGCCCCGGGCCGAGGTCCTGGTCCTCCTCGCCGCCCCCATGAGCACCACCCAGCTCACTGCGGTGACCGGGCAGGGGCTGGGCTCGGTGGGGCGCCATCTGAAGGTGCTGCGGGAGGCCGGGCTGGTGGAGCGGCGGAGGGCGGGCCGGTCGGTGCTGTACCGGCGCACAGATGCCGGGAATGTCCTGGTGGAAGCGGCAGGACAGCGCGCCCCAAAGGGGCGCGGGGAACTGCGCGAGCAACCACGACGGACCGGCAGCCAAAAGACGGCCCATGACGGCCCAATCCGCGAAGCGCCTAGCATCCAGGCATGACCAACGTGCTGAATGTCGAAATCGACGCCCTCACCGGCGGCCCCGCCAACCTCGCCCAGTACGCCGGCAAGGCGGTCCTCGTCGTCAACGTGGCCTCCAAGTGCGGCCTCACCCCCCAGTACACCGGCCTGGAGAAGCTCCAGGAGCGGTACTCCGACCGTGGCTTCACCGTGCTCGGCGTGCCCTGCAACCAGTTCCTCGGCCAGGAGCCCGGCACCGCCGAGGAGATCGCGGAGTTCTGCTCGGCGACGTACGGCGTGACCTTCCCGCTCACCGAGAAGGTCGAGGTGAACGGCGAGGGCCGGCACCCGCTGTACGAGCGCCTGGTGGACGTCGCCGACGCCGAGGGGCACACCGGCGACATCCGCTGGAACTTCGAGAAGTTCCTGATCGGCCGGGACGGCTCGGTCGTCGCCCGGTTCTCGCCGCAGACCGAGCCGGAGTCCGACGCGATCGTGACCGCCATCGAGGCCCAGCTCGGCTGAGCGGCGCTTGACCTTGCCCCTGGGGCAGAGCCGAGTGTCCCTGTCACCGGGCGGCGGATCCGCCCGGTGACGGAGGATGACACGGTGGACGACGACCAGCTCACCATCGGCGCGTTCGCCCCGCGGGCCCGGCTGTCGGCCAAGGCGCTGCGCCTGTACGACCGGCTCGGCCTGCTGACGCCCGCACATGTCGACGAGACGACCGGCTACCGCTACTACCGCGCCGACCAGGCCGAACGCGCCCGTCTTGTGGCCCTGTTGCGGCAGCTGGACATGCCGCTGGCCCGGATCGCCGAGGTGCTCGGCGCCGAGGGCCCCGAGGCCGCCGACCGGCTGGCCGCCTACTGGGCGGACGTGGAGAGCCGGGTGGCCGGGCAGCGGACACTCGCCGAGTACCTCCGTGGACGACTGTCCGGGAGGAGTACCGAGATGTACGAGAAGTTCGTGATCGAGACCGTGGACGTGCCGGCGCAGGTGGTGATCACCGAGTCGCGGCACACGCTGGCGGACGAGCTGCCGACGTGGATCGGGTCGTCGCTGGGCCGGCTGGAGGCGGCGGCGCGGGAGTGCGGGGGCATGACAGGCGCGCCGTTCGTGGTCTACCACTCCGAGGTGTCGATGGAGAGCGACGGCCCGGTCGAGTCCTGTGTGCCGGTGGCCGACGAGGCGGCGGCCCGGGCGTGGGCCGCCGGGCAGGGGAGGGCCTGGAAGACGGCGGTACGGGTGGAGCCGGCGGCCCGGCTGGCCTACACCCGGATCACCAAGGCGCAGGTGGCGCATCCGCAGATTCTGGCCGCCTTCGAGGCGGTGGAGCAGTGGATGGCGGCCGAGGGGCTGGAGATGGCCGGTCCCTGCCGCGAGATCTACTGGGCGGACTGGGACGCGTCAGGCCCCGAGGACCCGGTGTGCGACGTGGCGTTCCCGGTGTCCCACGTCACGGGGACGGTGTGACCGTACCCCGGAACAGAAGGTGCCCTCTCGGCAAGGACGGCGACCGGTCGAGAGGGCTCTTCTGGTGGTGCTTGTGAAGTTGTTTTCGTCGGGGGGTTTCACTGACGAAGGTCAGGGAGGGCCCCCTAGGCCTTGACCGAGGTCACGAAGGCGTTCCACGCGTCGGCCGGGAAGGCCAGGATCGGGCCCGCGGGGACCTTGGAGTCACGGACGGCGAGTTCGGCGTCGGTGGGCGACTTGACCTCGACGCAAGCGCCGTTGCCCGCGGAATAGGAGGACTTCATCCACGTCTCCGAAGCGCCCTGAATCAGTGCCATGTCCACTCCTGTTGCGAGTTGCGGTAGTGCGGTTCGCGCCAACCTTGTCGTCTGATTGGCGTGATCGACGCTACCGGGCAACTGCCCTTGCCGGAGTAGTCGTTCACTCAACCGGATGGCATATTCCAGGGGAGCCTTCCATTGGAGTGGATCGACGGTGTACGATCCGGCGCCCTCCGTGACAGGAGTTCATTCCGCGTACTGTTTGGCCACCTTCGCAATGAACTGCCGGGATTGCTCCACATTGAGGGACTGTGCCCGCAGATGTTCGTACATCACGGCGTACTTCTGCACGTCCTGGGCCTTCTCCAGATACAGGTCGCTGGTGACACCCTCCAGGTAGACCACGCTGGAGTCGGCCGCGTCGGCGAACTCCAGGATCGCGTACTGGCCGTTGAGCCCCGGATGCGCGCCGACCTCGAACGGCAGCACCTGCACCGTGACGTGCGGCAGCTGGGACATCTCGATCAGATGGTCCAGCTGCTCCCGCATCACCAGCCTGCTGCCCACGACGCGCTTGAGCGCCGCCTCGTCGAGCACCACCCACAGCCGGAGCGGGTTGTTCTCGGCGGTGATACGTTCCTGTCGGCGCATGCGCACCTGCACACGCTTCTCGATCTCGGCGGTCGACGTCTCCGGCAGCGCGCCCTGCACCAGCGCCTCCGCGTAGGCGCGGGTCTGCAACAGACCGGTCACCAGCTGGGGTTCGTACACCCGCAGCGACTCGGCATCGGTCTCCAGCCCGATGTACACGCTGTACGGGATGTCCCCGAAGGTGTGCCACCACCCCTGCTGCCGGGAGTCCCGGGCCATCTCCATCAGCGAGTCGACGATCCGCTGGTCCTCGACCTCGTACACCCCGCACAGGTCACGCACATCGCGCTGGCTGATGCTTCTCCGGCCGTTCTCCAGCCGGCTGATCTTCGACTGCGACACGAGCAGACGCTCGGCCACTTCCTCGGCCGTCATGCCTTTGAGCTCCCGGAGCCTGCGCAGCTCCTGGCCCAGCCGGCGCCGCCTGACGGTGGGATTGACATTGGACGCCACGGGACGTGCACCTCCGGCTGCCTGCCTGTTTGCCTAACACTTTCCGTATCTGCTGCTGAGCAGACTGCCACCAAGGTGCTTTCTGCCGCTGGCAAATGGTGGATATGCGGCGCGTACGCGTCAGTTCGCCACGGCTCGCCACCCGTTGGTGTGCCCGGACGCAGTCGAGCGGGACGGCGAGGTCCCGGGGAAGGACCTCACCGCCCCGCTCTGACCAGCGGCTCCCGAACGGGTCTGGGCGAACCGGGGTTACGGCCCGAACCGGGGGTACGGTTCGGAACCGCGGTTACGGCTCAGTGGGCCACGGCGCGTGCCATGGATCCGCGGTGCGGCTGCATCGGAACCCCGCGTACTGGTTCCGCCGCGGACCTGGCGCCTGCCGCACCCTGCCGCCCGGTGGCGGCCGGGCCACGGCGCGGCTGTGCGGCAGCCCCGTTCTGCACGTCCATCACGGCGTGTGCGACAAGACCGCCCATGGGGTCGTGCCGGATCAGATCCCGCAGCCGGGACCGGGACGAGCGTCCCTCGTTCCCCGGATACAGGTGCTTGCCGAGTCCGACGGCGTGCGCCAGGGCGGCGAGCGCCGCGGTCCGCGGGTCCGGCGGTACGCCGGTGCGGATCGCGGAATCCAGCCGGGCTCGGATCTCCCGGCTGATCTCGTTGTCCGTCGCCTGATAGCGAGTCGTCGGCAGCACCCCGCACATCTGACCGGCCACGGCATGCACCATGCCGCACCGCTCCAGGTGCGAGAGGTACGTCTGACGGAGCCCCAGCCGGGGTCCGCCGATCCAGTGGACGGCACGCACGGGAGCGCCACGCCTTCGCAGCAACTCCAACGCGCAGTCCAGAGTCGGATCTCCTGTCGGCCGTGGCACCACCACGGCGATACGATCCCCGTCTGGGGCTATCCGTCCGGCCAGCGCCAGCTCCACTAGCTGTGCTCCGGCCAGACCGAGGTCGAGCGACTGCGGCTGCGCAGTGGTACCCGTGGTCGGGTCCAATGCCAGCAGCAGAAGCTCCTCCGGAAGTGTTCTGCGGCTCCTGCCCATCCATGCCTCCCCGCGTGGATGAATGACAGGGTGACCCCTCTCACATTGGTCTGTCGAGGGTGCGTGACCGGTTCGTGAGGGAACCGGTAGGTATGTCGTTCTCGTCTACCGCAGGGGCCAAGCCCCCACACGGGACACTGGTACATGGTTCGGACAGGGCGCGCGCGTGGGCGTGCGGCGCATGAGGAGGCATCGGTGGCGGGCGAGTCCCCCGACAGGTCGAAGCAGCGCGAGTCGTCGGCAGAACCGACGTCGGGGAGCGCGGGTCCGGTTCCCGAGGCACGCGATCCGCGCCTCGCCGTCTCCCGGGAAAAGGATTCCTCGCCCCGCGGCGTGGACACCGCGACGAAGATCCTGTCGGTCCGCGACCCGAAGCCCCGCCCCACGGAAGCCTCGCCGGAGGACACCGCCCTCCGCGAGGCGGTCTCAACCTGGGTCCGCACCGCCGCCCCCACAACTCCCGGCCCGACGGCAACGGATGAGCCGAAGCCGGAGGAGGCTGCGACGGAGCTCGAGGAGGCCGAGACGGAGCCCGAGGCTGTGGACGTGGACGCGGAGGCCGCGGACGCGGAGACGGAGGCCAACGCGGGCACGGAGACGGACGCTGACGCGGCCTCGGATACGGCCGCGGAGGGGGAGGCGCACGCCGACGCCGACGCCGACCAGAAGGCCGCCGAGGAAGCAAGGGCCGAGGCGAGCCCGAAGACCGAAGCGGCGGCGGAGGCGGAGGCGGAGGCCGACGCTGACCGCGACGCGAACGCGAACGCGAACGCCGAGCCTGAGGCA
The DNA here is from genome assembly GCF_053593835.1 of Streptomyces sp. NPDC002076. Classification (NCBI taxonomy): domain Bacteria; kingdom Bacillati; phylum Actinomycetota; class Actinomycetes; order Kitasatosporales; family Streptomycetaceae; genus Streptomyces; species Streptomyces sp. NPDC002076. The sequence goes on from NZ_JBSFDI010000008.1 coordinate 40,466, forward strand.
GACGGCGGCGCCGGGGCTGAGGGCGACGGCGGCGCCGGGGCTGACGCTGACCGAGACGCGGACGCCGACCGTGACGCCGACGCGAACGCTGACGCGAACGGCGGCGCCGGGGCTGAGGCCGACGGCGGCGCCGACCGTGACGCCGACGCGAACGCTGACGCGAACGGCGGCGCCGGGGCTGAGGCGGGCGCCGGGGCTGACGCCGACGCGGACCGAGACTCGGATGCCGACGCGAACGCCGACGCCGGGGCTGAGGCCGACGGCGGCGCCGGGGCTGACGCCGACGCGGACCGAGACGCGAACGCCGACGCCGACCGTGACGCTGAGGCTGAAGCTGACGTGCCCGGCGATGCGAAGGCAAAGGCCGAGGGCGAAGCCGAGGCGGCGGAGGCCGAGGACGGGCCCGAGGACGCCAACGGCGGGGACGCCCCGCAGGGGTCACCCGCAGCCGACGACGAGACCCGCACGGGTGGTGCGGGTGGGAACGACACAGACGCCGAAGGCGAAGCCGAGGCGGACGACGAGCCGGCCCCCACGCCGGAGGCGAACGTCGATCAGCCCACCACCGTCTTCAAGAAGCCGCAGGTCGATCAGCCGACGACCATGCTCAAGCTGGGCGGCAAGCCGAAGTCCCCGGAGCCCGACTCCGAGCGCACCAGCAAGTTCGTCGCGCTCAAAAATGACATGGCGCCGGAGACCAAGCCGGACGTCACCACCCCCGTCCCCCACGTCGGCCCCGAGCGCACCACCCAGCAGCCCCTCCCCCCGAAGCCCCCGCTGGACCTCCTGGCGGAGCTGACGAACACGCCCCCGCCCCCGGAGACCGCGGTCCGCACGCTCGTGCGCCGGGTCAAGATCTGGACCCCCCTGGTCCTGCTCCTGGCGATCGTCTTCGCGGTCGTACAGACCCTCCGCCCGCTGCCCGACCCCACCCTCGACCTCACCGCGAAGGACACCTACACCTTCGACGGCGGCAAGGTCGGCATCCCGTGGCCGACCACCGGTCAGGCCGCGCTCGACGTCCAGGGCATCGGCACGTTCGGCTCCTCCGGCGCCCAGAAGCCCGTACCGATCGCGAGTGTCGCGAAGGTGATGACGGCGTACCTCATCCTGCGCGACCACCCGCTCAAGAGCGGCCAGGACGGCCCGAAGATCAAGATCGACAAGCCCGCCGAGCAGCAGTCGGACGCCGGCCAGGAGTCCACCGTCCGCGTCACGGCGGGTGACCGGATCTCCGAGCGCGAGGCCCTGGAGGCCATCCTCCTGCCCTCCGCCAACAACGTGGCACGGCTGCTCGCCCGCTGGGACTCCGGTTCGGAGCAGGCGTTCACGGAGAAGATGAACGCCGCCGCCAAGAGCCTCGGCATGAGCAACACCAGGTACACCGACCCCTCGGGCCTGACCGCCTCCACGGTCAGCACCGCGGTGGACCAGGTGAAGCTGGCCCGGGCGGCGATGGAGCAGCCCGTCTTCCGCGAGGTCGCGGCGATGATGTCGTACAACGACTACAAGGGCGTCAACCACTCCAACTACAACCGACTGGTCGGCCACAACAACGTCGTCGGCATCAAGACCGGCACCTCGACCGCCGCGCTCGGCAACCTGGTCTTCGCGGCGAAGCAGCAGGTCGGCGGCGAGACGCGGACCGTCATCGGGGCCGTGCTGCGCCAGCCCGCCGGCGGCTTCGACAACACCATCATCAGCGGGGTGCTGGACGCGGGCGACAAGCTGATCCGGTCCGCGCAGGGCGCCCTGAAGTCGGTGACGATCCTGAAGAAGGGCGATGTGGTCGGATACGTCGACGACGGTCTCGGCGGCCGTACCCCGGTCGTGGCGACGCAGGACGTCACGGCGGCCGGCTGGTCCGGGCTGAAGGTGAAGCTGTCCTTCACCTCCGGCAGGCTGCCGCACACCGCGAAGGCCGGCACCCAGGTCGGCTCGCTCACCGTGGGTGACGGTTCGGCCGGCGCCGTCAAGGTGCCGGTGGCCCTGCAGAAGGATCTGACGGAGCCCGGCTTCGGCGCCAAGCTGACCCGTCTGGGCTGAGTCCGCACCCCGGCCGTCACCAGCACGCACGCACCCCGCCGACGGAGACCCGTGGCGGGGTGCGTGCTAGCGTCACGAATCGGGCAGGTCGCCGGTCACGGGACATGGCCGCGAACTGGACGGGAAGCAGCCGGGAACACCGTGGAACACGGCCGAGAACAGAAGACGGGACACGGGGAGTGCCTTCAGGTGGCCACAGCCGAGCCGACACGCGCCGACGACGCCGATCCGGGGCCGGGATCCGGCCCGCGAATACCCCTGTCCGAGCCTGACCCGGACGGTCGCGGGGATCACACCGGCCACCCGGACGGCCGTACCGACAGTGAGCACCTCGACGCCCCCGTCGGCAGACTCTCGCGCCTTCTCGCCGCCGCCGAACCCCTGCGGCAGCGGCTGCTGAGGCACCCCGTGCTGTCCGTGACGGCCCTCGCGGGGGTCCTGCACATCGTCTGGTTCTTCACGTTCGCGAACAGTGGTGGCGATCTCGCGGCGCAGGACGCCTGGGCGGAGTTCGTCGGCCGGCACCCGGACTCGGCGTACAACCTGGCCTGGTACGGCGGCATGCACCCGGTGTCGTACAGCGTGGTGTCGCCGTATCTGATGGCCGTGCTCGGTGTCCGTACGACGATGATGATCGCCGGGACCGTGTCGGCGGGCCTGCTGACGCTGGTCCTGATCCGCAGCCGCGCGGTGAGGAACCCGCTGTGGGCCTCGCTCGCCGGGGTCTTCGCGTTGCTGTGCAACGCGATCTCCGGCCGGGTGACCTTCGGGCTCGGCACGATGTTCGCGCTCGGCGCCGTCGCGGCCGTCTTCTGCTGGCCGTACCGGTGGCGGCACAAACGCTGGGCGAAGGCGGCGGTGGCCGCCCCGCTGGCCGGGCTCTCCACCATGGCCTCGCCGGTCTCGGGACTGTTCGTCGGGCTGGTCGCGGTGGCGCTGTACCTGCAGAAGCGGCGGCCGGGTGCCTGGGCGCTGGGGCTCGCCCCGACGGTGGTGGTCGCCGCCTCGTACTTCCTCTTCCCGTTCTCGGGCACCCAGCCGATGACGATCGGCTCGGTGATCCTGCCCCTGCTGTACGGCCTGCTGTGCCTGTTCCTCGCGCCCAGGGAGTGGGTGACGGTCCGGCTGACGGCGGCCGTCTACAGCGTCGGCGTGGTGCTGGTGTGGCTGATCAGCTCGCAGATCGGGTCGAACATCTCCCGGCTGCCGATGCTGTTCGCGGGTGCGGCCCTGGTGGCCGCGCTGCCGTTCACGGTGCCGAAGTCGCGCAAGTGGTACACGACCGTGCTGGCGCTCCTCGGCTTCGCCGGCTGGATCGGCTTCAAGTCGGTGGACGACATCATCCACACGACCCCGGCCGCGTCCTGGGCCCGCGAGCTCGCCCCGCTCGTGCACCAGCTGCAGAAGGCCGGCGCCGAGAAGGGCCGCGTCGAGGTGGTCCCGGCCCGCTCGCACCGGGAGGCCTCCGCGCTCGCGCCGTACGTCAACCTGGCCCGCGGCTGGAACCGGCAGGCCGACATGGAGCGCAACCCGCTCTTCTACGACGACACCCTCAACTCCGCGAACTACCACGAGTGGCTCCAGCGCTGGGCCGTCCACTTCGTCGTCCTGCCGAAGGACAACCCGGACGGCGACGGCGGCGAGCGGGAGCGGGAGCTGCTGCGGCGCGGGATGCCGTATCTGACGCAGGTGTGGGGCGACGCCAACTGGCAGCTGTTCCGGGTGACCGATCCGACGCCGCTGGCCGAGCCCGACGCGGTGGTGGACCGGGCCGAGCAGGGTGAGATGACGCTTCAGGTGCGCAAGGCCGGGCGGATCCTGATCAGGATCCCCTACTCGCCCTGGCTGAGCATCGTCGACGAGCACGGGAAGAGCCTGAAGCCGCCGCAGCTGGTCTCCTCAGGCCCGCCGAAGCGGTACCGGAACGTCAGCGGGTGTCTGACGGAGACGCCTCAGGACGCGAACGGGGACAAGTGGACGATGCTGATCGCGCCGCGGGCCGGCACGTATCGGCTGGCCGCCCCGTACCAGCTGCCGCGCGGCACCCCCTGCCCGGACGAACTCAAGTAGAGCCGCGCAACTCGGCGACGTAGGCGTCCGTGCCGGGAATCGTCGGGATGAACGGCGCCACCAGCTCCACCCGCCCGAGCCCCGGGCCTGCGGTGACCTCCGTGTCCAGGCCGGTGAAGTGCTGCTCCCAGCACTCCCGTGGGTCGGCCTCCAGGAACCACAGCAGGGTCACCCGGGTGTCCACGCCCTCGACCTGCTTGACGTAGGTCATGCGGTCGCCCGGCAGGGGGGTGGGCCGGAAGACCGTGACCATGGCCGCCGGGGAGCCGGTGAGGCGGCGGGGCAGGTGCCGGGCGCGCAGCCACTCCACCAGTTCGGCCCGCTGCTGCGGCGACTCGGCGTCGATCACCTCCAGGACCAGCCCGGCGTACGGGTGGTCGAGGGCGTGGAAGTCGCGCGGGCCCGCCGCGCCGTCGCGGTAGACGGTCGTCTCGTGGTCCTGGAAGGCCGTGAAGACGTGGGTGCGGGCGTGGTGGACGCGGGCGTCGCGATTGAGACGCCTGTTGATGGCCACGGTCCACTTCATGTGGTCGTCGTAGCGGCCGTCGGTGATCCAGTAGGTGGAGAGGTAGCAGCCGGCCGTGACGGGCTGGGCGACGGCCGACTTCTCGGGGTACCGCAGGAGCTGCAGATCCCGGGTCGCGACCCAGCGGCGTCCCGCGTACATCCAGGGCATGGCCATCGCGCCGGCGTAGTAGTGGTCGTCCTCGTACCAGCGGTTGTAGGCGTACTCGTGGCCCGGGTGCGGCTCGACCATGGTGATCAGGGCGTGGCCGGGCCGGACGCCGTACGGTCCTACGGCGGCCAGTTCGGCGTACGTCTCGCTGCGGGTGTCCTCGCCCATGCGGTTCCCCTTTCCTGCGCCGGGCCCTACTCTGACGCTCCGTCAGGTAAAGCGCCATACCGCGGGAGGCACCGATGTCCCTGCTCGCAGGCAAGACAGTGGTCGTATCGGGAGTGGGCGCCGGGCTCGGTCACCAGGTCGCCGCGGCCGTCGTACGGGACGGCGGGAACGCGGTGCTCGGGGCGCGCACCGAGGCGAACCTCGCCAAGAGCGCGGCGGAGATCGATCCGGGTGGCGGCCACACGGCGTACCGGGCGACCGACATCACCGACGAGGGGCAGTGCGCGGCGCTGGCGGAGCTGGCGCGGGAGCGGTTCGGCGGCATCGACGCGGTGGTCCATGTCGCGGCCTGGGACTCCTATTTCGGCGGGCTGGAGGACGCGGACTTCGCGACCTGGCAGTCGGTCGTCGACGTGAACCTGCTGGGCACGCTCCGGATGACGCGGGCCTGTCTGCCGGCACTGAAGGCGGGCGGAGGCGGCTGCGTGGTCTTCATCGGGACGCAGTCGGCGGTCGCCGCGCCCTCACAGGTGAAGCAGGCGGCCTACGCCGCGTCCAAGGGTGCGCTGACCAGTGCGATGTACTCCCTGGCGCGGGAGCTCGGGCCGTATCGGATCCGGGTCAACACCGTCCTGCCGGGCTGGATGTGGGGGCCGCCGGTGCAGGCCTACGTCCGGTTCACCGCACAGACGGAAGGGGTGCCGGAGGCGGAGGTGCTGGGGCGGCTGACGGAGCGGATGGCGCTGCCGGAGCTCGCGACGGACGGGGACGTGGCGGATGCCGCCGTGTTCCTGTCCTCGGACCGGGCGCGGGCCATCACCGGGCAGTCGCTGCTGGTCAACGCGGGAGAGCTGATGCGTTGAGGGAACTCGCGCCGCAGGCTGGAGTGTTCATGTAGATGAACATGAATCATCAAGTCGAACATCTTTACGTTGACTTGACCTTACTCTTGCTTGTCGCGTTCACGTGACCGCACTCACGATCGAGCACATGAACAGTCTCGACTGGGCCGTACTCATCGGCTACTTCGGTGTGATGGTCGCGATCGGCGTCTGGTCGCACAAGCGCGTGGACAACGTCTCCGACTTCTTCACGGCCGGCGGCAAGATGCCCTGGTGGCTGTCCGGCATCTCGCACCACATGTCGGGCTACAGCGCGGTCATGTTCACCGGGTACGCGGGCATCGCCTACACCTACGGCGTCACCTCCTTCGTCACCTGGTCCTTCCCCATCGCGCTCGGCATCGCCATCGGGTCGAAGCTGTTCGCGCCCCGCATCAACCGACTGCGCTCCCGGCTCCATGTGGCCTCCCCGCTGGAGTACCTGAAGAACCGTTACAACCTGTCCACCCAGCAGGCGCTCGCCTGGTCCGGCATGCTGCTGAAGATCGTGGACGTGGGCGCCAAGTGGGCCGCGATCGCCACCCTGTTGTCGGTGTTCACCGGGGTGACCCTGAACCAGGGCATCCTCATCACCGGTGCGATCACGGCCGTGTACTGCACGATCGGCGGCCTGTGGGCGGACGCCCTGACCGAACTCGGCCAGTTCGTCATCCAGTTGCTCGCCGGTGTCTCGATGTTCGTCGCCGTCGTACTGAAGCTGAACGACAAGCACATCGGCTTCTTCGACGCCTGGAACCAGCCGGCGCTGCACGGCCACGGCAAACCCCTGGTCGGGCCGTACGGCACGGTGTTCCTCCTCGCCTTCCTGTTCATCAAGCTCTTCGAGTACAACGGCGGCATGCTCAACCAGGCCCAGCGGTACATGGCGACGGGCAGCGCCTACGCGGCCGAGCGGTCGGCCCGGCTGTCGTCCGCGCTGTGGCTGGTCTGGCCGGTGGTGCTGTTCTTCCCGATGTGGATGTCCCCGCTGCTGGTCCACGCGCAGAAGCCGGACGGCTCCGACTCCTACGGCCTGATGACCGAACAGCTGCTGCCGCACGGCCTGCTGGGCCTGGTCGTCGTCGGTTTCTTCTCCCACACCATGGCCATGTGCTCCTCCGACGCGAACGCGATCGCGGCGGTGTTCACCCGTGACGTGGCGCCGGTGCTGTCCGCTCGCGCGCGGGCGTGGGGACAGCGGTCGGGGCTGATCGCCGCCCGCGTCACGACGGTCGTCTTCCTGGCCCTGTCCATGGCGGTGGCGACGCAGGTCAACTCGCCCACGTTCAAGGACATCATCACGGTGGTCATCAAGTGGGTGGCCGGCCTCATGGGCCCCATCGCGATCCCGATGATGCTGGGCCTGCTCCGCCCGTTCCGCCGCTCCGGCCCGACGGCGGCACTCACCAGCTGGGCGGCGGGTCTGCTGGCGTTCTGGCTGGTGAACTACCCCATCAACTGGAACGTCTCCGGCGGAGTCCCGCTCCAGTACCAGGTCTCGGTCCCGCTGGCGGTGTCCCTGGTGCTGTACATCGCCATCGGCTACCTGAAGCCAGAGGAGACGCCCGAGCGCATGGCCATCATCGAGAAGGTCAACACCGACGGGGACGGGGACGCTGCGCCGGTCACGCCGGTGCCTGCGGGGGCGGGGGACGACGTGGTGGGGGCGCCGTAGGGGTTGGTGTCGGGGATTCGGGCCCTCAGGCCCGCGGATACCGGACCAGCCACCCCGGCGACGAGCCGGCGGGACCGTGCAGGGCCGGGCCCTGGGTCATCTCCATCGCGAAGTCGTCGGCGAGTTCCAGTACCGTCGGCCGGCCCTCCAGCTCCGCCACCCAGGCGGGAGGGAGGGCCGTTTCGCCGTGGAGGGCGCCGAGGAGGCCGCCGGTGAGGGCGCCGGCCGCCGCCGACGGGCCGCTCTGGTTCACCGCCAGGCACAGCCCGTGCCGCATGTCCTCCCCCACCAGCGCGCAGTACACCGCCGCCGCGAGCAGCCCGTCCGCCGTACCGTCGCCCGCCAGTTCCTCCACCCGCGTCGGACTCGGGATCCCCTGCCGCACCGCCCCGAGGGCATGCTGCAGGGCGTCCGAGACGGGCTGGTGGCCGGGCCGGGCGGCGAGCAGGGCGAGGGCCCGCTGCACGGCACCGTCCAGGCTCTCGCCCCGGGCCAGCGCATGCACGATCACGGCGTACGCGCCCGCCGACAGGTAGGCGAGGGGGTGCCCGTGGCTCTGCGCGGCGCACTCCACCGCGAGCTGCGCGACGAGCTGCGGCTCCCAGCCGACCAGCAGCCCGAAGGGCGCGGACCGGGCCACCGCCTCCGGTCCCAGCTCGCCGGGGTTCTTCGGTGCCTCCAGCGTGCCCATGACGTCGTCGCCGAACCCGACGAGCAGCGCCCGGCTCGGATCCCGGCGGGCGTACAGCCACTCCTCACGGGCCAGCCAGCCGTCGTCCTTGCGGCGCTCGTCGGGCCCCCAGTCCCGCTGGGTGGCGGCCCAGCGCAGATACGCCCGGTGCAGATCGGTCGGCGGATGCCAGGCGCCGGTGTCCCGGCGGACCTGGGCCCTTATCAGCCCGTCGACGCTGAACAGGGTGAGCTGGGTGTGATGGGTGACCGTGCCGCGCCGCCCGTGTCCGAAGGCCAGGTCGAGCAGGCCCTCGGGGCCGTACGCGGCCCGGATCTCCTCCAGGGACAGCGGGTCGGCGGGCCCGCCGAGCGCGTCGCCCACAGCGACCCCGAGCAGGGTGCCGCGCACCCTGCTGCGGAAGTCCTGCTGCTCGGATCGGCCCCAGACGGCGCCGGATGTCGCACTCACTCAGACCTCCTCACGGCACCGTCCGTCCGTACGACGCTCAGCACTGTAATCGACGCGGAACGGTCCGTTCACAGGGGCAAATCACCACCCAGGGGTCATTCCCGCGTCATTCCCGCCCGGCCATGAGCGCTTCGACCCCGTCGAGGATCCGGTCGAGCCCGAAGTCGAGCGGGTCGGTGCCGGTCGGTTCGAAGGCGCCGTCGGCGATGGCCCGGGTCAGGGCCGGGAACCGGTCCGCATGGCGTTCGAGCACCTCGCCGGTGAGGCGGTCCCATTCGCGGTCCTTGTACGCGTCGAAGTCGGCCGTCTGCTGGGCGAGGCTGCGCACCAGACCGACGACCAGGACGAAGACCTGGTGCCGCTGGGCCGCCGACAGGCCGGTCGGCTCCAGGACCGCGTGCGCCGCGTCCAGCCAGCCGAGCTGGTGCGGGCCCATCACCTGGCGGCGCATCGCGGTGGCGGCGAGCGCCCAGGGATGGGCCCGGTAGAGGTCCAGGCACCGGCGGGCCCACAGCCTTGTCCCGGCCCGCCAGTCGCCCTCGGCGGCGGAGAGGTCGGGGACCTCGGCGAGCATCGACTCGATCATCAGCTCGACCAGCTCCGCCTTGCCGGGCACATAGCGGTAGAGCGCCATCGCCGAGACGCCGAACTCGGCGGCGACCTTGCTCATCGAGACCGCTTCCAGCCCCTGGGCATCGGCCAGTTCGACGGCCACCGCGGCGATGCGCTGCGGGGACAGCGTCGGCTTGGGGCCGCGCGTGGGCTGCCCCTGTTCTCCCCACAGCAGCGCGAGGACCGTCCGCGGATCGCGGTCCTGCTCCTGCCGGCTCTTCCGCCCGCCCATGGTGTCCCTCCCGATCGCCGCGCCGCGAAGCCCGTTGACTCCGACAGACAACTGTATATATCGTAAACACATCGAACAGCTGACGGCATAAACAGTTTAGGGGGAACACCATGCTGCTCACCTACCGGGCCCTCAAGCGCCGCGCCCTCGCCAGGAAGCTCGCGATCACCACCCCGAACGGCATCGACGAGTCCTCGTACGTCCGTATCGGCGGCATCGACCAGTGGATCTCCGTCCGCGGCGAGGACCGGACCAACCCCGTGATCCTGGAGATCCACGGCGGCCCCGGCTCCTCCAACCTGATCTTCACCCCGCGCACCCGCGCCTGGGAGCGGCACTTCACGATCGTCCGCTGGGACATGCGGGGCGCCGGCAAGACCTTCGCCGCGGGCGGCCCGGAAGGCCAGGGCGAGCTCACCCTCGACCGCCTCTACGAGGACGCCCTCGAGGTCACCGACCACATCCGCACCCGCCTGAACGTGGACAAGGTGATCCTCCTCGCCAACAGCTTCGGCACGGTCATCGGCCTGCGCCTGGTCCGCGACCACCCCGAGCGGTACTCGGCGTACGTCGGCACCGACCAGAACATCGTCGGCGGGGACCGGGACAGCTCCGCCTACGAGGCGCTGCTGACCCGCCTGGAGAAGGCGGGCCGGAAGAAGCAACTGGCGAGCATGACCGCCATCGGCCCCGACCGGTCGGCCTGGTCGGCCCACGAATGGGCGGAGTACGCGAAGACGGTGGTGACGACCGACCCCCTCACCTACGACACCATGAAGACGGTCGTCATCCGCTCCCTCTGGTTCTCCCCCCTGCACACCCTCCGCGACCTGCGCACCTACCTGAAGGCCCAGACCTTCTCCGAGACGCTCGGCCCCCAGGCGATGACGATCGACGAGTACGCCGAGGGCACCGTCTTCCGCCTCCCCTTCTTCGTCTTCCAGGGCGAGAGCGACGTCCTCACCCCACCCGAGCCGGCCCGCCGCTTCCACGAGTCGGTCACGGCCCCGGTGAAGGACTTCGCCCTGATCGCCGAGGCAAGCCACTTCGCGTCCTTCCGCCACCCCGACCACTTCCTTGACCTGCTGCTGACGAAGGTGCGGCCGGTGGTGACGGGGGACGCGGCGGTGCGCTGAGGACGGGGCGTCAGGGCCGGGTCAGCCGTACCACGTGACGTTGCCGGCCGACTTTGACCTTGATGCCCACCTGGGCGCCCCCAGGCAGGGCAGCCCCGCGTCAGTTGACCGAGGACGGGTGGTGGCGCGGGGGTGGGGGCTCCGGCGCGGAGAGGCGGGTGGCGTGGGACTCGTCCGCCTCGGCCTGGGCCTCCGCGCCGAGTCGGCGGTGCACCTCCGCCCGGCGGTGCAGCGCCCAGACGTAGACCGGGTTGAGCGCCAGGGCGCGGTCGAGGTCGGCGAGGGCCTCCTGGAGGCGGCCGAGGTTGGCGTAAGAGGCACCCCGGCTCGCGTACGCCGAGGCGTAGTCGGGGTCCAGGGCGAGCGCGCGGTCGTAGTCGGCGAGCGCCTCCTCGTCCCGGCCGGCCACCCGGAGCGCGTCACCGCGTTCGCAGCGGCCCCAGGCCCAGTCCGGCTGAAGGGCGAGGGCCCGGTCCAGGTCGGCGAGCTGCCGGGTGCGGTCCCGGCGGGCGCGCCAGAGACGGGCCCGCCGGGCGAGCGCCCACGCGTAGTCGGCGTTGAGATCGAGCGCCCGGTTCAGATCGGCGTGCGCCTCGTCCAGCTCGCCGAGGGCCAGGCGGGCGGCGCCCCGGGAGGCCCAGGCGAAGGCCTGGCCGGGGTCGAGCCGGATCCCCTGGTCGAGGTCGGCCACCGCCTCCTCGTACCGGCCCAGGATCCGCAGGTGCTCCCCGCGCAGGAACATGTTGTACGGGTTGTCCGGCTCCAGCTCCAGCACCCGGCGCAGGTCCTCCAGGGCCCCCCGGTAGTCGCCGAGCGAGCTGCGCGCCAGGACCTTGCCCCGCAGGGCCCGCACCAGCGAGGGGTCGAGGGCGAGGGCCCGGTCGTACGCGTCCAGCGCGGCCTGCTGGTCGCCGCCGCGCGCCAGGGCGTCGCCCCGGACCGCGTACGCCGTCGCCCGCCAGGGCTCCTCGCCCCGCGCCCGGTCCAGCAGCACACCCGCCACCCCGGTCTCCGCGTCCGCCGCGAACGCCTCCGCCAGCGCGCCTGACCAGCCCGCCAGGTTCCGCGCGCCCGTGGCACCCGTGTCCTCGCCCGCCTCGACGAGCAGCCGCACCCAGCGCCACAGGACGTCGTCCCCGTGGTCACAGGCGGTGACGACGTCCGCCAGTACGGCGGGCAGTGCGGCGCGGGGATCCGCGCAGAGCGAGTGGTAGGACTCGGCCAGGCGCAGCTCCCGCCAGTCCTCCTCCTTCCAGAACTCCCCCGGTTCCAGGGCGGCTTCGGTCTCCGTGCGCCAGACCGCGAACGTCCGCGCGAGCCGCCGGTGCCGCTCGGCCCAGCTCCGCGGCGACTGCCGGCGCTGCAGCCGCAGCATCGGCGCGCGCACGAGATCGTGGTACCGCATCCGGTCCCCGCGCCCGCTGACGAACGGCATGCTCTGCAGCCACGCGTACAGCCCGTCGAACTCCTCCTCCGGGCACTCGACCACGGCCCTGAACACATCCGCGTCCAGCGTCCGGGGCAGCGCGCAGGCCAGCGCGGTGGCCCGGTGCACGGGGTCCTGCTCCCACTTCAGGAACCGCTCCACGGCCGTTCCGCTGGGGTCGCCCACGTCCTGAGGGTCGGCGGGGCGGGTCTCGGCCAGGGTGGAGACGAGCACCGGCAGGCCCCCGGTCAGCCGCAGCACCTCGGCGACGACCGGCTCGTCCCGGACGCCCTTGTCCGCGAGGAGTCCGCGCGCCTCCGTCTCCGTGAACGGGCCGAGCGGCACGTCCGCCACGAAGGCCGCGAATCCGGCCCAGCGGGCGGGGGCGAGCGGGAGCTGTCCCGCGGTCACCAGGACGACGTTGGCCGGCAGGGTGCCGTACCGGTCCGTCGTCATGATCTCGTGCAACCAGCCGTCCAGGAACGCGCCCGTGCGCTCGTAGGTGTCGAAGAGCAGGACGATCCACGGTGCGGCGGAGGCGAAGGCGGCCAGCTCGCCCAGCAGCGCCGGGGTCAGGACCCGCTCCGGAGACAGCACCAGGCGCACGTCCTCCTGGTTGCGCAGCCGCGCACTGAGTCCGGCCCGCAACCGGTCGGCGTTCTGGGCGAGTTGGGCCGCGTCCAGCGCGCCGGCGAACGGTCCGACGCCCGGCACCATGCCGAGCCCGACGAGCCCGGCCCGCGCCACCGCCAGCGCACCCGCCGACGGGCGCGGCGGCGCCTCCGGGTCGAGGGCGAGCGCGGCGGCCTCCGCCTCGTGCCGCCGCTCCCGGTAGGCGGCCAGCAGCCGCTCCAGCTCCTTGCACCGGTGACCCTGCCGGCCGAGCTGGTCGCAGATCGCCGCCATCGCCTCCGGCACGCTTCCGACGCTCTCGTCCACGTATGCCGTCAGCGCCCCGCGCTCGCGCGCGATCTGCTCCAACTCCCGTACCAGGAAGGTCTTTCCGACGCCCGCGTTGCCGTGGACGTGGAAGAGGAAGCGGTGGCGTTCGTCCTCGGGGGGCACGTCCAAGTTGGCGCGGAAAGCCGCCCGTTCATCACTGCGGCCGACGAACCCCGCCCGTCTGCGCCGCCCGATCAGCTCCTGCATCGACGGCCGTGCCTGCGCCATCCGTCCGCCCCTCCCGCAGCCCGCCCTCCCATTCTGGCGCAATGACCACGCGATAAGCGGGCCTTGGGCAGGGGAGAATCCAGCCATGACCACCAACCCCCCACGTCACACCGGCCTCGGCCTCGCCGCCGGCGTGCTCACCGGCATACTCGCCCTCTACATAGCCCTGGTCGCCCTCGGGAACATCACCGACTTCGGGACGAACCAGCAGTTCGTCCGGCATGTGCTGGCGATGGACACGACCTTCCACGACAAGAACCTGATGTGGCGGGCGATCACCGGCACCGGCCTTCAGGACACCGCGTACGTCCTCATCATCGCGTGGGAGACGGTGGCGGCCCTGGTGCTGATCCGGGGCACGTACCTCTGGGCGCGGCGCAAGGACGACGACCTCGCGCGGCGCTGGTCCACGTACGGACTGCTGATGCTGCTGCTGCTCTTCGGTGCCGGGTTCATCGCGATCGGCGGCGAGTGGTTCTCGATGTGGCAGTCCAAGACCTGGAACGGGCTGGAGGCCGCGACCCGTGTCTTCCTGCTCGCCGGGGTCGCCCTGATCGTCAACCAGCTGCCGGCCCGCCGCGTGGACGCTATTTGACGACGGTCACCCTGGTGCCTTGATCGCCGAAGGACCACAGGGCGGCGCCGTCCTCCTTGTGCATCCGGATGCCGCCCAGCTTCTTGCCGTCCGCCGGGGGTGGCGAGGAGCCGTCCAGGGCGTTGGAGAAGGCTATGTTCACGCCGGACACGATCGTGACGTACATGACGTGCTCGATCTCCACGCCGTCCGAGCCCCTGATGGACTGGGTGCGTTTGATGATCGAGTAACGGCCGGGCTGCGGGCTCACCGTGCCCGGCCACACCGTGAACGTCCGGGTCGCCTTGCCCGTCGCGTCGACCAGCCACACCCGCTTCTCGCCGAGCGAGTACACGATCCGGCGGCCCTCGCCCGACGCGTCCGGCAGCGCGGGCGGGGCCGGGGAGTGCGGCGCGGCGGAGCCGTGGGCGCTCGCCGATGCCGACGGGCGCGGCCCGGCCACGGCGGCCGTGGGGCGCGGCCCGTGGTCCGCCTGTACGGCGAGGGCGACGACGGCCGCGGTCGCGCCTGCCGTCAGGCCGGTGACCCAGGCCCAGGAGGGCAGTCGGGCAGCCACGGGTACGCATCTCCTCCGCTACGGGGCCCCGCCTCAGGTCGGGGGTCGGATCATCGTACTCAGTCCAGGACGGGCAGCAGCTCGGGCAGGTGGCCGTCGGAGGCCTCCGCGGCCCGCTGCCGTTCCTCCGGCACCTCGCCGTAGAGCGTGGTGCGCGGCTTCGCCGGCCGGCCGGCCGCCTCGGCCACGGCGACCAGGTCGCGGACCGACTTGTACGAACCGTACGACGAGCCCGCCATGCGGGAGATCGTCTCCTCCATGAGGGTGCCGCCCAGGTCATTGGCTCCCGAGCGGAGCATCTCCGCCGCGCCCTCCGTGCCCAGTTTCACCCAGCTTGTCTGGATGTTCGGGATCCAGGGGTGGAGGAGGAGCCGGGCCATCGCCGTCACCGCGCGGTTGTCCCGCGTGGAAGGGCCGGGGCGCGCGATGCCCGCGAGGTACACCGGCGCGTTCGTGTGGATGAAGGGGAGGGTGACGAACTCCGTGAAACCGCCCGTCTCCCGCTGGATCGCGGCCAGCGTGCGCAGGTGGCCCAGCCAGTGGCGGGGCTGGTCGACATGGCCGTACATCATGGTGGAGGAGGAGCGGATGCCCAGCTCGTGGGCGGTCCTCACCACCTCGATCCAGGTGGCCGTCGGCAGCTTGCCCTTGGTCAGCACCCAGCGGACCTCGTCGTCCAGGATCTCGGCCGCCGTGCCCGGGATGGTGTCCAGGCCGGACTCCTTGGCCGCCGTCAGCCACTCGCGGATCGACATGCCCGTCCTGGTCGCGCCGTTCACCACCTCCATCGGCGAGAAGGCGTGGACGTGCATACCGGGGACGCGCTCCTTGACCGCCTTCGCGATGTCGAAGTACGCCGTTCCCGGCAGGTCGGGATGGATGCCGCCCTGCATGCACACCTCGACCGCGCCCACGTCCCAGGCCTGCTGGGCGCGGTCGGCGACCTGCTCCAGCGACAGGGTGTACGCGTCGGCGTCCGTGCGGCGCTGGGCGAAGGCGCAGAAGCGGCAGCCGGTGTAGCAGACATTGGTGAAGTTGATGTTGCGGGTGACGATGTACGTCACGTCGTCCCCGACGGCCGACCTGCGCACGTCGTCGGCCACCTTGCACAGGGCGTCCAGCGCCGGGCCGTCCGCGTGCAGCAGGGCCAGGGCCTCGGCGTCGGTGAGCTTCGTCGGGTCGTCGGCCGCCGTCGCCAGCGCCTGGCGCACGTCGGTGTCGATGCGCTCCGGCGCCATGCCGGGGGCCGCCGCCTCGCGCAGCGCCTCCCAGTCGCCGTACACCTCGTCGAAGTCGTCGCGCCGGTCGGCCGTGCGGCCCGCGGTGTCGATCGTGCGGTGCAGGTCCGTACGGCCGGACGGCACGAAGGCCTCCTCCGGCTCCTGCCACGGGTGGCCCTCGACGGTCGCGTCCGGGAGGGCCAGGCCCGTCTCCGGGTCGGCCAGCGCGCTCACGTGCGGGCGCAGCCGCGGGTCCAGCCAGGGCTCGCCGCGGCGCACGAACTCGGGGTAGACACAGAGGCGTTCGCGCAGCTCGAAGCCCGCGGCCCGGGAGCGTGCGGTGAGTTCCTCGATCTGCGGCCAGGGGCGTTCGGGGTTGACGTGGTCGATGGTCAGGGGCGACACCCCGCCCCAGTCGTCGATGCCGGCGCCGATCAGCCGCTCGTACTCGGAGTCGACGAGGTTCGGCGGGGCCTGGAGGCAGCCGGAGGGGCCCATGATGTGGCGGGCGACGGCCACCGTGGCGATCAGGTCGTCGAGTTCGGCGTCCGGCATGCCGCGCATCGCCGTGTCCGGCTTGGCGCGGAAGTTCTGGATGATCAGTTCCTGGATGCCGTGGTAGGCCCGGGAGACCTTGCGGAGGGCGAAGAGGGACTCGGCCCGCTCCTCGTACGTCTCCCCGATGCCGATCAGCAGGCCCGAGGTGAAGGGGACGGAGGAACGCCCGGCGTCCTCCAACACCCGCAGCCGTACGGCCGGTTCCTTGTCCGGGGAGCCGTGGTGCGGGCCGCCGGGCTCGGACCACAGCCGGGTCGCGGTCGTCTCCAGCATCATGCCCATGGAGGGGGCGACCGGCTTGAGCCGCTGGAAGTCCGTCCAGCTCAGCACGCCCGGGTTGAGGTGGGGCAGCAGGCCCGTCTCCTCCAGGATCCGGATGGAGATGGCACGGACGTAGGCGATGGTGTCGTCGTAGCCGTGCGCGTCGAGCCACTCGCGCGCCTCGGGCCAGCGGTCCTCGGGCTTGTCGCCGAGGGTGATCAGGGCTTCCTTGCAGCCGAGGGCCGCGCCCTTGCGGGCGATGTCCAGCACCTCGTCCGGGGACATGAACATTCCGTGGCCGGACCGGCGCAGCTTGCCGGGGACGGTGACGAAGGTGCAGTAGTGGCATTTGTCCCGGCACAGCCGGGTGAGGGGGATGAAGACACTCTTCGAGTACGTGATGACACCGGGACGGCCCGCCTGTTCGAGACCCGCGTCGCGCACCCGGGCGGCGGACGCGGCGAGGTCGGTCAGGGCCTCGCCGCGAGCCTGGAGCAGCACCGCCGCCTCGGCGACGTCGAGGGCGACGCCGTCCCGGGCGCGTTTGAGGGCGCGACGCATGGAGTTCTCGGTCGGTCCGGTTCCGGGGGCCGCGGAAGTCGTCATCCCTTGAGCATACGTTCGGGTTGATTACGGAAGATGGCTCCCGCTCGGCCTACAGGTAACTCCCGTATTCGTCCAGCAGCCCCAGCACTTCTCCCTCCCCCGCCGGCGGCAACTGCAGTACGACCTCCTCGATGCCCAGGTCCGCGTAGTGGGCCAGCTTGCCGGGGGTGGGCTGGACCGCGTACGGGACGATCTGGAGGGCGGCCGGGTCGCGGCCCGCGTCGGCCCACAGCGTGCGCAGCACCGGCAGGGACTCGGTGAGGCCCCGGCCGCCGATCGGCAGCCAGCCGTCGGCGTACTCGGCGATGTGCGCGAACAACTTCGGCCCGGCCGTGCCGCCGACGAGCGTGCGCGGGCCGACGACCGGGCCGCGCGGCTTCCGCACCGGCTTGGGGTGGGCGTGGCTGGCCCGGACGCGGGCGAACTCGCCCTCGTAGGGCGTCGGTTCCTCGGTCCACAGCGCCTGCATCAGCCGCATCCGGTCGCGGACCAGTTCCCGGCGCGTGCGCCACTCCACCCCGTGGTCGGCGGCCTCCTCGACGTTCCAGCCGTAGCCGAGACCGAGGGTGAACCGGCCGCCGGACAGGTGGTCCAGGGTGGCGATCTGCTTGGCCAGCGCGATGGGGTCGTGCTGCGCGAGGAGGGTGACGCCGGTGCCGAGGCCGAGGCGCTCGGTGACGGCCGCGGCCTGGCCGAGGGCGACGAAGGGGTCGAGGGTGCGGCCGTATTCGCGCGGCAGGTCGCCGCCGGCCGGGTACGGAGTCGTCCGCTCGACCGGGATGTGGGTGTGTTCGGGGAGGTAGAGGCCGGCGTAACCGCGGTGTTCCAGTTCGCGGGCGAGCCGTACCGGCGCGATGGTCTCGTCGGTGAGGAAGATGGTGACGGAGATACGCATGGCCCATCTGTACCGGGCCGGGCCTCCACTGTCCATACCGACTGGTCGGCACTGTTCGCGCCGGCGGCCGTGGAACAGCCCGCATGACACCTGTCGGATGCCACTCGCCCTCTCGTCCACGGGCGTTAACGCGCGGACGGGAGAGTGGCCGCCATGGCTGAAGACACGCACGGTCAGGCTCATGGCATCGGCAGACGGGCGCTGTTCGTGACGAGCGCGGCCGCTGCCCTTACGTTGGGAAGCGTGAGCTTCGCAGCGGCGGACGGTCAGCAGCAGGAGACCCGGACGGTACCCGGCACCCTGCCGCCCGGCTCCCCCGACTTCGTGTACGTACCGGTCGAAGTACCCGCCGGCGTACGGGAGATCAAGGTCTCCTACACCTACGACAGGCCCTCGGTCCCGGCCGGCACCCAGGGCAACGCCCTCGACATCGGCCTCTTCGACGAGCGCGGCACCGAGCTGGGCGGCCGGGGCTTCCGGGGCTGGTCGGGCGGCGCCCGCACGGAGTTCTTCGTCCGCGCCGACGACGCGACGCCGGGCTACATCCCCGGCCCGGTGCGGCAGGGCACCTGGTACGTGGCGCTGGGCCCCTACACGGTGGCGCCGCAGGGACTGTCGTACGACCTGACGATCACGCTGACCTACGGCGAGCCGGGCGAGACCCCGCGGCCGGTGTATCCGCCCTCCCGGGCCAAGGGGCGGGGCCGGGCCTGGTACCGGGGCGACTGCCATCTGCACTCCTGGTACTCCGACGGCCGCCGCACCCCGGCCGAGATCGCGGCCCTCGCACGGGCGGCCGGCCTGGACTTCATCAACTCCTCGGAGCACAACACCCACTCCGCGCACCCCCATTGGGCGGACCAGGCCGGCGACGACCTGCTGATCATGCTCGGCGAGGAGATCACCACCCGCAACGGCCATGTGGTGGCGCTCGGCACCGAGCCCGGTACGTTCGTGGACTGGCGCTACCGGGCCCGGGACAACCGCTGGGCCCGCTTCGCGCGGGACATCCGCCGCGCCGGCGGCCTGGTCGTCCCCGCCCACCCGCACGCCACCTGCGTCGGCTGCGGCTGGAAGTTCGGCTTCGGCGAGGCGGACGCCGTGGAGGTGTGGAACGGCCCCTACACCCCGGACGACGAGGTGACGCTGGCCGAGTGGGACAACCTGCTGGTCGCCTCCGTGCGGCAGGGGCGGCCCTGGCTCCCGGCCATGGGCAACAGCGACGCCCACCGTGACCCGGACACGGTCGGCAGTCCCCAGACGGTCGTCCTCGCCGACGACCTGACCCGGGAGGCCATCCAGGAAGGCATCCGCGCGGGACGCTCGTACGTGGCCGAGTCGAAGAACGTGACCCTCGCGTTCACGGTGACGGGCGGACGCGGAGAGCAGGCGGGCATCGGCGAGCGGCTGCCCGTGGCCGCCGACACCCCCGTCACCGTCCGGCTGGAGGTCTCGGGCGCCCCGCGCTGCTCGATCCGTTTCGTCACCGACCAGGGTGTGCTGTTCACCAGCGATCCGCTGCCGGTGTCCGGCTCGGGCACGGCCGAGTGGCGTACGACGCCTTCCTACGCCGCCTACGTGCGCGCCGAGCTGCGGCACGAGACGGCGGCCGGGCCGGTGCCGGGCGCCCTGGCCGCCTTCACCAACCCGATCTTCCTCGGGGCGGTCGGCGGAGCGTGACCCACGCGGCCGGTCAGCTCCGTGCGGCCCTCGTCAGCTGCCGCAGTTCGATGACCGTCGCGACGGCGCGCAGCCAGCGGGCGGCCGTGTCGTCGGCGGCGACACCGGCCGCCAGCCCGGTGCCGGCGGCCAGCCAGTCGCGGATGACAGCCGTCGCCTCCGGGCGCGGCAGCGGCTCGGCGAGCCCGGCGGCGTAGGCGAGGCCGCCGGCCCGGACGGTGTCGGCGAGGAAGGCCACCGAGCGCGGCTGGGTGCCGAGGCGGTCGAGCAGCACGGCCGCGCCCGCGACGCCGTCGCCGAACAGGGCGGTGCGGCGGGGGCCGGCCGGTGCTGTGAGGCCGTAGCGGAGCAGGACGGCGATGTCGAGCCGGGCCAGCTCGTCGTCGGTGCGGTCCGGGGGCTGCGGGGCGGGGTTCGATACGGGGTTCATGTTCCGGTGTCGGTGGTGTCGGCCGGCTCAGCGGACGGTGACGGTGTAGGTGACGCGCTTGGGCGCGGACTGCCGGTACGGTGCGGTCGACGCCGGGGCCGGGTTGCCGCCGCCGTCCTCGTCGCAGGTGGTGGCGAACGTGCAGTGGGTCAGCACGATCCGGGTGCTGCCCTTGCCGGTGGCCTCGAAGGTGAAGGTGAGGCCGCTGCCGCCGCCGGCCAGGTGCTTGTCGCCGGAGTCCGCGGTGCTGTGCTGCCCGCGCTCGCGGACCACGTCGGCGTCGGGCCTGGGGTCGGACAGGTACCAGTGCTCGCGGGTGGAGGCATTCTGATGGACGGTGAGCGTGAAGCGCTCCCCGACCTTCGCGGTGATGCGGGGTTCTCCGGTGGGGTGCGCGACGGGGGCGGGTTCGTGGGTGCCCGACCCGCAGCCCGCGACGAGCGTGAGCAGCACGACCGCCGCGAAGGCACCGCCCGCCGCCCTGCCCCGACGCCAAAGGCTCCGCCTACTTCGCCGTCGGGAGGTACACGCTGTACGCGTCGTTGAGTCCACTGTCCGCTGCCTTGCTCATGTGTCCGTTGATGAAGTCGTTCTCGCTGACCCAGGTCGTCGTGCCCCAGGGGTTGTAGATCTGCAGCATGTCGCCCTCCTGGGCGATGATGGTCATCGCGTGGGCGCCGTCCTTGCCCTTGACGTCGACGGGGACCGGGCGGCCGTCCGCGACCGCCTTCTCCACATCGCTCAGCACCGCCTTGCGGTCGGCGGCACCGTCCAGGTCGTGGCGCTGGTAGTCGTCGCCGGTGGCGGCGCCGATGGTGCTGTCGGCGATGTGCTCCTGCCCGTCGGGGCCCATGCCCTCCCAGTGGTCACCGCCGTGGCCCTCCGTGTGCAGCCGGTGCTGCTCGGCCACCAGGCGCCGCTCGAAGGCCTCGGGGTCGTCCTCCTGTCCGCTGGGCCCGCCGGTGAGGCCGAGGGCGTAGAGGGGGTCGACCATGGCGCGGGCGGTGACGGTGGACGAGGCCACGCAGGTGCCCTCCGAGCCGTCGCCGCCCTGGATCCACCGCTGCCCGTCGAAGGTGACGTAGTCCTTGTTGTTGTTGGAGCCGTCGGAGGCCAGGCCCTCGTCGTCCATGCTGTCCACCTCGGTGACGACCGGCGTGAGATGCCTGCGCAGCCACTCGGGGTCGTGTCCCTGGATCTGGCCCTGGAACCGCTCGATCTCCGCCACGCTGTGCCCGGCGGCCAGGGCCTTCATCAGATAGGCCCGCTCCTGCGGGCTGCCCGACCCGGCCAGCATCTGGTCCATGGCGGCCCGGTCGGCGGCACTCAACTGGTCCATGCGCCGACCGGCGCGCTCCAGGTCGTGCGCGGTGAGGATCTCGTTCAGCACGGGGTCGCCGTCGACGGCGCTGGTCTCGGCCAGCATCAGCTTGTCGACGGCGGTCAGGTCGCCCGTGCCCAGCTTGCCGATGCGCGCCTCGGAGACCCGCTCGTTCAGGTCCCCGGCGACGGCATGGGCGGCGTCGTCGGCGGCGATCGCGGCCTCGTGCATGTCCGCGGCGCCCAGGGAGGCGAGGGAACGGGCGTTCAGCCGGACGGCCTTGTCCGCGTCGGACTCGATGAGCTCGTCGAACCAGCCGTCCTTGCCGCCGAGCATCTGGAGTGCCTCGTGCAGCGTCTCCCGCCCGCCGCTGTCCTGGCTCTGGGCGTCCTTGAGGGCGTCGGCGAACGTGAGCAGCACTTGTCCGCCGCCGTAGAGGGCCCGGCCCACCGCCCCGGCGGCCCGCCCGGCGGCGGCCACCGCGTCCGAGGCGAGGACACTCGTGTTCCCGGCCCAGACGTCCGGCAGGCCCTTCTTGGCCACCCTGTCGATGCGCTTGTAGAGGTCCCCGAGGTCCTGCTTCTGGTACAGCTTGCCCAGGAACTCCAGCGTCGCCGTGTCACCGACCGGGGCGGAGACGGCGAGCGCGTCGTTGATGGCGTCGATCAGGTCGTTCTTGCTGTCGGCGGAGGCAATGGCCCTGCACAGCTCGCCCAGCCGCTTGCTGCGGTCGCCCGTGGACTCCGTCATCGGCCGCCCTCTCAGTAGCCGGCCAGCGCCGACGGGCGGCCGGCGTGGGCGGGCATGGTGCTGGTGAGGTTGCTCTCGCCGACGGCCACGTTGTGGGCGTTCGTGCCGACGAGGCTGTCGCTGCCGTGGTACGCCCCCTTCGACAGCCGTACCTTGTCGGCCAGTTCGTGCAGCGCCGATTCCAGGGCCTTGGCCTCCGCCTCCCAGGCGGCGGCATACGCGTTGAACGCCGCGGCGGCGTCCGGGCCGCCGAGTACGTCGTCCACGTAGCACATTCCGGGCTGGATCGCCTCGCGGATCTTGCCCGCGTCGTCGCCCGCGGCGTCCAGTTCCTTCGCCTGTCCGGACATCCCGGACTTGACCGTGTAGCCGTCCGAAGACGCGCCCATCAGGCTCCCCCGTTGCAATGACCACGACCGCGGGGGAGGCTAACACGCGACAGTCGGCGGAAAGTCCAGGGGTCACACGCCCCGCACCAAGCCGCCACACCATCCGCGCCGCGGCGCCGTGCCGTCAGACCAGGAGAGCGACCCGTATGTCAGCCCCCGCAGACCGCAAGCACCGCGTGGTGACCGCCTTCCAACGGCACATCGCCAACCCGCTCAACCGGCGGCTGCCGTTCCAGACCCTCCTGGAGACGACGGGCCGCAGCTCCGGTCTGCCGCGGCAGACCCCGGTGGGCGGCCGCAAGGTCGGCGACTCCTTCTGGCTGGTCTCCGAGTTCGGCTACAAGTCCCAGTACGTCCGCAACATCCAGGCCGACCCGAGGGTCCGCGTCCGCCTCGCCGGCCGCTGGCACCACGGCACCGCCCACCTCCTCCCCGACGACGACCCGGTGGCCCGCCTGCGCGCCCTGCCCCGCTTCAACAGCGCGGCGGTACGGGCGTTCGGCACGGACCTGCTGACGGTCCGGGTGGACCTGGAGGGGTGACGGCCCTGGGTGGATCCGGTGCGGGGACGGCGGATGCCGCGTCGCCGGACGGCCCCGCTCACCCCGGCCACACGATCGCCTGCACCTCGCTGTACGCGTGCAGCGCGTAGGAGCCGACGTCGCGGCCCACCCCGCTCTGCTTGAACCCCCCGAACGGCGCCTCCATGTTGCGGCCGACGGTGTTCACCCCCACGCCCCCGGCCCGCAGCCGCCGGGCCACCCGGAACGCCCTGGCCACGTCACCGGACCAGACGTAGTCGATGAGCCCGTACGCGGAGTCGTTGGCGAGGGCGACCCCCTCCTCCTCGTCGTCGAAGGGGATGACCACGACGACCGGCCCGAAGATCTCCTCCCGGGCCACCCGCATGTCGTTGGCGCAGTCGGCGAGAAGGGTGGGCGAGACATAGAAACCCCGCTCCAGTGACGGCCGTTCGCCGCCCGCGACCACCGACGCGCCCTCCTTCCTGCCGAGTTCGACGTACGACTCGACGCGCGCCCGGTGCTCGGCCGAGATCACCGGCCCGACGACCGTGTCCGCCTCCCGCGGATCCCCGACCTTCAACCTGCGGGCGTAACCGGCGAGTTGCTCGACGAGACGGCCGTAGACCCCGCGCTGGGCCAGCACCCGGGTCGGTGCCGTGCAGATCTGTCCGCTGTAGAAGGAGAAGGTCGTACCGATGCCGGCGACGGCGGAGCCCACGTCCGCGTCGTCGAACACGACCGCCGCGCCCTTCCCGCCCAGCTCCATGAGCTGGCGTTTCATGTCCCGCCCGCACACCTCGGCGATCCGCCGGCCGACGGCCGTGGACCCGGTGAAGCTGACCATGTCGACGTCGGGGGACGCGACGGCGGCCTCGCCCACGTCGGTGGAACGCCCGGAGACGACGTTCACCACCCCCGGTGGCGCCCCGGCCGCCTCCAGTGCCTCGGCCATCCGGTACACGGACAGCGGATCCTGCGGGGCCGGCTTCACCACCACCGTGTTGCCCATGGCCAGCGCCGGCGCGACCTTGCCGGCCGGGTTGGCCCACGGGTTGTTGTAGGAGGTGATGCAGGTGACGACCCCGACGGGCTGCCGTACCGCCAGCGCGCCCAGCACGGCGGCCCGGCCCATCGGCCCGGCCTCGTTGATCTGCGGCGCGATCGCCCACTCGGCGGGCTCCACGCGCGCGTACCGGCGGAACCGGGCGGCGGCCACCCCGACCTGCATCGCCCGCGCGGTCCCCGTGGTCGCGCCGGTCTCCGCGCGGGCCAGCTCGGTGTACGGCTCCATCCGCTCGCGGATCAGGTCGGCCGCCCGGCCCAGCACCGCTGCCCGCTCCTCCGGCGAGGTCCGCGACCACGCCCCGAACGCCTCCCGGGCCGCCGCGCAGGCCGCCCGCACCTGCTCCGGCGAGGCCTCCGGCGCCCAGCCGACGGTCTCCTCGGTGGCCGGGTCGGTCACCGGGTAGTGCCCGCCGTCCGGCTCGACCCACTCCCCGCCGACGAACAGCCGCTCCCCCGTCACCTGGTGCTCACCGTCCGCGTGTCGGTGCCGGACCGCAGCACCTTCCCCGGTACGGCCCCGCTCACCACGTCGTCCCGGATCGCCTCGACCCCGTTGACCCACACGGCCCGCACCCCGATCGCCCTGGAGTCCAGCCGCGGACTGTCACCCGGCAGGTCGTACACCAGCCGGGCCTGACCGGCGTCGATGCGCTCCGGGTCGAACAGGACGAGGTCCGCATGCCAGCCCTCCCGCACCTGTCCCCGCTCCCGCAGCCCGAACAGCCGCGCCGGGTCGTCGGTCAGCATCTTCACGGCCTGCTCAAGACCGACCAGCTTCCGGCCGCGCAGACAGTCCCCGAGGAACCGGGTGGTGTACGGCGCCCCGCACATCCGGTCCAGATGCGCGCCCGCGTCGGAACCGCCGAGCAGCACGTCCTCGTGCTGCCAGGTCTCGGCGCGCAGCGCCCAGGAGGCCGGGTCGTTGTCGGTGGGCATCGGCCACAGCACCGTACGCAGCTCGTCGCTCGCGCAGATCTCCACCAGGCAGGCGAACGGGTCCTGCCCCCGCTCCTTTGCGATGTCCCGTACGACCCGGCCCGTGAGCCCCCGGTTGGCCTCGCTGTAGGTGTCCCCGATGACGTACCGGCCGAAGTTCGCCAGCCGCCGGAAGACGCCCGCCTCCTTCGACCGGGCCCGCCGCAGCATCTCCGCCCGGACGGCGGGGTCCCGGAGCCTGGCGATCCGCTCCGGCACGGGCAGCCCGAGGATCGGACCCCACCCCGGGATGAGGTTGAGGGCGCAGAAGGTGCCGAGCGACATGTTCATCGGGGTGAGGATCGGCATGGTGAGCGCCACCACCCGGCCACCCGCCTTCCGGGCCCGCTCGCTCGCGCTGAGCTGCCGCGGCACCCGCTCCGGTACGGCCGCGTCGACGGTGAGCACGTTCCAGTTGAGCGGCCGGCCGGCGACCGCGCTCATCTCCACGAGCAGATCGATCTCGTCGTCACTGAACTGATCCAGACAGCCGGCGACGATCGCCTCGATCTGCGTCCCCTCGTGCTCGCCGACGGCCCTCGACAGCGCCAGCAGCTCCGCCGGTTGCGCATGCCGGGACGCGACGGGCTGCCCGTCCCCGTCCGAGTGCGTACCGGACTGCGTGGTGGACAGCCCCCAGGCCCCCGCGTCCATCGCCTCGTGCAGCAGCCGCAGCATCGCGCCCAGTTGCTCCTCGCTCGGCTGCCCCCCGACGGCCTCCGGCCCCATGACGTACCGCCGCAGCGCGCAGTGCCCGACCATGAATCCGGCGTTGACGGCGATCCGCCCGTCGAGCGCGTCCAGGTACTCCCCGAAGGAATGCCAGCTCCAGGGCGCCCCCTCCTCCAGCGCCACCAGGGACATCCCCTCCACCCTGGACATCATCCGGCGCGTGTAGTCGGCGTCCTCGGGGCGAGCGGGGTTCAGGGGTGCGAGGGTGAAACCGCAGTTCCCGGCGGCGACGGTCGTCACCCCGTGGTTGAGGGAGGGCGTGGCGTACGGGTCCCAGAAGAGCTGGGCGTCGTAGTGGGTGTGGGGGTCGACGAAGCCGGGGGTGAGGACGAGGCCGGAGGCGTCCTCGGTGGTCCGGGCGTCCTCGGTGACGGTACCGACGACGGCGATTCGGCCGCTGCGGATGCCGACGTCGGCGGTACGGGCGGGCGCACCGGTCCCGTCGACGACGGTCGCCCCGCGGATGACATGATCAAGCATGCGGTAACTCCTTGAGACACGTGCGGGATGCCTGCCTAAGGGGCGCGGGGCCGTATCGATATGCGGCTCCGCCGCGTGGGCGCGACCAGCCACACACAACCCGCACCCGGCAGCGGCGCTTACGAGGCAACCGCTGCTCGGAACCGCGAAGTCCGGTGGACCGGATCCGTGTCGATCTTCGGGATCACGTGCTCCCCGATCAGCCGGATCGTCTGCAGCGTCTCCTCCTTCGGCACGCCCACCGGCAACCCGAAGCTCAGCTGGTCGGCACCCGCCTGCTCCCACCGCTTGCACTGCCTCAGCACCTCGTCGGGGTCACCGCAGATCAGCAGCTCCTCCTCCACCAGCAGCTCCACGAACTCCGGCGTGTACTCGGGCAGCGTCTCCGGCCACACGGGGAAGCCCTCGGGGCGCGGGAAGGTGTCGTGGTACCGGAAGACGAGCGAGGGCAGATAGTGCAGCCCGCCGTGCACAGCGATGTCGATCGCCTCGGCATGCGTCGGCGCACAGATCGCCGTGGTCGTGACCATCACGTTGTCGTTGACGAAGTCCCCCACCGGCTCCGCGTTCACGACCGCCGTCTTGTACTGCTCCAGCACCCACTCCATGTCGGAGACCTTCTGGATGCTGAACCCGAGCACGCCGAGCCCCTTCTTCGCGGCCATGGCGTACGACGGCGGGGAGCCGGCCGCGTACCACATCGCCGGGTGCGACTTCCCGTACGGCTTCGGCAGGACCTTGCGCGGCGGCAGCTGCCAGTGCTTGCCCTGGAAGCCGGCGTACTCGTCCTGGAGCCACATCTTCGGGAACTCGGCGATGGTCTCCTCCCAGATCTCCTTGGTGTAGTTCATGTCGGTCACACCCGGTATGAACCCGAGGATCTCGTGGCTGCCGGCCCCCCGCCCGCTGCCGAACTCGAAGCGCCCCTCGCTGAGGTGGTCCAGCATGGCGACCTTCTCGGCGACCTTCACCGGATGGTTGACCTGGGCGAGGGGATTGAAGATCCCCGACCCCAGATGGATCCGCTCCGTCGCGTGCGCCAGATACCCCAGGAACACATCGTTGGCGGACAGGTGCGAGTACTCCTCCAGGAAATGGTGCTCGGAGGCCCAGGCGTACTTGAAGCCGGACTTGTCCGCCTGGATGACGTACTCGGTCTCCTCCATCAGCGCCTTGTGCTCGGCCAGCGGGTCGGTCTCGGCGCGCTTGCCCACGTATCCCTGTACAAAGAGCCCGAATTCCAAGGCGGTTCACCGTCCTCAGTCTCTTCTGACGCATCGTCAGATACTCTGTCGGCCGACTGTCGCACCGGCCGCCGCGACCGTCAATAGCTGACGGTTCGTCAGATGACACTGACCCCCGCCAGCCACCCGCCGTCGATCACGAACGGCTGCCCGGTGATGTACGACGAGTCCGCCGAGGTGAGGAACAGCGCCAGCCGCGCCACCTCCTCCGGCTGCCCGACCCGCCCGAGCGGCACGAGCCTTCGGTACAGCTCGTCCAGGGCCCGGCTCATCTCCTCCGGGTCGGCGTCCGGGTCCAGGCGCGCCGGGTTGGACATCGGGGTGTCGATGGCGCCCGGACAGATCGCGTTGACCCGGATGCCCCGGCCCGCCAGCTCCAGCGCGGCCACCCGGGTCAGCCCCAGCACGGCGTGCTTGGTGGCGGCGTACGTCCCCACGGCCGCCATGCCGGTCAGCGCCGTGTAGGAGGCGGTGTTGACGATGGTCCCGCCGTCGGCCATCTCGGGCGCCACCGCCTTCATGCCCAGGAAGCAGCCGACCTGGTTGACCTGCACGACCTGCATGAACTCGGCCAGCGGGGTGTCCACGAGCGCGTTGAAGCGCAGGATCCCCGCGTTGTTCACCAGCCCGTCGATGTGCCCGTACGCCGCCTTGGTGGCCGCCACGGCCGCCCGCCAGCCCTCCTCGGTGCCGACGTCGAGATGGACGTACAACGCGCCTATCTCCTTGGCCAGGGCCTCCCCCTGGTCGTCCAGCACATCGGCGACGACCACCCGCGCCCCCTCCGCCCGGAAGAGCCGCGCCTCCTGCTCACCCTGCCCGCGTGCCGCCCCGGTGATGACGACGACCCGCCCGTCCAGCTTGCCCATGGACTCCTCCTCAGTTCAGCCGGGGTGCGACCTCCGCCCCGAACAGGTGGATCTGCTCGATGAGTTCGGCCCGGCTCCGGCTGCGGAACCGCACCTGGATCTGGTTCACACCCATCGCCCGGTACGCCCGTAGCGACTCGGCGATCTCCTCCGGCGGCCCGGTGAGCGTCCGCCGTCCGACCTCCCAGCCGGCCCGTCCGACGTACAGCGGCTCGGCGATCGCGCCGACGGTGAACGGCCCCTCGATGCCGGCTTCGGCCCGCAGGCGCCTGAGCCTCGCGATCTGCGCGGGCAGCCGGTCCCGCGGATCCCCCTGCGGCAGCCAGCCGTCGCCCTTGAGCGCGGCCCGGCGTACGGCGGCGGGCGAGGATCCGCCGACCCAGAGGGGGATGTGCGGCTGGGCCGGCCGGGGCCGCTGGCCGAGCCCGGCGAAGTCGTGGATCTTCCCGTGGTGCTCGGGGAACTCCTCCGGCCCGAGGGCGGCCCGCAGCGCGTCGATCGTCTCGTCCAGTACGGCTCCCCGCCGCTCGAAGTCGGCCCCGAGCGCCTCGAACTCCTCCCGGACGTGCCCGGCCCCGACCCCGAGGACCAGCCGGCCGCCGGAGAGGTGGTCGAGGGTGGCGTACTGCTTGGCGGTGAGGAGCGGGTGCCGTAGCGCCACGACCGCCACATGGCTGAGCAGGCGCACCCGCTCGGTCACGGCGGCGAGGTGGGCGAGGGTGGCGACCGGGTCGTACCAGACCGTGCCCATGGCGGGGGCGAGCCGGTGCGGCACGCCCACGTGATCGCAGGCGGCGAGGTACTCGAACCCGGCCCGGTCCACGGCCCGCGCGACGGCCACCAGATCCTCCGGCCCGGCCCCGGCCTCCCAGCCTTCCGCGAACAGGGTGCTCTGCGCCTGCACGGGCAGCTGGATGCCGTACGCCAGGGCGCTCACCGCCACAGCCCTTCGGGGGTGAGCCCCAGCAGCTCGATGGCGTTGCCGCGCACGATCCGCTCGACCACGTCCGCCGGCAGATGCCCCATCTGGGCCTCACCGACCTCGCGGGACTTGGGCCAGGTGGAGTCGGAGTGCGGGTAGTCGGTCTCGTAGAGGACGTTGCCGACCCCGATGGCGTCCAGGTTCCTGAGCCCGAAGGCGTCGTCGAAGAAGCAGCCGTAGACGTGCTCGGAGAACAGCTCGGACGGCGGCCGGGTGACCTTGTCGGCGACCCCGCCCCACCCTCGGTTCTCCTCCCACACCACATCGGCGCGCTCAAGGATGTACGGGATCCACCCGATCTGCCCTTCCGCATACATGACCCTGAGGTTCGGGAACCGCTCGAACTTGCCGCTCATCAGCCAGTCCACCATCGAGAAACAGCAGTTGGCGAAGGTGATGGTGGAGCCGACGGCGGGAGGGGCGTCGGCCGAGGTGGAGGGCATACGGCTGCTGGAGCCGATGTGCATGGCGACGACCGTGCCGGTCTCGTCGCAGGCGGCGAGGAAGGGGTCCCAGTCGTCGGTGTGGACGGACGGCAGCCCGAGATGCGGGGGTATCTCCGAGAAGGCGACGGCCCGGACGCCGCGCGCGGCGTTGCGCCGCACTTCCGCCGCCGCCAGCTCGGCGTCCCACAGGGGTATGAGGGTGAGCGGTATCAGGCGCCCGTATGCCTGAGCCCCGCACCACTCCTCCACCATCCAGTCGTTGTAGGCGCGCACGCACAGCAGGGCGAGTTCCTTGTCGGCGGCCTCGGTGAAGGTCTGCCCGCAGAAGCGGGGGAAGGTGGGGAAGCAGACGGCGGACTGCACATGGTTGACGTCCATGTCGGCGAGCCGGGCGGCCACGTCGTACGACCCCGGGCGCATCTGCTCGTACGTGATGACTTCGAGTTTGACCTCGTCCCTGCTGTACCCCACGGCGGTGTCGAGCCGGGTGAGGGGCCGCCGCAGATCCTCATAGACCCACCAGTCGCCGAGAGGCCCTTCGGTACTGCCGGGTTCGCCCATGACGGGCTTGAAACGCCCGCCCAGGAAGGTCATCTCCTTCAGCGGGGCGCGCACGATCCGGGGCCCGACGTCCCGGTATTTCCCCGGCAGCCGGTCCTGCCAGACGCGGGCGGGCTCAACGGTGTGGTCGTCGACGGAGATGATCAGCGGGAACTGTGTGGTCTCCATGGCCCTCACGGTAGCGCTGATCTGACGGTGCGTCAGCTAGTGAGCGCCTGCGGGTGCTTGCGAAGAGGGTGTGAGGAGTTTGTGTGCTGGGCTGCGCCGCGCTGTGATCGGCGTCTCCCACGGCTGACGCAACCGCCCGGAACAAGGCAAACTGACGGGGTTGTTCGTGATGCCGAGGGGGACGAACGCATGGACGGTGGGCCGCGAGTGCCTGAGCAGCGGCGTCCCGGCTCCGTGACCGTCACGGAGCCGGAGGCGCTGCGGTTCGGCGTGCTCGGTCCGGTGCGGGCCTGGCGCGGCGCGGAGCAGATCGGCACGGGCTCGCCCCAGCAGCGCGCCCTGCTGGCCGCCCTGCTGCTGCGCGAGGGCCGTACGGCGACGGCGGCGGAGCTGATCGACGCGCTGTGGGGCCCCGAGCCCCCGTCGCAGGCCCTGGCCGCCGTCCGCACGTACGCCTCCCGCCTGCGCAAGATCCTGCCGCCCGGCGTGCTGGTCAGCGAGTCCGGCGGGTACGCGGTGCGGGTGCCGGGCGAGGGCGCCCTGGACCTGGCGGTCGCGCAGACCCTGGCGGCACAGGCGGAGAAGGCACGGGCCGCCGGCGACCTGTGCCGGGCCCGCGAGCTGCTGAACCAGGCCCTCGGTATGTGGGACGGCGAGGCCCTGGCCGGCGTCCCGGGCCCGTACGCCGAGACCCAGCGGGTCCGCCTGGAGGAATGGCGCCTGGGTCTGGTGGAGTCCCGCCTGGACATGGACCTGGAGCAGGGCTGCCACGCGGAGGCCGTCTCGGAGCTGACGGCGCTGACGGCCGCGTATCCCTTGCGGGAACGCCTGCGCGAACTCCTGATGCTGGCCCTGTACCGCAGCGGCCGCCAGGCGGAGGCCCTCGCGGTCTACGCCGACACCCGCCGCCTGCTCGCCGAGGAACTGGGCGTGGACCCGCGCCCGGGCCTGCGCGAGCTCCAGCAGCGCATCCTGCAGGCGGACCCGGCCCTTGCGGAACCGTCGTCCCCCGCGGCGGAGCCGCCCGCGGTGGCCGTCCGCCCGGCCCAGCTCCCCGCATCGGTCCCGGACTTCACAGGGCGCGCGTCCTTCGTGGCCGAGCTGAGCGAGGTGCTGTCCTCGGCGTCGGAGTCGGTGGACGCCGGGGGC
Organism: Streptomyces sp. NPDC002076; assembly: GCF_053593835.1. Lineage (NCBI taxonomy): Bacteria > Bacillati > Actinomycetota > Actinomycetes > Kitasatosporales > Streptomycetaceae > Streptomyces > Streptomyces sp. NPDC002076. Next base: position 72,155 of record NZ_JBSFDI010000008.1, read on the forward strand.
CGGGTGATGGCGGTGTCGGCGCTGGCGGGCATCGGCGGCGTGGGCAAGACGACCCTGGCGGTGCACGTGGCCCACAGGGCCCGCGCGGCCTTCCCCGACGGCCAGCTCTACGTGGACCTCCAGGGCGCAGGCCCCCGCCCGGCGGAGCCGGAGACGGTCCTGGGCTCCTTCCTGCGCGCCCTGGGCACGGCGGACTCGGCGATCCCGGACAGCCTGGAGGAGCGCTCGGCCCTGTACCGCTCGGTCCTGGACGGCCGCCGGGTGCTGGTCCTGCTGGACAACGCCAAGGACGCAGCCCAGGTACGCCCGCTCCTGCCGGGGACGGAAGGCTGCGCTGCTCTGGTGACCTCCCGGGTCCGGATGGTCGACCTGGCCGGAGCCCATCTGGTGGACCTGGACGTGATGTCCCCGGACGAGGCGCTGGCGCTCTTCACCAAGATCGTGGGCGAGGAACGGGTGGCGGCCGAGCGGGAGGCCGCGCTGGACGTGGTGGCGGCGTGCGGCTTCCTGCCGCTGGCGATCCGCATCGCGGCGTCCCGGCTGGCGGCACGCAGGACCTGGACGGTCTCGGTCCTGGCGGCAAAGCTCGCGGACGAACGCCGCCGGCTCGATGAGCTGCAGGCCGGCGACCTGGCGGTGAAGGCCACCTTCGAACTGGGCTACGGCCAGTTGGAACCGGCCCAGGCCCGGGCGTTCCGCCTGCTGGGCCTGGCGGACGGCCCGGACATCTCCCTGGCCGCTGCGGCTGCGGTCCTGGACCTGCCGGCGGAGGAGACCGAGGACCTTCTCGAATCCTTGGTGGACACGTCGCTGCTGGAGTCGGCGGCGCCGGGCCGCTACCGCTTCCACGACCTGGTCCGCCTCTACGCGCGTGCGTGCGCGGAGCGGGACGAGCAGCCACCGAGCGAGCGGGAGGCTGCGATGTCACGGTTGCTGGATTTCTATCTGGCCACGGCGGCGCAGGTCTATGCGATGGAGCGGCCGGGGGATCGGCTGGTGGATCACATGGAGCCGACCGAGTATCCGGGCCTGAACTTCGAGGACCGGCATCGGGCTCAGGACTGGCTGTATGCGGAGGCCGTTTCACTGCTGGCATGCGTACAGCAGTTCGCACGGCCGGGCACTTTGCCGCGCGCCATCGACCTGTTGTGGGCCGCGGTGGACCTGACCGAGTCCGGCGCCAACTCACGGGAGTACGACGCCGCTGCGATCGCCCTGCTCGACGCGGCCCGGTCATGCGGGGACCGGCGCGCGGAGGTACGGGCCTCGGTCGTCCTGGCCAATGCCCATCAGCTCTCGGGGCGCTTCGCGGAAGCGGACGAGTCGGCCCGGGAGTCACTGCGCCTGGGCAACTCCTTCAGCGACCCGCTGGCCCGCTGCTGGGCAGCGAACATCCGTGGCGCCATGGCCTTCTACCAGCGTCGCTACGACAACGCCGAGGAACACCTCAAGCAGGCGCTCGAGGACTTCCGGGACTGCGGCGACCGCGCCGGCGAGGCCAGCGTCCTGTGCAATCTCTCCCGCATCCACGTCGTGACGGGACGTCCGCAGAGCGCCGTGGAACTGGCCCAGCAGGGCGTCGACATGTACGAGGGCCTGGGGCACGCCGTGAAGACCGCCAACGGGCGTTACGCCCTGGGGGTTGCCCTCACCGAGAACGGCCTGCCCGCCGAGGCCGCCGAGCGGCTCCAGGAAGCGCTCACGATCTTCCGGGAAAGTCGTCAGCGGTTGTGGGAGGGAATGACGCTGTTCCGGCTCGCCGAGCTGGATCTGGCGGCCCGTCGGCACGCCCAGGCCTCGGTCAGTGCCGAGGCCGCGCTGACCGTGCTCCGCGGCATCGGCGGCGAATGGCGGCGCGGAAACGTCCTCACCGTTCTCGGCCGGGCTCTCACCGGCATCGGGCAGTCCGGACGGGCACAGGTGTGCTGGCAGGAGGCCCTGTCCATCTACGAGTCGCTCCAGTCGCCGGAGGCCGAGACCGTCCGTGCGTTGCTGGCGCCGACCGCCGCCGCCTGAACCCGCGGGGACGTTCATCGTTCGTTTATTGCCTCACGGCAGTCTCTTCCTGTCGATCCGTCGCGTCGGGGGGCAGACGGACCGGCTGTGAGGTCGCCCTCGCGAACGATCTAGGGTTGGGCGATCCCGGACCCGTCCGGCCGTCCATCGGGGGAATGGCCGGACGGGCCCGACACGTCGAGTACAGCGCCAATGGGGAGGAAGCACCATGAGCGACACCACGAATGACGGGCAGACCGTCACCCCGGACAACGTCCACATCACCGACGCCCCGGCCACCGCCTCCGGCACGGTGACCCCGGACAACGTCCACATCACCGACGCCCCGGCCGCCACCTCCGGCACGGTGACCCCGGACAACGTCCACATCACCGACGCCCCGGCCACCGCCTCCGGGACCGTCACCCCGGACAACGTCCACATCACGTCCGACCCCAGCTGAGCCACCTCCCACACGGGGGACCGGCCGCGACGGCGCCGAGGGGGAGCCGTCGCGGCCGACGTGTGTCCGGGGGCAGATACCTTGACCCGCTGCCGCGAACCGTCGCTCACTCCGCCCCCGCCAGCTCGCACCACACCGTCTTGCCCTCCACCCCCTGCTCCACGCCCCAGCGCAGCGCCATCGCCTCCAGCAGGGCGAGGCCGCGTCCCGTCTCGTCATCGGGCGCGCTGGGCAGGGACACGGGAAGAGCCTCCATGGCCGGGTCCGTGACCTCGACGCGGACCCGGTTGCCGTCCGTCCGGGCCACCCGCACACGGACCGCGCTGCCCTCCCCCACATGCCGGATCACGTTCGTGACGAGTTCGGTGACACAGAGCTGGACGTCGGCGCAAGGCACGTCCAGGTAGCGGCGGACGGTACGGCGGAGGCCCTGGAGCGCCTGCGGTACGGCGGGGAGCTCCACGTCCAGCGGCGGCCGGCTCGGTGCCGTACCGGTGTCCCGCAGCACCGCCACCAGCCTGCGCGCCGTGGCGGCGTTGCAGTTGCCGAGTGCGACCAGGCCGGCCGGGGGCCGGTACGTGCCCGCGAAGCTCGGCAGGTCCACCCGGAGGGACGGCAGGGTGATGCCGTGGGCGGAGAGGGCGTCGCGCAGGTCGTCCACGCAGAGGGTGGTGTCGAAGACGGAGTCGGCGCGGTGGGTGGAGGGGGGATTCGAGGACGACACGGTTGCGTACGCCTTCCTGTGCTCTCTGTGACGAATCAGTCACACGATGGCGCCAGCGCCGGTACCTTTTGAAGAGGTTTCGGCTACGCAGCGCAACTGGCAAATGGCGGTGATGAGTTGTGCCCCCACGCAAGGACCCCGACGCATCCGCGAACGTCCCGTCTTTCTACGGCGCCGAGTTGCGCTATCGACGGGAACTGGCGGGACTCACCCTGGAGCAGTTGGCCGAGGGGAGCTTTCGGGGCGTTCCCTTTCTCAGCCAGATCGAGCGCGGCGAACGGCGCATGCCGATGGATCTGGCCCGGCACGTCGACAGGGTGCTGAAGACGGACGGCTTTTTCGAGCGCCGTTGTGAAGACGCCCGCCGGGCACGGCAGTCGGGGCATGCGGAGTACTTCGTGGATGTGGCGGAGATGGAGCGCCATGCGGAGACGATCGAGGACTGGGCGCCGATGCTGGTGCCGGGGCTGCTGCAGACAGCCTCCTACACCCGCACGATCGTACGAGCCGCCATGCCGCGTGCCTCGGGCGAAGAGGTCGAGGAGAAGGTCCACGCCCGCATGGAACGGGCCAAGCTCTTCGACTCCGAGAACCCGCCGAAGTTCTGGGCGATCCTGGACGAGTCGTTGATCCGGCGCCCGGCCCTTCCCGATGCGGGCATGGCGGAACTGCTGGACCACATTACGCAGGTGGTGAGGAATACACACTCCATTCTGCAGATCGTCCCGCAAACCGCCGGAGTCCATCCGTTCATGATGGGCATGACCAGGTTCATGGCCTTCACGGACGCACCTCCGGTCGTGTACACCGAGTCGCTGCACAGTGGCCAACTCATTGACTATCCGGCGCTCGTGAAGCAGTACCGCGAGTCGTACGATCTGCTCAGGGCCGCCGCACTGCCGCCTGAGGCGTCCCTTGCGATCATCGAGGCTGCGGCAGAGGACTACCGAGATGGCAAGCACCGGGATTGACCTGAGCACGGCCGTGTGGCGCAAGAGCAGCTACAGCAACGGCACCGGCGGTGAGTGCGTCGAAGTCTCCGACACCCGCCCCGGCGTGATCCCCGTCCGCGACTCGAAGAAGGCCCAGGACGGCCCCGTACTCCTCTTCCCGCCCCTCGCATGGTCCGCCTTTCTCGACTCGCTGAAGGGCTGACCCCGCCCGGTTATCCACAGGCCAAGCGGCAAGTCGCGGATTCTGCGATCTTGCCGGGGTGGAGCGGACGGAGTTGAGGGCACTGGCGAACCGGGGCGTGCTGCTCACCTCATGTGCCGTGGAGGCCGGCTGGCCCCGGCGCAGCCTCACGCGTGCGCTGCGGGCAGAGGGCTGGACCCGGCTGCGGCAGGGCGCCTGGGCCGAGCCCGGGCGGAACCCGGACCTGCTCACTCACCTCCGTGCCGTGCTGCTCCGCGAACCCCGGCTGATCGTGAGCCACGGTTCAGCGGCTGCCCTCTGGCGGGTCGAGATGCTCGGGGGTGGCCGGAAAGGGCCGCTGGAGTTCATCGACCCGCAGCTCACCGTCCGCGGTGTGAGCGAGGGCGTGCGCGTCCACCGGATGCCGCTCAGCACGAGGGACGTGGTGGAACGGCAGGGGTTACGGCTCACCAACCCCACCCGCACTCTCGCCGACCTGCTCCGGCGCGGCCCGAGGGACGAGGCGATCGTCGCCGTGGACTCGGCGCTGACGTACCGCAGAGTCGGGCGGGTCCGTCGCGCACCGCTCACGAAGCTGGACGAGATCGCCGCGGCACTTGAGACGACGCTGAAGGGGTCGGCCCGGGCCCGGAACTGGCTGCGTCTGACCGACCCTCTCGCCGGTTCAGCCGCCGAGACGGTTGCCCGACTGCGCATGCACGACGCCGACCTGCATCCTGAGAGCCAGGCCGAGCTACGCACCCCGGACGGCAGTCGCCGCGTCGTCGACTTCCTGTTCAGGGCGGCAGGGCTGGCGGTGGAGATCGAGGGATACGCCTACCACGGAACCCGTGACGCCCATCGAAGGGACGTTGCCCGCTTCAACCAGATCTTGAGGTGTCCGGAGATCCGCAGCCTCCTCCGCTTCAGCGCCGGGGACGTCTTCCACCGCCCTGAGTACATGGTCGAGGAGATCAGGGCCACCCTGGCTGCCCTGGCCGGCGTTTCCCAGTGACCGTGGGGCCGCCCGCTTCTTCGGCCAGTGTCGTGCTTCCGCGAGGTGAGTCAAGGGCGCTGCGTTCCGCTGCGCTCCACTCCGCGTCGGCTTCGCCGATGGCCCTCCGGGCCACCCTTGACACACCTCGCTCCAGCACGGGGAAGAAGCGAGCGAGCGGCCCGGAAAGACGGGTGACCTGGCGGCGTTTGCGCTGTGGGTCGGCTGCGTTCTGGGCCGGGGTCGACGGCCGCGCCCGCGCCTCGCCTGCACGCCGGGTGGGGTTGGCGACTTGCGGTGAGTGGGTGGGGGCGCGAAGGGTGGTCGGGGCGCCAGGTGGAGTCGGCGACTTGCCGCGCCAGCCCGGTGGCGGCACGCCGGGTCGGGTTGGCGGCTTGCGGTGAGTGGGTGGGGGCGCGAAGGGTGGTCGGGGCGCCAGGCGGGTCGGCGACTTGCGGTGAGTGGGCGGGGCGCGCCAGCCCGGTGGCGGCACGCCGGGTCGGGTTGGCGGCTTACAGCAAGTTGGGGGGATCCCATCCCGCGAAGGTCGGCCCAGCGGCACGGGAACCGGACATCTGAGGGCCCCGAAGGTGGGGATGGTGGGGAATGGCATCTTTGGGCACTCTCGTCCTCAGTGGACGGCGGGTCAGCTCCTCCAGGCGGGCTCACCGGCTGGCCCAAGTCTGCCGATTGCTCGGCTCCCCGTGGCCCCCGGGGCTGGTGTGGCATAAGGGGCGCCCCTGAGGCCACTTGCCACCCAAGTTGACCTCCAGAGCACCCAGTTGCCCCGCCTATCGCCAACCTGCGCCCGCACGCCGGACCGACCACCTCGCGCGCCGCCCACCCACAAACGAGAGGCGCCAACCTCACCTCACGCCCCGACCAGCCCTCGCGCCCCGACCACGCAGCGCAAGCCGCCAACCCGACCCGGCGTGCCGCCCCGGGCTGGCGCGCCGCCCCTCCTCTCCCGCAAGCCGCCAACCGGACCCGGCGTCCATGCGAGGCGCGACCGCGCGACCTTCGTCAAGGCCGCGAACGCAGCCGGGCCAAGGGCCCAACAGGGTTCAGCGGGCCACTCTCCCGGCCGACCGCTCGCTTCTCCCCAGTGCTGGAGCGAGGTGGGTCAAGGGTGGCCCGGAGGGCCATCGCCGAAGGCGACGCGCAGCGCCCTTGACGCACCTCGTGGAAGCACGACACTGACCAAAGAAGCGGGCGGCCCCACGGGAACCGTCAACCCCGGAAGAGCAACTCACCCCCGCCCCCGCAAAACCCCCTTCACCACCTTCCCGCTCGCGTTCCTTGGGAGTTCCGGCACGAACTCGACCGCCCTCGGCACCTTGTAGTTGGCCATCTCGCGGCGGGACCACGCGATCAGGTCGTCCGAGGTCAGCACCGAATCCGGCCTGCGCACCACGAACGCCTTGGCGACCTCGCCCAGGCGTGCGTCCGGTACGCCGATCACGGCCGCCTCGCGCACATCCGGGTGGAGGGCGAGCAACTGCTCTATCTCCGCCGGGTACGCGTTGAAGCCGCCGACGATGAACATGTCCTTGATGCGGTCCGTGATGCGCAGGTTGCCCGACTCGTCCAGGACGCCCACGTCGCCCGTGTGCAGCCAGCCGTCCGGGGAGAGCGCCTCCGCCGTCGCCGCCGGGTCCTCGTGGTACCCGCGCATCACGTTGAAGCCGCGGACCAGGATCTCGCCCGCCTCACCGGGCCGTACCGGCGTACCCTTCGCGTCCACCAGCCGTATCTCCGTCCCCGGGATCACCCGGCCGGAGGTCGATGCGATCACCGACGGGGCGTCGCCGCGCCGGCACATCGTGACGATGCCGCTCGCCTCCGAGAGGCCGTACGCCGTGAGGACGGTGGCCACGCCCAGTTCGGCGCGCAGGCGTTCCACCAGACGGAGTGGCACGACCGCCGCTCCCGTCACCATCAGGCGCACCGCCGACAAGTCGTAAGCCTCCCGGGACGGGTGGTCCAGCAATGACTGCAGGAGGGTGGGTGGGCCGGGCAGCACCGAGATGCGCTCCGCCGCCATGTTCGCCAGTGCCGTCTCCACGTTGAACACCGGCTGCGGGATCATCGTCGCCCCGCGCATCAGGCAGGCGATCACCCCGGCCTTGTAGCCGAAGGTGTGGAAGAAGGGGTTGATGATCAAGTAGCGGTCGCCCGACCGCAGTCCCGCCAGGTCCGACCAGATCTCGTACGCCCGGAGGGTCTGGGTGTGCGTGATCACCGCGCCCTTGGGGCGGCCCGTCGTACCCGAGGTGTAGATGATGTCCGACGGTGCCGTACCCGCCAACCCGCCCCGGCGCACGTCGACTTCGGCCGAACCCACTCCCTCCCCTCCCGCCAGGAAGTCCTTCCACGTGCGGAAGTCCGGTGGCGCGTCCTCCGACAGGACCACCACCTCCTCCAGCTCCGGCAGGCCCGGTAGCGGGCCCCGGCCGTGCGGCACCCCCTCTCCCGCCGCCCGCCGCAGGCTCGCCACGTACGACGCGCCCAGGAACGTGCCCGTCACGAAGAGCAGGCGGGTGCCGCTGCGGCGCAGTACGTCCGCCGCTTCCGTGCCCTTGAAGCGGGTGTTGAGCGGGACGAGGACCGCGCCCGCCGTCACCGCGCCGAGGGCCGACACGATCCAGTCCAGGGAGTTGGGGGCCCAGACCGCGACCCGGTCGCCCACCCGCACCCCGCTCGCCAGGCAGGCCGCGGCCGCGCGCTCGACGCGGGCGCCCAGTTCGGCGTACGTGATCCTGGTACGGCCCTCGACCACCGCCTCCGTGTCCGCGTACCGCTCGGCCGACCACCGGACCAGATCGGGGATGGTGCCGATGGTGTCCCAGTCGCTCATCACAGGCCCCCTGCACCCATAGCTGACTGTCCGTCAGATTAGCTGTAATCTGACGCTCTGTCAGGACGCAGGGTTGAGGGGGACGCCATGGCAGTAACCGGGCTCAAGGACGCCACCGCCATCGTCGGGATCGGGCAGACCGCGTTCGCCAAGCACCTTCCGGAGGACGAGAAGGCGCTGGCCTGCCGGGCCGTGCTCGCCGCGCTCGACGACGCGGGGATCGCGCCCGGTGAGGTCGACGGACTCGCCTCCTACACCATGGAGGAGACCGACGAGGTCGAGCTCGCCAAGGCCGTCGGGTTCGGGGATCTCACCTTCTTCAGCAAAGCCCCGTACGGCGGCGGTGGTTCCTGCGCCACCGTCGCGCATCTCGCCGCCGCCATCGCCTCCGGGCAGGCCACCGTCGGGGTCGCCTGGCGGTCACGGAAGCGGGGCAGCGGGGCTCGGCCATGGGCCAATACCACCGTCCAGCTGCCCACTCCCGCCCAGTGGACCCGGCCCTTCGGGCTCCTGCGCCCCGCCGACGAGATCGCCATGCTCGCCCGCCGCTACATGCACGAGTACGGCGCCACCCGCGACCACCTCTTCAACGTCGCCCTCGCCTGCCGGAACCGGGCCAACCAGAACCCGGCCGCCGTGATGTACGAACGGCCGCTCACCCGCGAGATGTACATGACCTCGCGCTGGATCAGCGAGCCGCTCTGCCTCTTCGACAACTGTCTGGAGACGGACGGGGCCCTCGCCTGTGTCCTCGTGTCCGCAGAGCGCGCCCGGGACTGCCGCGCCAAGCCCGTGTACGTCCACTCCGCCGCCCAGGGACTGCCCGCCCAGCACCACGGCATGGTCAACTACTGGAACGACGACCCCCTCACCGGGCCCGCCTGGACCGCCGCCCGGCATCTGTGGAAGCACGCCGACTTCACGCCGGACGACGTCGACGTGGCGCAGATCTACGACGCCTTCAGCGTCCTCATACCGCTCTCCCTGGAGGGCTACGGCTTCTGCGGCAGAGGAGACGGGGGCGCCTTCACCGAGGGAGGGGCCCTGGAGATCGGGGGGCGGCTGCCCCTCAACACCAGCGGGGGCGGGCTCTCCGAGGCCTACGTCCATGGCTTCAACCTCATCAACGAAGGGGTGAGGCAACTGCGCGGGACCAGCACCGCCCAGGTGCCCGGCGCCGCCACCTGCCTGGTCACGGCCGGCGAAGGGGTACCCACCTCCGCCCTGCTGCTGCGCAATTGAGGAGCTGATCATGCTGACCCCCGTCACCGACGCCGACGGCGCCCCCTTCTGGCAGTACGCCGCCCGGGGTGAACTGCGCGTCCAGGCCTGCGCCGACTGCCACGAACCCCGCTTCCCGCCCCGGCCCTGCTGCCCGCACTGCCAGTCCTTCGCGAGCGAGTGGCGGCTCACCAGCGGACGTGGACGGATCTGGTCGTACGTCGTGCCGCATCCGCCCCTCCTCCCCGATTACGCCGAACAGGCGCCGTACAACGTCGTCGTGGTGGAGCTGGCGGACTGCCCCCGGATCCGGCTGGTCGGCAACGTGGTGCGCCACGCCGGCGCACCCCTCGGCTCGCTCGATCCGCAGCGCATCCGGATCGGCGCCCGGGTGCACGTCGTCTTCGGTGACGGCGGGCTGCCGCAGTGGGTGCTCGCGTGAGCGCCGTACGGGTCGATGCCGACAAGGGCAGCGGGGTCGCCGTCGTCACCCTGGACCGGCCGCACCGGCTCAACGCCATCGACCTGGAGATGGCCGACGAACTCACCGGCGTCTGGCGGGCGTTGCGGTTCGACGACTCCGTACGGGCCGTCGTGCTCACCGGGGGTGGGGAGCGGGCGTTCTCTACCGGGATCGACCGGGACGTCGTCGTGCCGCAGCCCTCGTCGCCGTACATGCAGGACGATCCGCTGCTGACCGTCGGGCCGAAGGCCAGCGACCTGTGGAAGCCGGTGGTGGCCGCCGTGCGTGGGATGGCCTGCGGGGGTGCCTTCTATCTGCTGGGCGAGTGCGAGTTCGTCGTCGCCGATCCGACGGCCGTCTTCTTCGATCCGCACACCTCGTACGGCATGGTCAGCGCCTATGAGTCGATGCTGATGGCGGCGCGGATGCCGTACGGGGAGGTGGCGCGGATGATGCTCATGGGGACCGCCGAGCGGATCTCCGCGCGGCGGGCCCAGGAGATCGGGCTGGTCTCCGAAGTGACGGAAGAGGGTGGTGCGTTGGCGGCCGCCGTGCGGTGTGCCTCCGTCATCGCCGGGTATCCGGCGGAGGGGGTGCAGGGGACCGTGCGGGCGCTGTGGGCGGCGCGGGAGGCGGCCCTGGCCCAGGCGTTCGCCCAGGCCCCGCCGCTCGTCGCCCTGGGCAATCTGCCCGTCGAACGGCAGGCGGAGCTGTTCCGCGACAGGGGCCGCACCGAGCCGCGGACACGGTGAGTGACCGCATGGCGGGGAACGCGCACCCGGGGTAGCGTCAGCCCTGGGACGGCCGCCGTCCGGAGCCCTTCCGTGACACACCGGTACGACGGCCGTCGCACACCCTCGTCAGGCCCTCCCCCGGTACGCGCCTCACGCCGTCCGAGCCGTCCCCGTCCCCTTCTCCGCGTCCAGGGCGTACACGCACCGGTCCTTGCTGCACGCGTACACCACGCCGTCCTTGACCACCGGGGAACCGGTGATCTCGCCGCCGGTCGCCAGCTTCCAGCGCAGTCGGCCGTCGTCGGACTTCAGGGTGTAGAGCAGGTGGTCGGTGGAGCCGAAGTGGATACGGCCCTCCGCCACCGCGGGGGCGCCCACGACGTCGCCGCCCGCCTGGAAGCGCCACTTGGGCGTGCCGGTGACCGCGTCCAGGGTGTACAGGCCCTTGCCGCTGCCGACGTGGACGTGCCCGGCGGCGACCAGCACCGGCTCGATCGACGAACGCGCCTCCGTCGCGATGCGCCAGCGGTCGCGGCCGTCGGTGGCGTCGAGGGCGTAGACGGTGCCCAGGTAGTCCGCGAGGTAGATGCCGCCGCCCGTCACCGCCGGGCCGGGGGCGAAGGCCGGCGGGCTGAGGAAGACCGCGGGGGCCTCGAAGTGCCAGCGGACCATGCCGCTCGCCGCCTCGACGGCGAGGACACGGGTGCCGGCGGAGACGTACACATAGCCGTCGGGGGCGGGGGTCAGGCGGACCGGCACGCCGCCGCAGGAGGCCGCGTCGCCGACCGGGTACGACCAGCGCTCCTCGCCGGTGCGGGCCTCCAGGGCGCGCAGCCGGGCGTCCTGCCAGACGTAGACCGTGCCGTCGTGGACGAGGGGGCCGGCTTCCGGGGACTCGAAGTCGGTCTGGCAGCCGGCGATCTCCCACAGCTTCTGGCCGTTGGACGCCTCCCAGGCCTGGACGCCGCCGCCGCGGGTGCCGGTGACGACCGTGCCGTGGTCGGCCTTGAGGGAGTACACCCAGGCGTCCGTGGACAGCCGCCACAGGTCGGTGCCCTCGCGGGCGTCCAGGGCGAACAGGGTCGGTCCGTCGGAGGCGTGGATACGGCCGTCCGCCACGGACATCGACCAGGCGACGTCCCGGGTCTTGAAGCGGCGCCGGCCGGTGGCCACGTCCAGGGCGTGCACCTCGAAGGAGGTGACGTAGACCATGTCGCCGTCGACGGCGGGGGTGCCCCAGACCTCGTTGGACATGCGGAACCGCCAGGGCCGCCAGCCGCTCGCGGTCTCCGGGGGCTGGGGCGGGACGTTCGGGTCGGGGCCGGTGACGCCGGGGCGGGGGCGGGACCAGCTGGCGACCAGGCCGGCCTCCGGCGGGGGTGCCTTGACGGCGGCGGCGCGGGCGTCGGCGACGCGCGGACCGGGGCCGATGGGCACCTGGGCGCCGGCGAGGCGGACCGGACCGGTGTCGGGCGCGGCGGAGGGGGCGCCGACGGGCACGGGGGCCGGAGGGTCGTACGGGGGCGGCGGGGGTACGGCCGCGCGGCCGCCGCTCCTGGGCCCGCCGGTGGTGACCGGGGCGGGCTTGACGGCGGGGCGGCCGCCGCGGCGGGCCTCGATGAGGGCGACGGCCTTCTCGGGCAGCCAGGCGGAGGCGGTGCCGCTGTCGTCGGAGCCGGAGCCGAAGAGATGGGGCGCGAGCTGGGCCTGGAGGTCGGCCGGGGTGGGCCGGGCGGTGGCCTCCATCTGCATGCAGACTTCGATGAGCGGGCGCAGCTCGTCGGGCAGGCCGGTGAGGTCCGGGCCCTCGCGCAGCAGCATGAAGACGGTCTCGACCGGGTTGGCGCCGTGGAAGGGCGGGTGGCCGGTGGCCGCGAAGACCAGCATGGAGCCGAGCGAGAAGACGTCGCTGGCGCCGGTGACGCTGCGGGAGTCCTTGGCCTGCTCGGGGGACATGTAGGCGGGGGTGCCGACGGCGACGTTCGTCATGGTCAGCCGGGTGTTGGAGACGCCGGAGGCGATGCCGAAGTCGATCACCCGGGGGCCGTCCTCGACCACGAGCACGTTGGACGGCTTGAGGTCGCGGTGGACCAGCCCCGCGCCGTGGATGGACTGGAGGGCCTCCGCCACTCCCGCGGCGAGCCAGCGCACGGCCTGGGCCGGGAGCGGCCCGCAGTCGTTCACTATCTCCTCGAGCGAGGGCGCCGGGACGTACGCGGTCGCCAGCCAGGGCACGGCGGCGCGCGGGTCGGCGTCGACCACGGCCGCCGTGTAGAAGCCGGAGACCGCGCGGGCCGCCTCCACCTCGCGGGTGAAGCGCACCCGGAAGAGCTGGTCCTCGGCCAGCTCGGTGCGCACCGTCTTGATCGCCACGCGTCGGCCGGACGCCGAGCGCGCGAGATAGACCAGCCCCATGCCGCCGGCGCCCAGCCGGCCCAGCACCTCGAACGGCCCGATCCGCCGCGGATCGTGCTGCGTCAGCTGATCCACCACTTGCCTGCCACCTCCCCGTACGAGCCGCGCCACCCACATATGTACGCGACCGAAGTGCAGCGTCTCACCACCGCACCGCCAAGGCGGCACGCACCCCAGATTCTTCCTGGCCGGGCGGCTGGTTGCGAACCCGGGGATATTCGGGGTGTCTCAGCACCAACCATGCCGAAACGGACGGATCAGCGCTGCAACAGTGCGAACGACGCCCCCTGATTGTCGGTGACGACGGCCACTCGTCCGTACGACGTCTCGAAGGGTGGCGCCTGCACCCGGCCGCCGAGCCGCTGTACGGCCCCCAGGGCGTCGTCCAGCCCGGCGACGCGGAAGTGGGTCAGGAAGTGCGGGGGCATCTCGGCCGGGAAGACGTCGGTGACCTCGGCACGGCCGAAGTCGGGCCGGGCGTGGGCGCCGAACAGGGCGTCGTGGAAGAGACCGCCGTAGAAGGCGTTGGCGGCGGCGGTGTCCCGGGTGTACAGCTGGGCCCAGACGAAGGTGCCGGGCTCGTGCCGCCGTCCGAAGCCCCGGTGACGGCCCGGCTGCCACAGCCCGAACACCGCGCCCTCGGGATCGGCGGCGAGCGCGGCGACCCCGAGGTCGCCCACCGGGAACGGGGCCATGACCACCTGCCCGCCCGCCGCGGTGATCCGCCGGCCGAGGGCCTCGGCGTCAGGGGTGGCGAAGGACACCGTCCAGACGGTGGGCATCCGGCCGTCGATCTTGGGGGCGAGCGAGGCGACGAGCTGCCCCTCCAGCCGCGCCCACACCGAGGAGCCGTAGGCGTCCTCGAAGGTCCACCCGAAGAGCTCACCGTAGAACCGCTTGCCCGCCTCGACGTCGGCGAGCTGGGCGTCCACCCAGCAGGGCACACCTTCCCCGTAGGTCTCTTCCGCCTCTACCACCTCTGCCTCTATCACCTCTTCCGCCTCTTCCGCCCCTTCGTGCCCGGATGCCCAGTTTTCGGCCATGTCGTCAAAGTAACCGGGCCGCACGCACCGCGCAGACCAGGCACACCACCCTCGGAGCACCCGTGCACCCCATTTGCAGTCGGCCGAATCGCGCTCCGATCACCCCTCGGTAAGCTGACGGCATGACAGGACAAGTGCGTACCGTCGACGGCCGCGTGGCCGGCCGGCGTGGGCAGGCGACCCGGCAGAAGCTGCTCGACTGCCTCAGCGAGATGCTCAGCTCCTCCCCCTACCGGGACGTCAAGGTCATCGATGTCGCCCGGAAGGCGGGAACTTCACCCGCGACCTTCTACCAGTACTTCCCCGACGTCGAAGGCGCCGTCCTGGAGATCGCCGAGCAAATGGCGGCCGAGGGCGCGGGATTGACCGAACTGCTCCAGGGGCGGTCCTGGGCCGGCAAGTCCGGCTGGCAGACCGCACAGGAACTCGTGGACGGGTTCCTGGAGTTCTGGCGCAAGAACGACGCGATCCTGCGGGTCGTCGACCTCGGCGCGGCCGAGGGGGACAAACGGTTCTACAAGATCCGCATGAAGATCCTGAACTCGGTGAACAACTCCCTCGCGGAGTCCATCACCGAGCTGCAGTCCAAGGGCAGGGTCGACAAGGACGTGAATCCGGCGGCGGTGGCCGGCTCCCTGGTCGCGATGCTCGCGGCGGTGGCGGCACACCAGAAGGGCTTCACGACCTGGGGCGTGAAGCAGGCCGAACTCAAGCCGAACCTGGCGCTGTTGGTGCACCTGGGTGTGACCGGGAAGAAGCCGAGCAAGTAACACGCGACCCCTGTAACCCCCCTCTTTTTCCTTAACCTCCAAGTCCTGTCTGGCAGGCGGTGGTTCACACGCGTTCTTGCGCGCGGTGAGCCACCGCCTGCACTGCTATGCGGGCAGCGGACGGTCCCGTACGACGTGCTTCATCACCAGCGTCGAGGTGAGCCGCTGCACCCCCGGCAGGGTCGCCAGTCGCTCGTCGTACAGCCGCTGGAAGGCCGCGAGGTCGGCGGTCGCCACCCGGAGCAGATAGTCGGGCTCGCCGAACAGTCGCTGGGCGTCGAGCACGTGCTCCAGCTCGCCGACCGCCCGCTCGAACTCGGCGACCGTGTCCCGGTCCTCCTGGCGCATCGACACGAAGACCAGCGCCTCGAAGGTCAGCCCGAGCGCAGCCGCGTCCACCACCGCCCGGTAGCCCTGGATGGCACCGGAGCGCTCCAGCTCGCGCAGCCGGCGGTGGCAGGGCGAGACGCTGAGGCGCACCCGGGCGGCCAGCTCGGTCACGGTCAGCCGCCCGTCCTGCTGCAGCTCGGCAAGGATTTTCCGGTCCACGTCGTCCATGAGGCAGACCTTCCCTCATAATCGGCCGGTACAGGCAAATTTCGGGAACACTTTCGGGCCATTCACGCCTAATGTCCCCACCATGGACTCGGGACTGCTCTTCTCCTTCCTCGCCGTGGACCTGCTGCTGGTGTGCGTGCCGGGCGCCGACTGGGCGTATGTGATCGCAACTGCGCTGCGCCGTGGCTCGGTGCCGCGCGCGGTGGCCGGCCTGGTCTGCGGCTATGCCGTGCACACGGTTCTGGCGACGGCGGGCCTCGCGGTCCTGGTGGCGGGCTCGCCGAGGCTGCTGACCGCCCTGACGGCGGCGGGCGCGGGTTACCTGCTGTGGCTCGGCTGGAGTGTGCTGCGCCGCCCGGCGGTGCCGGGGGCCACGGAGGAGGCCTCCCCCGACGGGCGGCTCTTCCTCCGCGGCGCCACGATCAGCGGCCTCAACCCCAAGGGTCTGCTGCTCTACCTCTCCGTCCTCCCCCAGTTCCTCACCCTGCGCGGCGCCCACCTGCCCGTCCCCGTCCAGACGGCAGCCCTCGGCCTGCTCCACATGGCCTGCTGCGCGGCCGTCTACCTCGGCGTCGGCGCGTTGTCGCGTGCGCTGCTCTCCGCGCGGCCGGCCGCGGCTCGGGCGGTGACGCGGACTTCGGGGGCGGCGATGCTGGGGATCGGCGCGGTTCTCCTGGCGGAGCGGCTGGCCACGTTGTAGGTCCGGCCGTCTTTCGGCTGCGGGTCCGTCGTGGTTGCTCGCGCCGTTCCCCGCGCCCCTTAGGGGGTTTCCGTGAGCCGGAACAGGCGGATCTCCCTCGTCACCCGGGCCTGATACGTGGCGTACGGTGGCCAGAACGCGAGGACCGCCCGCCACGCTGCCGCCCGCTCCTCCCCTGCCAGCAGTCGTGCGGTGACCGGAATGTCGTGGCCCTTCCAGCTGATAGAGGCCTCGGGGTGGGCCAGCAAATTGTGGGTCCACGCCGGATGCCCGGTGCGCCCGAAGTTGGAGCCGACCAGGAGCCAGCTCTTGCCGCCGTCCTCCGGCATGCAGGCCAGCGGGGTGCGGCGGAGCTGTCCGCTGCGGGCGCCGGTGGAGGTGAGGATCAGTCCTGGCAGCATCTGGGTGCTGAGCAGGTACCGCCCCCCGGTGAGCCGGTGGACCGCCCGGTCGAGGGCCGGGATCACATGGGGCGCGACCTTCGCGAACCCGCGCGTCGAGGACACCTTCTGCACCATCCGCACGCCGATCACACCGTCACCTCCCCGCCCGCGAAGAGACCGGCGACCTCGGCGGCCCGGTCCCGCAGCCGGTGCACCGGCCCGAACAGCAGCTCGTCCCCGGCGGCCCGCTTGAAGTACAGATGCGCGTCGTGCTCCCAGGTGAAACCGATCCCCCCGTGCAGTTGGATTCCCTCACCGGCGGCCCCCCGGAGCGCCTCCAGGGCCTGCGCGAGCGCGAGCCCCCCGGAGCGCTCCGCCTGAGCGCCGGACCCGCAAGCCGCCGACGGCGAGGACCCCGCCGAAGGCGAAGCCGAGGCGAAGTCGCCGGCGCCGGCGCCCCAAGCGGAGCAGTACGCGGCCGACCGAGCCGCCTGCACCCCCACATACACATCGGCCAGCCGATGCTTCACCGCCTGGAAGGACCCCACGGGCCGCCCGAACTGCTCGCGCTGCCCGACGTACGCCACGGTCCGCTCCAGCACCCGTTCCGCCGCCCCGACGGCCTCACAGGCGAGCACGGCGGCGACCCGGTCTCCCAGCGCGGCGAACGCGGGCAACACGTCCACCTCCTCCTCGCCGAGCAACTCCGCTCGAACGTCCCGCAGTTGGACGCGCCCCTGCGGCCGGGTGGCGTCGAGCGCGGTCTGCCGGGCGCGCATGACACCGGGCGCGTCCCCGGCCACCAGGAACAGCAGGGTCCGCGACCGCGCGAAGCCCCCGGTGTGCGCGGCGACGAGCAGCAGCCCCGCGCTGTGCCCGTCCAGCACCTGGTCGACCTGCCCGTACAGCCGCCAGCCACCGTCGGCCCGCCATGCCTGGACACCCCCGGCCCGGCCGCCACCGGCGGCGAAGGTGCCGTTGTCGCGGGTCAGCGCGAGGGCCGTGGTCAGGGCAGGGCCGGGGACGGCGAGGGCTGCGGTGAGGGTGCCGGCGGCCAGGCGGGGCAGCAGTTCGGCGCGCTGGGCCTCGGTGCCGAGGGCGAGGATCAGCGGGGCGGTGAGGACGGAGGTGGCGAGCAGTGGGGAGGGGGCGAGCGCCCGGCCGGTCTCCTCGCAGGCGAGGGCCAGTTCGGTGAGAGAGCAGCCGACACCGCCGTACCGCTCGGGCAGGGCGAGCCCGGGCAGGCCGAGCTGGTCGGCGAGGGCCGACCACAGGAGGGGGTCGTGTCCGGCCGGGCTGTCGACGGCGGTCCGCAGCTCGGGCGGGCCGCACCGCTTGTCCAGCAGCTCACGCAGGGTGCGGCGGATCTCGTCCTGCTCGGCGGTCAGGCGCGTGTCCATGGCGGTCCCTCATCCCTCCCGAGCGGAACTGACGGGCCGTCATATTAGGGCGCGGGTGTGCGGATGCCCAGGGCCATGACACCTGCCGCGAGCCGCGCGATCTGATGTACCGTCAGATTCATGACAGTGGGGAGCAGGAAGGTAGCCGTGGTCGGAGTGGCCCTCGCCGACTGCGGACGCGTGGCCGACGCCACCCCGTACACCCTGCACGCGCAGGCGGCCCGCCGCGCCCTCGCGGACGCGGGGCTCGACCGCGCCCGGGTCGACGGCCTCGCCTCCGCGGGCCTCGGCACGCTGGCCCCGGTGGAGGTGGCCGAGTATCTGGGCCTGCGCCCCACCTGGGTGGACTCCACCTCGGTCGGCGGCTCGACCTGGGAGGTCATGGCGGCGCACGCGGCGGACGCGATAGCCGCGGGCCACGCCAACGCCGTCCTCCTCGTCTACGGCTCGACGGCACGCGCGGACATCAAGGCCGGCCGCCGGACGGGCGACCTCTCCTTCGGCGCCCGCGGCCCCCTCCAGTTCGAGGTCCCCTACGGCCACACCCTGATCGCCAAGTACGCGATGGCCGCCCGCCGTCACATGATCGAACACGGCACGAGCGTCGAGCAGTTGGCCGAGGTCGCGGTCCAGGCCCGGGCCAACGCGGCGCTGAACCCGGAGGCGATGTTCCGCGACCCGATCACGGTCGACGACGTCCTGGCCGGCCCGATGATCGCCGACCCCTTCACCAAGCTGCACTGCTGTCTGCGCTCGGACGGCGGCGCGGCGGTCCTGCTGGCGGCCGAGGAGTACGTGCGGGACTGCCGTACGTCCCCCGTCTGGATCCTCGGCGCCGGGGAGCACGTCTCGCACGCGGCGATGTCCGAGTGGCCGGACTTCACGGTGTCCCCGGCTGCGGTGAGCGGGCGGCTGGCCTTCGAACGGGCGGGCGTGGGACCGCAGGAGATGGACTTCGCGCAGATCTACGACGCCTTCACCTACATGACCCTGGTGACCCTGGAGGACCTGGGCTTCTGCGGGAAGGGCGAGGGCGGGGCGTTCGTGCAGAAGGGCCGGCTGCTGGTGCGGGGCGGGGAGCTGCCGGTGAACACGGACGGGGGCGGCCTGTCGGCCCAACACCCCGGTATGCGCGGGCTGTTCCTGCTCGTGGAGGCGGTACGGCAACTGCGCGGGGAGGCCGGGGAGCGGCAGGTGCGCACCCGGGAAGGGCAGCTGCCGAGGCTGGGGGTGGCGTCCGGGACGGGGGGCTGGTTCTGCTCCTCGGGGACGGTGGTGCTGGGCCGGTGAGAGCCCTCCTCAGTCCTCCTCCAGCAGCCGGCGCCAGACGCGGGTGCGGTGCAGGACGTAGATGGAGCCCAACAGGACGACCGCCTGCAGCCCCACGGCGAGCAGCCAGAACTCGTCCCTGGTATCCAGCCTGTTCGTCAGGAACGTGAAGTTCATGCCGAAGAACCCGGTGATGAACGACAGCGGCAGGAAGATCACCGACACGATGGCCAGCCGGTTGATCACACCGTTCTGCTCGCCCGCGACGAGCGAGGAGTAACTGGCGAAGGCCCGGCGGGTGGCGTCCTGGAGGGACTCGACGTCGGCGAGCACCAGCCTTCCGGCGGTCTGGAACCCCTGGGCACGCCGTTGGCGCTCCTCGGGGAAGGTGGGGCTCATCATCCGGCGGGTGAGGATCTCGTCGACCGCCTGGAGGTAGGGCCGCAGGGCGTGGTGCAGCAGGGCGGAGCGCCGCCGTAGCTGCGCCAGCCGGTAGACCTGCTCGGGGCGCCGGCCCTCGAACATGTCGTCCTCCAGTTCCTCGGACTCCAGCAGAGCCTGTACGGCCGTCCGGCGGAAGGTGTCCAGGGCCTCCTGGAGCAGCAGGAACAGCACGGCCACGGTGTCGTCGGGGCGCTCGTGCCGCAGTGCCGCGGTGATGCTCTTCGCCAGTCCGGCCTGCCCCCGGTGCACGGTGGCCAGGAACCGCTCGGTCACCACCACATGGAGGTGGGCGATCTCGTCCTCGTGCACCACGGGCACGACGAAAGCGGCCCGGTCCCCCAGGAACTCGGCCCGCGCGGGCTCGCCCTCCCTGCCGAACCAGCCCAGCTCCTCGCCGTCCAGGCCGAGCTGCTCGGCGATCGGCGGGACCTGCGCCGGGGCGTCCTGCGGCAGCTCCACGTCGACGAGCAGGAAGGAGTCGACGGCCAGCCGCTCACGCGCCTCCGAGACATCCGCACGGGTGATGGTCATCTCGGGCATCGTCACCACCGTTACGATCACCGCCCCTCACCGTCATTCCCGAGCCCGTGGCTCCGAGCGTCCCCGCGCTCCGCCGCGCCCGCACCCGGAATCACTCGTGTGCGTCGCGGGAGGACTGCCGAACGGATGGCGGCCCGGTCGCACCCGCCCGCACCGACGGCGGCCCGGTGGCGATACTCGGCACATGGAAACGGATCTCCACGCAACTCTGCGGTCGCTGCGGGTATGGGACCCGGACGTCACGGACCTGCGCCCCTTCGACCCGGACACCGCCCCGCCGACCCCGCTGCCCCTGTTCACGAGCTGGTTCGCGGACGCGGTGGCCGCCGGGCAGCCGGAGCCGCACACGATGTCGCTGGCCACGGTGGACGAGGAGGGCCGGCCGGACGTACGGATCGTGATGCTGCACGGCGCCGACGCGGACGGCTGGGCCTTCGGCACCCACGCCACGAGCCGCAAGGGCCGGGCCCTGAGCGCACACCCTCAGGCCGCCCTGGCCTTCTACTGGCCGGTGCTGGGCCGTCAGGTGCGGGTGCGCGGGCCGGTGACCGCGGCGCCGTCCCGGGACAGCCAGGCGGACCTGCAGGCCCGCTCGACGGGGGCGCTGGCCGCGGCGCTCACCGGGCGGCAGAGCGAGGAGCTGTCCTCACTGGCCGAGCTGCGGCGGGCGTCCGAGGCGGCGTGGGAGCGGGCGCGCGAGCATCCCGACGAGCCGTCGCCCACCTGGACGCTGTATCGGCTGCGGCCGGAGACGGTGGAGTTCTTCCAGGGGGACGCGGAGCGACGGCATGTACGGCTGGAGTACCGGAGCACGGGGTTCGGGTGGAGCCGGACGCTGCTCTGGCCTTGAGCCGGTACACCCCCACCCGCCGGCGTCAGCCGCCGAACCGCCACACGCTGAAGTCCGCCACCGGCCGGTAGCCGATCCGCTGGTACAGCCCGTTGCTCGTCGGGTTGTCGAGGTCGGTGAAGAGGAGGATCTCCTGGACGCCCGCCGCCCGCGCGGTCCGGCTCACCTCCGCCGTGACCGCGCCGGCGTATCCGCGTCCGCGCAGGTCTGCCGGGGTGTAGACGGGGGCGACACGGACCTGGCCGGCCGTTTCGGGGGTGGCTCCGGCCATGGCGAGCGGGGTGCCGTCGCCGGTTTCCCAGAGGGTGACGCCGCCGTAGGAGATACGGGCGTCGGCCCAGTTGCCGGGGTCCTGGCCGACGCCGCCGGTGATCTCCCCGAACTCCTCGAACCAGCGGATCAGCAGATCCCGGTCCGCCGGCCCGGCGATCCGCGCCCGCCCCTGCGGCCGGGGCTCCGGTACGGTCAACTCGCCCAGCCGGTAGAGCCGTTGCCGCTTGTCGACGGCGACCGCCGTACCTGTGCGCCGCTCCCAGGCCGCCGCGAAGGACTCCGTCGCGTCCTTCGGCCCGGAGACTCCCGGGAGCGAGCGGCCCAGCTCGGCGAACCGGACCGCCAGGGCGTCGGCCTCCTGCGGGGTGAGCGCGGTGACGTTGATCTGGAAGGGCGGGGTGTGCAGCAGGGCGGCCCGTACCGTGCCGTCGTCCGCTTCCAGCAGGCCGAAGAGGGGCGCTTCCTTGCCGTAGAGATGCAGCCCGCGCCGCCGCAGCGCGTCCGTCACCGTCAGCGGCACCGTGTGCAGGGCGGGGCGGGAGCGCAGGAAGCCGCCCGCCCGGGAGAGGAACTCGTCCAGGTCTTCGGTGAGATACCAGTTCTCAGGGCGCATACGGCCATGATCGACGCCAACGCCGGGAAGGCACACCGGTTTTCCCCGGCAGCACAGCCTTCCGGGCGGCACACCGGCTCCCCTCGGCAGCACAACCCCGTGGGCCGAACCCCGGCTCCCCTCCCCGGCTCAACCCCCCGGACCGAACCCCGGCCCCTCCGCAGCCCAGCCCTCACAGGCGGCACACCAGCCCCCTTCCGCAGCTCAACCTCCGGGCCGAACCCCGGCTCCCCCGGCAGCTCAACCCTCCGAGACGAAACTCCGGCCCCCTCCGCAGCTCAACCCTGGCCCGAACCCCAGCTCCCCCGCCCCAACTCAACCCCTTGGCCCGAACCCCAGCTCTCCCTCCCCAACTCAACCCTCCGGGACGAAACTCCCGCCCCCCGCAGCAACCCCCGGACCGAACCCCGGCCCCACTCCCCAGCTCAACCCCCCGGACGAAACACCGCCACCCCCTCCACGAACGTCACCCGCAGCGGCAGCCCGGCTCGTAGGTCCGTGGCCGCGCACTCCACCACCTGTGTCATCATCCGCGGGCCCTCCGCCAGATCGACCACCGCGGCCACGTACGGCGTGCGCTCGCGGAAGGGCGGCAGGTCGTTGCGGTGGACGGTGGACCAGGTGTAGAGCACGGCCCGGCCGCTCGCCTCCTCCCAGGTCACCTCCTCGCTCCAGCAGTGCGGGCAGAACTCGCGCGGGTAGTGGTGGGCGAGGCCGCAGGCCCCGCAGCGGCGGATCAGCAGCCGGCCCCGCGCGGCCGCCTCCCAGTAGGGGCGGGTGAAGGCGTCGGGCTCCGGAAGGTCGTAGCGCACCGCGGCCATCAGAACCACCCCAGCCACGCGTCGATCGACCAGGTCTGCCACGCCATCCCGAAGAACCCGACGAGCGAGATGAGCGCCATCATCGAGTTCTGCCCCTGCTCGGCCCAGTCGTGGATCATCAGCACGAAGTAGATCGCGTTCAGCAGCAGCCCGCCCAGCAATGCGATCGGGGTCAGAAGGCCGAGGATCAGGCCGAGACCGAGGGAGAGTTCGGCGTAGGCGACGACGTACGCCATCAGCCTCGGGTGCGGCCCGACCACCGTCTCGAACCCCGTCCGCACCGGTGCCCAGCGGTGCTTCCCCGCGATCTCCGCCGCCCACGCGATGCCGCTGCCCCGCTCGAACCAGGCCTTCTTGTCCTTGTGCCGCCAGCTCTCCAGCCACCACAGACCGAGCCCGATCCGCAGCACCGCCAGCCACTGAGCGCCGTCCAGCCATATGGAATCCATGAATCTGACGGTACGTCAGATCTATGGCGATGCCCACCCGTGAGCCCACGCCGTACCGCCACAACCAGGTGTCCTACGCCACCGGCCCCACCCACTCCTCCTACATCCGTGATCAATCCGCAACCAATTCCGGTCTTGACCGAGACCCATCAACCGGGTGCGGGATTACGCTCCCGAGCATGGCCGACTCCCGTTCCGCTTCCATGCAGCTCTCCACCACACCCGCCGACCGCCCGGTCTACGTCATCGGCGCCGGTCCGGGCGGTCTGGCCGCCGCGTACGCACTGCGGGCACGGGGCATACGGGCCGTGGTGCTGGAGAAGGCCGACCGCGTGGGCGCCTCCTGGCACGGCCACTACGACCGGCTGCATCTGCACACCACCCGGCGGCTGTCCGCGCTGCCGGGCCTGAAGATCCCCCGGAAGTTCGGGCGCTGGGTGTCCCGCGACAACGTGGTGCGCTATCTGGAGAAGTACGCCGAGCACCACGAGCTGGAGATCGTCACCGGCGTGGAGGTCTCCCGCGTCGAGCGGACCGCCGACGGCACCGGCTGGCTGCTGCACGCCTCCGGCGGGCGCGAGCTGACCGGCAGCGCGGTGGTCGTCGCCACCGGCTACAACCACACCCCGCACCTCCCCAACTGGCCGGGCCTGGCGGAGTACGGCGGGGAGTTCCTGCACGCCGGCGCCTACCGCAACGCCGAGCCGTACACGGGCCGGGACGTCCTGGTCGTCGGCGTCGGCAACACCGGCGCCGAGATCGCCGTGGACCTGGTGGAGGGCGGGGCGGCGCGGGTGCGACTGGCGGTGCGCACCGTCCCGCACCTCGTACGCCGTACGACGCTCGGCTGGCCCGCGCAGTACTCGGGCGTCCTGGTACGGCGGCTGCCGGTGGGACTCGTGGACCGGCTGTGCCGGCTGCAGGCGAAGGCGGGCGTACCGGACCTGTCCGCGCACGGCCTGCCCCGCCCGGACACCGGGCTGTACAGCAGGGTGAAGGAGGGTGCCATCCCCGTGCAGGACGTCGGTCTGATCGACGCCGTGCGCAAGGGGAAGGTGGAGATCGTGGCCGCCGTGGAGTCCTTCGAGGACGGGAACCCCGGGAAGGTCGTCCTCGCCGACGGCAGCAGGATCGAGCCGGACGCGGTGATCGCGGCGACCGGGTACACACGGGCACTGGAGGGCCTCGTCGGGCATCTCGGGGTGCTGGACGGGCACGGCAGGCCGGTGGTGCAGGGCGGCCGTGCGCCGGCGCAAGCGCCCGGTCTGTACTTCACCGGGTTCACCAACCCGATCAGCGGGATGTTGCGGGAGATGGCGCTCGACGCCGGGCGGATCGCGAAGGCGGCGGCCAGACATCTGCGCACCCGCCGGTAACTTTGCTCGGTCCGACCAGTTCCTGACACTACGTCAGTTCCAGTAATCTGACAGAACGTCAGTTTACTTGTGCTGTCTCACAGGAGCGGGCGGACCGATGCTTGGATCAACCCACGGCACCCTCACCACCGACTCCCGCCGGGCCCGCGTCATCGCGTGCGGCGAGCAGCGGCCCGGACCCGTCGTCCACGACCGGGTCGACGACCTGGACGTCAGCGGGCGGCCGCTGTACGCGGACGTCCCCGACCTGACCCGCTTCTTCCGGCCCGAGTCGGTCGCCGTGATCGGCGCCTCGGACGCGGAGGGACGCCCCAACACCGGGATCACCCGGCAGTTGCTGGCCTGGGCCGAGCGGGTGGGGGCGCGGGTGTATCCGGTGCATCCGTCCCGCCCTTCGGTCTTCGGCATCCCGTGCGCCGCCTCGGTCGCCGGACTGCCGCCCGGCCAGGTCGACCTGGCCGTGCTGCTGGTGGCCGACCCGCTGCCGGTGATCGAGGAACTGGCCGACGTGAAGGTGAGGTTCGCGGTCGCCTTCGCCTCCGGGTTCGCCGAGACGGGCGAGGCGGGCGCCGAGGCACAGCAGCGGCTCGCGGACGCCGTACGCCGCTCGGGGATCCGGCTCCTCGGCCCGAACACCAATCTCAACGCCTTCGAGCACTTCCGCGAGGACCTGACCGGCCCGGCGATCGCCCTGATCACTCAGTCGGGACACCAGGGCCGCCCGGTGTTCTCGCTCCAGGAGCTGGGCATCCGCCTCTCCCACTGGGCACCCACCGGCAACGAGGCCGACCTGGAGACCGCCGACTTCCTGTCCTGGTTCGCCGAGCAGCCCGAGGTCGGTGCCGTCGCCGCTTACGTGGAGGGCCTGAAGGACGGCCGCGCCTTCCTGCTGGCCGCCGACCGGGCCGCCCGTCGCGGGGTGCCGGTGGTCGCGGTGAAGGTGGGCCGCACCGAGACCGGAGCGCGTACGGCCGCCTCGCACACCGGCAAGCTCACCGGTGCCGACGACGTGGTGGACGCGGCGATGCGCCAGTTCGGGGTCGTACGGGTCGACGGTCTCGACGAACTCCAGGACACCGCGGCCCTGTTGGCGCGGGCACGGGCGCCGCTGGCGGAGGGGGTCGCGGTGTACTCGATCTCCGGCGGCACCGGCGCGCATGCGGCCGACCTCGCCACCGCCGCCGGACTCCACCTCCCCCGCCTGTCCGAGGCCAGGCAGGCCGAGCTGCACCAGTGGATACCGGAGTACCTGAGCGTGGCCAACCCGGTGGACAACGGCGGGCATCCGGTGGGCGACTGGCGCGGCCGGAAGATCATCGACGCGATCCTCGCCGACCCGTCCATCGGCGTCCTGATCTGCCCGGTCACCGGCCCGTTCCCGCCGCTGAGCGACAGGCTCGTGACGGACCTGGTCGAGGCGGCCGAGGAGACGGACAAGCTGGTGTGCGTGGTGTGGGGCTCGCCGGTGGGCACGGAGGCGGCCTACCGCGAGGTCCTGCTGGGCTCCTCCCGCGTGGCCACCTTCCGCACGGTGGGCAACTGCCTCAAGGCGGTGCGCGCCTGGCTGGACCACCACCGCTTCGTGAGCGACTACCGCTCCCCCTTCGACGAGGCCCCGCGCACCCCCTCCCCCTCCTTCCGCAAGGCCGAGGCCCTGATGCGCCCCGGCCAGCAGCTCAGCGAGCACGGCGCCAAGCAGCTGCTGCGCGCCTACGGCATCCGGGTGCCGCGCGAACAGCTGGTGACCAGCGCGGCGGCGGCCGTACGGGCGGCGGCGCAGGTCGGCTACCCGGTGGTGATGAAGGCCTCCGGCGCCCAGATCGCCCACAAGACCGAACTGGGCCTGGTGAAGATCGGTCTGACGTCGGCCAGCCAGGTCAGGGACGCCTACCGCGAGCTGACCGACATCGCGCGCTACGAGGGTGTCTCGCTGGACGGGATCCTGGTGTGCCAGATGGTCGAACAGGGCGTGGAGATGGTTCTCGGGACGACCCACGACGACCTGTTCGGCCCGACGGTGACGGTGGGCCTCGGCGGGGTTCTGGTGGAGGTCCTGCACGACGCGACGGTCCGGGTGCCGCCGTTCGGCGAGGACCAGGCCCGCGCCATGCTCGCCGAGCTCCGCGGCCGGGCCCTGCTGGACGGCGTCCGGGGCCGACCGCCGGCCGACCGGGACGCGCTGGTGGAGGTGATCCTGCGGGTCCAGCGGATGGCGCTCGAACTGGGCGAGCACATCGCCGAGTTGGACATCAACCCGCTGATGGTGCTGCCCCGGGGGCAGGGCGCGGTGGCGCTGGACGCACTGGTGGTGTGCCGATGAGCGAGCTGGAGACCGAGCGGAGCGAGCAGGTCGCCCACCTCACCCTGAACCGTCCCGAGTCCCTCAACGCCCTCACGCCCGCGATGAGGGACGAGCTGATCGACGGCCTTGCCGAGGCATCCGCTGCCCCCGACATCCGGGCGGTGGTCCTGACCGGCAGGGGGCGCGGGTTCTGCGCGGGTGCGGACCTGAGAGGCGGCACCGGCGGCGACCGGCTGCCCGGCGACGTGGCCCGGATGCTGCGCCGGGGCGCCCAACGCCTGATCGCGGCCGTCCTGGACTGCGAGAAGCCGGTGATCGCCGCCGTGAACGGCACGGCGGCGGGCCTCGGCGCGCATCTGGCGTTCGCCTGCGACCTGGTCCTGGCCGCCGAGTCGGCCCGCTTCATCGAGGTGTTCGTACGGCGGGGCCTGGTACCGGACGCCGGCGGCGCGTACCTGCTCCCCCGCCTGCTGGGCCCCCACCGGGCGAAGGAGCTGATGTTCTTCGGCGACGCGGCGCCGGCGGCTGACGCGCTGCGGCTGGGCCTGGTCAACCGGGTCGTACCGGACGGGGAGCTGGAGAAGACGGCCCGCGAGTGGGCGACCCGCCTGGCGTCCGGCCCCACCCGCGCCCTGGCCCTGACCAAGCACCTGGTGAACACCTCCCTGGAGTCGGACCGGGCCACCGCCTTCGCCGCGGAGGCCTGGGCCCAGGAGCTCAACATGGCGACCGAGGACGCCCAGGAGGGACTGCGGGCGTTCACGGAACGCCGGGGGCCGGAGTTCCGGGGGCGGTGAGGCTTCCAATCTGACGATCCGTCAGTTTCAATGGAGGCGTGATGGGACACGCAGGGGCGGCGGCCGCCGCCGTCCGGTATCTGGGGCGCAGGCCCGTGGAGCCGTTGCCGCGGCCGGATCTGCGGTGCGTGCGGGAGGACGAGCGGGCGCCGGTGGAGCCGGGTGAGTTCCGGCAGGTGCTGGGGAGCTTCGCGAGCGGGGTGACCGTGATCACGGCACCGGCCGCCGACGGAGAGGCCGGCCCCGCGGGTTTCGCCTGCCAGAGCTTCGCCTCCCTCTCCCTCGCACCGCCCCTGGTCTGCTTCATGGTGGGCCGTACGTCCACCACCTGGCCCCGGATCGCCCGCGCGGGCGTCTTCTGCGTCAACGTGCTCAGTGCCGGCCAGGGCGAACTGTGCCGGGCCTTCGCGGTGAGCGGCGCGGACAAGTTCGCTGGGGTGGCGTACGACGCGGCGCCCGCCTCCGGCTCCCCGCGCCTGGCCGGCACCGCCGCCTGGATCGACTGCACCGTCCACGCCGTGCACACCGGGGGCGACCACCTGATCGTCGTGGGCCGGGTGGACGCGCTCGGGGCGGAGGGTCCGGGCGAACCGCTGCTCTTCCATCGCGGGCGGTTCGCCCGGATCAGCCACCCCTAGGTCCTGCGGTTCACCGGAGCGGGCGCTTCCGACACGGCTGCCGGTCCGCGCCCTGAGCGCCTTGCGCGGCGGACGCCGACGGGGGGACGATCTCACCCGTGAGCGAGCGGAGGCGGTGGAGCGCATGGACGCCGAGTTAGTGGCACTCGCTTCCTCGGGTGCGACGACCCTGGTCGGGCTGATGGTCACGGATGGCTGGCAGCAGGTGCGCGGCCGCTTCGCAGCCCTCTTCCGACAGCAGGGCACGGACGTGGACGAGGAACTGGAACGCTCCAGAGACGATCTGGTGGCGGCTCGTCAGCCACCTCGGTGCTGCCGCCGGGGTCCAGCTCTTCCTGCTTCTTGTGTTCGCGTTCCGGTGCCTGGGCGATGCGCGGCCGATGGCACTGACCCCGGGGCGGCTGTGGACGAGGACGGCCTGGAGCGAGGCGTTCGGAACGACCGGCAGGGACTTCGGGTACGGACTGGTCTTCGGCGGGGTCATGGGCCTGGCCCTGCCCCTCGTTCTCCTGGTCGCCGCGCCGGAACTCTGGCTGCTCACCCTGGGCATCTATGGCGGCATGGTTCTGGCGAGCGGCGTCCTCTACGCAGTGGGGCCGTCTCTGGGTACCTACGTCGCGAACGGCGTCGCCTTCTCCGACACCGCGGATGTGGTCCGGCCGCGCGGCCCGCTGCGCCGGGACGCCGTTCTCACCCTGGCCGCCCTGGTGGCCTGTGCCGTCCTGGTGCTCCTGCTGCCCCATCCCGCGACCGCGTTCGCGGTCTCCCTGGCCACCGTCTTCATCGCCTCGCAGGCGACGGTGCGCTATCGGCTCGTTCTGGCCCTCGCTGCGGCCCGTGGGCGCCTGCCGCTCCGGCTGGCCCGTTTCCTGGACTGGGCTCATCACGCCGGACTCCTCCGCGTCGCGGGCAACTCGTACCAGTTCCGGCACACCGAGTTCCAGAGATGGTTGGTGCGGGACGGCGGCGGGCGGGACTGAGTCCGGGTTCGCGCGGCCTTCTCCCTTCCCGTCGGGTTCCTCAGGACGCGACAGCCACCGGTGCCGTCGGCGCCGCCCGCCTGATCACCAGGGACATCAGGGCCGCCGCCGCACACAGCGTGCCGGAGGCGTACCAGACGAGGTCGTAGCTGCCGAAGACGTCCCGGGCGAGGCCGCCGAGGTAGGCGACGACGGCCGCGCCGACCTGGTGGGAGGCGAGCACCCAGCCGAAGACGATGGCGCTGTCCTCGCCGAACTGCTCCCGGCACAGGGCGAGGGTCGGCGGGACGGTGGCCACCCAGTCCAGGCCGTAGAAGACGATGAAGAAGAGCATCGGGGGGTGGACCGCGGGGCCCAGCAGCATGGGGAGGAAGACGAGGGAGATGCCGCGCAGGGCGTAGTACACGGCCAGCAGGCGGCGCGGTTCGAAGCGGTCGGTGAACCAGCCGGAGGCGATCGTGCCGGCCACGTCGAACACGCCGATGACCGCGAGCAGCGAGGCCGCCGTCGTGACGGGCATGCCGTGGTCGTGCTCGGCGGGCACGAAGTGGGTCTGGATCAGTCCGTTGGTGGAGGCACCGCAGATCGCGAAGGTGCCGGCGAGCAGCCAGAAGGTGCCGGTGCGGACGGAGGTCGAGAGGACCTTCAGCGTGCGGCGGGCGGCACCGGCCACCGGTGCGGGCTTGGGTACGAACTCCCGTGCGCCGTACGGCTTCTGGCCGACGTCGGCCGGGTGGTCGCGCAGCAGGATCCAGACGAAGGGGACCACGGCCAGGGCGGCCAGGGACACCGTCACCGCGGCCGGGCGCCAGCCGTGGTGCTCGGTCAGCCAGGACAGCACCGGCAGGAAGATCAGCTGCCCGGAGGCGGACGCCGCGGTCAGGATGCCGCTGACCAGGCCGCGCCGCTCGGTGAACCAGCGGTTGGTGACCGTCGCCGCGAACGCGAGGGCCATCGAGCCGGAGCCGAGGCCGACCAGCAGGCCCCAGCACAGCCACAGCTGCCAGGCCGCCGTCATCCACACGGTCAGGCCCGAGCCGGCCGCGATCACGGTCAGCGCGACGGCGACCACCCGGCGGATGCCGAAGCGGTCCATCAGCGCGGCGGCGAAGGGCGCGGTGAGGCCGTAGAGGGCGAGGTTGATGGAGACGGCCGCGCCGATCGTGCCGCGCGACCAGCCGAACTCCTGGTGCAACGGGTCGATGAGCAGGCCGGGCAGGGAGCGGAAGGCGGCCGCGCCGATGATCGTGACGAAGGTGACGGCGGCGACGAACCACGCCCGGTGCACACGGCGGCGCCGGGCGGGCGGGGCGGCCTGGACGGGGGCTGCGGCTGGGCTTGTCTGAGTCACGTCATACAGGGTGCTTTTTTCATGAGCGCACAACGAGTGGCCCGAAAGACAGTATTCGTTAGGATCGGGCCATGGCTGCTGTCAGTGAGGAACCCGAGGAAGCCTCGGGCTTCCGTCCGCACCGGATCGCCGTCCTCGCCCTCGACGGCCTGCTCCCCTTCGAGCTGGGCATTCCGCACCGCATCTTCGGCCGCCCCAGGGACGAGCACGGCCGGCACCTGTACGAGGTGGTGACCTGCTCGGTACGGCCCCCCGGCCCGGTCGAGACCGACGCCGACTTCGCCGTGCACGTCCCGAACGGCCCGGAGGCGCTGGCCGGCGCCGACACGGTGATCGTCCCGGCGTCGTACGAGCTCGGTCCGGTCTTCGAGGAGGGCCGGCTGACCGACGAGCTGGCCGCCGCCCTCGCCGGCATCCGCCCCGGCACCCGGCTGGCCTCCATCTGCACCGGCGTCTACGTCCTCGCCGCCGCCGGGTACCTCGACGGCCGCCCGGCGACCACGCACTGGGCCGACGCCGAGCGTTTCCAGCGCATGTTCCCGCGGGTCAAGGTGGACGCGGACGTGCTGTTCATCGACGACGGCGACGTGCTCACCTCGGCCGGGGTGGCCGCCGGGATCGACCTGTGCCTGCACATGGTGCGCCGCGACTTCGGTACGGCGATCGCCAACGAGGTGGCCCGGCGCACGGTCGTACCCCCGCACCGCGACGGCGGCCAGGCCCAGTACATCGAACGCCCGCTCCCCGACCTGCAGCTGTCGACCACGACCGCCGCCCGCGCCTGGGCGCTCGGCCGCCTGCACGAGCCGATCCAGCTGCGGGACATGGCCGAGCAGGAGGCCATGTCGGTCCGCACCTTCACCCGCCGCTTCCGCGAGGAGGTCGGGATCAGCCCCGGGCAGTGGCTCACCCAGCAGCGCGTGGAGCGCGCCCGCCAACTGCTGGAGACCACCGACCTGTCCATCGACCAGGTGGCCCGCGAGGCGGGCTTCGGCACGGCCCAGTCGATGCGCCAGCACCTCCAGCAGGCGCTCGGGGTGACCCCGACGGCGTACCGGCGGACCTTCCGGACCGGCGTCAGAACGTGAGCACCGCCCGGGCCACCCGCCCCGCCTCGGCGTCCGCGCGGGCCTTGGCGAAGTCCTCCACCGGGTACACGGCCGTCACCAACTCGTTGAGCAGCAGGCGGCCTTGGCGGTACAGCTCGGCGTACAGGGCGATGTCCCGCTGGGGGCGCGAGGAGCCGTAGCGGCAGCCCAGGACGGACTTGTCCAGGTAGAGGGAGGAGACGAGGAAGGACGCCTCGGCGGCGGCCGGCGGCACGCCCAGCAGGACGGCCTGGCCGTGCCGGTCGAGGAGGTCGATCGCCTGCCGGATCAGCTCCACCCGGCCCACGCACTCGAAGGCGTGGTCGGCACCGGTGGGCAGGATGTCCTTCACCCCGTCCGTCGAGGTCAGGAAGTCGGTCGCGCCGAACTGCCGGGCCTTCTCCTCCTTGTCCGGGTTGGCGTCCACGGCGACGATCCTCAGCGCCCCCGCGAGCCGCGCCCCCTGCAGCACGTTCAGCCCGATCCCACCGGTCCCGATGACGACGACGCTGTCCCCCCGGTCCACCCGCGCCCGGTTCAGCACGGCACCTACGCCCGTGAGCACCCCGCACCCGATCAGCGCGGCCGACTCCAGGGGGATGTCCTTGGGGATCCGCACCGCCTGCACGGCCTTGACGACCGTGCGCTCGGCGAAGGCGGAGTTGGCGGCGAACTGGTGAACCAGGCCGGCCGCGCCCCGCGTGAACGGCTTCCCCGGGCGCCCGATGGCCTGTCGGCACATCGTCGGCCGGCCCCGGTCGCACTCCCCGCACGTGCCGCAGTTGGCGAGCGTGGACAGTGCCACATGGTCGCCAGGCGCGACATGGGTGACGCCCGCGCCGACCGCCTCCACCACCCCCGCCCCCTCGTGCCCCAGCACCACCGGCACCGGGAACGGAATGGTGCCGTCCACCACGGACAGATCGCTGTGGCACAGCCCGGCCGCCGCGATCGCCACCAGCACCTCGCCGGGCCCCGGCGCCCGCACCGCGAGATCGTCGACCACCTGCACCTGCTTGCCGTCGAACACCACTCCACGCATCACACGGCCCCCTTGGGCTCTCTGGGCAGGCCGAGCACACGCTCGGCGATGATCGTGCGCTGGACCTGGTCCGAGCCGCCGTAGATGGTGTCGGCCCGGGAGAAGAGGAACAGGTGCTGATCCGCGCCGAGTTCGTACGGCGCCGAGGGCGACCAGTCCATGGGGCCGACGGTGGCCGCCGCGCCCCTGACCTGCATCGCCAGCTCGCCGAGCCGCTGGTGCCAGCCGGCCCAGAGCAGCTTGGCCACGCTGGGCGCGCCGGGGTCGGCCGAACCGCCGAGGGTGCACAGGGCGTGCCGGCGCATGGTCCGCAGCTCGGCCCACTGCCGCACGAGCCGCGACCGCAGGACCGGATCCGCCGCCGCCCCCGTCTCCACGGCCACCCGTACGACCTGGGCCAACTCCTCGGCGAACCCGATCTGTTGGGCGAGGGTGGACACCCCGCGCTCGAACCCGAGCAGGCTCATGGCCACCGACCACCCCCGCCCCTCCCCTCCCACGACGTGCTCCACGCGCGCGTGCGCCCCGTCGAAGAAGACCTCGTTGAAGTCGCTGGTGCCGGTCATCTGCCGGATGGGGCGCACCTCGATGCGACCGGGCTGGTCCATGGGAACGAGCAGAAAGCTCAGCCCGTGGTGCCGCCTGGACTCCGGATCGGTACGGGCCAGCACGAAACACCAGTCGGCCTCGTGCGCGAGAGAGGTCCAGATCTTCTGCCCGCTGATCCGGTAGCGGTCCCCTTCCCGGACCGCCACCGTCCGCACCCCGGCCAGGTCCGACCCGGCCCCGGGCTCGCTGTACCCCTGGCACCACAGCTCCTCACCGGCTGCGACGGGCGGCAGGAAGCGGGCCTTCTGCTCGTCGGTGCCGTGCGCGATGAGGGTGGGGGCCAGCAGGTTCTCCCCGATGTGCCCGGAGCGCGGCGGCGCGACCGACCGCGCGTACTCCTCGGCCCAGACGACCTGCTGGGTGAGGGTGGCGGTGCGGTTGCCGTATCCCGGCTCGGGCCAGCCGAGCCCTATCCAGCCGGCTTTGCCGAGGGTGCGTTCCCAGGTACGGCGGTCGGTGGCTGGGTCGGCGTTCGCCGTCAGCCATGCGCGGGCCTCGGCACGAAAGTCCTCGTCCTCTTGACCGAACCCGAAATCCATATGTGGACCACCTTCGAATTGGGGGCGACGGGGGCGCCCCGTAAGGGGCGCGGGGAACTGCGCGCCAAGCCACAACGCACCCGCAGCCGCCGAATCACAACGCCCCCGAGCCATTAGGCGTTCGGTCGCGAAGAACCCCGCGCCGCCTCTTCCATCGCCAAAAGCTGGGACAGCATCGGCATCGGATCCACCCCCACCGAACCCGGCAAAAGCTCCGCTATCTTCTCCGGGGTCCAACCGCCGGAGGCAAACGCGGAACGCAGTTCGCGCGGCTGGGCCCACACCGCCAACTTCGGTCCCGCGACGGTGTACACCTGCCCGGTGATGCCCAGCGCAGCGGCCCCGTCGGACAGCAGGTACACCACCAGCGCGGCCACGTCCTCCGGCTCGCCGATCTCCGTCAGCTCCATGGGGACGTTCGCCGACATCCGCGTACGCGCCACCGGCGCCACCGCGTTGGCGGTGACCCCGTACTTGTGCAGACCGAGCGCCGCGCTGCGGACGAGCGAGATGATCCCGCCCTTCGCCGCGCTGTAGTTGGCCTGGGACACCGACCCCTGATGGTTGCCGCTGGTGAACCCGATCAGCGTGCCGGAGCGCTGTCTGCGCATCACCGCGGACGCCGCCCGGAAGACGGTGAACGTGCCCTTGAGATGGGTCGCGAGCACGGGGTCCCACTCCTCCTCGGTCATGTTGAACAGCATGCGTTCACGCAGGATCCCGGCCACGCACACGACCCCGTCGAGACGGCCGTACGAGGCCAGCGCCACGTCGACGACCCGCTGCCCGCCCGCCATCGTGGAGATGTCGTCGGCGACCGCGACCGCCTCCCCGCCCGCCGCCTCGATCTCCTTGACGACGGCCTCGGCGACCTCGCTGGTGGGCGAGGCGCCGTCGACGGAGACGCCGTAGTCGTTGACGACGACCTTCGCCCCCTCCGCGGCGGCCGCCCGCGCGACCGCCCGGCCGATGCCCCGCCCGGCGCCCGTCACGGCGACGGCCTTTCCTGCCAAGAAGTTCCCCACGCCCGGCCCCTTCCCGCGGTTTCTGACGGTCCGTTAGATTCTATGGCGCGTCGGATGCGCGGACACAAGCCCCGGGGAGGCACCGGATGGCACTGCCTGAGGAGTTCCACGAGATCGCGGGGCGCGTGAACAACTGGGGGCGCTGGGGGGCGGACGACGAGATCGGCACGCTGAACCTGATCACCGACGAGGTCGTCCGCGAGGCCGCCGCCTGCGTCCGCACCGGGCGCCGTGTCCCCCTAGCGCTTCCGCTCCAGCAGGACGGTGTGCAGACCGGCGTGATTCCCGGGCGGGTCAACCCGCTGCACGTCATGGTCCAGATCAACCAGGAACTCTTCGGGCCGGGCACGGTGGCGTGCAGCGACGACGCGGTGACCATGGGCCTGCAGGCCGGCACCCACTGGGACGCCCTCCCGCATGTCTCGCACTCGGGCCGGATCTACAACGGCCGCCCGGCGCACACGGTCACCGCGCACGGCGGTGCGGAGTTCAGCGGCATCGACAAGGCGCGGCACATCGTCTCGCGCGGGGTGCTGCTGGACGTGGCACGCGCGCGTGGCGTGGACCGGCTGCCGGGGGGCCACGCGGTGACGCCGGAGGATCTGGCGCGGGCCGAGGAGTTCGGCGGGGTCCGGGTCCGGGCCGGCGACATCGTGCTGGTCCGCACCGGGCAGGCGCAGGTGTACCTGGCCGGGGACAGGCACGGGTACGGCTATCCGTCGCCGGGACTGTCCCTGCGCACCCCGGAGTGGTTCCACGCGCGCGATGTGGCGGCGGTCGCGAACGACACGCTCACTTTTGAGATATTTCCGCCCGAGTCGGAGAATCTGTGGCTGCCCGTGCACGCCCTGGACCTGGTGGAGATGGGGATGCTCCAGGGGCAGAACTGGAATCTCGAAAAGTTGTCCACAGCCTGTGGAGAAGAGGGGCGTTACGCGTTCCTGCTGTCGGCGATGCCCGAGCCGTTCACCGGCGCGACGGGAACGCCGGTGGCGCCCGTGGCCGTCCTTTGAGAGTCCCCGGGCGACGGCGTTGACCGGCCGGCGGCGCGCCTCCCCCCACCGTCGCGCGCACGCGCCGCCCACCGGGTGCGACCCACACTCGGCGAGGGCCGCGTCACCCAGGCCCTCGCCGTCCCCTCGCGGCGAATCGTCGCCCACAAGCGTGATCAGGCAGTCACGGGTCGTCAACGCCGATACGGGGATTTGTTACGTACGCCCCGTTCGCGGCACCCCGCGCACGGATGCACCCCCGGCGCACCGCCGCGCCGGGTGCTACACCGCCTCGAAGGCGAGACCCTCGTACGCGGACAGTCCGCCCCCGTACGCCATCGCTGCGCTCTCACCGGGCTGTGAACAGCGGTCCAGCTCGCACCAGATGCTCTTGCCGGCGCCTTCCGGGCTCCAGCCCCAGCGATCGGCCAGGCAGTCCACCAGGGCCAAGCCGCGGCCGCCGGTGGCGTCACCGCCGGCGCAACGCGGCACGGGGGCGCGGGAGCTGCTGTCGGCCACCTCGACGCGCACGGTGGCGACCAGGGGTGTGGTCGGCGCCCCGGCGGCCCCGGCAGGCTCGGCGCTTCCGGCCGACTGGGCCGCCGTATCCGGTCGCTCGGCCGACTCGGCCGCCGTACCCGGCAGCTCGGCCGCCGCGCCCGGCAGGGAGAGCCGGAGCACGGCCGCGTGACCGGTGTGCACCACGGCGTTGGTCACCAGCTCGGAGACGAGCAGGATCAGGGTCTCGGCCAGCGGCTCGTCGGCCGCTATCCCGAGTCCGGCGAGCCGCGAGCGGGCCCACCTCCTCGCCCGACCCACCTCCGTGGGATCGGGCCGGATCTCCAGCTGCACTTGAAGCACCTGCACCGCTCACACCATCCGAACCGGCGGACACATGACCCCACGCCACCCGGCCGCCACGGCCGCTGCAGCCGCGACGACGATCACGAGGGCCACGATCGTAGCCATTTTCTGCATGGCCAGAACAACGGCCAGAGCAAGGGTCACGGAACGTGATTCCCTTTGGAGACAGCATGGTTGACGTACAGTCACCCCAACAAGCGCTTCGGGCATATTCCAGCGCGAAGGAGTACGCGTGCGGCATACTGTGCGACGCTCGTGCGGGGGAGTCGAACAGACGTCGGCCGACGCCTTCACCGCCCCGCGAGCAGCGGCGCGCACCGCGCGACCCGGTGCCGCCCCAGGGGCACCGCCGGCCCGGCTCGTGCTCGCAGCCACTCGCATCCCACAAAAGGTACCGGAGGGGACCGCCGACTCCGGGCCGTGACGAGCCCACCGAAGGACACAACCCGGTCTCGACGCTCCGTGATACCGGCGTGCCACAATCCGCGACATCCTGGGCCAAGGGTTTCCCGCCGGTGCCGTCCAGGGCGCGGTCGCCGCTTCAGGCCACCAGCCGCGCCGCGAGCAGTTCCTCACTCTCCGTGCTCCCGCCGCCCCGCCGGGACCGCACCCAGGCCCGCTTCAGATGCAGATGCACATCCGCCTCCCAGGTGAACCCCATGCCGCCGTGCACCTGAAGGCAGTCCCGGGCCCCGCGTACGGCGGCCTCGTCGGCGAGCAGCCGGGCGGCGGCGATGTCGGCCGGGTCACCGGTGACGGCGGCCGCGTACACGGCGGCGCGCGCGGTCTCGGCCCGCACCAGCAGGTCCGCGCACAGATGCTGCACGGCCTGGAAGGCCCCGATCGGCCGCCCGAACTGCTCACGCGCACGGGCGTGTTGCACGGCCAGCTCCTGCACCCGCACGGCGGTACCGAGCTGCTCGGCGGCGGTGAGGAGGATGGCGACGGGGTCGGGGGTGCGCGTGCCGGTGCCGTCGGGTTCGGGGGTGCCGGTGCCGTCGGCTTCCGCGGCGCCGGTGCTGTCCGGGGGTGGGGTCGTCCGCGTACGGTGCAGCGGGGTCAGCGGGTCGACGGAACGCAGCGATACGGCCCCCGCCACCTCCCCACGCACCACATCCGCCGCCACCAGCCACTCCACCAGCTCCCCGTCCACCGCCGTCACCACCGTCTCCCCGGTGGCCGCGCCCGGTACGCGCCCGGCCGCGAGGTGGGTCGCCACGAGCGGTCCGGGGAGCAGCGCCCGGCCCGCCTCCTCGAAGGCCAGCACGGTCTCCGGCAGCCCCAGCCCGACCCCGCCGTCCGCCTCGGGCAGCCGCAGGGCGAAGAACCCCGCGTCCCCGAGCGCCCGCCACAGCTCCCGGTCTAGCCGCCCCGGCGCGTCGACGGCCGCCCGCAGCGCCTCCCGCCCGAACCGCCGGTCCAGCAGCTGCCGTACGCCCGCCTTCAACGCTCGCTGCTCATCGGTGAGTTGGAAACGCACGCTCATCGTCCTTTCGGCAGCCCCAGGATCCGCTCGGCCACGATGTTGCGCTGGATCTGTGAGGTGCCGGCGGCGATGGTGTACGAGAGGGAGGACAGTCGGTCCAGGACCCAGGGCCGGTTCAGGTCGAGGCCGTCGGGGCCCAGGACCTCGGCGGCGGTGTCGTACAGCTCCTGACGCGCGTGGGAGTAGCGGAGTTTGAAAACCGAACCCCCGACCCCCGGCACTCCGCCGTTCGCCTCCGCCTCGCTCACGTTCCACTGGGTCAGCCGCCACAGCGCCCGGAACTCCGCCTCCAGGCGGCCGAGCCGGCGCCGCAGCACGGGATCGTCCCAGCGGCCGTTCTCCCGTGCCTCACCCGCGAGTTCGGCCAGGACACGGCGGCAGGCCACCACCTCGCCGACGAACGCCGTGCCGCGCTCGAAGGACAGGGTCACCATGGTCACGCGCCAGCCGTCGTTCTCCGCGCCGACCCGGTTCGCCACCGGCACCCGCACCTCGTCCAGGAACACCTCGGCGAACTCGGCCGACCCGGCGAGCGTGCGCAGTGGCCGTACGGTGATGCCGTCGGCGTCCATGGGCATCGCGAGCCAGGTGATGCCCCGGTGCCTGGGGGCGGCCGGGTCGGTGCGGACCAGCAGTTCGCACCAGTCGGCGACCTCGGCGTGGGAGGTCCAGATCTTGGACCCGGTGACCACGTAGTCGTCGCCGTCACGCCACGCGCGCGTGCGCAGCGACGCCAGGTCCGATCCCGCGTCCGGTTCGCTGAAGCCCTGGCACCACACCTCCTCGCCGCGCAGGATCGGCGGCAGCCAGCGCGCCCGCTGCTCGGGCGTGCCCTCGGCGGCGATCGTCGGGCCGGCGTGCAGCAGCCCGACGAAACCCGCCCCCACATAGGGCGCGCCCGCCTTCTCCGTCTCCTCCAGGAAGATCAGCCGGGTCGTCGGCGAGGCGTCCCAGTGGACGTCGGCGTACCCGGCGTCGTACAGCATCCGCTGCCAGCCCAGGTCGTACGCCCTGCGCGCGGGCCAGTCGTCGACGGGCGGCTTGGCCGGGAGGGTGGGGAGCACCTTGGCGAGCCACTCCCTCAGCCGGGCCCGGAACTCCTCCTCCTCGGGCGTGTACGACAGATCCACTAGCGGTCCAGGTCCAGGCCGAGCATGCGGATGGCGTTGCCCCGCATCAGCTTGTGGACCGTCTCCTCGTCGAGGCCCTTCACATGGTCGAGGGCGACCTCCTTGGTGTGCGGGAAGGTCGAGTCGACGTGGGGGTAGTCGGTCTCGAAGGTGGCGTTGTCCCGCCCCACCACGTCCAGCGAGGCGACGCCGTGCCTGTCGCGGAAGAAGCAGCAGAAGATCTGCCGGTAGTAGTACGTCGACGGCGGCTCGGGGATCAGGTCGCGGACCCCGCCCCAGGCGCGGTGCTCCTCCCAGACGTCGTCGGCGCGCTCCAGGGCGTACGGGATCCAGCCCATCTGCCCTTCGGAGTAGGCGAGTCTGAGCCGGGGAAACCTCACCAGGACCCCGCTGAAGAGGTAGTCCATCATCGAGGCCATCGCGTTGTTGAAGCTGAGCGAGGCCTGGACGGCGGGCGGGGCGTCGGGCGATGCGGCGGGCATCTGGGAGCTGCTGCCGATGTGCATGTTGACGACCGTCCCCGTCTCCTGGCAGACGGCGAAGAACGGGTCCCAGTAGCCGGAGTGGATGGACGGCAGCCCGAGGTGGGTGGGGATCTCGGAGAAGGTCACCGCCCGCACCCCGCGCCCGGCGTTGCGCCGGATCTCGGCGACGGCCAGTTCGACGTCCCACAGCGGGATCAGGCACAGCGGGATGAGGCGGCCCCCGCTGTCGCCGCACCACTCCTCCACCATCCAGTCGTTGTAGGCGCGCACGCAGGCGAGGGCGACCTCCTTGTCGTGCGCCTCGGCGAAGGTCTGCCCGCAGAAGCGGGGGAAGGTCGGGAAGCAGAGGCTGGCCTCGACATGGTTGAGGTCCATGTCCGCAAGGCGTGCCTTGGGGTCCCAGCACCCGCGCCGCATCTGCTCCCGGGTGATCCCCTCCAGGGTCATCTCGTCCCGGTCGAAGCCGACGGCGGCGATGTTGCGCTTGTACGGGAACTTCAGGTCCTCGTAGATCCACCAGTCGGTCGGCTGGCCGGCCGGGTCCATGGTGATCTGGTACTTGCCGCCGACGTAGGCCAGTTCCCCGATCCCGGCGGTCAGCGGCTTGGGCCCACGGTCCCGGTACCTGGCCGGCAGCCAGGTCTCGAAGAGATGGGCGGGCTCGATCACATGGTCGTCGACGCTGATGATGCGGGGCAGTTCGGTCATGGGTCCCCTCCTCCGCCGGACGGTACTTATCTGATGGTCCGTCAGATAACATGCTACCTGACGAGCCGTCAGCCAAGGAGGGGGCACACGTGAACGACACCCCGCACTCCCTGAGTTCCGCCCGCACGCTGTGGGACCTGGTCGTCCGCCGCGCGGCCCTCACCCCCGACCGCCCGGTCCTCCTTCAGCAGGACCGCACGCTCACCTTCGGCGCACTGCGAGCGCGTGCCGAGCGGGTGGCGGCGGGCCTGTACGGCATGGGCGTACGGCCCGGCACGGTGGTGGCCTGGCAGCTGCCCACCCGCATCGAGACCGT
The DNA here is from genome assembly GCF_053593835.1 of Streptomyces sp. NPDC002076. Classification (NCBI taxonomy): domain Bacteria; kingdom Bacillati; phylum Actinomycetota; class Actinomycetes; order Kitasatosporales; family Streptomycetaceae; genus Streptomyces; species Streptomyces sp. NPDC002076. The sequence goes on from NZ_JBSFDI010000008.1 coordinate 112,996, forward strand.
CGTGCTGTCCTTCGCGCTGGCCCGCCTGGGCGCCGTACAGTCCCCGGTGATCCCCTTCTACCGGGACCGGGAGGTCGGCTTCGCCCTGCGCGAGTCGAAGGCGGAGTTCTTCGCGGTCCCGGGGGTGTGGCGGGGTCACGACCACCTGGAGATGGCCCGCCGCCTCGGTGCGAAGGGCATCTTCGAGGCGTACGACACCCTCCCCGACGGCGATCCGTCCGCGCTCCCCGCCCCGCCCGCCGAGGGCACCTCGGTCCGCTGGATCTACTGGACCTCCGGCACCACCTCCGACCCCAAGGGCGTGCTGCACACCGACCGCTCCCTGCTCGCCGGCGGCTCCTGCCTCGCCCACGCCCTGCGCCTGACCCCGGACGACGTCGGCTCGATCGCCTTCCCGTACGCCCACATAGGCGGCCCCGACTACCTGGTGATGCTGCTCCTCTACGGCTTCCCGGCCGTGCTGTTCGAGCACTTCGCGCTGCCGGACGCGCTGGCGGAGTACCGGCGGCACGGGGTGACGGTGGCCGGCGGCTCCACGGCCTTCTACTCGATGTTCCTGGCCGAACAGCGCAAACAGCCGGGTGACAGGCTGATCCCGACCCTGCGCCTGCTGGCGGGCGGCGGCGCGCCGAAACCCCCCGAGGTCCACCACTGCGTGGTCCGCGAACTGGGCGTCCAGCTCGCCCATGGCTACGGCATGACCGAGGTCCCGATGATCACCATGGGCGACCCCCGGGACACCCCGGAGAACCTGGCGACGACCGAGGGCCGCCCGCCGGCCGGCATGGAGATCCGCATCGTCGACGGCGAGATACGGCTGCGCGGCGAGGCCGTCTGCCAGGGCTATCTGGACCCCGTCCAGACCGCCGCCGCCTTCGACCCCGACGGCTTCCTGCGCACCGGAGACCTGGGCCATGTCACCGGCTCCGGCCATCTCGTCCTCACCGGCCGGCTGAAGGACGTGATCATCCGCAAGGGCGAGAACATCTCGGCCAAGGAGATCGAGGACCTCCTCGCCGCGCACCCGTCGGTCGCGGACGCGGCGGTGATCGGCCTGCCGGACGCGGAACGGGGGGAACTGGTCTGCGCGGTCGTCGAACAGCCTCCGGGCGCCGCCGAGTTGACCTTGCCGGAACTCGTCTCGTACCTGCGCGCCTCGGGCCTGTCCGTGCACAAGCTGCCGGAGCGGCTGGAGGTGGTGGAGGCGCTGCCCCGGAACGACACGCTGCGGAAGGTGCTGAAGTACAGGCTCCGGGAGCGGTTCGCCGGTCGGCCGTGACACCCCGAGCAGCCTCAGCCGACCGTCTGCCAGGCGTCCTTGCCGATGCCCAGGTCCTCTCGGGCCCGCTCGTGGTACCTGTTCAGGAGGTCGGAGAGCCGGCGCACTGTCGCCGACGGTTCATGCGCGCGCGCCTTTGCCAGGATCTCCCACAGGGCCACGTTGACGTCATGGGCCGCCTCGACAGCTTTCGGATCCGCCAGCAGCACCAGCGATTCGAAGAGGGCCGAGCGTCTGCGCTCGCCTTCTTCCATCGTGGCCATGAACTCCCTGTGGAGTTCTGAGCCCTCCTCCGCCAGCCAGGAGCGTTTCGCGACGTCGGCCACCTCCTTCACACACACGGCGTACTCGATGTACGTGTCAAGCTTTCGCTGGTCCCAGCGCGTTGCCATGGTGCGCCGGTGCTTGGCGCGTTCCGCCAGGGTGACGGACAGATACGAGGTCAGGGCTCCCACGAGGACGCCGACCAGCGTCACTATCTGACTGATCATGACTGTGACGGTAATGGCCGGGCACCGCCCGGTACGCGCGTTACTCCGCGACCGTGAAGTACTGGGCGAACGCCGGGACGACGTCCGGTTCGGTGATGGTGCCGTCGGAGTCGGTGTCGAGGGCGCGGGCGACGGTGTCGGCGAGGTCGGCCGGGACATGGAGGACGCGCAGGACGCGGGCGGTGTCGGCGACCGTGAGGCGGCCGTCGGCGTCCGTGTCGGCCACCGCGAGCGCCGCGTGCAGGAAGGGGCGGGCGATCTCGGCGAAGCGTTCGGGGTTGTCGCGCAGGCGCTTGACCGCGCCGGTGACGAACTCCTCACGGGTGATGCGCTGGTCGCCGTCCCGGTCGGCGATCCCGGCCATGCCCTGCCAGAACGCCTCCGCGCCGGCGTACAGCGCCTGGCCCTTGTCGGAGCGTGCGGTCACGTCGAACTCGGCGAGGAGCGCCTTGGCCGCCGCGCTGAAGTCCTCGCGGTCGATCCAGCCGTTGCCGTCCTGGTCGAAGGTGGCGAACCGGGCTGCGATCCTGCGCTCGTACTCGGTGCTGACCATGTCTTTCCGTCCGCCTTACGTGTGCGTCGTCCGGTCGTCCCACGGGTGCGTGGGTGACCTGGCAGCGAGCGTATGACGTGGGTGGCCGCCGGATGGCGGAAATCCACCGCCTGTGCCAAGACCGGGGGAATTCTGCGACAACAGTGTGGCCGTGTCGCGACGGAGCCGGGCCGCGCGGGCGGCGCGTCAGGCCGAGAGCGGGCCCGCCTCGTCCGTCGTCGCGGACTCGATGTCGGGCCGGACGTCGAAGAGCCGGCGCACGCCGAGCGCGCCGAGGACCCGGTTGACGTGCGAGCCGTCGTCGGCGCCCCGGTCGGGCAGGATGAGCCGGAGCCTGCCCTGGCAGGAGCGGATCAGCCTGCGGGCGGCGACGAGGACACCGACCCCGCTGGAGTCGCAGAAGAAGACGTCCGAGAGGTCCACGACAAGACTGTGGTGACCCTCTGCGACGACGTCGTGCACACGTTGGCGCAGAACCGGTGAGGTGATCAGGTCCAGTTCCCCGGACACCCGGAGCACGGCCCACTCACCCTGTTCGACGCTGGTCACCTTGAATGCCACGCCCCTGCCCCTCCGCTCGCCGGAACTCCCGGAACCGCCCGGAAACGGAAGCAGTTCCTACGCTTGCTTCCGCGCGGCTGCCCAGCGGCCGTTCCCTGAAACGTCGGGCCACAAACCAGACGTGATCGACAAGGGGCTTGTTTCAGTCACTATCGATCCTGTTCGATCAGAGATGCGCGCGACTTGTGTGAAGTTTGTGTGAAGAGGGCACTATCACCTGCAGCCCTTCCAGGGGCGCGCATTGACACAAAGGGGCGTGCGCCGTCAGGCGTGCCGACTACATTCGAGACGACGGTGCAGACAGGCTGGACGGGCCGGACACGGGCGAGGGGAGGGGACCGCATGGCCATGAAGGACGTACCGCCCCGCTGGGACCGCAAGATGCAGCAGCGGCTCGCCCGCGGTGAGGCGGCCGCCCTGGGCGAGCTGTACGACCGCTTCGCCTCGCTGGTGCACGGCCTCGCCCACCGCGTCCTCGGCGACGAGAAGGCCGCCGACACCCTCACCCGCGAGGTCTTCGCCCACCTCTGGCAGCACCCCGAGACCTACGACCCCAAGAAGGGCCCGTTGCGCACCTGGGTCGCCGGAGTCACCCACCGGCTCGCCGTGCAGCGGCTGCGCGACAGCGAGGCCGCCGCACTGCCGCGGGACGGCGGCGGCTCCCTGGCGGAACTGGAGCGCAGGGTGCGCCGTGCCTCGGTCGCCGCCCGCGCCGACTACATCGTCCACTCCATGCCCGCCCCGCTGCGCGCCGCCCTCGACCTGGCCTACTTCCAGCGCCGCGACTACCGCCAGACCGCCGTCGACCTCGGCGTCACCGAGGACGAGGCCCGCCGCCGGCTCCGCCTCGGCCTGCAGCTGCTGTCCACCGCCCATGACGCCGGGACACCACCGGAACACGGGGGTGCGGTGTGAACGGAGCGGAAGGGTTCGGGGCACACGACGAGCACGAGGGCCCGGGAGACGAGGAGCGGCGCGAAGGACAGCGCGAGGGGCAGTCGTACGAGCGGGACGGCGGCCGGGGTGAGAACGGCCACACCTGTCAGGGCGCGGGCGGCGGCTCGGGGCAGGACCCCCGTGACACCGGTGCGCCCGAGGCGGACCGGCCGACCCGCATACCGACGCCCCGCGCCTCCGTCGAGGACGGCGAGCGCCCGCTGCCCGACCTCATCGATCCGGGAGACCTCGCGCCCGTGCCGCTCGACCTGCCGCACGACGTCCTGAAGTCGCTTCTCGGCGCCTGGGCGCTGGCCGCCTGCTCGGCGGCGGAGACGGCCGCCGTCGAGGACCACCTGGGCTTCTGCGGAGGCTGCGCCGACGAGGCCCGCCGGCTGCGCGAGGCGGTCGGCCTGCTGCACCAGCCGGAGAGCCTCGACCTGGACCCCGGACTGCGCACCCGCGTCCTGCAGAGCTGCCTGGAACGCCGGCCGCCACGCATCCCGGTCCCCGGGTGGGCCGCGCCCTACGACGCCGAGACCGCGCGCCTGGACGCCCTGCTGCAGGACTTCGGGGACGCGGAGTGGCATGCGCCGGTGCGGCTGCGGTGGTTCGAGGCCGACTCGGCGAAGAGCCGCCGTACGACCGTGGCGGGGGTGATCGCGCACCTGCTGTCCGTGGACGGGCTCGTCGCGCTCGCGCTCGGCCTGGCGGACCCGCTGGCCGACGTCGTCGGCGCGGCCGCGCAGGACGCGGTGGGCCCGGCCGAGCGCACCGAGGCGTTCTGGCGGACCTCCCACTTCCCGCCGACCCGCTCGGTGCGGGGGCCCTGGCGGGAGCAGAGCCACGGCCTGGTGCGGACGGTGTCCTTCACCGGTGGGAACGCGGGCGGACTGGCGGTGTCGTACGGCGACTTCGAGCTGCCGCTGCACGACGCGATGCTGGACCGGGCCTTCGAGTGCTGGGTGCACGCCGAGGACATCGCGGAGGCGGTGGACTACCCGTACCAGCCGCCCGCGCCGCGCCACCTGAACAAGGTGATCGACCTCGCGGTCCGGATGCTGCCCGCCGCGCTGGCCCGGCGCCGGCAGACCGGGCTGGCGTCCCCGGCCCGCGGCCGCCACCTCGGCCTCGCCGGTGAGCCCGGCCGCAGCCTGCGGCTGGAGATCGAGGGCGCGGCGGGCGGCGAGTGGCTGATCCCGCTGGACTCACCGGCGGCGCTGGCCTCCGCGGACCTGGAGGTGGCCCATGTGGCGCTGGACGGCGTGGAGTTCTGCCGCCTGGCCGCCGGCCGGGTGTCGCCGGAGGAGGCCGCGGTGGGGCAGGTCGGCGACCGGGAGGCAATCAGGGATGTGCTGTTCGCGACGGCGGGGCTGAGCCGGCTGTAGGGGCGGGTCGCGGTCTCGCGGGCGGCCGAACCCCCCCCCGGACTGCTAGGCGAACACCACCGTACGGCGCCCGTTGAGCAGAATCCTCCGCTCCGCATGCCACTTCACCGCCCGCGCCAGCGCCTGGCACTCCACGTCCCGGCCGATCGCGACCAGCTGATCCGGGGTCACGTCATGCCCCACCCGCTCGACCTCCTGCTCGATGATCGGCCCCTCGTCAAGGTCGGCGGTCACATAGTGCGCGGTCGCCCCGATGAGCTTGACCCCCCTGGCGTGCGCCTGGTGATACGGCTTCGCGCCCTTGAAGCTCGGCAGGAAGGAGTGGTGGATGTTGATGATCCGGCCGCTGAGCTGCTTGCACAGGTCGTCCGAGAGGACCTGCATATAGCGGGCGAGGACGACCAGCTCGACGTCCTGCTCGCGCACGATGTCCAGCAGCTTCGCCTCGGCCTGCGACTTCGTGTCCTTGGTGACCTGGATGTGGTGGAAGGGAATGTTGTAGGAGCCCACCAGCTCCTCGAACTCGGTGTGGTTCGAAACCACGCCCACGATCTCCACCGGCAGCGCACCGATCCGGGCCCGGAACAGCAGGTCGTTCAGGCAGTGCCCGAACTTGCTGACCATGAGCAGGATCCGCATCTTCTCGTCGGCCCGGTTGATCTGCCAGTCCATGTGGAAGGAGTCACCGATCGCCGCGAAGCTCGCCCGCAGCTTGTCCACCGTCACCGGCGCCTCGGCCGAGAAGTGGACACGCATGAAGAACAGACCCGTGTCGTGGTCGCCGAACTGCTGGCTGTCCTCGATGTTGCAGCCGGTCATGAAGAGGTAGCTCGACACGGCGTGCACGATCCCCTGCTTGTCCGGGCAGGAGAGCGTGAGGACGTACTGGTCGGCCGGTGCGGCGGAGGGCGCGGGCTGCTCGTTCATGCACTACAGGTTCTCACGACGACCGCCCGCCGTGGGTGATCGTCCCGCAGGGCGGACGGGCTACGCGGTCCTCGTCATGATGCGCAGCACTTCCAGGGTCCGCGGGGGCGTGTCGGGATCGTCGCCGTCGCTCACCGCGAGGCGTACGTGCGCGTCCCGCGCCGCCCGCACCGCCTCCGGCCACCCCTCGTGGTCGAGATACGCGGCGACCGGCGCGTCCGGGCCGACCTGGTGCATGATCCGCAGCACCCGCAGCACGGCGGTGTCCACGAGCGCCGCTTCCTGCGAGTCCCGGAATATCGTGCCGACGTATTTCTCCGCGGACCAGTTGTCCAGCCAGGTGTCCTCCACCAGCCGGTAGACGGCGTCCGTGACGTCGCCGTACCCGTCCACGCCGGCCAGCCAGACGTCCCGCTGGAACACCGGGTCGGAGAGCATGTGCAGCGCCGAGCGCACATTGCTGCGCCAGCGCCACCACGGCATGTCGCTTAGGGGCATGCCGCCCATGGTGGAGGAGCGACGGCCACGACGGGAAGAGTTCTCCGAACCTTGCACGGTCATCGATCGTACGTTCCTCGTCACACCAGCCTCACCGGCCCCTCTAATTCACCTCGATGTCACTCTTCGTTGACTCGGGGTCACTCGACGGTTAGTCGTGTGAGGGAATCGTGCGTGCACATGACCGGCAGGCGACGCGCTATTAGTACATTCCTCCATTCGACCCTCCGCCCCGGCAGAGCCTCCGCCCTGACCGCGGGCGCCGTGGCCCTCTGCGCGTCGCTCACCGCCGGATGCGGGGTCATCCCCGGTGCCACGGGGGGCTCCGGGGATGACCCGATCAAGGTGATGACCTGGGCGCCGCAGGACACCAGTGGCACCAACAAGCCCGGCATGCCCGCGATGGCCCTCGCCTACGCCAAGTGGATCAACGCCAACGGCGGCATCAACGGCCGCAAGCTGAAGGTCCTGACCTGCAACGACCACAACGACAGCGTGGGCGCCGCCAAGTGCGCCCGGTACGCGGCCGACGAGAACGTGGTCGCGGTCGTCGGCTCCTACAGCCAGTTCACGGACTCCTACTCCGCCCCGCTGGAAGGCGCCGGCATCCCCTACATAGGCGGCTACGGCGTCACCAACGACGAGTTCACCGGCCAGATGTCCTACCCGGTCAACGGCGGACAGCCCGCCCTGCTCGCCGGTCTCGGCAGGGCCCTCGGGGCCTCCTGCGGCAATGTCTCCCTGGTCCGCCCCGACAGCATCGCCGGGGACGAGCTGCCGGTGCTGCTCGACTCCGGGCTGAAGGCGGGCGGGCACGCGAAGGCGGGCGACCAGCTCGCCGCGGAGGACGCCACCGAGTACGGCGACCAGGCCGACCGGGCGCTGCAGTACGCCAGCAGCGACCCCGTGAGGAAGGGCTGCGTGGTCCCGGCGCTCGGGGACCGCACCGACACCTTCATGGACTCCTTCCGGCGGGACCGCGGGGGCTTCCCCCCGGTACGGCTCGCGACCGTGCTCGGCAGCGTCGACCAGACCGTGATCAACGCCACCGGCGGCGCGTCCGGGCCGTACGAGGGGGCGTACATCACCGGCTGGTACCCGCCGGCCTCGGACTCGCGCTGGGACCCGATGAAGAAGGTGATCAACGAGGAGGCCTTCGGCGACACCCGCATCGACCCCGCGGACGCCGGAGTGCAGACCACCTGGATCGCCTACACCGTGCTGAAGGCCGTGCTCGACAAGATCGGCGACGGCGAGGTCACCGCCGACTCCGTCCGGCGCACCCTCGACGACGGCCTGCAGGTCCCCACCGGCGGTCTCACCCCGACCCTGCACTGGACCTACTCCAGCGAGCTCGCCGCGGTCGGCTTCCCGCGGATGGTCAACGCCGACGTCACCCTGCAGGTGGTCCAGGACGGCAAGCTGGTGGCCGCCCGCAAGGGCGTCGGCGGATTCGACGGCACCACCGACATGACGCGGACGCTGGAGGCCGCCGACGTGCAGTGACGCCCGCCGGCGCGCCCCTCAGGCCTGCCTCACAGCTGGGTGGGCCGGCGCTGGGTCAGGCCGTACTTCTGCGCGATCGCGTTCCACAGCGCCGCCGCCTTCACCTTCTGCGCGCTGGCGGTGCCGCTCGCCCGGTTGCCGGCCTGGGTCTCGCCCGTGACACGGGCGTGGCCCTTGCGGCAGACCTTGCGGTCCTTGGCCTGGTCGGCCCAGGCCGCGTAGTGGTTGTCGGCCGCGGCGGACGCCTGCCAGGCCTGGGTCAGCGCGGCGGTGAGCTCGCCGTTGTTCGGCAGCTTGTCCACGGACAGCTGGCCGAGCCGGGTGACCAGGTCGCCCCGCTGCTTGGCGGCGTCGCGCAGATCGGAACCGGCCGTGTCGAGGTTGTCGCAGTTCTTGACGTCGGCCACCGACTTGATCACCGTGGCGCGGCTGCTGCCGCTGTCGGCGAGCAGCTTGTCCAGCGCGACCGCCTGCTGCCGGGCCGGATCGGCGGCCCCCGAGGAACCCTGGCCGGGGGCCGCGGAGGTGGCCGCGACCGTCTTGCCGTCGGCGCCCTGGTCCGTGCCGCCCCCGCCGCTCAGCAGAGCGCCGGCGCCCACACCGATGACGACGATGCCGACGCCGATCGCGGCGATCAGCGGCACCCGCGACCGGCCGCGCGGCCGGTCGTCGTCGTGCGCGGGGGCGTACGACGGCTGCTGCGCGCCGTACGAGGGCTGCTGAGCGCCGTACGGCGCCGGGCCGCCGGGGTAGCCGCCCGGCTGCTGGACGCGCGGCATCTGCTGGGTGGCCCCGGCCGGGCCGTCATCGCCCGCCGGGCCGCCGCGGAAGAGGTGGTCGAAACCGTCCGACGGCTGCCGGTCCACGCCCTGTGACTGGTTCTGCGCCTGCGTCTGCGCGGCGTACGGCGGGATGTACTGGGTGGCCTCCGCGTCGGGCGACGCAGGCGCAGGCGCCTGCTGCTGGACGCGGCCGAGGTAGCGCGTCTCCTCGCCGCCCGCCTCGGGCGGCAGCGCGCCGGCCGCGACCGGCGGTATGTACTGGGTCGCGCCCTCGTCGGCGGGTGCGGCCGGCACCGGGGGCAGATACTGCGTGGCGCCCTCGGCGGCCGCCGCCTGCACCGGCGGTATGTACTGCGTCGCGCCCTCGTCCGCGGCGGGCAGCGGGGCACCGGCGGCCGGGTAGGCGTCCGGCAGCGGCGGGGCACCGGCCGACGGCTGCTGGTAGGGCTGCGGCAGGGACTGCTGGTGCATCTGGTGCTGCGGCTGCTGCTGGTACGGATCGGGTGCCGCGCCGTACCCGGGCTGCTGACCGGCGCCGTAGCCACCGCCCTGCGCGCCGGGGTGGTCGTACGACGACGGGCCGTACGACGGCGCCGGGGCGCCCTCCGGGGGCAGCGGGCCGGGGTCCGCGGCGGGCGGCTGCCCGGGGGCGTCCGGGGTGTGCCACTGCTGGGCCGGCGCGGGGGGCCAGCCCTGGCCCGGCTGGGGCGGCTGCTGCTCGGGCCCCCAGGAGCCACCCCAGGCCTGCCCGCCCGTCGGGGCGGCGGGGGCGGGGGCGGGCGCGCCCGCCATGCCCGGCAGCAAGGGCTCGCCTCCGTCGGAGGGCAGCACGATGCCTTCGTGCGCGGGCCGCGCCGAGGGCTCCTCGCCCCGTCCACTCTGCGTCACCGGGACTCCTACTAATGGGGGACCTTGTGAATCGGGCTCACGCTACCGGGTCCCCCGAGCCGGGTGCCATGCAGCTCAGGGCGCGATCTTCTTACCTGTGACGGCGGTAACAGGACCGCCCCGCGGTGCGCCGTTCGCGGCACCTCGCCCGTCCGGGTGCCGTTGGCCGTGCGTTCACGCAGCCGCGGGGCCGGTGTTCACGCGGCCTGCTGGAGTTCGAGGCGCGCCCCGAACTCCCGTACCACCGCCTCCTCCCGGAAGGGTTCCAGGCGCTGCTGGAGATCTTCCAGGTACTCGGCGCCCCGGTTGGAGCGGAGCGTCTCCAGCAGTTCCACCGCCTTCAGGCCGGTGCTGCAGGCCTGTTCGACCTCCCGCTGCTGCACCTGGGCCGTGGCGAGCAGCACATAGCCGATGGCGCGCCGCCGGGCCCGGGACTCCGGGTGCCCGGCCAGTGACTGCTCGGCGTACCGGGCCGCCTGCTCGCTCTGACCGAGATCGCGGTGGCAGTGCGCCAGTTCGTCGGCCAGATACGCCTCGTCGAAGTGGCGGATCCACACCGGGTCGGCGTCGGAAGAACCGTCCGCCCGCTCCATCGCGGTCACCGCGCGCCCGATGGACGCCTGCGCCGCGCGCGTGTCGCCGAGCAGGGCGTGCCCGCGCGCCTCGGCCGCGTGGAACATCGCCTCCACGCGCGGGGTCACATGGCCGCGCGCCCCCTCCTGCGCCGCCCGCGCCAACTGGGCGATCTCCCGCGGGTTTCCGAGCTGGGCGGCGAGGTGGCTCATGGACGCGGCGAGGACGTAACCGCCGTACCCGCGGTCCCCGGCGGCCTGCGCGAGCCGCAGCGACTGGATGTAGTACCGCTGGGCCAGCCCCGGTTGCCCGGTGTCGACGGCCATGTACCCGGCGAGCTCGGTCAACCGGGCGACCGCCGCGAACAGCTCCCGCCCGACCGTCTCCCGGTACGAGCCGGCGAGCAGCCCGGAGACGACGCTGTTGAGGTAGTGCACGACGACCGGGCGCACATGCCCGCTGCCGAACTGGTGGTCCAGGTCGGTCAGCGCCTGCGTCATGGACCGCACGGCCGCCACGTCGGCCTGCCCCACCCGCGGGCCCGCCTGCCGGGCCACCTGGGCGTCCGGCGCCGAGATCAGCCAGTCCCGGCTGGGCTCGACCAGCGCGGAGGCGGCGACGGAGGAGCCGGACAGGAAGTCCCGGCGCCCCACGTCGCTGCGCCACAGCTCGCAGACCTGCTCGATGGCCCCCAGTACCGTCGGCGAGAACTGGAGACCGACCCCCGAGGCGAGGTTCTTGCCGTTGGCCATGCCGATCTCGTCGATCGTGACCGTACGGCCGAGCTTGCGGCCGAGCGCCTCCGCGATGATCGCCGGGGCGCGGCCCCGGGGCTGCTGCCCGCGCAGCCAGCGGGCCACGGACGTCTTGTCGTAGCGCAGGTCGAGGCCGTGCTCGGCGCCGCACATGTTGACCCGCCGGGCCAGCCCGGCGTTCGAGCACCCCGCTTCCTGGATGAGTGCCTGCAGCCGTTCGTTCGGCTGCCTCGCCACGAGAGGCCTTGCGGCCATGGACTACCCCCTGCGTTGCCAGCCCCCGGAGCGTGAAGTTCCGGCCGAGTGATCGGTGACGATCCGTACGGGAAGATCACTGCCCAGTTGACATACCGTCAATGCGCGACATGTGCGGTTTGCCGGGGTAAAGGTGCTTGCCACCCCACCCCTGGCTACCCAGGTCACGCCCCGCTTCCTCCTGCGCGCCCCCGCCCGTGCACCCATGCGCCCCGGCTGCCGAATCGATGCTCCACCCCCGCGCGCGCTACGGCCGTAACTCCAGGTGGGTGCGGGAGTTGAGAGGGGCGTGGAAGAGACGATCGCGGGCGCCGAAAACATTCAGATTGCCGGTCAGATTCCGCAGCAGCGCGGAGAATCGCTGCTGGAGACCGCCGTACGCTACGCCGAGGAACGCCACTGGGACGTGTTCCCGGGCACCTGGCTGGAAGCGGTCGACGGAATCCAGCGCTGCTCGTGCGGCGACGCCTCCTGCCCTGCGCCGGGTGCGCACCCCGCGCGCCCCGACTGGGCGACGCAGGCGACCGGCAGCGCGACCGTCGCCCGCCGGACGTGGCAGAAGCAGCCGACGGCTTCGATTCTGCTGCCGACGGGGCGGACGTTCGACGCGTTGTCCGTCCCGGAGAGTGCGGGGTTTCTGGCGCTCGCCCGCATGGAGCGGATGGAGTTGACGCTCGGGCCGGTCACTCTGGCTCCTGACCGGCGAATGCACTTCTTCGTGCTGCCGGGCGGGTCGGTGAAGGTGCCGGAACTGGTGCGGAAGCTGGGCTGGACGCTTTCGTCGCTGGACCTGGTGGCGCTGGGCGAGGGGGCGTATGTGGCCGCTCCTCCCACGCGGTTCGGGTCCCGGGGGGCCGTGCAGTGGGCTCGTCGGCCCACGCCGGCGAATCGGTGGCTGCCGGATGCGGAGGAGCTGATCTCGCCGCTCGCCTACGCGTGCGGGCGGGATCGGTAGCCGTCTCGTCCGCGTGGCCTCCCCGCCCCCTCAGGCCGGCGTCCGCGCCGTAGCCTTCATCCATGACCGATGTGGCAGTGCGGGTGCGAGGGCTCTGGAAGCAGTTCGGGCAGCAGGTCGCCGTCGGGGGGATCGATCTGGATCTGCCCGCCGGGAAGTTCATCGGGCTGGTCGGGCCCAACGGGGCCGGGAAGACCACCACCCTGTCCATGGTGACCGGGCTGCTGCGGCCGGACGGCGGGTCCGTCGAGGTCGTCGGTCATGACGTGTGGCGGGATCCCGTGGCCGTCAAAGCGAGCATCGGCGTCCTTCCCGAAGGGCTGCGGCTGTTCGAGCGGCTCTCGGGGCGGGAGCTGCTCGGCTACTCGGGGCGGCTGCGCGGACTGCCGGGGGCCGAGGTCGACAAACGGGCCACCCAACTGCTGGACGTCCTCGACCTGGCCGGCGCCCAGCACAAACTCGTCGTCGACTACTCGACCGGCATGCGGAAGAAGATCGGGCTCGCGGCCGCGCTCCTGCACAATCCCGAGGTGCTCTTCCTGGACGAGCCGTTCGAGGGCGTCGACCCCGTGTCCGCGCAGATCATCCGCGGCGTCCTGGAGCGGTACACCGCCTCCGGTGCCACGGTCGTCTTCTCCTCCCACGTCATGGAGCTGGTCGAGTCGCTGTGCGACTGGGTCGCGGTGATGGCGGCCGGCCGGATCCGCGCGACCGGGCCACTGGCGGAGGTGCGCGGCACGCATCCCACGCTCCAGGGGGCGTTCCTGGAGCTGGTCGGGGCGAGCGGCCGGGACGCCGGGTCCGATCTGGACTGGCTGGGCGGAGGGGCGGCCCGATGACGAACCTCACCTCCACCGTCGTACGCCTGAAACTGTCACTGCTGCGGAACGGGCTGCGGCAGTCCGGGGGCCGGCGGGCCGCGTTCGTCGTCTCGGCGGTCATCGCGGTCCTGTTCGCCCTGCTGCAACTGCTGGGGCTGCTCGCGCTGCACGGGCACGCGCACGCCGACGCCGTCGCCGTGCCGGGTACGGCCGTGCTGGCGCTGGGCTGGGCGGTGCTGCCGCTGTTCTTCCCGACCGGCGACGAGACGCTGGACCCGACCCGGCTCGTCATGCTCCCGCTGCGCCCCCGCCCGCTGGTCCGGGCGCTGCTCGCGGCCTCCCTGGTCGGCATCGGCCCGCTGTTCACCCTGCTGGTGCTGGTGGGCTGCGCGCTGTCGCTGGCTCAGGGCGCGGCCGCGTACGTCGTCTCCGCCGTCGCCGTGGCCCTCGCGCTGCTGGTCTGCGTGGCGCTGGCGCGGGCCGTCGCCACGGCCAACGTACGGCTGCTGACCAGCCGGAAGGGCCGCGATCTGGCCGTGCTGAGCGGACTGGTGATCGCCATCGGGGCCCAGCTGGTCAACTTCGGGGCGCGGCAGCTGGGTTCGGCGGGGATCGGCCAGTTGCAGCCGGTCGCGGACGTACTGTCCTGGGTGCCGCCGGCGTCGGCGGTGGCGGCGGTGCACGCGGCGGGCCAGGGCTCGTACGGCATCGCGATCGCCCAACTCGCCGTGACGGCCGCCGGGTTGGCGGGGCTGATCGCGGTCTGGGCGCGGAGCCTGACCCGGCTGATGACCGCGCCCGACGCCTCCACGCTGCAGCCGGTCGATGCCGCGGTCCGCAGCCGCTCGGCCACCGGACTCGGCCGGCTGCTGCCGCAGGACCGCACGGGTACGGTCATGGAACGCAGCCTGCGCTACATCTGGCGGGACCCGAAGACCAAGGCCGCCTGGGTGACCTCGCTGGCGATCGGGCTGATCGTGCCGGTGTTCAACGCGGCACAGGGCACCGGATCGGTCTACTTCGCGTGCTTCGCCGCCGGGATGCTCGGCATCCAGATGTACAACCAGTTCGGGCAGGACACCTCCGCCTTCTGGATGGTGGCCATGACCATCTCCTCACCCCGGGACGCCTACGCCGAGCTGCGCGGCCGCGCCCTGGCGCTGCTGCTGATCACCCTGCCGTACGCGGCACTCGTGACGGTGGTGACGACGGCCCTGCTGGGCGCCTGGACCCGGCTGCCGGAGGTGCTCGGGCTGTCCTTCGCCCTGCTCGGGGCGATGCTCGCGACCGGCGCCTGGACCTCGGCCCGCTTCCCCTACTCCATCCCCCAGGAAGGCCACAAGAACGTCGTTCCCGGCCAGGCGGGCCTCGCCTGGATCTCCATCTTCGGCGGCATGATCTCGGCGGCCCTGCTCTGCTCCCCGGTCATCGCCCTCACCATCTGGCTGCACGTGAGCGCGGGCGGGGCGGACTGGCGGTGGCTGCTGCTGCCCGTGGGGGCGGCGTACGGCGCGGGGCTGACCCTGGGCGGCCTGCGCCTGGCGGCGCCGCGGACGGCAGCGCGGTTGCCGGAGATCCTGACGGCTGTGAGCAAGGGGTAGGTCGGTTCAGTCCCCGAGCACCCGATCGAGAAACGGCGAGACAGCCCCCCGCCAAGCCGACGGCAGCTCATAGTGCGCAAGATGCCCGGCATCGGAAACCTCCGCGTACTCCCCAGCTGGAAGCACCCGCACCATCTCCTGCGCCTCCGCCCGTCCCAGCTCCCCGTCCACCCCGCGCACCACCAGCGTCGGGCACCGCACCTGGGCCAGCTCCTCCCAGTGCGCGTCGTACACCCAGGTCTCACGGGAGCGGAGCATCTGCTCCGGCTCGAACACCGGCCGCCAGCCGTCGGCGGCCTCGTGCATCACCTCGGCGTAGAACTCCCCGCGCGCGGCATTCGGCCGCTCCACCCAGGGATCGTCCTCACCGAACCACTTGCGTACGTCGGCCAGCGTGGCGAAGGGAACGGGCCAGGCCCTGAACCAGTCGGCCCACTCCCGCTGCGAGGCGGCGCCCAGCGCGGAGGCCCGCATGTCGCAGATGATCAGGCCCCGGACCAGTTCGGGACGCTTCGCGGCGAGCTGCCAGGCGGTCAGCGCGCCCATGGCGTGGCCGATGAGGAGCGCCGGGCCGAGGCCGAGCTGTTCGAGGGCGGCCTCGGCGTCCTCGACGTACGCCTCGCGGGTGTAGGCGGCCTGTGAGGGCTTCTCGCTCTGGCCGTGTCCGCGCTGGTCGAGGGCGACGGCGCGGTGGCGTGCGGCGAGCCAGCGGGCGGTGGAGGCCCAGTGGGAGGCGCGGCCCATCAGGCCGTGAAGTAACAGCACGCCCGGCGCACCGGGCGGCGCATCCGCCCCGCGCTCGCCCTGGTCGTCCACCGGATCGAGTGCCGGCTTGGGAGGGTCGGCGAACTCCCAGGCGGCGAGGCGCACCCCACCCGCTCCCGTCACGTCGATACGCCGTGCCATCGGCCTGGCACCCCCCAGCTCCGCCTGCCTCGTACCGGTGTACTTCCGTACTCGCTCGTACTCGCTGCTGTCGCTGTCGTGCTCGTCGTCGCGCCTGTCGTGCTGTCTCGCGCTGTCGTCGCGCTCGTCCTGCCGCCGCAGACTATCGAATACCTATTCGAAAAATGCGCTTCTGCGGGACAACACCCCTCCTTCGAGTGACACCCCTGAAGGCATGATCGCCGCCACCGAGGGGATCTTTTCTGGCGAGAGGCGGACCGCTCGGGGAAAAACGGTCCGCGGGGGATGACCCTGAGAGCTCGGGGCTCCGGGTCAGCACAGGGGAGGACAGGCCCCGGCGCCACCAGGCGCCGGGGCCCTCTCCCGCTCAGCGCTTGGCGACGAACACATGGGAGGCGACATCCGCCTCCAGCTCGGCCGCCTCGCCGCCGCTGCCCACCAGGACACCGCCGGCCGACTCTGTCACACTCACCACGGAACCGGGCTGCACACCCGCGCGCCGCAGCGTGTACATCAGCTGCGCGTCCGTCTGGATCGGCTCGCCGATACGGCGGACGACGACCGTCTTGCCGTCCGTGCCCGCGTCCAGGTCCGCCAGCGAGACCATGCCCTCGTCCAGGAACGGGTCGGCGCCGTCCTTCTCGCCCAGCTCCTCCAGCCCCGGGATCGGATTGCCGTACGGCGACTCGGTCGGATGCCGCAGCAGCTCCAGCACGCGCCGCTCGACGGCCTCGCTCATCACGTGCTCCCAGCGGCAGGCCTCCGCGTGCACCTGCTCCCACTCCAGGCCGATCACATCGACGAGGAGACACTCGGCCAGCCGGTGCTTGCGCATCACGCGCGTGGCCAGCCTGCGGCCCTCTTCGGTCAGCTCCAGGTGACGGTCGCTGGCGACGGACACGAGCCCGTCGCGCTCCATGCGCGCCACCGTCTGGCTCACCGTCGGCCCGCTCTGGTCGAGCCGCTCCGCGATGCGGGCGCGCATGGGGACGACGCCTTCCTCTTCGAGTTCGAGGATGGTGCGGAGATACATCTCCGTGGTGTCGATCAGTCCGGACATACGTGCCCCTCGATTACCTCTGCCGGCAGCCCGGCGCGTGCGCTGGCCCTAGCACCAATTCTGCCGGATCCGACTGACAAGCGGGGGCCTCCGGCGGAACGGGCCGATACGGGAGACCGCCGCGGGGACCCGTGTCTCAATCTTGCGGGGCCAATCTTGAGGGAACAGGATGTGGGCTGGGTCACGTTCCAGTTGAATGATGGGCACTGAGCGAACCGTGCGCCGCATGTGCGCCGACGCAGTCTCCAGGGGGTCCAGGTGAGTGCTTCCCGGCGGAGTGGGACCACCGACGAGCTGGGGCCCGACGAGCCCGGTGAGTCAGGGGGATCCGATCTGCTCGCCGCGCTGCTCGACGGCATGGACGCGGCACTGTGCGCCTTCGACGCCGACGGGGTCGTCACGCACTGGAACCGGGAGGCCGAGCGCATCCTCGGCTGGACGGCCGCCGAGGCGGTGGGACGGCACGGGTTCGCCGGATGGGCGGTGCGCAGCGCCGACGCCGAGGAGGTGCAGGCCCGGCTGATGTCGGCGATGCACGCGCCCGGGCGGCAGGTGCACGAGTTCGCGCTGGTCACCAAGGACGGCGGGCGGGTCCTCGTACGGACCCAGTCCGCCGCCGTACGCGGACCCGACGGAGAACCCGCCGGGCTGTACTGCGCGTTCAGCGAGGTCCACGCCCAGATCGACCTGGAGCGGTCGATCGCGCTGAGCGAGGCGCTGTTCGAGGACGCGGCCTGGGGAGTCGTCCTCATCGACGCCGATCTGCGGCCCGCCGTCGTCAACGCGCACGCGGCCCGCGCGCTCGGCATCGGCCGTACCTCCGCACTCGGCCGGCCGCTCGGCGAACTGCTCGCACAGGGCGTGGAGGAACTGGAGGCCGCGCTCACCCATGTGCTGGCCGAGGGCGCGCCGCCCGCGCCCGCCGAGATGTGGGTGACCGTGCGCACCCGGGAGAGCGAGAAGCGGCGCTGCTGGCGCAGCGGCTTCGTACGGCTGGCCTCGCCGCTCGCGGAGGAACCCGTACCGCTCGGCGTCGGCTGGCTGTTCCAGGACGTCACCGAGGCCAAGCAGGGCGAACAGGAGGCGGCCCTGCTGCGGTTCCGCAGCAACCAGCTGCACCGGGCCGCGCGCGCCGCCGCCGAGTGCGAGGACCCGGCCGAGGCGGCCACCGTCCACCTGGACTTCGCCCTCGCCGGCTTCGCCGACCACGCGCTGATCGACCGGGCGGTGCCTGCACCGCGCTCGGAGGGTTCGCGGGGTTCGGAGGCTGCGCAGGGTTCGCAGGGCGAGGAGGCGGCGGCCGTACGACTGGTGCGGCTCGCCGCGACGCCCGCCGGAGCGCCGGGACCGAGCCTGCTCACCGGCGCGGCCGGGCTGCCCGTGCGCTACGAGCCGGGCCATCCGGCGCTGCAGTGCGTCGAGCGGGCCGGGGTCGTGCGCGCGGACGCCGGGTCCGTCCCGGAACAGCGGGCGCGGGAGTGGGCGCTGGCCCGGCAGTGGCCCGGCGACGCGGTGCACGCCCTGTGCGCGGTGCTGCGCAGCCGGGGGCGGACGCTGGGCGTGGTGACCTTCCTGCGCGGCTCCGGCCGCAGCCGCTTCGAACGGTCCGACACGGCCTACGCCGAGGACGTGGCGGTCCGCATCGCGGCGGCGCTGGACCTGGCGGACGCGGTACGGGAGAAGCGGGCCCCCCGGTAGCTCGCCGGGGGTTCAGCGCCGGTAGAAGATCCGGTCGCCGTACTCCCGCATCACCCGGCCGTTCCACTCGTGGCCGCCGTCGACGTTGCCGGAGCGCAGGAGCGGGGGTTCGATGCCCCGGTCGGCGAGGGCGGCGGCGGTGGTCGCCATGACGGCCTGCATCAGGGCGGTGGTGACGACCGTGGAGGCGGGGGCGAAGGGCGCCGGGATGGTGTCCAGGGTGAGCTCCGCGTCACCGACGGCGATCTTCGAGTCCAGGACGATGTCGCAGTGGTCCTTCAGGAAGGTGCCGGAGGAGTGCCGCGACTTGGTCTGCGCGGCGTACGCGACCGAGGTGACGCCGATGACCTTCAGGCCGAGGGCGCGGGCGTTCAGGGCCATCTCCACGGGCAGGGCGTTGCGGCCGGACAGGGAGATGATCACCAGGGCGTCGCCGGCGCGGACCGGTGAGGTGTCGAGGACGGCGCTCGCGAGGCCGTCGACGCGTTCGAGGGCGGAGCCGAGGGTGGCCGGGGTGACGTCGACACCGACGACACCGGGCACGGCGAGCAGGTTCATCAGCGCGAGTCCGCCGGCCCGGTAGACGACGTCCTGGGCGGCCAGCGAGGAGTGCCCGGCGCCGAAGGCGAACAGTCGGCCGCCGGCGGCGACGGTGTCCGCGAGCAGGGTGCCGGCCGCGGCGATCGACTCGGCCTCCTCCTCACGGACCCGTTGCAGCAGGCCGATCGCGGCGTCGAAGAACAGGTCGGCAGGCGTGCCGTCGCTCATGCGGTGCCCCTTCGCAACGTCTGTGTCGCGGATCACCGTGCGGTCTGGACCAGCGCGGTGTCAATACGGGCGCGGGCCTGTCGGACGCATCCGGCAGGGACTCAGAAAAAAATCACTTGAGCGCCTTCACCCACCTTCCTAAGGTGTGGGGTACACGAGAAGGGAGGTGGTTCGGCAGATGTATGAAAACCGGACGCGTGAGGTGGCTGCGGGCTAGCGGTCCGCCACCACATCCAGTGCGGTGCCGGACCAGCACGTGACAGACGCGTGCAGCCGGCCCAATTCCCAAGCAGTCACCCGACCCGCGGGCTGCCGGTACGTCCGGCCGGCTCCTCCTCGAGGAACCCAGCCCGCGGGTCGTCTGCGTTTTCGGGCCCCGTTCTTTCAGGGGGCGAGGCGCTCGACCTTCCAGGTGCCGCCCGGCTGGGCGACGTAGCGCAGGCGGTCGTGGAGGCGGTTCACGCGGCCCTGCCAGAACTCGACGGTCTCCGGGGTGATGCGGAAGCCGCCCCAGTGCGGTGGGACCGGGACCTGCTCGTCCTCGGGGTAGCGGGCCTGCAGGTCGGCGTAGGCGGTGTCCAGTTCGGTGCGGGAGGCGATCACCGTGGACTGGGCGCTGGCCCAGGCGCCGAGCTGGGAGCCGTGGGGGCGGGTGCGGAAGTAGGCGGCGGTCTCGTCGCGGCCGGTGCGGTGGGCGGTGCCGGTGACGATGACCTGGCGGGCCAGCGGGTGCCACGGGAAGAGCAGCGCGATGTGCGGGTTCTCCGCGAGGTCGCGGGCCTTGCGGGAGTCGTAGTTCGTGTAGAAGACGAAGCCCTCGGTGTCGAACTGCTTCATCAGGACCGTGCGCGAGCTGGGGCGGCCTGCTGCGTCCGCCGTCGAGACGACCATCGCGTTGGGCTCGTAGACGGTGCCGTGCAGCGCTGCCCGGGCGGCGTCCTCGAACCAGCGGGCGAACTGGTCCATGGGGTGCGCGGCGAGGTCCTGTTCGGCGAGGCCTTCCGCCCGGTACTGCTTGCGCATGGCGGCGGGGTCGAGGGCGGGGTCCAGGAGCGGGTCGCGGTCGGTCACGCGGTCATCTTGCCGTATCGAACGCCACTGGCACTCAGTGTCGTACGGACTCCCCAAGTCTGGCACCGGGGGTTATGGTGCTGGTTCCCTTGCGGTTGGGTGACCACCGGTCGAACGGGGCATCACCGGGGTGACCGCCGCCGAACCATCTCAAGGAGCCGCCTGATGTCCGATTTCGTACCCGGGCTCGAGGGAGTCGTCGCGTTCGAGACGGAGATCGCCGAGCCGGACAAGGAGGGTGGCGCCCTGCGGTACCGGGGCGTCGACATCGAGGATCTGGTCGGTCATGTCTCGTTCGGGAACGTGTGGGGGCTGCTGGTCGACGGGGCGTTCAATCCCGGTCTGCCGCCCGCCGAGCCGTTCCCGATCCCGGTGCACTCCGGTGACATCCGGGTGGACGTGCAGTCGGCGCTCGCCATGCTGGCGCCGGTGTGGGGGCTGAAGCCGCTGCTCGACATCGACGAGGGACAGGCGCGGGAGGATCTGGCGCGGGCCGCCGTGATGGCGCTGTCGTACGTCGCCCAGTCGGCGCGCGGGCAGACGCTGCCGATGGTGCCGCAGCGGGAGATCGACAAGGCCAGGTCGGTGGTGGAGCGGTTCATGATCCGGTGGCGGGGTGAGCCGGATCCGAAACATGTCGCCGCGGTGGATGCCTATTGGACGTCCGCGGCCGAGCACGGGATGAACGCCTCGACCTTCACCGCGCGGGTCATCGCCTCCACCGGGGCGGATGTCGCCGCCGCGCTGTCGGGGGCGGTCGGGGCGATGTCCGGGCCGCTGCACGGGGGTGCGCCCTCGCGGGTGCTCGGGATGATCGAGGAGATCGAGCGGACGGGGGATGCGGAGGCGTACGTCAGGCAGGCCCTGGACCGGGGTGAGCGGCTGATGGGGTTCGGGCACCGGGTGTACCGGGCGGAGGATCCGCGGGCGCGGGTGCTGCGGCGTACGGCGCGGGAGCTGGGCGCGCCGCGGTTCGAGGTCGCCGAGGCGTTGGAGAAGGCCGCGCTGGAGGAGTTGCACAACCGCCGGCCGGATCGGGTGCTCGCCACCAACGTGGAGTTCTGGGCCGCGATCGTGCTGGACTTCGCCGAGGTGCCGGCGCACATGTTCACGTCGATGTTCACGTGCGCGCGGACTGCCGGGTGGTCGGCGCACATTCTCGAGCAGAAGCGGACGGGACGGCTGGTGCGGCCCTCGGCCCGGTATGTGGGGCCGGGGCCGCGCCGGCCGGAGGACGTCGAGGGGTACGGGCAGATCGCCCACTGAGAGGGACTGAGCCCCCCGCGCCCCTGAAAATCGGGCCCTTCGGGCCCGATTTTCATGCTGCCGCAAGCAGACCCGCATGGTGCCTGTCCGCGACCAGCGGATGTGCCCTCAGCTTGCCCTTGAGTTCGTTGTAGCCGTACTCGGCGTACAGGGGGTTCGCCGGGTCGGTGGTGATGCCGGGGGCCTCGGAGGCGTGCGGGAAGGGCAGGGGCTCGACCCTGGCGTCCAGGCGCGGGTTGTAGAAGAACGGGACGGAGAAGCGTTCCGTGGCGCCGGGCGGGCTGACCACGCGGTGGTTGGTGGCGACGAGGTAGCCGTTGGTGGCGACTTCCAGGAGTTCGCCGAGGTTGACGACGAAGGCGCCCTCGATGGGCGGGACGTCGTGGAAGAGGCCGTCCTCGCGCTGGACCTGGAGGCCGCCGACGGTGTCCTGGAGGAGCAGGGTCAGGAAGCCGTAGTCCTTGTGGGCGCCGACGCCCTGGTCGGTGCCGTCGCCGGCGCTGCCGGGGTAGCGGACGAGCTTGAGGTGCGGGTGGGCGTGGGCGCCGAAGACCGGGTCGTAGAAGTCGGCGGGGGCGCCGATGGCGGCGAGGAGCTCGTGCAGGAGGCGGTCGGCCACTGTGCTGAGCCTGTCGATCCAGGCGAGGGCGGCGGTGCGGAGTTCGGGGAGGGCGGTGGGCCACTGGTTGGGGCCCTGGAGCCACCAGTACGGGGGTTCGCCGGGGGCCGGGACGCGGGCGGGGCGTTCGGCGCCTATGTCGAGCTGGTCGCGCCAGTCGCGGGCGCCGGCGGTGCGTTCGTCGCCGGTGCGGGTGTAGCCGCGGAAGTGCGGGGAGTTCACGTTGTCGAGGGCGAGCCGGTCGGCTTCGGGGAGGGCGAAGAAGGCGCGCATGGCGGTGAGCAGCGCGTCCGTCTCGGCCTGGGTCACGCCGTGTCCGACGAGCTGGAAGAAGCCGACGTCGTGGGCGGCGCTGTGCAGCTGGGCGTGGAGCAGGGCGCGGGCCTGGGTGCCGCGGTCGGCGGCCGACAGGTCGATGATGGGGAGCTGGTCGTACGACGGGGTCGTCGTGGGGTGCGTCGAGGCGGTGTGCGTCGTCATGGTGCGTCCACGGGGTGTGTGGGCCACGGGCAAGCCACCGAGGGTGTGGGCGGCGTCGCCCCGGGTGCCGTAAGAAGATGCCGTAAGAAGGCGGGAGAAAAGAGGCTGAATCAGGCCGAAAGCCGACAGCCCATGCTCGTGACGCGCACGTAGTCCACGTGGCGGCGGCGAACGAGCATCGGAAGCATGCGGCAAGGGTACTGCTCGGTGCCGGATACCGGTGTGGCCTGCTTCACTGGGTCAGAACTTGCCCAAGCCCAGGTGGGCGAATGCGAAGTGGTCGTGGGCCCAGGTCCGGTCCGGGAGCGGGACCGGCGTGGCGCAGGCAGGGGCAGGTGACGTCGGCCGCTCCGGTCGTGTGCCAGCGGTCCATGGCCGTGCCGTACGGCTCCCAGGCCGCGTCATCCGGTCGTACTCGTCGGTGTAGAGGCGGGTGGTGATCGTGCAGCGGGGGCGGCGGACCCACTCGGGCTCGCCGTGGCCGCCGTAAAAGATCGTGCGCCCGGTGTGGACGGTCGGGCCGTCGGACGGTTTCGAGTCGAAGTTGCCGGGTCGACGGCCCGGTCCCAGTACGGGCGGGGCAGGTGGTGGCCGAAGGATCGGTCGGTGCGCTCGACGAGCCGCGGCGCACCGGCGGTGGCTCCACGTCGACGATCGTCCGAACGTGGTCCCCCGCCGCCGCCACTGACAGCGGCTCAGTCCAGGGCCTGTTCCAGCAGGTCGGCCCATTGGGCGACGACTCGGGCGCGGCGGGCGGTGTCGTCGGTGAGGAGGTTGGCGAGGCCGAGGCCGCGGGCCATGTCGAGGAGGCCCTGGACGGTTTCGCGGACGCCGGGGCGGGTCTCGTCGGCGCCGAGGAGGTCGACGGCGATGCGGTGGGTCTCGCGGCCGACGCGGGCCTCCAGTTCGGTCACGCGGGTGCGCAGCTGGTCCTCGTTGGAGGCGGCGACCCACAGGTGGAGGGCGGCGCGGAAGAGGGGTCCGGTGTAGAGGTCGACGAGGGCGGCGACGACGGCATGGCGGTTGGCGGGGCCGGACGGGAAGAGTTCCCGGAGGGCGGTGGAGCGTTCTTCGGCGACGTATTCGACGGCGGCCGTGAAGAGGTCCTCGCGGGTCGGGAAGTGGTGCTGGGCGGCGCCGCGGGAGACTCCGGCGCGTTCGGCGACGACGGCGACGGTGGAGCCCGCCCAGCCGTGTTCGGCCAGGCAGGCCACGGCGGCCTCCAGGAGCCGCTGCCGGGTGGCCCGGCTGCGGTCCTGCTTGGGCGCCCGGTCGCGTTCCCTGGACAGGCGGTCGTGTTCCGCTGTCGTGCTCATGTGGTCACACCACCCATGCCGCGTCCCGTCTTTCCAGGAAGGCCGTCATCCCCTCCTTGGCCTGGTCGGAGGCGAACAGCCGGGCCGAGAGGGCGGTCAGGTCCGCCGCGTCCCGGTCGAATGTTTCCAGCACCCTAGCCGTGAGCAGCCGTTTCGTCTCGGCCAGGGCCTGGGGTGAGGACTGGCGCAGTCCGTCGAGGATCGGGGCGAGGGCGTCGTCGACGTCGTCGCCGGTGACGGTGACGAGTCCGGCGCGTACGGCCTCGCGCGGGTCGAAGCGTTCCCCGGTGAGGTAGTAGCGGGCCAGGGTGCGCTGGTCGGCGCGGGGGATCACCGGTAGGGAGATCACCGCGGGTGCGACGCCGATGCGGACTTCGGTGAAGGCGAAGGTGGCCGTGGTGGAGGCGGCGGCGATGTCGCAGGCGGCGAGCAGGCCGAGGCCGCCCGCGCGGACGTGTCCGGTGATGCGGGCGACGACCGGTTTGGGCAGTTCGACGATCTGCCGGAGCAGGGCCACCAGGGCCTCGGGGTCGGG
Source organism: Streptomyces sp. NPDC002076 (assembly GCF_053593835.1). Taxonomy (NCBI): domain Bacteria; kingdom Bacillati; phylum Actinomycetota; class Actinomycetes; order Kitasatosporales; family Streptomycetaceae; genus Streptomyces; species Streptomyces sp. NPDC002076. The sequence continues at coordinate 137,484 of NZ_JBSFDI010000008.1, forward strand.
CGGGTCGCGCAGGTCGGCGCCGGCGCAGAAGGTGTTGCCGGTGTGGGTGAGGACGACGGCGCGTACGTCGGGGTCCTTGCCGCACTCGGTGAGGGCCTCGGCGAGGCCGGAGACCAGGGCCGCGGAGAGGGCGTTGCGGGTGTCGGTGGAGTCGAGGCTGAGGGTTTCGACGGCACGCGCGCGTGTACGGCTGATCGGCGTCACGGCAGCTCCCTCAGTTCCCGGCGCAGGATCTTGCCGGAGGCGGCGCGGGGGACGGTGTCGATGAAGGTGACCTGGCGGACCCGTTTGTAGGGTGCCACCCGTTCGGCGACGTACAGCATGATCTCGTTCTCCGTCAGTTCCTCGGCGGCGTCCGCCCGGCGGACGACGAAGGCGTGCGGGACCTCGTTGCCGTCGTCGTTGTAGCTGCCGATGACGGCGGCGTCGGCGATGCCGGGATGGGTGAGCAGCAGGGCCTCCAGTTCAGCGGGGGCCACCTGGAAGCCCTTGTACTTGATGAGTTCCTTGACCCGGTCCACGACGAAGAGCCAGCCGTCCTCGTCGACGTGTCCCACGTCCCCGGTGTGCAGCCAGCCGTCGGCGTCGATCAGCGCGGCGGTGGCGTCGGGGCGGCCGAGGTAGCCCTTCATCACCTGGGGGCCGCGGATCAGGATCTCGCCGCGCTCGCCGGTGCCGAGGTCCTTGTCGGGGTCGTCCAGGGAGACGATCCGCATCTCGGTGCCGGCGATGAGCCTGCCGACGGTGCCGGCGGGGGCGTCGTGCAGCCGGTCGAGGGGGACGACGTGGGTGCCGGGGGACAGTTCGGTCATGCCGTAGGCCTGGCCTATCGGGGGCAGGCCGAGCCGCTGTGCGCAGGCGCGGGCGAGGTGGGCGTCCAGCGGGGCGGCGGCACTGAGGACGTACTTCAGGGAGGAGAGGTCGTAGCGGGCGACCGCCGGGTGCTTGGCGAGGGCGAGGACGATCGGCGGGGCGACGTACAGGCCGGTGATGCGGTGGGTCTCGATGGCCGCGAGGAAGGTCTCCAGGTCGAAGCGGGGCAGGACGACGACCGTGGCGCCCTTGCGCAGGGGGGCGTTCATGAGGGCGGTGAGGCCGTAGATGTGGAAGAAGGGCAGGACGGCGAGGATGCGGTCGCCGGGGGTGGCCGGGACGGCGGGTTCCAGTTGGGCGAGGTTGGTGGCGATCTGCCGGTGGGTGAGCATCACGCCCTTGGGGATGCCGGTGGTGCCGGAGGAGTACGGCAGCGCGGCGATGTCCTCGGCGGGGTCGAAGGCGTGCTGCGGCTCGGGTGCGGTCGTGGCGAGCATGTCGATGAGCGACCGGTGCCCGGGCGCGCTGTCGCACACGAAGATCTCCCGTACGCCGCCGGAGAGTTCGGCGGCGCGGCGGGCCGTCTCCAGCAGGGGTGAGACGGTGACGATCCAGTGGGCGCCGCTGTCGCCGAGCTGCCCCGCGAACTCCTCGGGCGTGGCGAGCGGGTGCACCGTGGTGACGGAGGCGCCCGCGCGTGTGGCCGCGTAGAAGGCGGTCGGGAAGGCGATGGTGTTGGGGCTGTGCAGGGCGAGGACGTCGCCCTTGCGGACGCCCGCGTCGGCGAGACCGGCGGCGACGCGCCGGTGGAACCGGTCCAGCTGCTCGTACGTGAGCGTGGTGCCGTCCGTGCCGTCGATGAGGGCGGGGCGTTCGCCGAACTCGGCGGCGCGGCCCAGGACGGCCTCGTGGATGGGGAGTGCTACGGGCGGGACGTCTGCGTACTCGCTGCGGAACACGGTTCCTCCAGGGCGGTCGGCGCGGTCGCCTAGTACGACTTGGGCAGGCCCAGCGTCTGATGGGAGACGTAGTTGAGAATCATCTCGCGGCTCACCGGGGCAATACGAGCCACGCGTGCGGCCGTTATCAGCGAGGCGAGCCCGAACTCGCGCGTGAGCCCGTTGCCGCCGAGGGTGTGCACGGCCTGGTCGACGGCCTTCACGCAGGCCTCCCCGGCCGCGTACTTGGCCATGTTGGCGGCCTCGCCCGCGCCGATGTCGTCACCGGAGTCGTAGAGGTGGGCCGCCTTCTGCATCATCAGCCGGGCCAGCTCCAGGTCGATGTGGGCCTGCGCCAGGGGGTGGGCGATGGCCTGGTGGGCGCCGATCGGGGACTTCCAGACGGTACGGTCACGGGCGTACTCGATCGCCTTGGCGAGCGCGTACCGGCCCATCCCGATGGCGAACGCGGCGGTCATGATCCGCTCGGGGTTGAGTCCGGCGAACAGTTGCAGCAGACCGGCGTCCTCGTCGCCGACGAGCGCGTCGGCGGGCAGCCGCACGTCGTCCAGGACCAGCTCGAACTGCTTCTCGGCGGCGGCCAGTTCCATGTCGATCGGCCGTTTCTGGAAGCCCTCGGCGTCGGTCGGGACGATGAACAGGCAGGGCTTGAGGCGTCCGGTGCGGGCGTCCTCGGTACGGCCGACGATCAGGACGGCGTCGGCCATGTCGACACCGGAGATGAAGACCTTGCGGCCGGTGAGCAGCCAGTCGGTGCCGTCGCGGCGGGCGGTGGTGGTGATGCGGTGGCTGTTGGAGCCGGCGTCGGGTTCGGTGATGCCGAAGGCCATGAGACGGGTGCCGTCGGCGATTCCGGGGAGCCAGGTCTGTTTCTGGGCCTCTGTGCCGAAGCGGGAGATGACCGTTCCGCAGATGGCCGGGGACACGACGAGCATGAGCAGGGGTGCGCCCGCGGCACCCAACTCTTCCAGGACTACCGAGAGTTCGGCGATGCCACCGCCTCCGCCGCCGTAGGCCTCCGGCAGGTTGACGCCGAGGTAGCCGAGCTTTCCGGCCTCGGACCAGAGTTCGGTCGGGGCTTTGCCTGCGGCGACCGTCTGGACGAGGTATTCGCGTCCGTAGCGCTTGCCGAGGGCGGCTACCGCTGAGCGGAGGGCTTTGTGCTCTTCGGTTTCGATGACGGGAGACATGAGGCTCCTAAGAAGAGGTTTCCTGCACTACGGCGAGCAGCGTTCCGGGTTCCACCTGCTGGCCGGTCCTGGCATGCAGCGCGGTCAGGGTTCCGGTGACCGGCGCCGAGATCTGGTGCTGCATCTTCATCGCCTCCAGCCAGATGAGGCCCTGACCGGCCTGAACCGCTGCCCCCTCCGCCAGGCCATCGGCGACGCGGACGACCGTGCCCGGCATCGGCGCGAGCAGGGAACCGGGGGCGAGCTGGGCGGTGGGGTCGGGGAAGCGGGGCAGGGCGGTGAGGCGGGTGGTGCCCACGTAGACCTCGTCGCCATAGCGGCTGATCACGAACTTCCGTTCCACACCGTCCACTTCGAGGACGACCACGCGCTCGTCGGCGTGCACGACCCGTACCCCGTCCGCCGCCAGGCCCTCTCTCGTGTGCCGGTAGCGGACCTCCTGCTCCTCCCCCGCCACCGCGTACCGCTTCACCTGCGGCTGTGAGGGCAGGTTGCGCCAGCCGCCGAAGCGGGAGCGGCCGTGGGCGTCGGCGAGGGCGGCGGCGAGAGGGGCGTACGGGTCGGGGACGGGCTCGGTCAGTGCGGAGAGGTGGCGGTCGTAGAAGCCGGTGTCCATGCCGCCGCCGGTGAACTCCTCGTGGCGCAGGGAGCGGACCAGAAGGTCGCGGTTGGTGACCGGGCCGTGGATCTCCGCGCGCTCCAGTGCGCCGGCGAGCCTGCGGATCGCCTCCGCGCGGGTGGCTGCGTGGGCGACGACCTTGGCGAGCATCGGGTCGTAGTGGACGCCGATGGTGTCGCCGTCGGTGTAGCCGGTGTCCAGGCGGACGCCGGACGGTACGGCGAGGTGGTGCAGGGTGCCGGTCTGCGGGGACCAGTCGTGGGCGGGGTCCTCGGCGTACAGGCGGGCCTCGATCGCGTGACCACGCGCGCGTGGCGGGTCCTTTTCCAGGGCCCCGCCCTCCGCGATCCGGATCTGTTCGGCGACCAGGTCGATGCCGAACGCCTCCTCCGTCACGGGGTGTTCGACCTGGAGGCGGGTGTTCATCTCCAGGAAGTGCGCGCGGCCGTCGGAGACCAGGAACTCGACGGTGCCGGCGCCGACGTAGGCGACGGCGCACGCGGCCTGCACGGCCAGCGCGTACAGATCCTCTGTGACCCCCTCGGAGAGGCCGGGCGCCGGGGCCTCCTCGATGACCTTCTGGTGGCGGCGCTGGAGGGAGCAGTCGCGGGTGCCGAGGGGCCAGATCGTGCCGTGGGTGTCGGCGAGGATCTGCACCTCGACATGGCGGCCGTGCTCCAGGTAGGGCTCGATGAACACCTCGCCGTCACCGAAGGCGCTTGCGGCCTCGGCGCGCGCGCTCTCCAGTGCGGCGCTCAACTCCTCCAGACGGCGCACGATCCGCATCCCGCGCCCCCCACCGCCGGCGGCCGCCTTCACCAGCACCGGCAGATCGGCCTCCGTGACCTCCGCCGCGTCGAGGGGCGTGAGACCCATCAGGTCCTTCGCGCGGGTCTTGGACGCCATCGCCTCGATGGCCTCCGGCGGCGGGCCGATCCAGGTCAGGCCGGCATCGAGCACGGCGCGGGCGAAGTCGGGGTTCTCGGAGAGGAAGCCGTAGCCGGGGTGCACGGCGTCCGCGCCGGCGGCGAGGGCCGCCTTCACGATCAGATCGCCGCGCAGATACGTCTCGGCGGGCGCCGCGCCCGGCAGCCGTACCGCCGTGTCGGCCACGCGCGCGTGGAGCGCGTTCTCGTCCGCGTCCGAGTGCACGGCGACCGTCCGGATTCCCAACTCACGGCAGGTGCGGAAGATCCGGCAGGCGATCTCGCCCCGGTTGGCGACGAGCAGAGTCGAAATCACGTGATCCCTCACATCCGGAAGACGCCGAAGCCGCCGCGCGCGCCCTCGTAGGGCGCGGTGTGGAGGGCGGACAGGCACAGGCCGAGGACGGTGCGGGTGTCGCGCGGGTCGATGACCCCGTCGTCGTACAGCCGCCCGGACAGGAACATCGGCAGCGACTCGGACTCGATCTGCTGCTCCACCATGGCGCGCAGGGCGGCGTCCGCGTCCTCGTCGTACGGCTGCCCCTTCGCCGCCGCCGACTGGCGGGCGACGATCGACAGCACGCCCGCGAGCTGCTGCGGCCCCATCACGGCGGACTTGGCGCTCGGCCAGGCGAACAGGAACCGGGGGTCGTACGCGCGCCCGCACATGCCGTAGTGCCCGGCGCCGTACGACGCCCCCATCAGCACGGACAGGTGCGGGACCCTGCTGTTGCTGACCGCGTTGATCATCATCGAGCCGTGCTTGATGATCCCGCCCTGCTCGTACTCCTTGCCCACCATGTAGCCGGTGGTGTTGTGCAGGAAGAGCAGCGGTATGTCGCGCTGGTTGGCGAGCTGGATGAACTGGGCGGCCTTCTGCGACTCCGCGCTGAAGAGCACGCCCTGCGCGTTGGCCAGGATGCCGACCGGATATCCGTGCAGGGCGGCCCAACCGGTGACCAGACTGGTCCCGTACAGCGGCTTGAACTCGTCGAAGTCGGAGGCGTCGACGATCCGGGCGATGACCTCGCGTGGGTCGAAGGGGATCTTCAGATCGCCGGGGACGATGCCCAGCAGTTCCTCCGGGTCGTACTTGGGCGGCTCGGCGGGGCCGGGATCCGGGTACGCCTTGCGGTGGCCCAGCCGGGCCACCACCCGGCGGGCCTGGCGCAGGGCATCCGGCTCGTCGACGGCGAAGTAGTCGGCGAGGCCCGACACACGCGCGTGCATCTCGGCGCCGCCCAGGGACTCGTCGTCGCTCTCCTCGCCGGTGGCCATCTTCACCAGCGGGGGCCCGCCGAGGAAGACCTTCGCCCGCTCCTTGACCATGATCACGTGGTCGGACATGCCGGGGATGTAGGCGCCGCCGGCGGTCGAGTTGCCGAAGACGACGGCGACGGTCGGGATACCGGCGGCGGAGAGGCGGGTGAGGTCACGGAAGATGGCGCCGCCCGGGATGAAGATCTCCTTCTGGGACGGCAGGTCGGCCCCTCCCGACTCCACCAGGCTGATGCAGGGCAGCCGGTTGGCGAGCGCGATGTCGTTCGCCCGCAGGGCCTTCTTCAGGCTCCACGGGTTGCTCGCGCCGCCGCGCACGGTCGGGTCGTTGGCGGTGATCAGGCACTCCACGCCCTCGACCACGCCGATGCCGGTGACGATCGAGGCGCCGACCGTGTAGTCACTCCCCCAGGCGGCCAGCGGGGACAGCTCCAGGAAGGGCGTGTCCGGGTCGAGGAGCAGCTCGATCCGCTCCCGTGCGAGCAACTTGCCGCGCTTCCGGTGCCGTTGGACGTACTTCTCGCCGCCGCCCGCGAGCGCCTTGGCGTGCTCGGCGTCCAGTTCGGCGAGCCTGGCGAGCATGGCCTCGCGATTGGCCCGGTAGTCGGGGCCGGCCGGGTCCAGGGCCGAGGTCAGGGTGGTCACAGGAGGGCCTCCGGGATGTCCAGGTGGCGGGAGCGCAGCCATTCGCCGAGGGCCTTGGCCTGCGGGTCGAAGCGGGCCTGCGCGGCGACGCCCGCGCCGAGGATGCCCTCGACGACGAAGTTGACCGCGCGGAGGTTCGGCAGCAGATGCCGGACGACGGGCAGGTCCCGGCTCTCGGGGATCAGTTGCCGGAACCTTTCGGCGGTCAGCTCGTGCGCGAGCCACCGCCAGGCTTCGTCACTGCGCGCCCAGACGCCGACATTGGCGTTCCCGCCCTTGTCCCCGCTGCGGGCCCCGGCGACCAGGCCGAGGGGTGCGCGGCGGGTCGGCCCGGGCGGAAGGGGATCGGGGAGGGCGGGTTCCGGTACGGCGTCCAGGGACCGGGTCTCCTGGGGCGGTGCCACGGGGACACGCCGTCCGTCGTGGAGGACGGCTATATGGTCGACGGCGCCATGGGGGACGTACACATCCTCGAAGACCCCATAAGGCGAGCCCTTCCCTGGTGGGGAGAGCACATGGAAGCCCGGGTAGCTGGCCAGCGCCAGTTCCACGGCGGCGCCGCTCAGCGCCCGCCCGACGACCCGCTCGTCCGCGTCCCGTACGACGAGCCGCAGCAGGGCGCTCGCCGTCTCCTCGGTGTCGGCGTCGGCCCGGTCGGTGCGCACGAGTTCCCAGCGGACCTCGGCGGGCGGCGACTTGGCGAGCGCGTCGGAGAGCTGCGCCCGCACCAGCCCGGCCTTCGCCTCGATGTCGAGTCCGGTGAGGACGAAGGCGACCTCGTTGCGGAAGCCGGCGAGCCGGTTGAGGCCGACTTTCAGGGCCGGCGGCGGTGCCTCGCCGCGCACGCCCTCGATCCGCACCCGGTCCGGCCCGTCCTGGCTCAGCCGTACGGTGTCCAGCCGGGCGGTGACATCGGGGCCGGCGTACCGGCCGCCACCGGTCTCGTACAGCAGCTGCGCGGTGACCGTGCCGACGTCGACCAGGCCGCCGGTACCGGGGTGCTTGGTGATGACACTGCTGCCGTCGGCGTGGATCTCGGCGAGCGGGAAGCCGGGCCGGCGTACGTCCCCCTCCCGGAAGAACGCGTAGTTCCCGCCGGTGGCCTGCGTCCCGCACTCCAGCACATGCCCGGCGACGACAGCCCCCGCGAGCCGGTCGTGGTCCGCTCGCGCCCACCCGAAGTGGGCGGCGGCGGGCCCGGTGACCAGGGCCGCGTCGGTCACGCGCCCGGTGACGACGATGTCCGCACCGGCCCGCAGACACTCGGCGATACCGAAGCCGCCGAGGTAGGCGTGGGCGGCGAGGGCGCCGGGGTGGGAGGCGGTGAGGTCGTCGCCCTCGACGTGCGCGACACGGGCCGGGATGCCGAGACGGCCGGCCAACTCCCGTACGGCGTCGGCGAGTCCGGCCGGATTGAGCCCGCCCGCGTTGGTGACGATCTTCACCCCGCGCTCGTGGGCGAGGCCGAGGCAGCCCTCCAGCTGGCGCGGGAAGGTGCGGGCGTAACCGGCGCCGGGGTCCTTCAGCCGGTCGCGGGCGAGGATCAGCATGGTGAGTTCGGCGAGGTAGTCGCCGGTGAGGACGTCGACCTCGCCGCCGGTCAGCATCTCGCGCAGGGCGCTCGTGCGGTCGCCGTAGAAGCCGGAGAAGTTGCCGATGCGCAGGCCGGTCACGCCGGGTCCTCCTTCGGCGGGCGGCCGCCGCCGGGCGGGCCCGCGAAGGCCTGGGCGATGTCCAGCCAGCGGTCGGCGTCCGGGCCGACGGCGGTCAGGGCGAGGTCGGCGCGGTGGGCGCGCTGGGTGACGAGGAGGCAGAAGTCGAGAGCGGGGCCGGTGACGCGTTGCGGGGCGTTCTCGGGGCCGTATGCCCACGTCTCCCCCGTCGGTGCGGTGAGTTCGACGCGGAACTCTTCGGCGGGAGGGGTGAGCTGGTGGACGGTGTAGGCGAAGTCGCGTGTCCGCACCCCGAGTCGGGCCACATGCCTGAGCCGGTCGGTGGGTGGGCGCACCACATCCAGGGCGTCGGCGATGTCCAGGCCGTGGGCCCAGGTCTCCATGAGGCGGGCGGTGGCCATGGAGGCGGCCGACATCGGCGGGCCGTACCAGGGGAAACGGGCGCCGGGCGGTGCGGCGCGCAGGGCCTGGTCGAGGGCGGTGCGCCCCTCACGCCAGGCCGACAGCAGCTCGCCGGGCACGAGCCGGGCGCCCTCCTCCGCGCCCTCGTCCACGAAGGAGTCGGGGGCGGCGAGCGCCTTCTCCACCAGCGCCTGGAAGGCGTCCGCGTCGGTGACGGCGAGCAGGGCCGAGCGGTCGGTCCAGGCGAGATGGGCGATCTGGTGGGCGAGGGTCCAGCCGGGGGCGGGGGTGGGCAGTGCCCACTGCTCGGGGCTCAACTCGGCCACAAGCAGGTCGAGTTCCTCGCTCTCGGCACGCAGGTCGTCGATGACGGGCGTCGGGTCGGCCATGGGGGGAGCATGGCAGTGAGGGCAGAAACAATCAAGCACGCTTGCATGAATTTGTTTTCCACAGGCCGACTCCTGTGCGCGCGCAACTCGCTACGCTCGGTGACGGGAGGTGGTGACGGTGAACATCCGCAAACTCGACCCCAGTGCATCACCGTTGGACTACTACGGCTATGAGCTGCGTAGGGCACGGGAAGCGGCCGGCCTGACGTTGGCCCAACTGGGGTCGATCGTGTTCTGCACGGGGTCGTTCATCGGCATGATCGAGACGGCCGCGCGAGTGCCGCAGCGGGAGTTCTCCGAGCGGGTGGATGCGGCGCTGGGGACGGACGGGTTGTTCTCGCGGCTGGTCGGGCTGGTGTTACGGAGCCAGTTGCCCAGTTGGTTTCAGCCGTATGCGGAGATGGAGGCGAAGGCGGCTTACATCTCCGCATACCAGTGCCAGCTGGTATACGGGCTTCTCCAGACGGAGTCCTACGCACGCGCAGTACTCGGCGTCGAACAGACCGAGCGGCTTGACGAGATGGTGGCCGCGCGGATGGAGCGCCAGCGGATTCTTGCGCGGGAGCAGCCGCCGGTGCTGTGGGGGGTTCTGGACGAGTCGGTGCTGTACCGGCAAGTCGGAAGCCGGGAGGTCATGCGTGGACAACTGGGTCACCTTCTGGGGCTCTTCGGCAAACCCTGGATGGAGCTACAGGTGCTGCCGTTCTCTGCGGGCCAGCACACAGGACTGATGGGCTCTTTCAACCTCTTGCGCTTCGACGGCCACCCCGACCTGTACTACAGCGAGAACTACGACTCGGGCCACTTGACGGCCAACCCGCAGGTCATCAAGGAGCGTTCGGTCGGATACGCTCGCCTGCAGGCCGACGCCCTCTCCCCGAGAGAGTCGGCGGCCGTGATCGCTCGGGTGATGGAGGAACGCTATGGAGACGAGCCGGAACCTGACAGGAACGATATGGCGGAAGTCGTCCTACAGCGGCAGCAACGGCGGTGACTGCGTCGAGGTCGCCGATCTCACCCCCGCCATAGCCGTCCGTGACTCCAAGCACCAGCAGGGGCCCGCCCTCCTCTTCCCCACCCGCGCCTGGTCGGCCTTCGTGCAGTCGGTCAAGGGCTGAAGCGACTGATCAGCCCGCGGGCGGGGCTGGGATGCGCTGCGTGGACGATCGCCGCCGTCGGCGAATTCACTCTGCGCCGACCACCACCGGCGGACATCTCCCAGCACACGGGAGGGGTCGTCGGCGACGCGTCCCACCGCCAGTTCCCCTTCCGACTCCGTGATCAGCCAGTTCGCGCCGGCGCGGGTCAGAAAGGCGTCGTACCACCCGAACCGCTGGGCGAACCCGGGAATGTCCTCCTCGGCCAGGAGCTCAGCGGCGAGGCGAGTGGGCATATCTGCGTACCTCTGTTTCTCGTTGCCGGGACGTCAGGCCTCCGGCGCCGCCACCTGAGCCGTACCCCGCCCCACCTGAGTCCGGACCGCGCCGATGCTCGCCGCGATGACCAGGGCGATGGCGGCGGCCTCCGCGGCGGACAGGGACTGGCCGAGGATCAGGAAGCCGGCCGTGGCCGCTATCGCCGGCTCCAGGCTCATCAGGATTGCGAACGTGGACGCGGGAAGGCGGCGCAGGGCCAGGAGTTCGAGGGTGTAGGGCAGGACGGAGGAGAGCAGGGCCACCGCCGAGCCGAGGGCGACGGTGGTGGGGTTCAGGAGGCGGGTGCCCGCCGCGGTGATGCCAATGGGGAGGAAGAGGAGGGCCGCCACCGCCATGGCCAGGGCCAGGCCGTCCGCCTGAGGGAAGCGGCGGCCCGTACGGGCGCTGAAGAGGATATAGATCGCCCACATGGCGCCGGCGCCCAGGGCGAATCCGACACCTGTGGGGTCCAGACTGCTGAAGCCTCCGCCGCTCAGCAGGAAGACGCCGAGCAGGGCGAGGCCCGCCCACAGCGCGTTGATCGCGCGGCGGGAGGTCAGGACGGACAGGGACAGCGGGCCGAGGACCTCCAGGGTGACCGCCGGGCCGAGCGGGATACGGGCGACGGCCTCGTAGAACAGGCCGTTCATCGCGCCCATCGCGATGCCGAACGCGATCACCGTGCCCCAGTCGGCGCGCGAGTGGCCGCGCAGACGGGGGCGGCAGACCAGGAGGAGGACCACCGCGGCCGCGAGGAGGCGCAGGGTGACGACGCCCGGTGCGCCCGCGCGCGGCATCAGGGTCACCGCGAGGGCGCCGCCGAACTGGACCGAGATGCCGCCGGCCAGCACCAGGCCGACCGGGCCGAGCGAGCCGAAGCGGCGCGGTCCTCGGGCAGGGGTGACCGGGGTCGGCGTGGCGGTGCTGGAGGTGGCGGTCACGGGCGGTCCTGTGCTTGATCGGGTTCGTTCATCTCGATGTACTACCAGGTCCAGGGTAATGGACCCTGACAGGTGCGTGAACCCTTTAAGCAGCTGTCCCGGATGCTGGAATCAGATACCCGGCCACGCCTCCTCGCCACGGAAGGCGTAGGGGGCGTAACCGTACTGCTGCTGAGAACGGCCTCAGCGCAGGGTCAGATAGACGTCAAGTGCCTTGTGCAGCAGGCGGTTCAGCGGGAAGCCCCACTCGCCCAGGTACTCCACGGCCTCGCCACCCGCGCCCACCTTGAAGCGGAGCAGGCCGAGCAGCTGGTCGGACTCCTCCAGGGTGTCGGTGATGCCCCGGAAGTCGTAGACATCCGCCCCGAGTTCGTGGGCGTCGCACATCATGCGCCACTGCATCGCGTTGCTGGGCTGCACCTCGCGTCTGCGGGCGGTGGAGGCGCCGTAGGAGTACCAGACGTGCCCGCCGACGATCAGCATCGTGGCCGCGGCGAGCACGTCGCCGTCGTGGTGCGCGAGATACAGCCGCATCCGGTCGGGGTCCTCGGCGGTGAGCGCGGTCCACATGCGTTGGAAGTACGGCAGCGGGCGCGGGATGAACCGGTCGCGCCGGGCCGTCTCGGCGTACAGACCGTAGAAGGCCGGCAGGTCCTCGTAGCCGCCCCGGACGACCTTCACGCCCGCCTTCTCGGCCTTCTTGATGTTGCGCCGCCACTGCTGGTTGAGGCCCCGGTGGATGTCGTCCAGCGACCGTCCGGCGAACGGCACCTGGCACACATACCGGGGCTGGCCGGCGGCGAATCCCTCCTCGCCGCCGGGCTCGGCCTGCCGCCAGCCCATCCGGCGCAGCCGGCCGGCCAGGTCCGCGGCGCCCTGTTCGGACGAGGTCGGCGGCACGTCCCGCAACCGGTGCGCGTCCGGGTCGGCGATCGCGGCCTTGACCGCCTCGGTACTCCAGCGCCGGGCCACCACGGGCGGGCCCATCTTCACCGAGAACGCGCCCAGCTCCTTGAGATGGGCGAGCATCGGCTCCAGCCAGCGCTCCAGGTCGGGCGAGTCCCAGTCGATGACCGGGCCCTCGGGCAGATAGGCCAGATACCGTCTGATCTTCGGCAGTGGCCTGAGCAGGACCAGCCCGGCCCCGGCGAGCCGCCCGTCCGGCTGGAACCAGCCGAGGCTCTCCGCCTTCCAGTCCGCCTTCACATCCCCCCATGACGGCACCTGCATATGGCTGACGGAGGGGCGGCCCGCCACGAAGGCGAGGTGCTCGGCACGGGTGATGGTCCGGAGGGTGAGGGTCATGCGCGCTCCTTGGAGATCGCCGGTCAGGTCGTCCTATGAACCATCCCTCCCGTCCTTCGGTCCCCATGCCGCCAGCACCTGAGTGTCCGTCGCCCGGGCGTACAGGTAGTGGTCGGCCCACTCGGCGATCTCCGGGTAGGCGCACTCCGCGGTGAGCCGGGCGACGGCCGCCGGGATGTCGTACGGCGTCACGCGCAGGTCGGTGCCGGGGCCCAGGAGGCACCAGTGGGCGCCGGGGCGGCCGTAGGGCATGCCGACGCTGCCGGGATTGACCACCAGACGGCCGTGCGCCAGACGGGCGTAGGGCATGTGGGTGTGGCCGCAGACGACCGTGCCGATGCCGGGGTCGAGGCCGGTGAAGACCTCCGCCCAGCGGTCGGGGCGGGAGTCCACCAGTACCAGCTCCTCGTCGTCGCGCGGGGTGGCATGGCAGAACAGGACCGTGCCGAGGCCGCGGACGCGCAGGGTGAGCGTCCGGGGCAGGCCCGCGAGGAAGTCGATCTGCTCCTCGCTGAGGGCCCGGGCCGCGTGCGGGCCGATGGGGTCGGGAATGTCGGTGCGCTCGCCGCGCCGGTACTCCACCAGCTCCCGGTCGGCGTTTCCCGCGAGCCACAGCACGCGCTCGCCCTGCTCCCGCAGCAGGTCCAGCACCTCGGCCGGCTGCGGACCCGCCGCGATGTCGCCGGTCAGGACGATACGGTCGGCTGCCGCCACCTCGGGTTCCGCCAGCACCGCCGCCAGGGCGGGCAGCACACCGTGGATGTCGGACAGCACGGCCAACCTGCTGTATTCCTCGGTCACTTCAAGCCCCTCGTCACTTCGCTCCCCCTCGGTCACTTCACGTCTCCCGCCGGCTGGTCCAGCGCCTCCGCCAGCACCTCCGCCAGGTGCCGCCCCCGCACCCCGGCCAGCTGTGCCAGCTGGGTGCGGCAGGAGAAGCCGTCGGCCAGGATCACGGTCTGCTCGGGTGCTTCGCGGACCGCGGGCAGGAGCTGTTCCTCCGCGCAGGCCCTGGACACCTCGAAGTGGCCTTTCTCGAAGCCGAAGTTGCCGGCGAGGCCGCAGCAGCCGCCGCTCAGCTCACCGGTGAGGCCCACGGCCGCGCGCAGTCGGCGGTCGGGGGCGTCGCCGAGCACCGCGTGCTGGTGGCAGTGGGTCTGACCGGCGACCGGGCGGTCCACGGCGGGTGGGGTCCAGTGCGGGGCGTGCCACTGAAGGGCCTCGGCGAAGGTGACGACGGCCGCGGAGAGGTGGGCGGCGCGCGGGTCGTCGTGCAGGAGTTCCGGCAGGTCGGTGCGGAGGGCCGCGGCGCAGCTCGGTTCCAGGACGACGACCGGGACCTCGGCCCGCAGCACCGGCTCCATCAGGTCCAGCGTGCGCCGCAGGACGGCACGGGCGCGGTCGAGCTGGCCGGTGGAGACATAGGTGAGGCCGCAGCAGACCCGGGCCCGGCGGGCGGTGAGCAGCGCGGTGGCCGACCTGCTCCGGCCGTCACCGGTTCCGCCGATCCTTCCCCCGCGCAGCAGCAGCGTCGGCGGCAGGGCCACCCGTAGCCCGGCGGCCTCCAGCACCCGGACGGCGGCCCGGCCGACGGACGGTGACAGATGCTCGGTGAAGGTGTCCGGCCAGAGCACGACCAGGTCCCCCGGGCCCGAGCCGCCCGGCACCGGCCCTCCGGTGCCGCTGGGGGCGGGCTTCCTGGCACGCCACCAGCCGGTGAACGTCCGTGTCGCCAGCCGGGGAATCTCCCGCTCGGGCGCGATCCCGCCCAGGCGTTTGCCGACACCGGCCAACGGCCGCACCGCGGCGAGGGCGTTGAGCAGCGGTGCCGTGCGGGTGACGGCGACCCAGCGCAGCCACTGCGGCAGCCGGCCCATGGAGATGTGCGCGGCGGGACGGCGCCGGCCGGCGTAGTGGTGGTGCAGGAACTCCGCCTTGTAGGTGGCCATGTCGACGCCGACCGGGCAGTCGGAGCGGCAGCCCTTGCAGGACAGGCACAGGTCGAGGGCGTCCCGCACCTCGGTCGAACGCCAGCCGTCGGTGATCAGTTCGCCGGCCAGCATCTCGTGCAGCAGCCGGGCCCGGCCGCGCGTGGAGTGCTCCTCCTCGCCGGTCGCCCGGAAGGACGGGCACATCACGGCCGGGCCGGAGACGGTCGTCGTACGGCACTTGGCGACGCCGACGCAGCGGCGGACGGCGGCGCGGAAGTCGCCGTCGTCGGCCGGATAGCCGAAGGCCACGCCGACCGGGTCGCGGGGCAGGACCGAGAAGCGGAGGTTCTCGTCCAGCCGGGCCGGGCGGACCAGCATGCCCGGGTTCAGCAGGTCGTCCGGGTCCCAGACCGCCTTGGCCCGCTCGAAGAGCCGGACGGTCTCCGCGCCGTACATGCGCGGCAGCAGCTCCGCGCGGGCCTGTCCGTCGCCGTGCTCCCCGGACAGGGAGCCGCCGTGCTCCACCACCAGGTCGGCCAGTTCCTCGGAGAAGCGGCGGAAACGGCCGATGCCGGCCCCGGTGAGCAGGTCGAAGTCGATGCGGACGTGGATGCAGCCGTCGCCGAAGTGGCCGTAGGGCGTGCCGCGCAGGCCGTGCGCCGACAGCAGGGCGCGGAAGTCGCGCAGATAGGCGCCGAGCCGGGCGGGCGGCACCGCGCAGTCCTCCCAGCCGGGCCAGGCCTCGCTGCCGTCCGGCATACGCGTCGCCGTACCGCTCGCGTCCTCGCGGATGCGCCACAGGGTCCGCTGGGCGGCCGGGTCGGTCACCACCAGTGCGTCGAGCACGTCGGCCGCGCGGACGATCGCCTCCGCATGTGCGCGTGCCGCGGCCGCCGACTCCCCGCCGGTCTCCACGAACAGCCAGGCACCCCCCTTCGGCAGCCCGGCCGGCGCGCGCACCAGGTCGGCCGCCATGCCCTCCACCGTCAGCGGGCCGTACGGCAGCAGACTGGCGGCGGCCTCGGCGGCGGCGCTCTCGTCGCCGTACGCCAGGACGGCCAGGGCACGCGCGTGGGGGGCCTGGACGAGCTGGACGACGGCCTCGGTGAGGATGCCGAGGGTGCCCTCGGAACCGCAGAAGGACCGGGCGACATCGGCGCCCTTCTCGGGCAGCAGCGCGTCCAGCGCGTACCCGGAGATGCGGCGGGGCAGCTCGGGGAAGCCGGTGCGCAGCCGCGCCAGTTCCCCCTCGGCCAGCTCGCGCAGGCCGTCCGGCGCGCCCGCCCAGCCCTGCCCGAGCCGCAGCCGACGGCCGCGCGCGGTGACGACGGACAGCTCCCGCACGCTGTCCGCGGTCGTGCCCCAGGCGACCGAGTGCGAGCCGCAGGAGTTGTTGCCGATCATCCCGCCGAGCGTGCACCGGCTGTGGGTGGACGGGTCCGGGCCGAAGCGCAGGGCGTGCGGGGCCGCGGCCTCCTGGAGCCGGTCGAGGACGAGGCCCGGTTGGACGACGGCCGTTCGGGTGCCGGGGTCCAGCTCCAGCAGGCCGTTCATATGCCGGGTAAAGTCCAGCACCACGCCGGTGCCGGTCGCCTGTCCGGCGATCGACGTGCCCCCGCCACGCGCCACCACCGGCACCCCGCGCGCCCGGCAGACCTCCAGGACGGCGGCCACGTCGTCGGCGTCTCTCGGGGCGACGACACCCGCCGGAACGCGCCGGTAGTTGGACGCGTCCATGGTGACCAGCGCCCGGGAGGCGGTGTCGAAACCGACCTCGCCCCGGACGGCGCCGCGCAGCTCCGCTTCGAGACCCGAGTGATCCGTCATGCGTCCAGGATGCATCCGCTCACGGACAGTCACCGAAAGTTTTCCACAGCCCCGCACATATCGTCGTATGAATTTACGAGTCCAGGGTCCGGCGATCTCGTCTCATCGGACGGACACGGTTCCGCCCGGTTTCGCCCACCGGATACCCTCCGACTCGTGGCCGACATCCAGATTCCCGCTGACATCAAGCCCGCCGACGGACGTTTCGGCGCGGGCCCCTCCAAGGTGCGTACCGAGGCGCTCGACGCCCTCGCCGCGACCGGAAGCTCCCTGCTCGGCACCTCCCACCGCCAGGCGCCCGTCAAGAACCTGGTCGGCAAGGTCCGCGAGGGCATCTCCGAGCTGTTCTCCCTGCCCGAGGGCTACGAGGTGGTCCTCGGCAACGGCGGCTCGACCGCCTTCTGGGACATCGCCACCCATGGCCTGATCGAGAGCAAGTCCCAGCACCTGAGCTTCGGCGAGTTCTCCTCCAAGTTCGCCAAGGCCGCCAAGCTCGCCCCGTGGCTGGCCGAGCCCACCGTCATCTCCACCGACCCCGGCACCCACCCCGAGGCGCGGGCCGAGGCCGGCGTCGACGTGTACGCCTTCACCCACAACGAGACCTCGACGGGTGTTGCGATGCCCATCAAGCGTGTCGAAGGCGCGGACTCCGGTTCCCTGGTCCTCGTGGACGCCACCTCCGGCGCCGGCGGCCTCCCGGTCGACGTGTCCGAGACGGACGTCTACTACTTCGCCCCGCAGAAGTCCTTCGCATCCGACGGCGGCCTGTGGATCGGCGTCTTCTCCCCGGCCGCGATCGAGCGCGCCGAGCGCGTCCACGCCTCCGGCCGCCACGTCCCGGAGTTCTTCTCGCTGCCCACGGCGATCGACAACTCCCGCAAGAACCAGACGTACAACACCCCGGCCCTCGCCACCCTGTTCCTGCTGAACCAGCAGCTGGAGTGGCTGAACGGCCAGGGCGGTCTCGCCTGGTCCACGGCCCGCACCAAGGACTCCTCGACCCGCCTGTACTCCTGGGCGGAGGAGTCCAAGTACGCCACCCCGTTCGTCACCGACCCGGCCAAGCGCTCGCAGGTCATCGGCACGATCGACTTCTCCGACGAGATCGACGCGGCCGCCGTCGCCAAGGCCCTGCGCGCCAACGGCATCGTCGACACCGAGCCCTACCGCAAGCTCGGCCGCAACCAGCTCCGCGTCGCCATGTTCCCGGCGATCGACCCGGCGGACGTCGAGGCGCTGACGCACTGCATCGACTACGTGATCGAGAAGCTCTGACCTCTCGGGTACGGCGATCTCAGGCACGATCCCAGGCACGACGACGAAGGGCGCCCGGCGAACACCGGGCGCCCTTCGTCATGTCGCCGTACGACGCGGCCTCATCGGCGCCGCCGCAGCCCGAACAGGGCCGCCAGCCCGACGGCGACGACGACGGCGGCACCCGCCTTCAGACCGTCCCCGCTCACGGGCGCACCCCCGGCTGCGCTCGAACTCGCGCTCGCCGAGGGGGACTTGGCGTCCGGCCGACCGGGCACCGGCTTCGCCACGACCTCGCTGCCCGCGCCCTCGCTGCTGTAGAGCAGCTCGGTCCCGTCGGGGGAGTACGAGACGCCCTCGCCCTGTCCCTGAAGGGGCACGTCGAGCTGGCCCTCCCGCTTGATCCGGCCGCCGTTCCAGTCGTAGTAGATCCCGCCCAGGTAGCCGCGCACGGCGAGCTGTCGCCCGTCCGGTGAGAAGGCCGCGTCCGTGGCCCAGAGGTCAATGGGGGCAATCGGCTTGAAGATGTTCGCGCCGGAGGTGGAGAGGGTCGCCGGGCCCTCGTACAGGTGCCCGCCGTCCTCCTTCTTGTCGATGATGTAGACCCGCCCGGTCTTCGGGTGGACGATCAGCGACTCGGCGTCGCGCGGCCCGTTCGCGTACTTCACGACGTACTGCGTGGCGGTGACCGTCTGGTCCTTCAGTTCCTCGGGCTCGGGCAGCCGGTAGATCCACACGTACGGCCACCTGCCGCCGTAGTTGTCGCCGATGTCGCCCAGGTAGATCTCGTTGTGCGGCCCGATGGAGATGGCCTCGTCGTCACGCGGGGTGCCGATGCCGCGCAGGGTGATCCGGGCGACGGTCTTCCCGGTGCGGCTGTCCACGGCGTAGATGTACGGCCCGTCGCCGCTGTCGTTGTGCGTCCAGTAGATGCCAGGGTGGAGGTGGGAGGCGGCGAGCCCGCTGGACTCGGTGATCCGTGGGTCCTTGAGGGTGAACCCCTGGTCGCCGGCCCCGTCGGCGCTCTCGGCGGCGGAGGCGGGCAGCGTACAGGCGCCGGCGAGCAGCAACCCGGCGAGGAGGGCGGACGATGGACGCATGGGCCAAGACTGCCATTCCCGCCCAGGGGTGACCGGGCATGCTGCCGCCGGTCCCGTCGGACGTGGTGGGCCTCACATCCCATCGGCGCGCGTGATCGTCCATCATGAGCGGATGCTTAGGTTCATGCCCGTAGGTGACTCGATGACGATCGGGAGCGCGGGCGAACACACATGGCGTTACCGGCTGTGGCGGCATCTGTCCGACACGTACGGCGACCCGTTCACCTTCGTCGGCCCGCGCGAGGAGCTGTACGACAAGGCGACCGATGCCCCGACCTCCCACGCCTACGCCGAGCCCGGCTTCCCCCGCCGCCACCTGGCCGGCTGGGGCGAAGGCTGGCTGCACATGGCTCCGCTGATCGGCGAGGCGGTACGGGAGCACCGGGCGGACGTGCTGCTGGTCTCCCTCGGACTGATCGACCTGGGCTTCTACACCAACGCCGAGCAGACGGCTCAGAACGTGCGTGCCTTCGTCGCCGGGGCACGGGCGGCCGATCCGCGCATCCGCATGGTGCTGCTGCCGGTGATCCCGAACATCCGGGCCGCGGCGGACGGTTCCTTCGCCGAGCAGGTCGACCGCTTCAACGTCCTGCTCGCCAAGGCGGTCGCCGACCTGGACGAACCCCGGTCGCCGATCCTGCTGGCCTCGCCGCCGGAGTCGTACGACATCCACGTCGACACCTACGACGGCACCCATCCCAACGCGAGCGGGGAGCACCGGATCGCGGCGGCGTTCGCGGGGGCGATGTGGGAGGCGTGGGGGGTCGGACAGGCGTACGCGGCCGGAACGGATTGACCGATTTCCGGCGTCTCCTCGTCACCGTGCGTATCGTTGAACCGCGCGGCTGCACCGGTGCGTGGGGCAGCCGGGGAGGAGCGCCACGATGACCGTCCTTGAAGACAGGATCGAGATGGCCGAGGAGAGCGGCGAGCTGACCCTGGACGACCTGTTCGAGTCGCTCGAGCGGACCACCCCCGAGGGATACAAGGTCGAGATCGTCGCGGGGGCCATCTTCATGTCGCCGCAGCGGGACACCCATTGGGAGATCATTCTCGACATCGTTGAGCAACTGCGCACCAAGTACCCGCGCAAGCGCGTGAAGTCGGACGTCCGCGTCGACTACCCCGGCCACCTCAACGGCTTCGCATCCGACGTCACCCTCGTGGCCGAAGGCGCCGAGAAGACACCCAAGGGCCTCTGGCGCTGCGACGACGTCGAGTTCGTCGCAGAGGTCATCTCGAAGGGCACGGCGCACAACGACTACGGCCCAAAGAAGACGGCCTACGCCACCGCCGAGGTCCCCGTCTACCTCATCGTGGATCCCTACCAGGGCAAATGCCACCTCTACAGCCAGCCGAAGGACGGTGAGTACGTCAGTGAACTGACCGTCACCTTCGGAGCGGACGTCGACATGACCACCACCGCCCTGGGCCTCACTTTCAAGACCGACGAGTTCCCCCGCGACTGACGTCCCCGGCCGAAAGCCCTTGCATAGAGCGCACTTCAAGCCGTTGGCTGGAGAACCATGAAGTACACGCAGCTTGGACGCACGGGACTCAAGGTCAGCCGACTCGTCCTCGGGACGATGAACTTCGGGCCGCAGACCGACGAGGCCGACAGCCACACCATCATGGACGCGGCGCTGGACGCGGGCATCAACTTCTTCGACACGGCCAATGTGTACGGGTGGGGCGAGAACAAGGGCCGCACCGAGACGATCATCGGCAACTGGTTCGCCCGGGGCGGCGAGCGCCGTGACAAGGTCGTCATCGCCACCAAGGTCTACGGCAACATGGCCCCCGACGGCGAGACCGCCTGGCCCAACCACGACAAGCTCTCCGCGCTGAACATCCGCCGCGCCGTGGACGCCAGCCTGCAGCGGCTGCAGACCGACTACATCGACCTCTACCAGTTCCACCACATCGACCGCAGCACCCCGTTCGAGGAGATCTGGCAGGCCATCGACACCCTGGTCCAGCAGGGGAAGATCCTGTACGCCGGCTCCTCCAACTTCCCCGGCTACAAGATCGCCCAGGCCAACGAGATCGCCGCCCGCCGCGGCGGCACCATCGGCCTGGTCAGCGAGCAGTGCCTGTACAACCTCGCCGAGCGCCGCGCCGAGATGGAGGTCATCCCGGCCGCGCAGGACTACGGCCTCGGGGTCATCCCGTGGTCGCCGCTGCACGGCGGTCTGCTCGGCGGGATCATCAAGAAGGAGGTCCAGGGCGGCCGCCGCGCCACCGGCCGGGCCGCCGACACCCTCAAGGATCCGGCCGCCCGCGCCCAGATCCAGGCGTACGAGGACCTGGTCGACAAGCACGGCCTGGAGCCCGGCGAGGTGGCCCTGGCCTGGCTGCTCACCCGCCCGGGTGTGACCGGTCCCATCGTCGGCCCGCGTACGGCCGAACAGCTGGAGTCCGCGATCAGGGCTTCGGAGCTGGAGCTGACCGAGGAGCTGCTGGTCGGCCTGGACGAGATCTTCCCGGGGCCGGGCCCGTCCCCGGAGGCCTTCGCCTGGTAGTTCCGGGAGGTGCCGGCACCCCGTAAGGAGGGCGGGGCTGCATTCGATATGCGGCTCCGCCACGCGGGCGCGACCAGCCACGACGCACCTGCGCCCGGCAATCGGCCGCAGTTCCCCGCCGCTCCTGCGTCACACCGCTACCTGACGGCCGCCGAGACAGCCACCACCACAAACATCAGCACAAGCACGCCGGCCATGATCCGGTTCCGAGTCTTAGGGTCCACACCGTCGAGCCTAACGGCCGGCGCCCAGTGCCCAGCGGGCGACCGCCTCATAGCGCGGCTGCTCCCCCACCACGCCCGAGCGCGGCAGATTGCTCCGCACCAGCACCAGCTCGTTCACCGTCCAGGTCCGGCTGGTGAACTCGCGGAGCAAATCGACATACGGCCGTACGTCCACCGAGTCCCGGCTCCGCGCCACCGTCAGGTGGGCCTTGTACCGGCGGTGCTCCCCCATCGACACGCCCGCCTTGCGCGCCGCCGACTCCGCCCGGTCGGCCAGCAGCCGCATCGCCTCCACCTCGCCGTAGGCGCCGGTCCACAGGGCCTTGCCGTGCCCGAACTGGCCGCCGCCGGAGAGGGCGAGGTCGAAGGGCGCCGTGCGGCCGGCCGCGCGGGCCAGGCGGTCCGACAGGTCCGGTACGAGGTCGTCGGCGACCTCGCCGTAGAAGGCGAGGGTGAAGTGCCAGCCCGGCCGGTTGGTCCAGCGCAGCCGCTCGGCGCCGGGCAGCCTTTTCAGCTTGGCCACCTCGACGGCGAGTTCATGGACGACATGCTCCGGCGGGAGCACCGCGGCGAAGAGTCTCATACCTTCACCTTCGCAGACCCGCGCGGGCAGGATGGCCCCATGACGATCATCATGCGCGAAGGCGGCCCCGACGACCTGCCGGCGATACTCGGCATGCTCGACAGCAGTGTGCGGTGGCTGGTCTCACACGGGCGCACCGAGCAGTGGGGAAGCGAGCCGCTGTCGCAGAACCCGAGGGTCGCGGAATCGGTCGCCGGGTACATGACGCAGGGCACCACCTACCTCGCCGAGATCGACGGCGTACCGGCCGCCACCCTCACCCTCACGGACGCGCCCGGCGCCTACCTGTCGCATCTGCCGGCGCCGGGCGAGCCCGAGCGGTACATCCACTGGCTCGCCTCCGACCGCCGTTTCAAGGGACGGGGCGCCGGTGCCGCGCTGCTCGCGCACGCGGCCGAGGAGACCCGGCGGGCCGGGGTCTCCCTGTTGCGGGTGGACTGCTACGCGGGGGGCGACCGCAAGCTCGTCGCCTTCTACGAGGCGAACGGTTTCACGCCGACGCAGGCGTACACCACCGGCGAGAACGACTGGCCGGGGCAGGTGCTCGCCCGGCGGGTGTGACCGCGGGCGAGCACCTCACTACGGCCGACGGATCAGCGCTCGGCACGCAGGGTGCCGAGGAGCCCGTCCTTCTCGCCCTTGATGCCCGCGGCGAACCAGACGCTGTCCCTGCCGCCGGACCGGTCGGTGCCCTGCTGCAGGCCCCACAGGCCGTCGATCACGATCGCCCGGCCGTTGCGGTCCCTCAGGGTCCCCTCGAACCGGCCGCTGTTCAGGTCGAAGGCGTGGATGCGCCCGTCCCCGAAGTTGCCGACGAGCAGGTCACCGGCGAACTTCCCGAACCCCTTGGGCGCGACCTCCAGGCCCCAGGGCGAGTTGAGCTTCTGCTTCCTGTCGCTCGCGAAGCGCTTGATCAGCTTGCCCTTGGTGGTGAACACGTCGATGAAGCCGTTGCCCGGACCGGGGACGTCGTCGTGCTTGTCCGCGTCCTGCTTGGCGTAGGTGACGAAGATCCTGCCGCCGATGTCCTTGACGTCGAAGGGCGCGAACCCGTCGGGGATGTTCGGGTCCCGGAACGCGCCGGGCCGGTTCAGCCGGACGAAGCGGGAGTTGAAGACGTCGATGCGTGCGTCACGGAAGTTCGCGACGAGAAGGCGCGGCTCCCGCCGGTCGCATGAGCCGCTCTGGCCGTACCCCGCGCTCTTCTCGTGCTTCCTCTCGCAGTCCACGAGGGTCAGGCCCTTGAAGACGGCGTCGTCCTCCTGGACGACCTTGACCG
The DNA here is from genome assembly GCF_053593835.1 of Streptomyces sp. NPDC002076. Taxonomy (NCBI): domain Bacteria; kingdom Bacillati; phylum Actinomycetota; class Actinomycetes; order Kitasatosporales; family Streptomycetaceae; genus Streptomyces; species Streptomyces sp. NPDC002076. Next base: position 160,759 of record NZ_JBSFDI010000008.1, read on the forward strand.
CGTGCGTCGGATCCACGTTCGCGTTGAAGGCGAAGAGGCCGCCGTTCTCCCCGGCGAAGATGTACCGCGCGGGAGCCGACCTCTGGGAGACGGTGAAGCGGAAGTCGTCGGTGTCGTTGCGCACGATCCCGGTCGGGTCAGCGTCCGGGGGGAGCTGGATGACGGGAGACAGGGCGATGACCGGCCGGTTGTCCCGGGCGCCCGTGTACACCGTGGACGTGTTGGTTCCGTTGTTGGAGACCCTGATCGCACCGCTCGGCGTGCGGACGAGGCCCCACGGGTTGACCAGGTTCTGGTCCCGTAGCTCCGCCCTGCCCGCAATGTCGGAGACGAGGTCGCGCTCGCGGAAGCCGTGGTCGGCGCGGCGCGGCGCGTCCACCGCCCCGGACGGCACGGCGGCGGCGAGCGCGCCGACCGTGCCGAGGGTCAGCGCGACCGCCGCCAGCCGCCGCACGCGGGAGCGCGATCTCGGGGTCGATGCCAGTGATGCCATGTGGATGCTCCTTGTGCCCCTACGGGTGCCAAATGGGACTCATCGGCAGAAGTAATCTCATACAAGGGCAATCACGCCTGCGATCGACACGCAGCCGCACATCCGTACGAGCGCGGGCAGCGGCGGCCCCTACGCCGCCGTCGCCAGCCGCTCCCGCTCGCGCGGGACGAAGCGGACCCGCGGATGGCCGTGGTACCAGCCGACCGCCAGCCGCAGACCGCCGATACGGGCCAGGACCAGGCCGATACCGGCGGCGGCCGCGGCCGAGATCAGGCCGCCGAGGGCGAAGCCGACCCGGGCGCCGTAGGTGTCGGTGATCCAGCCGACGACCGGCGCGCCCAGCGGCGTACCGCCCATGAACACCATCATGAACAGGGACATCACCCGGCCGCGCATGGCCGGGTCGGTGGCCATCTGCACGGCGGTGTTCGCGGTGACGTTGACCGTCAGGCCGAAGACCCCGATCGGGACCATGAGCAGCGCGAACAGCCAGTACGACGGGGCCAGTGCGGCCACCACCTCCAGCGTGCCGAAGGCGAGCGCGGCGGCGATCAGGATGCGCAGCCGGGCCGTGCCGCGCCGGGCGGCCAGCAGGGCGCCGCCCAGGGAGCCGACGGCCATCAGGGTGTTGAAGAGGCTGTAGGAGCCGGCGCCGGAGTGGAAGACGCCGTTCGCGTACGCCGACAGCCACACCGGGAAGTTGAAGCCGAAGGTGCCGATGAAGCCGACGAGCACGATCGGCCAGATCAGCTCGGGGCGCCCCGCCACGTACTGCAGGCCTTCCCGTAGCTGGCCCTTGCCGCGGGGCGCGCGCCGGACCGCGTGCAGTTCACGGGCGCGCATCAGCAGCAGGCCGGTGATGGGCGCGACGAAGGACAGGCCGTTGGCGAGGAACGCCCAGCCGGTGCCCACGCCGGTGATCATCACACCGGCGACCGCGGGGCCGACCAGGCGGGCGGACTGGAAGTTCGCCGAGTTCAGGCTGACCGCGTTCTGCAGCTGCTCGGGGCCGACCATCTCGGAGACGAAGGACTGGCGGGCCGGGTTGTCGAGCACCGTGGCGAGGCCGACGGCGAAGGCGGCGACGTAGACGTGCCAGACCTGGACATGGCCGCTGAGCGTGAGAAAGGCGAGCGCCAGGCCGGTCACGGCCATGGCGGTCTGCGTGACCAGCAGCGTGGGGCGCTTGGGGAGGCGGTCGACCAGGACTCCGCCGTAGAGGCCGAACAGGAGCATCGGCAGGAACTGCAGGGCCGTTGTGATGCCCACGGCGGCGGAGGAGCCGGTGAGGCTGAGGACCAGCCAGTCCTGGGCGATGCGCTGCATCCAGGTGCCGGTGTTGGAGACGACCTGGCCGATGAAGAAGAGGCGGTAGTTCCTGATCCTCAGCGAGCTGAACATCGAGCCCTTGCGGGCGGTGGGGGTAGTAGTGACGGTCGGTGCGGGGGCGGAAGGTGTTCCGGATCCCGTACTCAAAAGCGTTCGCCTCCTAGACAGTGCTCAAAGATGTGCGAGCTTCTCCAGCACGGGGGCGGCGGCGCGCAGTTTGGCCCACTCGTCCTCGTCGAGGCCTTCGACCAGGCCGGCCAGGAACGCGTTGCGCTTGCGGCGGCTCTCCTCGAGCATCGCCTCGGCCTGCTCGGTCTGGGTGACGACCTTCTGGCGCCGGTCCTCGGGGTGCGGCTCCAGCCGGACCAGCCCCTTGGCCTCCAGCAGCGCGACGATGCGGGTCATCGACGGCGGCTGGACGTGCTCCTTGCGGGCGAGCTCGCCCGGGGTGGCCGAGCCACAGCGGGCCAGGGTGCCGAGCACCGACATCTCGGTGGGGCTCAGCGACTCGTCGACCCGCTGGTGCTTGAGCCGACGGGACAGCCGCATCACGGCGGAGCGGAGGGCGTTCACGGCGGCAGCGTCGTCGCCATGGGTGAAGTCCGGCATGTTCTTTAGAGTAACTCATTACTCTCTCTAAAGACCACCGCGACACGCCCAGAAGTCCGTGATGCCCGCCACTGAATCAATCGATCACCCAAACGAGTGAGTCGGTTCCCGAAAGTGACGCATGGGGTGGCCGGATGTGGCGACCCTCTTACGCATGGCGACCAGTGTGCTCAGCCTGCGCATAGACGGAGAGCTGCTCGAAAGACTCCGGCAGCACGCGGCGAAAAGAGGAATGAGCGTGCAGGACTATGTGGTCCGCACGCTCATCCGGGACGACTTCGACGAGCGGTTCCAGGCCGCCGTCGAGGAGACGGAGCGGTTCTACGGCGTCACGTGACGCCGTGGAACCGTGACGCCGTAGAACCGCAGCCGGCTCAGGTCAGGCCCAGGGCCGGCATCAGGTAGTAGAAGGCGAAGACCGCAGAGACCACGTACATCGCGGCCGGGATCTCCCGGAACCGGCCGGCGGCCAGGCGCAGCACCGTGAAGGTGATGAAGCCCATGCCGATGCCGTTGGTGATCGAGTAGGTGAACGGCATCATCAGCATCGTCACGAACGCCGGGATCGCGATGGTGTAGTCGGCCCAGTCGATCTCCTTGATCGAGTTCGACAGGATCAGGAAGCCGACCGCGACCAGCGCCGGGGTCGCCGCCTGGGACGGGACCATCGTGGCGACCGGGGTGAGGAACAGCGCGACGGCGAAGAGGCCGCCCGTGACGACGTTCGCGAGGCCCGTGCGGGCGCCCTCGCCGACGCCGGCCGTGGACTCCACGAACGCGGTGGTGGCCGAGGAGGAGCTGGCGCCGCCCGCCGCGACCGCGAGGCCGTCGATGAACAGGACCTTGTTGATGCCGGGCATGTAGCCCTCGGCGTCGGTCAGCTTGGCCTCGTCGCTGACGCCCATGATCGTGCCCATCGCGTCGAAGAAGCACGACAGCAGGACCGTGAAGACGAAGAGGACGCCGGTCAGCACGCCGACCTTGGAGAAGCCGCCGAACAGGCTGACGTGGCCGACCAGGCCGAAGTCGGGGGTGGCGACCGGGTTGCCCGGCCACTTCGGGACCGTCAGACCCCAGGACGGGATCGTGGTGACCGCGTTGAGGACCAGCGCGAGGACGGTCATGCCGACGATCGAGATCAGGATCGCGCCCGGCACCTTGCGGACGATCAGCGCGAAGGTCAGCAGCGCGCCCAGGATGAAGACCAGCACCGGCCAGCCGTGCAGATGACCGCCGGTGCCGAGCTGGACCGGGACGGTGGTCTGGGCGGCGTCCGGCATCCGGGTGACGAAGCCGGAGTCGACCAGGCCGATCAGCATGATGAACAGGCCGATACCGATCGAGATCGCCTTGCGCAACCCGAACGGCACGGCGTTCATCACGCGCTCGCGCAGCCCCGTGGCGACCAGCAGCATGACCACGAAGCCCGCGAGGACGACCATGCCCATCGCGTCCGGCCAGGACATCCGGGGCGCCAGCTGGAGGGCGACGACCGAGTTCACGCCGAGGCCGGCGGCGAGGGCGATCGGGACGTTGCCGATGACCCCCATGAGGATGGTGGTGAACGCGGCCGTCAGCGCGGTCGCCGTCACCAGCTGGCCATTGTCCAGGTGGTGCCCGTACATGTCCTTCGCGCTGCCGAGGATGATCGGGTTCAGCACGATGATGTACGCCATCGCGAAGAAGGTGGCGAAACCGCCACGGATCTCGCGAGCGACGGAGCTGCCGCGCTCGGAGATCCTGAAGTAGCGGTCAAGGGCGCCCTGGGCGGGCACACCGCCCGGAATCTCGGGGGTGGGGACCTTGGCGGGTGCCGAGGTGGACATGCGGGTCTCCATCACCAACGGGGTTCCCCCGAGCCTCGTTGGAGTTTCATACGAACAGAAGCGGACACAGACAAACGGTTTCAGTATGAACATATGAGTCCGAGATCGCCATCTCCGCGCGTAGAACGACCAGCCGCTTAAGCTGTGCACATGGCCAAGTGGACCCCCAAGCACGAGGCGCCCGAGCCCCTGGAGGGCCCCGTGGTCGCCACCATCACCGGCGGCACGATCGTCTGGTTCGTCCTCTTCCTCGTCCAGCTCCCCTTCTACGGCTGGTTCCACGAGCACGGACATCTGTGGTGGCTGTGGACCTGCCTGGCCGGGGGCGGACTGGGGCTGATCGGCATCTGGTACGTCAGGAAGCGGGACGCGGCGATCAAGCGGGCGGCGGCCCTGCGGTCGACGTCGGCCGAGTAACCCGTAAAGCGGGCGAGGGGGCAAAACCGCACGTACCGTCGGATGCATGACCGACATAGACGCCGGTGCGGAACTCGACCCCGTGCACCCGGTGGCCCTGCCGATGACCAGGTCGGCAGGGCTGACCCGCGCCGAGGTCGCGGAACGCGTCACCCGCGGCCAGGTCAACGACGTACCGGTGCGCAGCAGCCGGTCACTGGGCGAGATCGTCCGGGCCAACGTCTTCACCCGGTTCAACGCGATCATCGGCGTGCTCTGGCTGGTCATGCTGTTCGTCGCGCCGATCCAGGACAGCCTCTTCGGCTTTGTGATCCTCGCCAACACCGGCATCGGCATCATCCAGGAGTGGCGGGCCAAGCAGACCCTCGACTCGCTCGCGGTCATCGGCGAGGCCCGGCCGACGGTACGAAGAGACGGCACGGCCATCGAGGTCGCCGTCCATGAGATCGTCCTCGACGACCTCATACAGATCGGTCCCGGCGACAAGGCCGTGGTGGACGGGGTCTGCGTCGAGGCCGACGGGCTGGAGATCGACGAGTCGCTGCTCACCGGTGAGGCCGACCCCGTCGTCAAACGCCCCGGCGATCCGGTCATGTCCGGCAGCTTCGTCGTCGCGGGCGGCGGCGCCTACCAGGCGACCAAGGTCGGCCGCGAGGCCTACGCCGCCCAGCTCGCCGAGGAGGCCTCCCGCTTCACCCTGGTCCACTCCGAGCTGCGCACCGGCATCTCCACGATCCTCAAGTACGTCACCTGGATGATGGTCCCGGCGGCGATCGGGCTCGTCATCACGCAGCTCGCCGTCAAGAGCAACGGCCTCAAGGACTCTGTCGCCCGTACGGTCGGCGGCATCGTCCCGATGGTCCCGGAGGGGCTCGTCCTGCTCACCTCGGTCGCCTTCGCCATCGGGGTCATCCGGCTCGGCCGGAAACAGTGCCTGGTGCAGGAGCTGCCGGCGATCGAGGGGCTGGCCCGCGTCGACACCGTCTGTCTGGACAAGACCGGCACGCTCACCGAGGGCGGCATGGACGTCACCGAGCTACGGGCGCTCGACGGGGCCGACGAGGGTTACCTACGCAGGGTGCTCGGCGCCCTCGGCGAGTCGGATCCGCGCCCCAACGCCTCCCTCCAGGCCATCATCGACGCCTACCCGGACAGCGAGGAGTGGCGCTGCGTGGAGTCGCTGCCCTTCTCCTCGGCCCGCAAGTACAGCGGGGCGGCGTTCAGCGAGGCCGACGGCGAGACCAGCACATGGCTGCTCGGCGCCCCCGATGTCCTCCTCGCCGACGGCGACCCGGCTCTGGCCGAGACCGAGCGCCTCAACAAGCAGGGCCTGCGGGTGCTGCTGCTGACCCGGACGAGCCGCGACCTGGACGACCCCGAGCCGGCCCATGGCGCCCGCCCCACCGCCCTCGTCGTCCTGGAACAGCGGCTGCGGGCGGATGCCGCCGACACCCTGCGCTACTTCGCGGACCAGGACGTCCGCGCCAAGGTCATCTCCGGCGACAACGCGGTGTCGGTCGGCGCGGTCGCCGCCAAGCTGGGCCTGGAGGGCAGGACGGTGGACGCGCGGCACCTGCCCGCCGACCGGGCGGGCATGGCGGACGCGCTGGACCAGGGGACGATCTTCGGGCGGGTCAGCCCGCAGCAGAAGCGGGACATGGTCGGGGCGCTGCAGTCGCACGGGCACACGGTCGCGATGACCGGCGACGGTGTGAACGACGTGCTCGCGCTGAAGGACGCCGACATCGGGGTCGCCATGGGCTCCGGTTCGGAGGCGACGCGGGCGGTGGCGCAGATCGTGCTGCTGAACAACAGCTTCGCCAGCCTGCCGTCGGTGGTCGGCGAGGGCCGCCGGGTGATCGGCAACATCACGCGCGTGGCGACGCTCTTCCTGGTGAAGACGGTCTATTCGGTGCTGCTGGCCGTCCTGGTGGTGTGCTGGCAGGTGGAGTATCCGTTCCTGCCCCGGCATCTGACCCTGCTGTCCACCCTCACCATCGGCGTCCCGGCGTTCTTCCTGGCCCTGGCACCCAACAAGGAGCGGGCGAAACCGCACTTCGTGCGCAGGGTCATGCGGTACTCGATCCCGGGTGGCGTGGTGGCGGGGGTGGCGACCTTCGTGACGTACCTGGTCGCCCGTGACCACTACACGGGAAACGGCCGGCTGGACGCGCAGACCAGCGCGGCCACCCTCACCCTCTTCCTGGTCTCCATGTGGATCCTGGCGATCATCGCCCGCCCCTACACCTGGTGGCGCCTGGCCCTGGTGGCGGCGATGGGCGTGGCGTTCCTGCTGGTCCTGGCCGTCCCGGCGCTGCAGGGCTTCTTCGCGCTGAAGCTGGTGGGGGTCACGATGCCGTGGACCGCCGTCGGCATCGCGGTGGTGGCGGCGGTCGCCCTGGAGTGGCTGTGGAAGTGGGTCGACCGCCGTTTTCCCGACTAGGGGATGACTACTTCGCGCCCACGTACACACCCGTGGCGCTGACCGCCGGGGTCGTCGAGACGCCGGCGAAGGAGTAGCGCCAGTAGCCGCTGGAGTTCACGGTGGCCGTGGTCTTCACATTGCCGTACGAGTCCGTGGTCACCGTCTTGATCGTGGTGTACGTGTTCGTGCCGGCCTTGCGGAACTGGAGCTTGACGGGCTGGCCGCCGAAGTTGTTGTACGTGTGGTGCTCCCAGTCGGCCCGGGTCAGCTTGCCCGACACCGTGACGCTCTTGCCCTTGTAGACGGACGTCGAGCTCACGGTGGTCGTCAGCTTGGAGTTGCGCTGCACCAGGCTGGTGCCGAGGCCGCTCTGGTCCTTGAAGCCGACCTTGCTCATGTCGGGGTTCTGCTGGTCCTGGCCGTTGAAGGCGACGGCCTCGGCGGCCACGCTCCAGCTGCCGGCCCAGGCGTTCTTCAGGTCGCCGTCGGCCGGGTAGATGTTGATGGAGCCCTTGCAGGTGGCCGTCGTCGACGAGGTGGCGGTGCAGGTCGCCGGGTTGTCGCCGTACAGCTCGGGGGCGGTGTCGCTGTAGGTGCCGTGGTAGAGGAAGGCGTCCGTGTAGAAGTCCTTCGCGGCGATGTTGACGGTGGAGCCGTGCGTCAGCGTGTACGAGTACGCGACGGTGACCTCGTTGGTGGTGCCCACCTTGATCGACTTGGCGATCGAGACGTTGGAGAAGCTTGCGTTCAGCGTGTACGGCGCGCCCGAGTCGGTGACGGCCTGCGCGGCCGGGACTGCGAGGGCGGAGAGGGCCAGGGCGCCGGAGACGGCGGCCACGGTGGCACGTATGCGCATGTGCGATTCCCCTGGAGGGAGAAGTGATCGTGGAGTCGGTTGACTCACGCGATCAGATCCGCGGGAGATTCCGCTGGTTGTACGGCGGTTGCCCCCGCGGACCAGATTCTGTGCCGCGCTTACTGATCCATTACCGCACGTCGACGAAGTCACCCGTGGCGTTGACCGCCGGGGTGGTCGTGGTGCCCGCGAAGGAGAAGCGCCAGTAGCCGTCGACCGACGCGGTGGCCGTGGTCTTCAGGTTGCCCGTGGAGTCCGACTTGATGGTCTTCAGCGTGGTGTAGGTGCTGGAGCCGTACTTGCGGAACTGCAGCTGCACGGACTGGTTGGTGTAGCCGTGGTACAGGTGGTCCTCCCAGTTGGCCCGGGAGAGCTTGCCGGTGATCGTGAGGGTCTTGCCCTTGGCGATCGGCTCGGGACCGGCGTTGACCGTCAGCTTGGAGTAGCGCTGGACCTTGGTGGTGCCCAGGCCGCCCTGCACGGAGCCGTCCCCGGTGCTGTACTGCAGCGCCAGCGCGCCGGCGTTCCAGGTGCCCGCGTCGGAGTTGAGCAGCTCGTCGTCGGCGGGGTAGATGTCGATGAGGCCCTTGCAGTTGGCGGTCGTCGACGAGGTGGCGGTGCAGCTGGCCGGGGCGTCGCCGAGCAGGATGTTGCTCGCGGTGTCGGGCGAGGAACCCTTGTAGATGAACGGGCCGGTGGCGAAGTCGTCCGACGCGATGTCGTAGTTGGCTCCGTGGGTCAGCGTGTAGGTGACCGTGGTGGAGACGTGGTTGGTCGTACCGACCTTGACCGCCGAGGCGATCTTGAGGTTCGAGAACGTCACGCCGAGGTCCGCGCCTTCGGCGGTGCTGAACGCGGACTTGCCGGAGGCGTGGAGCGCCTTCGCGGCCTCCGTCTGGTACGACGGGGCGGAGCCGGCGGCCTGGGCGGCCGGCACGACGAAGGCGGAGAGGGCCAGGGCGCCGGAGACGGCGGCCACGGTGGCACGTATGCGCATGCGTTCCCCTGTATGGAGAAAGTGGACACGAGGTCCAGTGATCAAGGAGTCAGTCGACTCGCGTGATCAGACCCGTGAAGGAATGAGGTGGTTGTACGAGTGATGCTGTGAGTTTCCGGCGGATTCCCGGACGGCTACTGCACGTCGACGAAGTCACCGGCGGCGCTGACCGCGGAGGTGGTCGAGTTGCCCGCGAAGGAGAAGCGGTAGTAGCCGTCGGCGGTCGCCGTGGTGGTGGTCCTCAGATTGCCCGCGGAGTCCGCCGTGATGGTCTTCAGCGTGGTGTAGGTGCTGGTGCCCTTCTTGCGGAACTGCAGCTTGACGGACTGCGAGCCGTGGCCGCCGTACTTCAGCGACTCCCAGTTGGCGCGGGTGAGGGTGCCGGTGACGGTGAGCGTCCTGCCCTTCCTCACCGGCTCCGGGGCGGCGTTGACCGTGAGCTTGGCGGCGCGCTGGAACCAGAAGGAACCGGCCTTCTCCCGCCAGACGAAGTCGCCGTCCTTGGCGTTGACGAACGCGTCGACGTACCAGGTGCCGGCGTTCTTGTTGCTGTAGTAGTCGACCTTCGGGTCGACCGTCACCGAGGCGGTGCAGGTGGAGGTGGTGGAGTTGACGGACACCTTGTTGTCGCCGTTCACGACCACCTTGGTGATCTTGGTGTCGCCGTAGCCGCCGTCGGCCTGCGCGGCCGGGACGGCGAGGGCGGACAGGGCCAGAGCGCCGCCGACGACGGCGACAGAGGCGTGGATACGCATGTGTTCCCCCGCGTGCGCTGCGATCGGTGAGCCGGTTGACTCCGGTGGGTCGGACTCGGCACGCAGGGGAACGGTCGTAGGTAAGTTGAGAATTCCGTAAGAGAATTGTGGAGGCGGACGTCCGGGGTGCCGTCAGTCGAACCAGCGGTCCCTGGCCAGCTCCTCCGTCCGCGAGGGGTCCTCCAGCAGGGCCGCCACCTCGAACCGCCGGGGCCACTGACCGGCCGCCCACGCGAGACCGGCCGCGACCCCCTCCAGGGTGGCCGCGTGCAGCACACCGTCGTCGGTGAGCCGCCAGTCGATCTCCACGCCGTCCACGACCAGTTCCTCGTGCTCGACATAGGTCTCGGGCGTACCCGGCCCGAGCAGCACCCGCACCGACTCCGGTACGTCGTGCTCGGTCCCCTCGGAGTGCACCTCGCCGGTGACGGACTCGCTCAGCCGCCGCACCTGGAACAGCTCCGCCAGCTCGGCCGCGCGGGACGGCCGTACCGGCAGCAGCGCGACCCCGCCGGTGAACGGCAGCAGATCGGGCGAGTCGACCACGACCGCCTCCCCCGCGTCCACGACCTCCACCCGGCCGTCGACCACGGCCCGCAGCTCGTCCGGCAGCGTCACCTGCTCCGGGTCCAGCTCCGCCAACGCCCCGTACAGCCCGTGCAGTTGGGCCGGGGTGACCGGCCGGTCGGGGTCGGCCAGCCGGTCCAGCAGCTCGGCGGCACCGCCGGGCTCGTCCAGCAGGGCCGCGACGGAGGTGCGCACGCCCAGGGCCCGCAGCACCTGCTCGTCCTCGAACCCGGTCGCGTCGGCCTCGTCGTACAGGCCGTGCAGCAGCGGATCGCCGCCCGCCGCGAGCAGACCGGCGGGCCGGCGCCCGTCGAGCACGGGATGACCGCGCAGCCACCACGCCGTGTACGGCCGCACGATGTCGTGCGTGCCGTCGGGCAGCAGGATGCGCACCGGCTGGGTGAGGGCGTCCCGCAGCGGCGGCTGCGCGAGCAGCGCGAGCGCCTGCGGCCAGTGCTCGTCGTCCACCAGGTCCAGATCGCGTACGGCGACCAGCTCGGTGGCGACCGGAGGCACCGGGCTGTCCGGGAAGCGGTCGAGGATGTCCTCGCACCACACGTCGACCGCGTCCAGCAGCCCGGCGTCGTCGGGCTCGGCGAAGTCGCCCTCCCGGGGCTCCAGTTCGTCCGGGTCGAGGACCACGTCGGTGGCGCGGACCAGTGCGAAGTTCGCGAGCACGCCACAGGCGGCCAGCGGCTGCTCGCCCCACTTGTCGGCCAGGTCGTGGTCCACCGCGGCCAGTTCGCCCTCGCGGATCACCCGGGCGAACGGACTGCCGGGGAAGACGAGTTCCCCGGCGGGGGCCAGTTCCCCGTCCTCGTCGGGCAGGGCGAGGGCGCCGAGCCAGGGTTCGTCCCCGGGTTCCAGGTCCGCGTCCCGCACCAGCCCGAGCACGGTCTCGGCCAGTTCCTCCGCGTCCGGAGCGTCCTCCTCCCAGCCCCCGAGCGCGCCCTCCTCGTCCAGCGAGGCGGCGACGGCGGCCCGCACCTGCGGGGTGGTGAGCACCGCGCGCGGGGTCGCGGGCAGCGCGCCGAGCTTCTCCAGCAGGGGGTGCGCGGCGTCCTCGTGGGCCACCTTCAGCCCGAGCCGGCCGAGGACGTCCGCGTCGATCCGGGCGGCGTCCGGGGTGGGCAGGAGGACCTGCCGGGGGCCGATGGTGGTCCGCCCGTCCGCCAGCGGCACCGGCAGCCCGGACAGCCGGTCGGGGTCGACCCCGGCGAGGCTGTCGTAGAGCCGCCACCACCAGTCGGGGTCCTTCTCCAGGCCCGCGAGCCGGTCGACGGCGTCGGCGAGTCGCAGCCGGGCGACCCCGAGGGTGCGCAGCTCCACGCGCCGTTCGAGACCGGCGGGCAGCAGCGTGGGCAGCACCTCGGCGAGCACCCGGACGGTGGCGGCCCCGGCGCCCTCCACGATCTCCGCGTCCCTGGGGCGCAGTGCCTGAGGAAGCTCGTGGTCGTCGTCCGCCTTCGCCGCCACCGCCGGGGGCAGGAAGGCCGTGCGCGGCAGCCGCTCCAGCACGGCCTGCCGCAGCGCCCCGTCCAGCTCGCCCTTGCCGAGCGGTCCCGGCACGAGGTCGATGATCCCGTCCGTCACCGGCCGCCAGTCGGCGAGCAGTTCGGTGTAGACGTCGGCGGCGCGCTGCACCAGGAAGTCGGTGAGCGGACCGGGAGCCGTGTGCCGACGGGTGGTGTCGAGCGGGAAGGAGGCGATGAGCAGGGCGGGAACGCCGAGGGGTTCGTCACTGGGCGTGGGTGCGTGCACCACGGGCGTCGTACGAGGCCGCACCGGACGCCCGCCCTCGTCCTCGGGCACGGCCCAGGTCACCGACCAGTGGGGCCGCAGCCGCTCCTCCACCGGCCGGTCGGCGAGCAGATCGGACGTGAGCGCCCCATGGGCGGACACGGTACGCCACCGGGTGACCCCCTCGCGCGAGTCCTCCACCACGACGGCGGCGCCCTCGGTACGGCGCCGCAGCACCCGCTGCGCCTCGCCCCCGACCTCGATGACGACCTCCTCCAGGCCGGGCAGGGCGAGGAGCAGCGCGTCGTCGACGGAGTTCAGCAGCCGCTCGGCGAGATCGGCGGCGGCCGCGTCCCGCAGGGGCAGGATGACGGCGGTGTCGTACGGGTCCGGGGCGGTGCCCTCGGCGGCGAACGGCAGCCGGAGCAGCGGCACATGCCCGTCCCGGCGCCGGATCTCGTCCCCCAGCCCCGGGCTGTGCCGGGCGGTCTCGGCGGCCCGCTCCCGTGCCTCGCCGAGCGACCACCGCACGCCCCCGTGCCGCCCGACGATCGCGGGTTCGTCGGTCACCGCGAGTACGGCGGCGAAGCCGACGCCGAACCGTCCGACGGCGCCCTGGGTGGCATCGCTGTCCCGCTTGGCCGAGGCGCGCAGCGTGGACAGCGACTCGACTCCGGCCGCGTCCAGCGGGGCACCGGTGTTGGCGGCGACGAGGACCCCGTCGCGCAGGGTGAGCCGCAGCCGCCCCGGCACCCGCGCCCGGGCGGCGGCGTCGGCGGCGTTCTGGGCCAGCTCGACCACGAGCCGGTCCCGGTAGCCGCCGAGGACCAGGTCCTCCTCGGCGTTGGCGTCCTCACGGAACCGGGCGGGGCTGGTGGCCCAGGCGTCGAGGACACCACGGCGCAGCCGGGCCGTCCCGAAGGGATCGGCGCCTTCGGCCGCAGGCCGCACGTACTTGCTGCTCACGCTTACCCATCCTCCCGGCTTCCTGCGAGGAGCCCCTGGCATCGCGCCGGGGTGGAGCGCCTCGCGCCTGCGGATCGTATCCCGTGGCAGCGACACCGGGCGCCGGCCGCCGCCGCCCTCTGCGGGCAGCCGCGAACCCGCCCAAATCATTCAGGGCAACTGTGTTGACGGGCGGTGCGGTTGGACCTGGGCGGGCGGCGGTTACGAACGGTGCGCGTCGGACACGTCGGACATCGGCGCGCGGCCGTACCCGGGCCGCCCGCGGTCAGGAGTGGCCCAGTTCCGCCGTCTCCTCGTCGCCCGCCTCCGGGACCGAGCCCGAGTCACGGGCGGGGCGCAGGGGGAAGGGATCCACCCGGGTCTCGTCGATGACCGGCGGGGCCGGCTGCGGGGGCTTGGGCATGACCGCGGCCTCCGAGTGGCCGCCGCAGCCGTAGGACAGGGAGACCACACGGCCGTCGGCCGGGGAGAACTCGTTGGCGCACACGCCGAAGGCCTGGCCGAGGGAGCCGCCGATGGGGGTGAGGAAACCGCAGGTCATACAGGTGGCCGGGGCCGCCTGCGCCATCGCGGTCTTCGGGCCGTACGACTCCTCCCAGCGGTCCGCGGCGACATGCAGGCCGTAGCGGGACAGGACGCGGGCCCGGCGCATGCCCAGTTCCTCCGCCACCGCGGCGATCGTGCCCCGGGTGGGGACCGTGGGCTGGGTGGCGGGGGCGCCGGGGGTGACGTCGGCGTCCTCGGCCTCCGCCAGTTCCGCCATCTCGTGCGAGACCACCGAGTTCGGCGGCGGCTCCTCCTCGCCCGTGTAGCCGGGCTCCAGGCGCAGGTCGTCCTGGTCGGTGGGGAGCAGGTCGCCGGGGCCGAGGTCGCCGGGGCGCAGCCGCTCGCTCCACGGGACCCACTCCGGGGCGAGCAGGGCGTCGGGGCCGGGGAGGAGGACCACCTCGTCGAGCGTGACGATCTTGGCGCGGGAGGCGCGGGCCACGGTCACCGCCCAGCGCCAGCCGCGGTAGCCCAGCTCCTTGCACTCGAAGAAGTGCGTGACAACGCGGTCGCCCTCGGAGACGAGGCCGGAGTGCTCCCCGACCACACCGGGGGCCGCGGCCTCCTCGGCGGCGGCACGGGCGAGATCGACCGCCTCGGCGCACAGGCGGTCGGGGGTGCGGCTTCGCGTTGTCGCTGCGCTCACAGGTATCGCTTCTCTCCTACGCCGTCTCGTCGAGTGCGGCTGCCTGACGGCGGCTCTGCCGACGGAGCGGACCGGGGGACCGCATCGACGTCTGCATCCGCGCGCTGGACGCACCTCTGCCATCCATTCTGCGTTATGGCTGAGATAGGCACGCTACACCGAACGAGATTCATCGCCGTCACGCGGCAATTTTTCCTGCCCGCACACCCGGCCCGGCACACCGCCTCGCGGTTCGGTTCGGCGCCATGCGCGTCGTATGCGCACTATCCGGCCGCTTCTCGGGGCACTATGAAGCACGTGGCGACCGCGGACAGGCGTGGTGTTCGGGGTGGCGGTGCGAGCCGGGCCGGTGGCGCCGTCCGTTCCGTCGGGCGTGCCCTGCACTTCCCGGTCACCGGGGCCGCGCGCGGGATCCGGAAGGCCACGCATGCGCACGGGGCGGGTGAGTCGGGGCTCGGCAAGCTGATCGAGCTGCACGCGGTGAACGGCGCCGGCGATGTCATGATCACCGTGGCGCTGGCCTCCACGGTGTTCTTCTCCGTGCCGACCGACGAGGCCCGCGGGCGGGTCGCGCTCTATCTCGCCATCACGATGGCGCCCTTCACCGTCCTCGCCCCGGTCATCGGCCCTCTCCTCGACCGGCTGCCGCACGGCCGGCGCGCCGCGATGGCCGGGGCCATGCTGGCCCGTGCCCTGCTCGCGCTGGTGATCTCGGGGGCCGTGGCGAGCGGCAGCCTGGAGCTGTATCCCGCCGCGCTGGGCGTGCTGGTGGCGTCGAAGGCGTACGGGGTGGTCCGCAGTGCGGTCGTGCCCCGGCTGCTGCCGCCCCGGTTCTCGCTGGTGAAGGCCAACTCGCGGGTCACCCTGGCGGGACTGCTGGCCACCGGCGTCGCCGCGCCGGTCGCGGCGGGACTGCACCAGGTCGGCGATCCCTGGCCGCTGTACGGCGCCTTCGTGATCTTCGTCGCGGGGACCTTCCTGTCCTTCTCCCTGCCGCCCAAGGTGGACTCGGCCAAGGGCGAGGACGTGGCGCTGCTCGCGGCCGACGAGCGGCATCTGCACGGGCCGCAGCGCAGGAAGGAGCAGGCGAAGCGGCCGGGGCTGCGGACCGTGGGCCCCGCCGTCACCCACGCGCTCGGCGCCAACGCCGCCCTGCGCTGCCTCTCCGGCTTCCTGATCTTCTTCCTCGCCTTCCTGCTGCGCGAGCACCCGCTGACCGGCGAGAGCGCGGCGGTCTCGCTCGGCATCGTCGGTGTCGCCGCCGGCGTGGGCAACGCGCTGGGTACGGCCGTCGGGGCCTGGCTGAGATCACGCGCCCCGGAGATCATCATCGTCACCGTCGTCGCGGTGGTGCTCGGTACGGCGATCGTGGCGGCCCTGTTCTTCGGGGCGCTGCTGGTGGCCTGTCTCGCGGCGGTCGCCGGGTTCGGGCAGGCGCTGGCCAAGCTGGCCCTGGACGCGCTGATCCAGCGGGACGTGCCGGAGCTGGTGCGCACCTCGGCGTTCGCCCGCTCGGAGACGCTGCTGCAGATGGCGTGGGTGTTCGGCGGCGCCGTCGGCATCGTGCTGCCGCTCAACGGCACCGTCGGCCTGCTGGTCGGCGCGGTGTTCGTGGCGGTCGGCTGGCTGACCACCCTCAAGGGCCTCCTCGCCTCGGCCCGCCACGGCGGCCGCGCCCGACCCCGCGTCGCCTGACGCCCACCTGGCCCCACACCGCCCCGCGCCACCCGACCTCCCGGCCCGGCCCCGCGTCGCCTGACGCGCCCGCCTCGGCCCCCCCACCACCCCACGTCCCGGCCCAACCCCACGCCGCCCCACGCCACCCGCCGTCCTAACCCGGCCCCCCGTCACCTGACGCGCCCACCCCGGCCCCACGCCACCCGACCTCCCAACCCGGCCCCCCCGTCACCTGACGCGCCCACTCCGACCCCGCGTCGCCTGACACCCGCCCTGGCCCCACACCGCCCGACGCCCCAGCCCCACGCCGCCCCACGCCACCCGACCTCCCAACCCCGCCCCGCGTCGCCTGACGCGCCCACCCCAACCCCACGCCACCCCACGTCCCGCCCCAACCCCACGCCGCCCCACGTGCCCGACAGACCTCCACCTCGGCATCGCGCGCGGCACATTCCTGACCTCGGCATAACGAAGCGGACACGGTTTGCCGAACCGCGGGCACGGCTGGCGTAACGAACCGGGCACGCCGCACCCCGCATGGGCGGACGGCTCCGGCCGCCAGATAGCCTTCGGCCATGACCACGCTGCAATCCGTTGTGCGACGCCGCCGCGCCGTCGCCGCCGCCGGCGCCGTTTCCGCCGGACTGCTCCTGCTCTCCGCCTGCGAGAAGCCGACGCCTGTCGCGACGGTCACCGTCGGCGACAGCTCGGTCAACTCCGAGGCCATGTGCTACAACGACGGCAACGCGCTGGACGCCAAGTCGCTGGCGACGTGCGTCAAGAACGTCGGCAAGGCCAAGTCGATCAAGGTCGACCAGGACGAGACGGTCCGCATCGGCGTCGACCCGAAGATCGCGGACGCCGGCTGGGTCCTGCTGGTGAACGGCCAGCAGTTCACCGACGTCAGCAACAAGACCTACCGCACCGTCCCGGGCAGCGCGTTCTTCAACCAGCAGTACGGCACCCAGGGCGACATCAACACGGTCACGATCCGGATGGGCGAGAAGTCCAACCAGGGCATGTGGTCGTTCAAGCTGACGAAGGCCTGATCACGGCTTCCGTGCGCGTCCTTGTGGCCACCGCGGTCCCCGTCGAGCGGGACGCGGTGGCACGGGCGTTTCCCGGAGCCGGGAGCCGGACACGGCTCCCCGGCGCCCTCCTGTGCCGTACCGCGACCGGCTGTGATCTGCTCGCCGCCGGCGTCGGCCCGGCCCTCGCCGCCGCCTCCACCGCCGCCGCGCTGACCGCCGCCGCCCTCGAAGGCACCCCGTACGACCTCGTCGTCTCGGCCGGGATCGGCGGTGGCTTCCAGCCCGAGGCGCCCGTCGGCTCGCTCGTCGTCGCCGACGCGATCACCGTGGCCGATCTGGGCGCCGAGACCGCCGACGGCTTCCTCCCCGTCACCGAACTCGGCTTCGGGACCGTCACCCACCGGCCGCCGACGCCGGTCGTACGCGCCGCGGCCGAGGCGACCGGCGCCCGCACCGGCACGATCCTGACCGTCTCCACCGTCACCGGCACCGCCGCCCGCGCCGCCGAGCTGCGGGCCCGGCATCCGCGGGCGCTCGCCGAGGGCATGGAGGGCTTCGGGGTGGCGGAGGCGGCCGCCGCGCACGACACGCCGGTGCTGGAGATCCGCGCGGTCTCCAACCCGGTCGGCCCGCGCGACCGCGCCGCCTGGCGCATCGGCGACGCCCTCACCGCCCTCACCGAGGCGTTCGGGAAGCTCCTGCCGGTACTGGAGAGTTGGAACCCACATGACCAGTGAGCCCTTGCAGATCGCGTACTCCCCCTGCCCCAACGACACCTTCGTCTTCGACGCCCTCGCCCACGGCCGCGTCCCCGGCGCCCCCGCGCTGGACGTGACCTTCGCCGACATCGACATCACCAACGGCATGGCCGAGCGCGGCGAGTACGACGTGCTGAAGGTGTCGTACGCCGTCCTGCCGTACATCCTCGGCGCGTACGCGCTGCTGCCGTGCGGCGGTGCGCTGGGGCGGGGCTGCGGGCCGCTGGTGCTCACCCGCGAGCCGGGGGACGACCTGACGGGCCGTACGGTCGCGGTGCCCAGCGAGAAGTCGACGGCGTATCTGCTGTTCCGGCTGTGGGCGGCGGACACCCTTCCGGAGGGGGTCGGCGAGATCGTCGTCCTGCCGTTCCACGAGATCATGCCGGCCGTGCGGGACGGCAAGGTGGACGCCGGTCTGGTCATCCACGAGGCCCGGTTCACCTACCAGAACTACGGGCTGCACAAGCTCGCCGACATGGGCGAGCACTGGGAGCGGACCACCGGACTGCCGATCCCGCTCGGCGCGATCGTGGCCAAGCGCTCGCTCGGCGCCGGGACGCTGACGCGGCTCGCCGACTCCATCCGCGCCTCGGTGCGCGCCGCCTGGGACGACCCCGAGGCGTCCCGGCCGTACGTCATGGCACACGCCCAGGAGATGGACCCGGCCGTGGCGGACCAGCACATCGGCCTGTACGTGAACGAGTTCACCGCCGACCTGGGCGAGGACGGCTACGCCGCGATCCGCGGCCTGCTCACACGCGCGGCGGCCGAGGGGCTGGTGCCGCCCCTCGGCCCGGATGCGCTCGCGTTCCCCTGACGGGTGCCTATACGTCCAGCTGGTCGGCGACCGCCCGCAGCAGACCGGCGATCTTCTTGCCGGAGGCCTTCTCCGGGTACCGGCCCTTCTCCAGCTGCGGCGTGATGTTCTCCAGAAGGGTCGTCAGGTCCTGCACGATGGAAGCCAGCTCGTCCGGCTTCTTGCGCTGGGCCGCGGCGACCGACGGCGTCGGCTCCAGCACGGTCACCGACAGCGCCTGGTCACCGCGCTGACCGGCGACGACGCCGAACTCCACACGCTGTCCCGGCTTGAGTGCGTCGACTCCGGCGGGGAGAACAGAGGAATGGACGAAGACGTCACCGCCGTCGTCGCGGGAGAGAAAGCCGAAGCCCTTCTCACTGTTGAACCATTTGACACGCCCGGTCGGCACCGTCTGTCCTCGTCCTCGTACTAGTCGGGAAAAGTGCTCTTGACAGCACTAGAGCGGGTCCACCATGACCCGCCGCCATCAAGGCTAATGGTCTCGGGGCGGGTGACAAGACGTCCCCCGGTTGTTCCCTCGCGCTGGGAACTACCCTGGTCCGGTGCGTGACAAAACCCAAACGAATTCCGCCGCGCCCGGTGACCGGCTGATCCGCGCCGGTGCGATCGTCTTCTTCATCGGGGCCGTGGCCACTCTGGTCACGGTGGCCCCGCTGTTCCTCGGCGCAAAACCCTTTCCGACGTACATGTTCGGTTTGAGCATGCTCATGGCGGTCGGTTTCCTCGTCGCCGGCGCGGGCGTCCTGCGGTCGATCGCCGCCGGCCGGCGTCAGGCGCGGGGCGCCTCGCGGTAGGCGGCCAGCCACGCCGGGAAGACGGACAGGTCCGCCAGGACGACGTCCGCACCGGCGGCGCGCAGCTCGTCGGCGGGGCAGGGTCCGGTCGCCACGGCGACCGACAGCGCCCCCGCCGTACGGGCCCCGCGCACGTCCCCGACGTGATCGCCGACGTACACGCCGGCACGGTACTCGCGCAGCGCCTGCGCCTTCTGCTCGGCCCACAGGTCGCCCACGACCACGTCCGGCTCGATGCCGAGGTGGCTCAGATGCAGCTTGGCGTTGGGCTCGTACTTCGCCGTGACCACCATCGTCCGGCCGCCGGCCGCCCGCACCGCGGCTATCGCCTCCCGGGCGCCGTCCATGGCGGGGGTCGCGACGATGGCGATCGCCGGGTACATCTCCCGGTACAGGTCGGCCATCGCGGGCACCTGCTCCTGCGGGAACCAGTTGATCAGCTCCTCGGCGAGCGGCGGTCCGAGCCGGGTCACCGCCAGATCGGCGTCGATGTAGGTCCCGGTCCGCTCGGACAGCGCCACGTAGCAGGCATGGATACCGGGCCGGGAGTCGATCAGGGTCATGTCGAGGTCGAATCCGACGGTGAATGTCATATGCGGCATTGTGTCAGGACCGGTGCCTCCGGCGGTTCGGCCGGGCGGGCGGGCGCCATAGGGGTCACTGTCGTCTGCCGGGTGCGGTCCGTCTTGGGCTGGTCGCGCAGTTCCCCGCCTCTTCGGGGCGCGCCTCACCTGGTCCTCTGCGACCGCCACACCAGGAACAGCGCCGAAGCCACCGCCGCCCCCCGGACCACCCACGGCCATGTCCCGGCGACCGCGTCGTTCATGTGGCCCTGGGCGATCGGCTGGCCCCAGCGGCCGTTGCCCCTTCCCCACAGCCACACGATCCCCGCCGCGACCGCCGTACCCGGCAGGACCATCACGGCCGTCTTGGTCTCCGCGGGCGTCAGCCGCCGGGAGCCGTAGGCGATGACCCAGCCGAGGAGCAGCGCGAACCAGTTCCCGAGCACCGCACCGGCGACCAGCGCGGCGGCGGCCAGCAGCAGGAGGGGATTGGTCCAGCCGGCCGCGGGACGGGGGAGCAGACGCCGGCGCGCGGCGGAGGGCGCGGGCTCGGCCTCGGTCGCCTCCGGTTCCGGCTCGGCCGGCGCCGGGGCCCGGTCCGCCGGCTCCCGCTCCTTCGGCGGCCGCCTGAGCAGCTCCGGGATCTCCACTCCACCCACGAACCCCGGCACCGAGTCCGTCTCGGCCGCGACACCGAACGAACCGCCACCGACCCGCCACCAGTCGGGCTGTACGGCGCTGTCCCCGAGTTCGTGCGCGGCGGCCAGGTGCGGCGGGGACGGGGCGTCGCGCGGGACGGAGGGCTCGGGCCGGGTCTCGTCGGGGCGGGGGCGGGGGACGACCCGGCGCAGCGCCTTCAGGCCCCGCGGACCGTTCTGCCGTGCCCCGTCCGCCGGATCCGGCGCCTTCGGTTTCCGTTCGCGCGGCGCGGGCTGTACCGGCACGGCGGCGGGCGGCTGTGCGACCCCGCCGGTGCCGGGCGTGCCGCCCGCGGCCGCGACGACCTCGTCCGGGGTGCCCAGGCGGTCCAGGATGCGGCGGACCGCGGCGGGACTGTCGACCGTCGACTTGGCCCGGTGCCGGTCGATCTCGTTGCGCAGCTCCGACACGAGCCGCATCCGGGTGGCCGACGGCAGCTGCCGTTGCTGAGCGATGTCTCCGACACGGCTCAGGTACTCGTAGACGACCTGGTCGCTCTCGATCCCCAACGGAACCCCTCCGGGGCGACGGTGATGAAACCCCGTGAGGACGGTAGCGCAGAGACCTGGCGCCGAACCCGCGCCCCGGGCAGGGACCTCCGGGGACGCCCCCTCGGCGACGGCACCCGCTACCGTGGGTCAGATGAGCCAAGCGGCCCACCCCGCTCCCCGTTCCCTCGCGGAAGCGCTCCGCGCGCGGGACGACGCCTTGCTGGCCGCGCTGCTGCGCAGCCGCCCCGACCTCATCACGCCCGTCCCGACCGACCTCACCCAGCTGGCCACCCGCGCCGGCACCCGTGCCTCGGTGCTGCGCGCGCTGGAGCGGCTGGACCGGTTCGCGCTGCAGACGGCGGAGGCGCTGGCCGTGGCCCCGGACCCGGCGTCCTACGACACGCTGCTCGCGCTGATGGCCGGGGACGCCGGGGACGAGAAGGTCGCCGCCGCGCTGCCGCACGCCCTCGGCACCCTGCGCGAACAGGCGCTGGTGTGGGGCGACGACGAGCGGCTGCGGCTGGTGCGCACGGCCCGCGAACTCCTCGCGCCGTCCCCGCAGCACCCCTCCCCGACCGGGCTCGGGCCCAGCGTGCAGGAGGCCACCTCGGGCATGTCGCCGGGCCGGATCCAGGAGATCGTCACGGCGGCCGGGCTGCCCTCGACGCACGACTCGGTGTCCGCCGTGAGCGCGCTCACCGCGCTGTTCGACGACCGCAAGAAGATGGGCAAGCTGCTGGCCGGCGCCCCGGAGCCCGCCCGCGAGGTGCTGGCGCGGCTGGTGTGGGGGCCGCCGTACGGGCAGGTCACCCCCGAACCGGCGGCGCATCTGCGCTGGCTGCTCGACCGCGGTCTGCTGCTGCCGACCGCGCCCGGCACGGTCGTCCTGCCGCGTGAGGTCGCCCTGCATCTGCGCGAGGGCCGGGCGCACCGCGCACCCGAGCCGCTGCCGCCGGCCGTGGAGGCGGCCGCGACATACGGTCCGCAGGTGGTGGACGCGACGGCGGCCGGGCAGGCGTACACCGCGCTCGCCACGGTCGAGGAGCTGCTGAAGGACTGGGACGAGGGCGGCCCGGCCGTGCTGCGGGCCGGCGGCCTCAGCGTCCGCGATCTGAAGCGGACCGCCGTCGCCCTGGACGTGTCCGAGCCGGTCGCCGCGTTCTGGGTGGAACTGGCGTACGCGGCCGGGCTGATCGCCTCCGACGGCGAGGCCGACGAGCGGTACGCGGCCACGCCCGCCTACGACGAGTGGCTGGAACGGCCCGCCGCCGAGCGCTGGTCCCAGCTGGCGGAGGCCTGGCTGGCGGCCACCCGGACGCCGGGGCTGGTCGGCGGGCGGGACGCCAAGGACCGTACGCTCGCCGCGCTCGGCCCCGGCCTGGACCGCTCGGCCGCGCCCGAGGTACGGCACCGGGTGCTGACCCTGCTGGCCGGGCTGCCGGCGGGAGCCGCACCGGACACCGAGTCGGTGCTGGCCCGGCTGCGCTGGGAACGGCCCCTGCGCGGACCCCAGCAGCGGGACGGCGACGAGGACCTGCGCTCCCGGCTCGCCCGCTGGACCCTGTCCGAGGCGGAGCTGCTGGGCGTCACGGGACGGGGCGCGCTGTCGGCACACGGCCGGGCGCTGCTGGGCGCGCCGGCACCGGGGACGGGAACGGGAACGGGCTCGCGCACGGCGTCGGGCGCCCCCGGCACCCCGGCCGCCTCCGTCGGCTCGCTCGACACCGTCACCACCGCCCCCACCGGCCCCACCGCCCCCACCGGCCCCACTGGCCCCACCGGCCCCGGCGACAAGCTGCCCGTCCACCATCACCACCGTCCCGGCCCCGCCCTCACCCCGCTCTCCCCCGCCGAGCAGGCCGTGGCGACGGCCGCCGCCGCCCGGCTCCTCGCGCCGCTCCTGCCCGAGCCGCTGGACCACGTGCTGCTCCAGGCCGACCTGACGGCGGTGGCACCCGGACCGCTGCAACGCCCCCTCGCCGACCTGCTGGACGTGCTGGCGGACGTCGAGTCCAAGGGCGGCGCGACCGTGTACCGCTTCACCCCGGCTTCCGTACGGCGGGCCCTGGACGCCGGCCGTACCGCCGCCGATCTGCACGCCTTCCTCGCCGAGCACTCCCGCACCCCGGTGCCGCAGCCGCTCGCGTATCTGATCGACGACGTGGCCCGCAAGCACGGGCACCTCCGGGTCGGCGCGGCCTCGGCGTATGTGCGCTGCGACGACGACGCCCTGCTGAACGAGATCCTCGCCGACCGGCGCGCCGCCGCCCTGCGGCTGCGCCGGCTCGCCCCGACCGTGCTGGCCGCCCAGTGCGACCCGGCCACGCTGCTGGAGGGCCTGCGCGCGATGGGCTTCGCGCCGGCCGCCGAGTCCGCCGAGGGTGACGTCCTGATCACCCGCGCCCACGCCCACCGCACCCCGCCGCGCACCGCCCCCGAGCCGGTCCCGGACGGCCCGCCGCCGCCCGACGCCGCGCTGCTCACGGCGGCGATCCGGGCGATCCGGGCCGGCGATCTGGCCGCCACCGCCCCGCGCAAGACCTCCGGGGCCGCGACTCCGCTGCCGGGCGGCGAACTGCCCCGCACCTCCTCCGCCGAGACCCTGGCCACCGTGCAGGCCGCCGTCCTGACCGGCGCGTCCCTCTGGATCGGCTACGTCAACGCCGAGGGCACCGCCAGCCAGCGCGTCATCGCCCCGGTCAAGGTGGAGGGCGGTTTCGTCACGGCGTACGACCACACCGCGGACGAGGTACGCACGTATCCGCTGCACCGGATCACCGGCGTGGCGGAGCTCGCGGAAGACTGACGGTGATCGTCGGCGTTTAGGGCACACTGGACGTTTGGTTGTTGTGGAAAGGGTGTGTGCCGCACGTGAACGGACCGCTGATCGTCCAGTCCGACAAGACCCTGCTCCTGGAGGTCGACCACGAGCGGGCCGACGACTGCCGGCGTGCCATCGCGCCGTTCGCCGAGCTGGAGCGGGCGCCCGAGCACATCCACACCTATCGGGTCACCCCGCTCGGGCTGTGGAACGCGCGGGCCGCGGGGCATGACGCCGAGCAGGTCGTGGACGCGCTGGTGCAGTTCAGCCGGTATCCGGTGCCGCACGCGCTGCTCGTGGACATCGCCGAGACGATGGACCGGTACGGGCGGCTCACGCTCAGCAAGCACCCGGCACACGGGCTCGTGCTGACCACCACCGACCGGCCGGTGCTGGAGGAGGTGCTGAAGTCCAAGCGGATCGCCCCGCTGGTGGGGGCGCGGATCGATGCGGACTCGGTCGTCGTGCACCCGTCCGAGCGCGGGCAGATCAAGCAGGTGCTGCTGAAGCTGGGCTGGCCGGCCGAGGACCTCGCCGGGTACGTCGACGGCGAGGCGCATCCGATCGAGCTGCTGGAGGACGGCTGGGCGCTTCGGCCGTACCAGAAGCAGGCCGTGGAGAACTTCTGGCACGGCGGCAGCGGTGTCGTGGTGCTGCCCTGTGGCGCCGGGAAGACACTGGTCGGCGCCGGGTCCATGGCCCAGGCCAAGTCCACGACCCTGATCCTCGTCACCAACACCGTCTCGGCGCGGCAGTGGAAGCACGAGCTGGTGAAGCGGACCTCGCTGACCGAGGACGAGATCGGCGAGTACAGCGGTACCAGGAAGGAGATCCGCCCGGTCACCATCGCCACCTACCAGGTGCTGACGACCAAGCGGAAGGGTGTCTATCCGCACCTGGAGCTGTTCGACTCCCGGGACTGGGGTCTGATCGTCTACGACGAGGTGCATCTGCTGCCCGCTCCTGTCTTCAAGTTCACCGCCGATCTGCAGGCGCGCCGCCGGCTGGGCCTCACCGCGACCCTCGTCCGCGAGGACGGCCGCGAGTCGGACGTGTTCTCCCTCATCGGGCCGAAGCGGTTCGACGCGCCCTGGAAGGAGATCGAGGCGCAGGGGTACATCGCGCCGGCCGACTGTGTCGAGGTCCGGGTGAATCTGACGGACTCCGAGCGGCTGGCGTACGCGACGGCCGAGACGGACGAGAAGTACCGCTTCTGTGCGACGACGGACACCAAGCGGAAGGTGACGGAGGCGATCGTCCGCCGTTTCGCCGGCCAGCAGATCCTCGTCATCGGCCAGTACATCGACCAACTCGACGAGCTGGGCGAGCACTTGAACGCGCCCGTCATCAAGGGCGAGACCTCCAACGCCCAGCGCGAGAAGCTCTTCGACGCCTTCCGCGAGGGCGAGATCAGCGTGCTGGTGGTGTCGAAGGTCGCGAACTTCTCCATCGACCTGCCGGAGGCGACGGTCGCCATCCAGGTGTCCGGCACCTTCGGCTCCCGCCAGGAGGAGGCCCAGCGCCTCGGCCGGGTCCTGCGCCCGAAGGCCGACGGCCACCAGGCGCACTTCTACTCGGTCGTCGCCCGCGACACCATCGACCAGGACTTCGCCGCCCACCGCCAGCGCTTCCTGGCCGAACAGGGCTACGCCTACCGGATCGTGGACGCGGACGAGATCCTGGCCGAGGACAGCACCGGCTGAGCCGCCCGGAGCGCCGCAGCCGCGATCAGCGCCGGCCCCAGCAGCGGGTACGGCGAGGCCCCGGGCTGTTGGATCGCGAGCAGGAGCGTGTTGCCCGCGGGAAGGGCCGCCTTCGGGGCCGGGACAGGCCGCGCGGAGCCGCCGGCGGGTGACGGTGATGCCGTACAGGTCGGTGCCGTGGACCACGGCCCCGCCTTCCGCCCGGCACGGGCGCCCCTGTGCGGTTACTTGCGGCGTATGCCCGCTTCCTCGCCGTACTCGCCGAGGATGATCACGCCGAAGGCGGCCTCCGCGAACACCTTGATGGCACGCAGGGCGTTGCCGAGCCAGTGGTGGTGCGGGCCGTCCACGGCCGTGGCCCCGGCCGGTGGCCCGTCAGGGGCCGGAGAGATGGTTGCTGCGCTCATGTCTCCATGGTGGATCGCGGGACATAAGAGCCGCATCGGTCTCCGGAGCCAATTCCGGACGGCTCCGCGTAGATCTCCAGGCGGACCCCGGCCCCTACTCAGGGGGCCGCGCGTCCCCTAGGGGGCGGCCAAAAGCCGACGCGCGCACCCGGCAGCCCGGAAATTCATTGGCTTCGCCCCCGCACGCTCCCCTAAAATCTCCGCTCTTGCCCGCCTCCCCTCCGCGGAGTGCCGTCGCCCGGTCGGAAACCGGGCGGCTTCGTCGTAGTCACCCAGCAGGTCCACCGGAGGCACCCCCTTGTCCACGTCCACTCCCGCCGACGACCCACTCGCCCGAGAGCGCTCCCACCTCGCCGACTCCCGCGCCGCCCTGCGTGCCATGCGCGAGGACGTGGAGTCGCTGGACATCCGCGACGTCACCGCCAACTGGGTCAACGCCGAAGTACTGTCCCGCCAGATCGACGAGCGGATCAAGGCGCTGGCCGACCTGAGCGACACCCCGCTGTTCTTCGGCCGGCTGGACTATCTGCACGCGCCGCGCGCGGACGAGGCGGAGGGCGCGGAGGGCGAGCAGTTCTACATCGGGCGGCGGCATGTGCACGACGCCGACGGCGACCCCATGGTCATCGACTGGCGCGCCCCGGTCTCGCAGCCGTTCTACCGGGCGTCCAAGAAGGACCCGATGGACGTCGCGCTGCGCCGCCGCTTCGGCTACACCGGCGGCGACCTGACCGCCTACGAGGACGAGCACCTCTCCGACCCGGCCGAGGCGGCGGCCACCAGCAAGCTGCTCCAGCAGGAGATCGAGCGGCCGCGTGTCGGCCCCATGCGGGACATCGTCGCCACCATCCAGCCCGAGCAGGACGAGATCGTCCGCGCCGGTCTGTCCGGCACCGTCTGCGTCCAGGGCGGCCCCGGCACCGGAAAGACCGCCGTCGGCCTGCACCGGGTCGCCTACCTCCTCTACGCCCACCGGGAGCGGCTCGCCCGCACCGGCACCCTGGTGATCGGCCCGAACAGGTCCTTCCTGCACTACATCGAGCAGGTCCTGCCCGCACTGGGCGAGTTGACCGTCCAGCAGGCGACCGTCGACGACCTGGTCGCCCACGTCGAGGTGCGCGGCACGGACGAGGCGGCCGCCGCCGTGATCAAGGGCGACGCCCGGATGGCCGAGGTGCTGCGCCGGGCCCTGTACTCCCATGTGACCCTGCCGACGGAGCCGGTCGTGGTGGTGCGCGGCTCCCGGCGCTGGCGGGTGCCGGCGTACGAACTGGAGGACATCGTCCGGGAGTTGCTGCAGCGGGACATCCGGTACGGCGCGGCCCGCGAGGCCCTGCCGCAGCGGATCGCGCACGCGGTGCTGGTGCAGATGGAGCGCTCGGGCGAGGCGCCGGACGACCGGGTGCAGGACGCGGTGGCCCGCAACAGCGCGGTGAAGGCGGCCGTGAAGGAGATCTGGCCGGCCGTGGACCCGGCGAAGCTCGTGCTGCGCCTGCTGACGGACGCGGACTTCCTCGCCGAGCACGCCACCGGAGTCCTGGACGAGGACGAGCAGAAGACGATCCTGTGGGCCAAGCCGGTGCGCAGCGTGAAGTCGGCCAAGTGGTCGGCGGCGGACGCGGTGCTGATCGACGAGGCGGCCGATCTGATCCGGCGCACCCACTCGCTGGGCCATGTCGTCCTGGACGAGGCGCAGGACCTGTCCCCCATGCAGTACCGGGCCGTCGGCCGCCGCTGCACGACGGGCAGCGCGACGGTGCTGGGCGACCTGGCGCAGGGCACGACTCCCTGGGCGACCCGCAGCTGGGACGAAGCCCTCGCCCACCTCGGCAAGACGGAGGGCGTCATCGAAGAGCTGACGGCGGGCTTCCGCGTCCCCACGGACGTCATCACCTACGCCTCCCGCCTGCTCCCGCACATCGCGCCGGGCCTCACCCCGGTCGCGTCGGTCCGCGAGAACCCGGGCTTCTTCGAGGTCCGTACGACGACGGAGACATCCGAAGTCGTCGCCGCCTGTGAGGAGTTGCTGCGCAACGAGGGTTCGACGGGCCTGATCGCCGCCGACGCCCGGATCCCGGTCCTGGCCGAGGCCCTGACGGCGGCGGGACTCCCCCACCTCGCCCCCGGCGAGGAGACCACCCGGGAGACCCGCCTCACCCTCGTCCCGGCGTCCCTCGCCAAGGGCCTGGAGTACGACTACGTGGTCCTGGACGAGCCCCAGGCGGTGGTGGACGGCGAGCCGGACGAACGCACCGGCCTGCGACGCCTGTACGTGGCGCTGACGCGTGCGGTGTCGGGCCTGATCGTGACGCACTCGGCACCGCTGCCGGCGCAGCTGGCCTGACGGCGCACGGCTAGGGTGTCGTGCCGTTCCGGCATGTCCCCATGGAAAGGCCTCCGTTGAGCACTCCACCGCCTCCGCACCCCGCGTACCAGCAGTACCCCGGTCCCTACCAGCAGGCACCGGCGGGCTACCCGCAGGCGCCGGGGCCGTATCAGCAGGCCCCCGCGGGCTATCCGCAGGCGCCGGTGGGGCAGCAGCAGCCGCAGCCCGCCGGACCGTACGGGCAGGCACCGGGCGGCTACGGGCAGGCTCCCTACCCGCAGACGCCCGCCGACTTCGGCCAGGCCGGGTATCAGCAGGCCCCCGGCGCGTACCCGGCCGCTCCCGGCGTCGGGTGCGAGGTGTGCGGAGCGGCGCCCGCCGAGCGGGTGACGATCCGCGGCCACCAGGGCATGCTGATCGTGATGCGGAACCTGTGGCGGAAAGGCACCTTCTGCCAGACCTGCGCGCTCGCCGTCTTCCGCAAGATGCAGTCGGACACCATGGCGCAGGGGTGGTGGGGTCCGGCGTCAATGCTCATCACGCCCGTCACGCTGCTGATCAACCTCTTCGCCCTGGCCAAGATCCGTAAGCTTCCCGCACCGGCCGGCGCCCACGGCCCCGGGCTGGACCCGGGCCGCCCGGTGCTGCGGCGCCCGGCCGGAATCCTGGGCCTCTTCCCGCTCACCGGCTTCGCCCTGGTGCTGCTCCTCGTGCTCGTCGGGATGGCGGCCGGGTAACGGCCGGCAGCACCGCGGCTCCGTAAGGGGCACGGGGCTGTGCTGATGTGCGGCCCCGCCGCGACAGGGTGAACGACCCGCGGGCCCGGGGCGCTACCCCGCGTCCAACGCCCTCCGCCACTCCCGCACGGCCCCCTCGGAAACCGGCCCCTCCCACCCGGAGGGCCGGGCCGCGCCGCCGATGTGGAAGGCGTCGATACCGGCGGCCCGCAGCGGGGGCACATGCTCCAGGCGCAGGCCGCCGCCGACCAGGAGGGTCTGGCCGTAACCCGGCTCCCCCCGCCGGCCCGCCTCCGCGGCCAGCGTCGGCAGGCCCTCGTCCACCCCGCCGGCGGCGCCCGCGGTGAGGTAGGTGTCGAGGCCGGGCAGGTCGGCGAGCTGTTTGCGCAGGGCGTCGCGGTCGTCGGCCCGGTCGATCGCCCGGTGGAAGGTCCACGCGCAGCCGTACAGCGCATGGACCACCCGCTCCACCGCCGCCAGGTCGACCGCGCCGTCCGCGTCGAGGAAGCCGAGGACGAACTGGTCGGCGCCGGCCTCGCGCAGGTCGCCGGCCACCCTGACCAGACGGTCCACGTCTCCGGCCGCGAACCCGTCCGCGAGGCGGAGCATCACGCGCAGGTCGATGTCGACGGCGGCCCGGATCCCCGCGACGGTGGCGGGCGCCGGGCTGAGCCCGTCGGCCGCCATGTCGGTGACCAGCTCCAGGCGGTCCGCGCCTCCGGCCTGGGCGGCGACCGCGTCCTCGACGTCGAGCGCGATCACCTCCAGGACTGCACGCTTGCTCATGGCACCCCATTCGTCGTCGGCCACTACAGGTCTAGTCCAATTCCAAGACTACGCCTGTGCGCGGTCACGTGGGGTCCACGCCAGGGCGCCGACGGCACGCGTCACGGCGGAACGACGGCGCACGGCGCGGAAGAATGGGTCCATGGCCGACCTCGATGCCCTGCGTCTCCGTTTCGCCCGTGCGCTGGAAGCCGCCCGTGCCCCAGGCGGCGGGCCCGATCCCGCGCCGTACGCCGACAACCTGCTCGCCCGCTGGCAGGAGCCGCAGCGCCGGTACCACACGCCGGCCCACCTCACCGCGGTGCTCGACCACATCGACGTACTGGAGAAGTACGCCGCCGACGCGGACGTCGTACGCCTGGCCGCCTGGTTCCACGACGCCGTCTACCTTCCGGAACGGTCGGAGAACGAGGAACGCTCGGCCCGCCTCGCCGAGCGCGCGCTCCCCGAGGCCGGGGTCTGTGCGGAGACGACCGCCGAGGTGGCCCGGCTGGTCCGGCTCACCTTCACGCACGACCCGGCCGACGACGACCGCAACGGCGAGGTGCTGTGCGACGCCGACCTCGCGATCCTGGCCGCGCCCCCGTCGGCGTACGCCGTGTACACCGCCGAGGTGCGCGAGGAGTACCACTTCGTGCCGAACGACGCCTTCAAGGAGGGCCGTTCGGCGGTCCTGTGCCAACTCCTCGCCCTTCCCCGGCTGTTCCGCACCCCCTACGGCCAGGAGCACTGGGAGGCCACCGCCCGCTACAACCTCGCCTCCGAGCTGGAAATGCTGTCGACCTGAGGGGTACGGCCCCCTAGGGTTCGCCCCATGCGACCGATAAACGGGGACCATGTGACCGAGGCCGTGGCGGGCTGCACAGCGGCACTGCGCGCGGCGGTGGACCGGGACTGGCGGGCCGTACCGGCCGGGCGGCTGGAGTGGGACTGCCACACCACCGCCGTCCATGTCGCCGACGACCTCATCGCCTACGCCGCCAACCTGGCCGGACGCGCGCAGGACGGCTACCTCCCCTTCGAGCTCACCCTCGACGAGGGCACCGACAACGCGGGCCTGCTGCACGTCATCGAGACGACCGGCGCGCTCCTCACCGCCGCCGTCCGCACCGCCCCGCCCGGCGTCCGCGCCTTCCACCCCTACCCCTTCCGCAGCGCCGACGCCCAGGGCTTCGCCGCGATGGGCATCGCCGAGGTGCTGCTGCACACCCACGACATGGCCGAGGGACTCGGGATCGCCTACGAGCCGCCGGCCGAGCTCGTCGAGTCCCTCCTCGCCTGCCTCTTCCCGCACGTCCAGCCCGGCCCCGCCCCCTGGCCGACCCTGCTGTGGGCCACCGGCCGCGGCGAGCTGCCCGGTCGCGCCCCGGTCACCGAGTGGCGCTGGAACAACAACCTGGTCATCCCGGCCGAGCGCCTCACCCTGGTCGGCGTCCGCCCGGCCGCCGCCCACGGTCTGTGCCTGGGCGGCGACGGCGGCTTCACCTGGCTCGACGGCGGCCCGTACGAGGGCACGCGGGAGGCCGCCTCCTTCCTGCTGAAGGCGTACGAAGCCGGTGTGCACCGGCCGGAGTTCGGGGTCTTCGCCCTCGTCCGGCAGGAGGACGGCCGTGCGATCGGCGGCATCGGCTTCCACGGCGTCCCGGACGAGGACGGCCGGGTGGAGATCGGCTACGACCTGGTCGAGGGCGCCCGCGGTCAGGGGTACGCCACCGAGGCCCTGCGCGCGCTCGCGGACTGGGCGCTGGCCCGCGACGACGTCGGCTCCCTGTTCGCGACCGTCGAGCGGGACAACACCGCCTCGCAGGCGGTGGTCACCCGGGCCGGGTTCACGCAGGTCAGCGACGAGGGTGCCGAGTTCGCCTATGAACTGCGCCGCTGAACAAGCCCCTTGCGCCGGCGCAGGCCCGAGGCGTGCAGCAGCCGCACCACCTCGCGGCTGCCGACCTCCACCGCGCCGGCCGCCACCGCCTCCGCGTACCGGTGCGACGGAAGGTCGTAGTGGTCGCGCTCGAAGGCGCGCCTCGGCACGCCCAGTTGCTCGGCGAACGCGTGGAGTTCGGCGTAGGACACGTCGCTGACCAGGTGCGACCACATGCGGCCGTGTCCCGGCCAGTTCGGCGGGTCGATGTAGAGGGTCACGAAGAGGCCATTCCGCCCGTGGCCGAGCCCAGCGAACCCACCGCCGCGACCTTCACGCCCGCCTTGTGACACACCCAGTGCGGATCGGGGCCCAGTTCGGGCTCCACGTCCAGCGCGTGCGGATCGCCGGAGCCGCACACCGGGCACAGCGGCCAGCGGCCGTACCGGTCCAGCAGCGCGTCCTGTACGTCCTGCGCGACCAGCCCGGCGACATAGGTGGCGCCGTCCGGCCACTGCTCGACCCACCAGCGGCGCTCCGCGACGGAGTCCTCGACGAGCGAGACCACGTCCGCCTCCGCGACCTCGCCGGCGATCAGATCGGCGAGCACGAGGGCTCGGGCGGCATGCAGGGCCTGCTCAAGGGGTGTGATGGGCTCCATGGAACCCATTGTGCGCACTCTTGACCCCGACGCCGAACCGAAAATACCTTTCATACGTGACCAAGGACGTGAAGGAAACTTTCGGCAGCCCGGGCGGTTCCCTTGCCGCCAAGGTGCGCACCCTCGCCCCGTCCATGACCCGCTCCATGCAGCGCGTCGCGGAGGCCGTCGCGAGCGACCCGGCCGGCTGCGCCGCCCTCACGGTCACCGGCCTCGCCGAGCTCACCGGCACCAGCGAGGCCACGGTCGTCCGCACCGCCCGGCTCCTTGGCTACCCCGGCTACCGCGACCTGCGGCTCGCCCTCGCCGGGCTCGCCGCGCAACAGCAGTCGGGCCGGGCGCCCGCGATCACGACCGACATCGCGGTGGACGACCCCATCGCCGACGTCGTCACCAAACTCGCCTACGAGGAGCAGCAGACCCTCGCCGACACGGCCTCCGGGCTCGACACCGTCCAGCTCGGGGCCGCTGTGAGCGCGCTGGCCGGGGCCCGGCGCACCGATGTGTACGGCATAGGGGCCTCGGGGCTCGTCGCCCAGGACCTCACCCAGAAGCTGCTTCGCATAGGCCTCATAGCCCACGCCCACAGCGATCCGCACCTCGCCGTGACCAACGCGGTGCAGCTCCGCTCGGGCGATGTGGCGATCGCGATCACCCACTCGGGCTCGACGGGGGACGTCATCGAGCCGCTGCGGGTCGCCTTCGAGCACGGGGCCACGACCGTGGCCATCACCGGCCGGCCGGACTCGCCGGTCACCCAGTACGCCGACCACGTACTGACCACGTCCACCTCACGGGAGAGCGAGCTGCGACCCGCCGCGATGTCCTCGCGGACGAGTCAACTGCTCGTGGTGGACTGCCTGTTCGTGGGAGTGGCCCAGCGCACGTACGAGACGGCGGCGCCCGCGCTGGCGGCGTCGTACGAGGCGCTCGCTCACCGGCATCGCACCGGCCGCAGGTGACCGACCGAGGTGACCGGCCCCAGGTGACCGACCCCGGGTGGGCAACAGCACGCACAACGGCACCCAGACCTGAGAGAGCCACCCCCCATGACCTCCCATGACCTGCGTCAGCAGTTGGCTTCCCTGACGACCGAAGCCTTCCGGCCCGAGCTCGCCGAGATCGACCGCCTTCCCACCCTCGACATCGCCCGCCTCATGAACGGCGAGGACGCCGGAGTACCCGCCGCCGTCGCCGCCGAGTTGCCCCGGATCGCCGCCGCCATCGACGCCGTCGCCGAGCGCATGGCCCGCGGCGGACGGCTGATCTACGCCGGCGCCGGCACCGCCGGCCGGCTCGGCGTGCTGGACGCCTCCGAGTGCCCGCCCACCTTCAACACCGACCCCGCGCAGGTCGTCGGCGTGATCGCGGGCGGCCCGGAGGCGATGGTGACCTCCGTCGAGGGCGCGGAGGACTCCGGGGAACTGGCCCGCCGCGACCTGGACGCGCTGGGGCTCACCCCCGCCGACACCGTGGTCGGCATCTCCGCCTCCGGCCGTACCCCCTACGCGATCGGCGCCGTCGAGCACGCCCGGGCCCTGGGCGCGCTGACCGTCGGCCTGGCCTGCAACGAGCACAGCGCGCTCGCGGCAGCCGCCGAGCACGGCATCGAGGTCGTGGTCGGCCCCGAACTGATCACCGGCTCCACGCGCCTGAAGGCGGGCACGGCCCAGAAGCTGGTCCTGAACATGCTGTCGACGATCACGATGATCCGGCTCGGCAAGACCTACGGGAACCTGATGGTCGACGTCCGCGCCTCCAACGACAAACTCCGCGCCCGCTCCCGCCGGATCGTCTCCCTGGCCACGGGCGCCTCGGACGAGGAGATCGAGAAGGCCCTCACCGAGTCCGGCGGCGAGGTGAAGCACGCGATCCTCGCCCTCCTCGCCGGTGTCGACGGCCCGACGGCCGCCCGCCTTCTGGAGGAGTCCGGCGGCCATCTGCGTGCCGCGCTGGCGCACGCGGCCCGCTGACCCGCACGCTCGGGGCGTGCGCAACGACCCCGCCTCCACCGCAACCGCCCTCCTCACCCGGGTCGGCGGCCCGGCCAACATCACCGCCGTGGCCCACTGCATGACGCGCCTCCGGCTGACCCTCGCCGACCCGGCGGCGGTGGACGCGGAGGGACTGCGGGCCCTGCCCGGCGTGCTCGGGCTGGTGGTCGGCTTCCCGCGCCGCCGGCGGGTGGCGGCACCGGAGTGACGCCCGGCCCGGGCGGGTCGCCGCCCCGGTATGAAGAAGCCGAAGCTCCTGGCCACGGCTGCCTGATCCATCGGGGCCGCTGAGGTACGGCTGTCAGGGCGCCCGCCAGATCAGCGTGTAACGCCAGAAGAGCCGCCGCCGGAACCGGGCCCCGGGAAGCAGCCGGCGAGCCTCCCGCTCGACCTCGTCGTACGTCATCCCGGGCTCCCGGGTGGGCGCGGTCATGGACACGGGCCGGTGAGTGACCGCCCGCCCGCGATTCTTCACCCACCCGGTCAGCGCGTTGAGCGGTACGGCGACCAGCCCGAGCGCGTGATCGAGGGGCGTGGCGGCCTGCGCACAGCCGACGACGACAAGGGTTCCGCCCGGAGCCAGCCCTTCCTTGAGCCGGTCGAGGGTCTCGGCGAAGGGCAGGTGATGGAGTACGGCCACACAGGTGATGACGTCGAAAGGGCCGGGCGGAAGACCGTGCGGGGCGGAGGCGAGGGTGTAGGTGACGGGAGCGTCGGGGGCCGTGAGCTGCTGCGCCTTCCCGAGAATCTGCGGCTCGGCATCCACCCCGACGACCGACTCCGCCCGCCGGGCCAGCAGCCGAACCAGGTCCCCGCTCCCGCACCCCACGTCCAGGGCGGTGCGGAACCGCCTGGGCAACTGCCGTAGCAGCCAGGGGTGATGGTGCGCGTTGTGGTCCCAGGGGTGGGCGTCATTGAAACGCTGAAGGGCGTCAACCACTCGACTCGGCAACACGGCCACACCCTACGACCCCGTCGCCTTCCCCTCTTCGCCCAGGTGATCGTCGGGCCGCTCTCGTACCCTTGGCTGACATGAACCACGCTCAGCTCGCCGCCCTGGGAAGGGCCCTGCGGCTTCTCGGGGAGCACGGGGAGGCGCTGACCGCCGACACCCCGGACGCCCGGCTGCACGAGATCAAGGCCGACATGCGCAGGGCGCTCGATCTGGTGGAGGAGAGCGTCGGGAGCGGCGCGCCCAGCACCCGCTGCCCCGAGCATCCGCAGGGCCCCGTCGACGAGAGCGCGCCCGATCTGTGCCTGCTCTGTGAGACCCGGCGCCGGGCCGCCCGGCGGTCGGAGTTCCAGGGCGGCCGGACCGGAACCGCGCCCACCGCCACCGCACCCTCCCGCTACGGGGTCCGAGCCGACCGGCCCCAGCCGCAGCAGCGCTGGCTGCCGGAGGCGTGGAACGGGCACGAGTGGCAGTTGTGCGGGACACCGAGGAGGGACCGGCACGAGGCCGAGGCGTACCTCGCCGCTCAGCGGCGCGGATCGCGGCCCGCCATGGCCTACCGGCTCGTGCACGAGTTCACCGACTACGAGGTGCTGCGGGTGTGGGGCACCCCCGTGCACGTCGACATCGGGCCGATGGGCAACCTGTAGGCCTCGGGCGTCTCAGCTGAGCGTCTTCAGCGACGCCGCGTCGTACGGCTTCAGCTCGTCGAGGCGGTCGGAGAGCACCTTGGCCGCCCACTCCGGGTCCTGGAGCAGCGCGCGGCCCACGGCGACCATGTCGAACTCGTCGGCCTCCATGCGGTCGAGGAGGTTGTCGATGCCCTTGACCTCGGAGCCCTGGCCCTGGAAAGCGCCCAGGAACTCGCCGTCGAGGCCCACCGAGCCGACGGTGATGACCTGCTTGCCGGTGAGCTTCTTCGTCCAGCCGGCCAGGTTCAGGTCGGAGCCGTCGAACTCCGGCAGCCAGTAGCGGCGGGTGGAGGCGTGGAAGACGTCGACGCCGGCCGCGGCGAGCGGGGTGAGGATCGCCTCCAGCTCCTCGGGGGTCTCGGCAAGGCGGGCGGTGTAGTCCTGCTGCTTCCACTGCGAGTAGCGGAAGATGACCGGGAACTCCGGGGAGACCGCGGCGCGGACCGCGGCGACGATCTCCGCGGAGAACTTGGTGCGGGCCACCGCGTCGCCGCCGTAGGCGTCAGTACGGCGGTTGGTGCCCTCCCACAGGAACTGGTCGAGGAGGTAGCCGTGGGCGCCGTGGAGCTCCACGCCGTCGAAGCCGATGCGCTCGGCATCCGCGGCGGCCTTGGCGAACGCGGCGATGACGTCGTCCAGGTCCGCCTGCGTCATCGCCTTGCCGGCCGGCTCGGCGTCCGCCGCGACCAGGCCGGACGGGCCCATCGCGGGGGCGTCCGGGAAGGGGGCCTCGCCGTCCTTGCGGACCATGCCGATGTGCCACAGCTGGGGGACGATCGTGCCGCCCGCCGCGTGCACGTCCTCGGCGACCTTCGCCCAGCCCGCGAGCTGCTCCTCCCCGTGGAACCGGGGCACGCGCGCGCTGTTGCCGGCCGACTCATGGCCGACGTACGTGCCCTCGGTGACGATCAGGCCGACTCCGGCCGCGGCCCGGCGGGAGTAGTACGAGCGCACGTCCTCACCCGGGATGCCGCCCGGGGAGAACATGCGGGTCATCGGCGCCATCACGATCCGGTTGGGGACGGTGAGACCGTTGAGCGCGATCGGGCGGGACAGGACCTGGGCCGCGCGGGAGGCGGGCGTCGTGACGGTCACGTGGGGGCTCCTCGTGAGAGACGGGGTTAACCGAGCGGTATGTGAGCACGCATTGTTGCAGCTCCTTAAGTAATCACCTATGCGCTGCCCCACATTCCGAGCCTGCAGAAGCCTTTACGTGACACCGCTCACACTGTCCCGGTTCGGCCGCCGCACGGCGGGCCGCTCGCCCGCCGCCGCCTCCTCCTGTTCACCTCAGGCGCCCCCAGAGCTGAGTCGCCGTCTGCTGCGTGAACTCCGTCGGTGCGGGATCCGTCGGCAGTTGCGCGGGCACCGTCGTGCCCTTCTTCTTGCCCGGCTGGTCGGCGAAGAGGGCGACGGTCAGGGTGAACCGGCTGTCGTAGGCCACGGTCCACACCGTGCGGCGGGTGCTGCCGCCGCCCGCGCCCGCCGTGAACAGGTTCGCCGGAGCGCCGGCGACCGGCGCGCCCACCGGGCGGGCGGCCTTCTCGGGCAGAACCCGGTGGCGGTCGGGATGCGCGGAGTAGACGGTCCGGCCGCCGTGGGTGATGCGGGCGACGGTGTACGGCGCGGCGTACATGCCGTCGGCCGCGACCGCCGCGTACGCCGACGTGAGCTTCAGCGGTGTCGGCGCGGCCGTCTTCGGCAACCCGGTGAGCGGCGCCCCGAACCCCTGGTGCGCCAGCGGCGTCATCGCCGTGCCCGCCTCCACCGCACCGCTCACCGCGTCGTTGAAGGGTTGCCGAGCGTAGTCCGACCCGCCGTACAGCACCCGCACCGCACCGTCGCCGGGCGCGATGCCGACGACCGCGGTGTGCAGCCGTACGCCGCCCTTGGCGGGCTTGAGATCCTTGACCTGTTCCGCCGTGGCGTCCTGCAGGGTGAGGTCGAAGGTGGTGTGCACGGTGTAGCCGCCGCGCGCCAGCTGGTCCTCGGTGATGCCGAGCCGGTCGGCGGCCTCTTTCGCCGCGATGTCGATCAGGTACTGCCGCTGTCCGTCGGTGGCCCCCGGCGGATAGAACCGGAACGCCGGGAAACGGGCCTCGGCCCGCTGCTTCGCCGTGATGTTCCCGCTCGCCGCCATCGCGTCCAGCACCCACGCCCAGCGGCGCTGGAGCGTCGCCGTGACCTTCGGGTCCGAGCCGGCCTTCTCGTAGTAGGAGGGGAGGTTGATGACGGCGGCCAGGGCCGCGCCCTGGGAGACCGTGAGGTCCTTGGTGTCGACGTCGAAGTAGTTGCGCGCGGCCGACTGGATGCCGGCGGCGCCCCGGCCGAAGTACACGGTGTTGAGGTAGCCCGCCAGGATCTCGTCCTTGGAGCGGGTGCGGTCCAGCTTGACCGCGATCAGCGCCTCGCGGGCCTTGCGGGACAGCGACTGCTCGGGGCTGAGCAGCGCGTTCTTGACGTACTGCTGGGTGATGGTGGAACCGCCCTGCCGTTCGCCGCCGGTCAGCGCCGCCCCGACGGCGCGGACGATGGCCTTCGGGGAGACTCCGGAGTCGGTCCGGAAGGAACGGTTCTCGGCGGCGATCACCGCGTCCTGCACATACCGCGGCACCTGCGACAGCGGTACGTCCTGACGGTCGACCGGACCCCGGCGGCCCAGGTAGTCGCCCTTCTCGTCGAGGAAGACGGTGCTCTGGACGACCGTCTCCGGGTGCGGATCGGGAATGACGGTGAGCTGGTACGCGACGACGACCGCGCCGCACAGCAGGAAGAGCAGGATCAGGAAGGCGGCCAGCAGCCGGCGCGCGATACGGCCCCGGTTGCGGCGCAGCCGGACGCGGAGCGGGATACGGCGCGAACTCGCGGGCCTCGGCGTCTCCTTGGGCACCTTCTCGGACGCCTCCCCGGGCTCCTTCTCGTGCGCCTCCTTCAGCTCCGGGGTCATGCCCGCCACCCCCCGTTCCGCAGCTGTGCCACGACGGCGCCCGCGGCGTCGTAGACCGTGACACCAATACCGCCCTCGCCGCCCGCCCTGCCCACGCCGTCCGAACCGCTCTCGGCGCTCCCGACGCCCCGCGGCATCGCCATGCCCTGGACGAAGAGCGCCTTGGTGTCCCGCGCGGACAGCGACGTACTCGCGTACCAGACGCCCCAGCCGGGGCTGCCCGCCAGGGTGAGCACCTTGGCGGCGACCTCGCCGTGGCCGGTGCTCAGCTCGACGCGTCCCGGGTCGCCGGTGACGCCGTAGTACAGGCCGGACAGGAAGTACCGGCCCTTCACCGGCGCCGCCTGCACGGAGACCCCCGGCTTGTGGCTCGGGTAGGCGTCCAGGCCGCGGAACTGGTCGGACTGCTCCGGGGTCGACCAGTGGCTGCCGTCCGCGGTCAGCCACATCTCCACGCCGGGCGCCGCCTGCACCCGCTCCCCCGGCGCCACGATCCGTACGGACCCCGCGTCCCGGCCCGCGGCCGTACCGGACGGCCTTCCGTCGCCGGCCCCACCGACCACACCGATCCCGCCGACGGCGACGAAACCCCCGGCCGCCAGCGCCACCGCACAGCCACCGGCGACCGCCGCGGCCCGGCGCCGCCGCCACACCTGCCCCCGCGCGGTCACCGCGTCCAGCGGAGGCGGGCCGGGAACCACGTCACGAGCCGCGGCGGCGTAGGCCTCGCGCAGCCGCTGTTCGTCACCCCCGGCCGCCTTCGCCCCGCGCCTGGCGAAGTGGCGCACCGCCCCCTTGGAGATGCCGAGCAACTGACCGATCTGCCCGTCCGGCAGACCCTCCCCGTACCGCAGCACCAGCACGGCCCGCTGCCGGTCGGCACGCCGGCCGAGCGGCCACGGCCGCCGCAACCAGCTCCGCACGAGCTGACGCCGTACATGGAAGTCCACGTCGTTGCGCGGAACGCGGCGCCAGCGCGCGTACACCCGTATCAGCGTCCGCCGCGCCAGAGCGTCCGCCTCGGACAGGTCCTCGGTGAGCAACCGCGCGGTGACGAGGAGGCGGGGCCAGCAGGCGCGCGCACAGGCGGCGAAGTCGTCATGGATCCGGGCACCCGTCCGCATCGTCTTCTCCTTGGGTCGCGTGTGTTTCGATGTACGCCGCGTACGCGGCCCACGGGACCTGTACGCACGGGCGGGGCAGGTGGGTTGCACGGGAAACGAAAGACCCAGACAGACGCAGCAAGACCCAGCAAGACGCGGCAAGACTCCGGCGGAGGGCATGACCGAGGACGAGTTCGACGCTTTCTACGCGGCCGCCTTCCCCCGTCTGACCGGGCAGCTGTACGCCTTCACCGGAGACCACGGCGAGGCCCAGGACGTGGTGCAGGAGGCGTTCGTACGGGCCTGGGACCGGCGGAAGTCCTTCCTGGCCGACAGCGCACCCGAGGCCTGGATCCGCACGGTCGCCGTACGGCTGGCGGTCAGCCGCTGGCGGCGCGCCAGGCGCTGGCTGGAACTGGTACGGCGGCACGCCCCGCCCGAGTCGACGCCGGGACCCGGCCCCGAACACGCCGCGCTGGTGGCCGCGTTGCGCCAACTGCCCCAGGCGCAGCGGCTGGCGATCGTCCTGCATCATCTGTGCGACCTGAGTGTGGAGCAGGTAGCCTCCGAGACCGGCGCGCCCGTGGGCACGGTCAAGGCCCGGCTGTCCCGGGGCCGGGCGGCACTGGCCAAGCAGCTGGGCACGGACGAGGCCGATGAGCCGGTACGGAAGGAGGGCGGCCGTGTCGGATGACCTCACCACGGATGAACTGACCGGCGCACTCCGCGAGTTGGCGAAGGCGAACGAGACCCCGCCGTCCGTCGCCGCCCCCGGGATCCGGCGCCGCGCCGTCCGCCGGAGCCGGCGTCGTCGCACTGCTCTCACCGTCGGCACGGGCGCCGCTGCCCTCGCCCTGGCGGCCTTCGCGCTGACACTCGACTCGGGCGACGACGCTCCGGCCCACCGCCAGACCCCGGCCGCCACCGCTCCCCGGCTCCCGTCCCCCTCCTCCTCCGCCACCCCTCTCGCGACCCCGGTCACCGGCATGGTGAACTTCGAGAAGCGGACCCTGACCGTCGACGGCCGGGTCATGCCGATCACCTCGGGCTACCCGACCGGCCCCACCACCGGCCTGCTGACCGTCGCCGCGAAACTCGACCTCACACGGGACACGGTCGACGGACTCGCCAAGTCCGCCTGCAAGGTGGCGGAACCGTACGTGGTCGAACTCCGCGGCACCGACAGGTCCAGCCTCTACGTCGGCTCACTCACCTGCGCCCCCCGAACCGGCACCTGGATCGGCCTCGACACGAAGAACGCCGTATGGCTCTACAACAGGCTGAAGCCGGGCGACACGCTGTCGGTGGCGGTCGCGCCGAGCGCCTAGGCCGGGCAAACGCCCGAGGGCGGCACCCCCAGCCGGAAGCTGGGGATGCCGCCCTCGAAAAGGACAGGTGATCCGGAAAGGATCAGAAGTCCATGTCACCGCCCGGCATGCCGCCGCCGGCCGGCGCGGCGGCCTTCTCCGGCTTGTCGGCGATGACGGCCTCGGTGGTCAGGAACAGCGCGGCGATGGAGGCGGCGTTCTGCAGGGCAGAGCGGGTCACCTTCGCCGGGTCGATGATGCCCTCGGCGACCAGGTCGACGTACTCGCCGGTCGCGGCGTTCAGGCCGTGGCCCGGGGTCAGGTTGCGCACCTTCTCCACCACGACACCGCCCTCGAGGCCGGCGTTGACGGCGATCTGCTTCAGCGGGGCCTCGAGCGCGATGCGCACGGCGTTGGCGCCGGTCGCCTCGTCACCCTCGAGCTCCAGCTTCTCGAAGACCTGGGAGGCCTGCAGCAGGGCCACGCCACCACCGGCGACGATGCCCTCCTCGACGGCCGCCTTCGCGTTGCGGACGGCGTCCTCGATGCGGTGCTTGCGCTCCTTGAGCTCCACCTCGGTGGCGGCACCGGCCTTGATGACCGCGACGCCGCCCGCGAGCTTGGCCAGGCGCTCCTGGAGCTTCTCGCGGTCGTAGTCCGAGTCGCTGTTCTCGATCTCGGCGCGGATCTGGTTCACGCGGCCGTTGACCTGCTCCGAGGAGCCGGCGCCGTCGACGATGGTGGTCTCGTCCTTGGTGATGACGACCTTGCGGGCGCGGCCCAGGAGGTCCAGGGTCGCGTTCTCCAGCTTGAGGCCGACCTCCTCGGAGATGACCTCGCCGCCCGTGAGGATGGCGATGTCGCCGAGCATGGCCTTGCGGCGGTCACCGAAGCCCGGGGCCTTGACGGCGACGGACTTGAAGGTGCCGCGGATCTTGTTGACGACCAGGGTCGACAGGGCCTCGCCCTCGACGTCCTCGGCGATGATCAGCAGCGGCTTGCCCGACTGCATGACCTTCTCCAGGAGCGGGAGCAGGTCCTTGACGGAGGCGATCTTGGAGTTGGCGATGAGGATGTACGGGTCCTCGAGCGACGCCTCCATGCGCTCCATGTCGGTCGCGAAGTAGGCGGAGATGTAGCCCTTGTCGAAGCGCATGCCCTCGGTGAGCTCAAGCTCCAGACCGAAGGTGTTGCTCTCCTCGACGGTGATGACGCCTTCCTTGCCGACCTTGTCCATGGCCTCGGCGATCAGCTCGCCGATCTGGGTGTCGGCGGCGGAGATGGACGCGGTGGAGGCGATCTGCTCCTTGGTCTCGACGTCCTTCGCCTGCTCCAGCAGGGCGGCGGAGACGGCCTCGACGGCCTTCTCGATACCGCGCTTCAGCGCCATCGGGTTGGCACCGGCGGCGACGTTGCGCAGGCCCTCCTTGACCAGGGCCTGGGCGAGCACGGTCGCGGTGGTCGTACCGTCACCGGCGACGTCGTCCGTCTTCTTGGCGACTTCCTTGACCAGCTCGGCGCCGATCTTCTCGTACGGGTCCTCGAGCTCGATCTCCTTGGCGATGGAGACGCCATCGTTGGTGATCGTGGGGGCGCCCCACTTCTTCTCGAGGACGACGTTGCGGCCCTTGGGGCCGAGCGTCACCTTGACGGCGTCCGCGAGCTGGTTCATGCCGCGCTCGAGGCCGCGC
The DNA here is from genome assembly GCF_053593835.1 of Streptomyces sp. NPDC002076. Lineage (NCBI taxonomy): Bacteria > Bacillati > Actinomycetota > Actinomycetes > Kitasatosporales > Streptomycetaceae > Streptomyces > Streptomyces sp. NPDC002076. The sequence goes on from NZ_JBSFDI010000008.1 coordinate 203,752, forward strand.
CGCGCCTCCTCGTCGAACGCGATGATCTTGGCCATGTGAAGTGGTCCCTCCAGGACTGGGGGTGATTCCTTCGGACCGCGCCCGCGCCCGCGACGGACGGCTCGCCGGCCGCGTGGTTCCTTGCCCCACTTGGCCTGCGGGCCTCACCGACCCGGTCCTTCACTGTCACTCTCACCTTCAGAGTGCTAACGCCAATGATTAGCACTCGGCATGCACGAGTGCAAGGCGCACCCGCGAAGCGGGTTCGTTGAGGGGTGGTGGTCGGGCGACGGGTGGGGCAAGCGCCCTACGGGGTACGGCACCCCGTCAGCCGCCCGCGAACACCGGACCCCGGGCATGACGCAGGGCCCACACCCCGAGCGAGGTGCGGGCCCTGCGAAGATGAACGAAGAACGTCGCTGACAGTCGACGCGTGCTTCAGCTGGTCGCCAGCCGGACCATGTCCGCCTGCGGGCCCTTCTGGCCCTGCGAGATCTCGAAGTCGACCCGCTGCCCCTCTTCCAGGGTGCGGTAACCGTCCATCTGGATCGCGCTGTAGTGGACGAAAACATCCGCACCACCGTCGACCGCGATGAAGCCGTACCCCTTCTCCGCGTTGAACCACTTGACGGTGCCCTGAGCCATGCCTAACTCCCCTATTACTGGCCCTTGCACAGATCCACACTTCGCGGACCCGGGTCAGACCTCACCCCCCATCGGTCGGGGGCGTGCGCCGGAACGCGTCGACCGCGGCTGAATGTATCTGTCCAACTGCCGTCTGCAACAGGTCAATCGGACGAGAATTCTGGACGGGAACGGTCCGGAATGTAGTGTGAATTCACCCGACTTCAGGGCAAGTCGGGCCCCACAAACCACCACAAAAGCCGCATAAAGCCCGCGCACTTTGGCCACTTCTTGTCGGGCGTCCGGCATGAATACAGGGCTCCCGACCGGTCGTGTCGAGAGCGCGTTCCCCAACTCTACCGCGCTCAATCACGCAGAATTGCCCCCTCCGCTTCTCTCACGGAGGGGGCAATTCGATGAACAATGCGTAACTGAAGTTACCCAAGGTAACGATCAGCCGCCGGCGACGGCCGGAATGATGGAGACGCCGGCGCCGTCCGGGGTCGCGGTCTCCAGGCCCTGCTCGAAGCGCACGTCGTCGTCGTTGACGTAGACGTTCACGAACCGGCGGAGCTTGCCCTGGTCGTCCAGCACGCGCGCGGCGATTCCGGTGTGGTTCTTCTCCAGGTCTTCGATGACCTCGGCGAGGGTGGCACCCTCGGCGGCCACTTCGGCCTGCCCGCCGGTGTAGGTGCGCAGGATGGTCGGGATGCGAACGGTCACGCTCATGCGAGGCCAGCCTCTCGGAAGGAGTCCAGGGTCGGTCGGATGGTGGCGGTGAGGCCGGTCCCGGCCACCGCGTCAAGGGTCTTCAGGCCGTCGCCGGTGTTGAGGACCACCGTGGTCTTCGTCGGGTCCAGGACGCCGTCCTTGAGCAGCTTGCGGGTGACGCCCACGGTCACGCCGCCCGCCGTCTCCGCGAAGATGCCCTCCGTGCGGGCCAGCAGCTTGATGGCGTCGACGACTTCCTCGTCCGTCACGTCCTCCACCGCACCGCCGGTGCGGCGCGCGATGTCCAGGACGTACGGCCCGTCGGCCGGGTTGCCGATGGCGAGGGACTTGGCGATGGTGTTCGGCTTCTGGGGCCGTACGACGTCGTGGCCGGCCTTGAAGGCGGTCGACACCGGCGAGCAGCCCTCGGCCTGCGCACCGAAGATCTTGTACGGCCTGTCCTCGACCAGACCCAGCTTGACCAGCTCCTGCAGACCCTTGTCGATCTTGGTGAGCTGGGAGCCGGAGGCGATCGGGACCACGATCTGGTCGGGCAGCCGCCAGCCGAGCTGCTCGCAGATCTCGTACGCGAGGGTCTTGGAGCCCTCCGCGTAGTACGGCCGCAGGTTGACGTTGACGAAGCCCCAGCCCTCGCCGGCCGGGTCGCCGATCAGCTCGGAACAGAAGCGGTTCACGTCGTCGTAGTTGCCCTCGATGCCGACCAGCTCGCCGCCGTAGACCGCGGCCATGACGACCTTGCCCTGCTCCAGGTCGTGCGGGATGAACACACAGGAGCGGAAGCCGGCCCGGGCGGCGGCGGCGCCGACCGCACCGGCGAGGTTGCCGGTGGAGGAGCAGGACAGGGTGGTGAAGCCGAAGGCGCGCGCGGCCTCCAGGGCCTGGGCCACCACGCGGTCCTTGAAGGAGTGGGTCGGGTTGCCGGAGTCGTCCTTGACGAACAGGCCGCCGGTGACGCCGAGTTCGGCCGCGAGATTGTCGGCCTTGACCAGCTTGGTCCAGCCCGGGTTCAGGTTCGGCTTGTCGGCGACGTCGGCCGGGACCGGCAGCAGCGGCGCGTACCGCCAGATGTTCGCGGGGCCGGACTCGATACGGCGGCGCAGCTCTTCGGTCTCGTAGGCGGAGAAGTCGTAGGCGATCTCCAGCGGGCCGAAACACTCCTCGCAGGCGAACACCGGGCCGAGCGGGACGCGGTGACCGCACTCGCGACAGCTCAGGGCCGCGGCGGGGCCGAGGTCGACGGTGGAATCGGCGGAGCTTGCAACTGTCTGCACAGCCATGGAGGCGAGGCCCTTTCTCCTCATCTTCCTCACGACGCACCTCGCCGTGAGACGGATTTGGCACCTTCCCTGGCCGGGAGCCTCGCGTGAACGAGTGCGGCTCAGGGGGGTTGCCGGGGCTTCATCGGGCCGTGTCCCTCTGCCCCTCTGGATGAGCGGTATGCGGTTGTGAGCGCCTGGCTGACCCCCGACATGCGATGGTCACCAGCGTTGTTCAAGACTGTAACCGAAGGCCAAGACAGTTGAGAGAGTCGTCCGAACCGCGAGACAACAGTGAGGAGCCGCCGACCGTGCTGGAAGAAGTCGAGCGCTGGCTGAGCACCCGCTCCTGGTCCGTGACCGATCGCCCGCTGCACAAGATCTTGGCCGCCAAGCAGCGTACGGGCCAGTCGGTGTCCGTCGTGCTGCCCGCGCTCAACGAGGAGGAGACGGTCGGCGACATCGTCGCGATCATCCGCCACGACCTCCTGGAGCGGGTCCCGCTCGTCGACGAGATCGTGGTGGTCGACTCCGGCTCCACCGACCGCACCTCCGAGGTCGCCACCGCCGCGGGCGCCCGGGTCGTTCACCGGGACGAGATCCTGCCCCGCATCCCCGCCGTCCCCGGAAAGGGCGAGGTGCTGTGGCGCTCGCTGCTGGTGACCAGCGGGGACATCGTCTGCTTCGTCGACGCGGACCTGAAGGAGTTCTCCCCCGACTTCGTCACCGGGATCGTCGGCCCGCTGCTCACCGAGCCGGACGTGGACCTGGTCAAGGCGATGTACGACCGTCCGCTCGCCGGGACGGCCGGCCAGGGCGGCCGGGTCACCGAGCTGATGGCCCGCCCGCTGCTGAACATGCACTGGCCGCAGCTGGCCGGATTCGTGCAGCCGCTGGGCGGCGAGTACGCGGCCCGGCGCTCACTGCTGGAACAGCTGCCGTTCCCGGTCGGGTACGGCGTGGAACTGGGCATGCTGGTGGACGCCCTGCACCTGGTGGGTCTCAACGCGCTGGCGCAGGTGGACGTGGGCGTGCGCAAGCACCGCCACCAGGACGGGCAGGCGCTGGGCCGGATGGCCGCGGCGATCTACCGCACGGCCCAGCTGAGGCTGGCCCGGGGCCATCTGATCCGCCCCTCCCTCACCCAGTTCGAGCGGGGCGAGGACGGTTTCGAGCCGCGCACCTACTCGGTGGACACCGAGGAACGGCCGCCGATGGTGGAGATCGCCGAGTACGCCGAGCGCCGGGTGGCCTGAGTTCGTATACGGCGGCGACACCCGGCGTGGCCGTACGTTTGAGCGTTTCCGGGCCGGGCTAGGTTGAGGACCATGGCTTCCACGCAGGGTGCTGCCGAGAAGGCTCAGGTGCTGGTCGCGTCCAACCGCGGCCCGGTTTCGTACACGGTGGACGAGAACGGCTCGCTGTCCGCCAAACGGGGCGGCGGCGGGCTGGTCTCGGGGCTGTCGGCCATCGGATCGGACGCGGGCTCGCTGTGGGTGTGCGCGGCGCTCGGCGACGGGGACCGGGAGGCCGTACGGCGCTCGGGCGGCGGGCTGCTGCCGGACGAGGACACCGGCGGGCAGCGGGTGCGGATGCTGGACATCGACGCGCAGGTCCACTCGGACGCCTACAACGGCATCGCCAACTCGGTGCTGTGGTTCGTGCACCACATGCTGTACCAGACCCCGCTGGAGCCGGTCTTCGACGCGGAGTTCCGGCGGCAGTGGGCGGCGTACGAGGCCTACAACCGGGCGTTCGCCGAGGCGCTGGCCGAGGAGGCGGCCGAGGGTGCGGCGGTGCTGGTGCAGGACTACCACCTGTGCCTGGTGCCGGGGATGCTCCGCGAGCTGCGCCCCGACCTGCGGATCGGCCATTTCTCGCACACCCCGTGGGCGCCGCCGGAGTACTTCCGGCTGCTGCCCGACGACATCGCCGCCGAGCTGCTGCGCGGCATCCTGGGCGCGGACCGGGCGGCGTTCCTGACCAGGCGCTGGGCGGACGCGTTCACGGAGTGCTGTCACGCGGTCCTGGGACCCGGGGCCCCGGCCCTGCGGGTCGGTGTGCACGGGCTCGGCGCGGACGCCGACTTCCTGCGCAAGCGGGCCCACGAGCCCGATGTGGACGAGCGGATGGCCGCGCTGCGCGCGGAGATCGGCGAAGGCCGCAGGACCGTCGTGCGCGTCGACCGCACCGAGCTGTCCAAGAACATCGTGCGCGGTCTGCTGGCGTACCGGCAGTTGCTGGAGGACCGTCCCGAATGGCGGGAGCGGGTGGTGCATCTGGCGTTCGCATATCCGTCGCGGCAGGACCTCGCCGTGTACCGGGACTACACCGCCGAGGTCCAGCGGGTGGCCGAGGAGATCAACTCGACCTACGGCACGCCCGGTTGGACGCCGGTCGTGCTGCACGTCAAGGACGACTTCGCCCGTTCCCTGGCCGCGTACCGGCTCGCCGACGTGGCGCTGGTCAACCCCATCCGGGACGGCATGAACCTGGTCGCCAAGGAGGTGCCGGTCCTCTCCGACGAGGGCTGTGCGCTGGTGCTGTCGCGGGAGGCGGGGGCGTACGAGGAGCTGGGCGCCGACGCCCTCGTGGTGAACCCGTACGACATCGGGGGTACGGCCGACGCGTTGCACTCCGCGTTGAGCATGCCGGCGGACGAGCGGGCGGAGCGGTCGAAGCGGCTGGCCGCGGCCGCCACCGCGTTGCCGCCCGCTCAGTGGTTCCTGGATCAGCTGCGGGCGCTGGAGGAGCTTCAGTCCAGCTGAGCCGCGAGGGTCCGCAGCAGGTGTACGACGCCGGGCGGGCCGTCCACCACCACGTCCGCGCGTTCCGCCAGCTCCGTGACCTCCGTGCTGCCGCTGCAGACCAGGAGGCCGGGGACGCCGTCGGCGCGGAGTTCGTCGACGGCGGCGAAGGCGGGGAGGTCGCCGAGGTCGTCGCCGGCGTAGAGGACGGACTCGGCGCCGGTCCTGCGGACGTGGTCGGCGAGGGCCACCCCCTTGTCCATGCCCGGCGGGCGCAGTTCCAGGACCAGCCGGCCGGGTTCGACGATCAGGCCGTGGCGGGCGGCGAGGTCGGTGAGGGGGCCGCGCAGGGCCTCGAACGCGGCCTGCGGGTCGTCGGCGCGGCGGGTGTGCACCGCGACCGCCCGGCCCTTCTCCTCGATCCAGGTGCCGCGCCAGGCGCCGGCGCGGTCCAGCACGCCCGGCAGCTCGGCGCGGGCCGCCGCGACGCCGGGGTGCGGGGGCGGGGCGGTGACGGTGGCGGTGACCGCGTCCCAGCGTTCGGCGCCGTAGTGGCCGAGGACGGTCAGGTGCTCCAGGCCGGGGACGCCGGCGAAGCCGCCGTAGCGGACCGCGACGCCGGCGGGGCGTCCGGTGATCACGGCGACGGAGGCGACCTTCGGGGCGAGTGCGGCGAGGGCCGGTACGGCCTCGGGGTGGGCGCGGGCCTGTTCGGGGTCGGCGACGATGGGGGCCAGTGTGCCGTCGAAGTCCAGGCCGACGATCGCGGCGGACGGCTTTGCCAGGAGCGCGGCGAGTCCGTCCCGGCCGGGCTGGGTCTGCGGGGTCGGCAGAGGGTCCATACAGCGACACTATCCAGGCTCGCCCGGCCTCACTCCTGGGGCCTTCTCGGTCGGCCGAACGAGCGCCCGCGCGGCCGGTTCAGCGTTCCGTGCGCCGGGTCTCCCGCACCCTCCGCAGGCGGTTCACCGTCACCGGATCCGCTGCCAGGGCCCGCTCGTCGTCCAGGAGCGCGTTCAGGAGCTGGTAGTAGCGGACCGGGGACAGGCCCAGTTCCTCGCGTATCGCTCGCTCCTTCGCGCCGGGGCCGGGGAAGCCGCGGCGCTCCAGGGCGAGGATGGCTTGTTCGCGGGGGGGCAGTTCCATGGAAGTCACCGTAGCGGTGGGGACTGACAGCCGCGCTCAGTTCCTGGCGCTGCTGTCCGCCGCCGTCGCCGTCGCCTGGAGGCGGGTCAGGACGCCGGCGGGGTCGCCGCCGGGGGCGACGGCCTGGCCGATGTTCTGCTTCACGGCCGCGCTGACCGTCGCCCAGGAGGTCTTGCCGGCGGGGTACAGCTCGGAGGTCGGCAGCTGGTCGAGGAAGGGGTGCAGGGGGCTGTCGGTCGGGGCGTCCGACGCGCTCATGGTGTTGGAGGCCGAGCCGGTGACCGGCAGCAGGCCGTACTCGCGGGAGAACGCCAGGACGTTCTTCTCGCTGTAGACGAAGTTGAGGAAGTCGCCGATCCGGTCGCGGTGACCGTTCTGCTTGAAGGCCATCATCCAGTCGGTGACGCCCATGGACGCCCTGGATGTGCCGGTGCGCCCCGGCATCGGCACCATGCCGAACTGCACGCCCTTCTTCTCGGCCTGCTGGATCAGCGTGGGGTGCCCGTTGAGCATGCCGACCTGGCCGTCGGCGAAGGCGGCGAAGGCGTCCGCGCGGTTGAGCCTGCCGGGCGCGACCGGCCCGGTCAGGCCCTTGCCGACCAGCTCGTCCTTGAGCCAGGTGAAGGTCTGGACGTTGGGCGCGGAGTCGATGGTGTAGGTGCCGATGTCGTCGGTGTAGCCGTTGCCGCCGTTGGTGCCGCTGCTGCCGCTGCTGCCGCTGAGCAGCCACTGCATGGTCTCGGCCTGGGCCTCCTCGGGCCCGAGCGGCAGCGCGAAGGGGTACTTCACGCCCTTGTCCTTGAGCGCCCTGGCGTCGGCGGCCAGCTCGTCCCAGGTGGTGGGCGGGGTGATGCCGGCCTTGGCGAACAGGGTCTTGTTGTAGAAGAGCACGCGCGTGGAGGCGGCGAAGGGTATGCCGTACTGCGTGTGGTTCCACTGGCCGGCCTCGGAGAGCTGGGCGAGGAGGTCGGCCTGGGTGGGGATGGAGAGCAGGTCGGAGGCCGGGTAGAGCTTGCCGGCGGCCGCGTAGTCGGCGTAGGCGCCGATCTGGGCCAGGTCCGGGGCGTGGCCGGCGGCGACCATGTCCTCGACCTTGGCGTCGACGTCGTTCCAGGAGTACACGCTGACGTCGATCTTCACACCGGGGTGCTTGGACTCGTACTCCTTGGCCAGGGTGTCCCAGTACTTCTTCGAGCTGTTGGCGGGGGAGTCGCCGTAGTCGGCGGCGACGAGTCTCAGGGTCACGTCGGAGGAGCCCGTACTCCCGCAGCCGCCGAGGACCGCCGCCATGCCCAGTGCGGACACCACCGCGATCGTTCCTGCCGTACGCCGACGCACCCTCAAAACCCCAACCCTGCTGTCTGACCGTTCAACATGTGGACACATAAGGTCTACACCACGTGAGTGGACTAGACCTCTCGCGGGTGGGAGGGCCACACTAGGGCCCGTGGTGAGACATGTCATCGCCCTGGACGTGGGCGGTACCGGGATGAAGGCCGCCCTCGTCGGCGACGACGGCGTGCTGCTCCACCGCGCCCGCCGCGCCACCGGACGCGAGCGCGGACCGGACGCGGTGGTCGGGGCGATCCTCGACTTCGCCGCCGAGCTGCACGCGTACGGCGTCGAGCACTACGGCGTGGCCGCCGCCGCTGCCGGCATCGCGGTCCCCGGCATCGTCGACGAGGAGCAGGGCATCGCCTCCTTCGCCGCCAACCTCGGCTGGCGGGACGTACCGCTGCGCGCCCTGCTCACCGAGCGGCTCGGCATCCCCGTCGCCCTCGGCCACGACGTGCGCACCGGCGGTCTCGCCGAGGGCCGGATCGGCGCGGGCAGGGGCGCCGACCGGTTCCTGTTCGTGCCGCTCGGCACCGGGATCGCGGGCGCCATCGGCATCGACGGCCGGGTGGAGGCGGGCGCGCACGGCTTCGCGGGCGAGATCGGCCATGTGGTCGTACGGCCCGGCGGGATCGCGTGTCCCTGCGGGCAGCACGGCTGCCTGGAGCGGTACGCCTCCGCGTCCGCCGTCAGCGAGGCCTGGGCGGCGGCCTGCGGGGACCCGGACGCGGATGCCGCCGACTGCGCCAAGGCCGTCGCGTCCGGCGACCCGAACGCCGTCCGGGTGTGGCAGCAGGCGGTCGACGCGCTCGCCGACGGCCTGGTCACCGCGCTCACCCTGCTGGACCCGCGCACCCTGATCATCGGTGGCGGGCTCGCCGAGGCGGGGGAAGTGTTGTTCCCACCGCTGCGCGACGCCGTCCGGCGCCGGGTCACCTTCCAGAAGCTCCCGACCATCGTCCCCGCCGCCCTCGGCGACACCGCCGGTTGCCTGGGCGCCGGCCTGCTGGCCCGCGACCTGCTGGCCACGACAACCACTTCTACGACTCCGGAGGTAAGCGCCTGATGGCTCCCAGCTTGGTTCTCACAGGTGCTCGGGTGGTGCTGCCCGGCGGAGTGGTGGACGACGGGCGCGTCTGCGTCGAGGGCACGAAGATCGTGGCGGGGACGGCCGAGAGCGCCGAGACGCTCGACCTCACCGGCCACTGGCTGGTACCGGGCTTCGTCGACATCCACAACCACGGCGGCGGCGGAGCCTCCTTCTCCGGTACCCCGGACGACATCATGAAGGCCATCCGCACCCACCGCCTGCACGGCACCACCACCCTCGTCGCCTCCACCGTCACCGACGAGATGGACCTGCTGGCGACGCAGGCCGGGCTGCTGAGCGAGCTGGCCGAGCAGGGGGAGATCGCGGGCATCCACTTCGAGGGGCCGTTCATCTCGCCGTGCCGCAAGGGCGCGCACTCCGAGGCACTGCTGCGCGACCCGGACCCGGCCGAGGTCCGCAAGCTGATCGACGCAGCGCGCGGCAAGGCGAAGATGGTCACGCTCGCGACCGAGCTGCCGGGCGGCATCGACTCCGTACGGCTGCTCGCCGAGCACGGGGTCATCGCGGCGATCGGGCACACGGACGCCACGTACGAGCAGACGGTCGAGGCCATCGACGCGGGCGCCACGGTCGCCACCCACCTGTTCAACGCCATGCCCGCCCTCGGCCACCGCGCCCCCGGTCCCATCGCCGCCCTGCTGGAGGACGAGCGGGTCACCGTCGAGCTGATCAACGACGGCACGCATCTCCACCCGGCCGCGCTGGAGCTGGCCTTCCACCGCGCGGGCGCGGACCGGGTCGCGTTCATCACAGACGCGATGGACGCGGCCGGGATCGGCGACGGCCGTTACATGCTCGGCCCGCTGGAGGTCGAGGTCAGCGAGGGCGTGGCCCGGCTGGTGGAGGGCGGCTCGATCGCGGGCTCCACGCTGACCCTGGACCGTGCGTTCAAGCGGGCGGTGACCGTCGACCGGCTGTCGGTCGAGGACGCCGTACAGGCCCTGTCGGTCAACCCCGCCCGTCTCCTGGGCCTTTCCGACCGCATCGGCTCGCTGGAGCCGGGCAAGGACGCCGACCTGCTGGTGCTGGACGCGGACTTCGGCCTCAAGGGTGTGATGCGGCGGGGCGAGTGGCTGGTGATCCCGCCCCAACTGGCCTGATCTGCCCGTCTTTTCCCTGGACGGCGGCCGACTCATGACTGGGCCGGCCGCCGTCTGTTTGGCATGATCGTGCCCCCGGAACCGATGACAGGCGCAGGGACTTCGAGGGAGGTCGGCCCGGGTGATCCTCACGGTCACGCTGAACACCGCTCTCGACCTCACCTATCGCGTGCGGTCGCTACGGCCGCACGCCTCGCACCGGGTCTCGGAGGTCATCGAACGGCCCGGCGGCAAGGGCGTGAACGTGGCCCGGGTGCTGGCCGCGCTCGGACACGAGGTGACGGTCACGGGGTTCGCGGGCGGCGGGACCGGCCGGGAGATACGCGACCGGCTCGCCGATGTACCCGGGGTGACGGACGCGCTGGTCCCGGTCGCGGGGGCGACCCGGCGCACGATCGCGGTCGTGGACGAACTCTCGGGTGACACGACCCAGTTGAACGAACCGGGCCCGCAGATCGAGCCGGCCGAGTGGGGCGCGTTCCTGGACCGCTACGAGGAACTGCTGCCCGGCGCCTCCGCGGTGGCTCTGTGCGGCAGCCTGCCGCCGGGCGTGCCGGTGGGGGCGTACGCGAACCTGGTCCGCGCCGCCCGCTCCCACGGCGTTTTTGTGTTGCTGGACACCAGCGGCGAACCCCTGCGCCGCGGAGTGGCGGCCCGCCCCGACCTCATCAAGCCGAACGCCGACGAACTGGCCGAACTGACCGGCTCCCACGAGCCGTTGCGCGCCACCCAGGACGCCCGCCGCCGCGGCGCCCACACGGTCGTCGCCTCCCTCGGCCCACAGGGCCTGCTGGCCGTCACCCCCGAGGGCCGCTGGCGCGCCGGCCCGCCGGGCCGCGTCCCCGGCAACCCGACCGGTGCGGGCGACTCGGCGGTCGCGGGCCTGCTCTCGGGCCTGGTCGAGCACCTGCCCTGGCCGGACCGCCTGACCCGCGCGGTCGCCCTGTCGGCGGCGACGGTACGGGCCCCCGCCGCAGGCGAGTTCGACCCCGCGGTGTACGAGGAGCTGCGGGGGCGAGTGACGGCGACTGGGGTGGTCAGCGCAGCCTAGGTTGGCGCAAAGCCACCCATGCACTACCAGTGATGCCCCCTGCACTCGCGAGAACAACGGCGGCTCGTACACCTGCTGACAGGGTGGGTGGCCGCCGTGTGCGTCGAAGTGGGCCGTATGGGTCAGGCAAAACCTAGTGGCCGCCGGGAATTATCTTCCGGCGGCCACCAATTCAACCGCATGGCCCCGCATTGCGGGTGGAGTCAGCGCGGCTCAGCCCCGCCCGACCTTGCCCTTCTTCAGCGAGAGCTGATCCAGGAGGACGTTGCACTTGTCGCCGGGCTGACAGGAGAGCGAGATCGTGTTCGAGCCCTTCTTCAGCGTGGGGAACGCATAGCTCTCGGTCCATGCCTGCGTCGGGTCGGACAGGTGCGTCCAGTTGGCGAAGTTGAAACCGCTGCCGAACTTCTCGCCGTTGACGGTGAGGGTCATCTTCTGGTCCTCACCGGCGTTGTCGTACCGCGCGAGCAGGGTGTAGGTGCCTTCCTCGGGGATGTTGTCCACGGTCCACGTCACCGAAGCGCCCACCGTGCTCAGGCCACCCACATACTTGCCGCCCACGCCTTGGGCACCCTTGACGTCCGACGCCACGGCGGCGCCTCCGGCCAGCTGTACGGAGCTGCTCGCGGCGTCGACCTTCGGCAGCTCACCGCTTGCCGCCGAGCTGCTGTCCGACGGGCTCGGGCTCTGGCTCTGCGACTGGGTCGGGGTGCCGCCCGCCTGGTTGTTGGACTTGCCGTCGTCCGCGTTGCCGTTGAGCATCGAGATGCCGATGCCGATGACGACCGCGGCGACCACCGCGATCGCGCCGATCAGCAGGCCCTTGGTGTTCGGGCCGCGGCGGCCGGGGGCGGGCGGCGCGGAGCGGGGGCTGTTCGGCGGGGCGCCGCCGGGCAGGGTCTCGGGGGCCTGGTAGTAGGCGTTCGGCTGGCCGTAGGCACCCTGCTGCTGCGGCACTCCCTGGCCGTAGGCGGCCTGCGGCTGGCCGTACTGCCGCTCGCCGACCGCCCGCACCCTGCTGACCGAGTTCGGGTAGCCGTAACCGCCGGACGGCGGCTGGGCCCCTCTGGCCTGGCCGTCGGCGTACAGATAGCCGAACGGGTCGTCGTCCTCGGGCGTGCTCGGGCCGTTTTCGCCGGGCGTCATCCCTAGGTCTCCTCAGCGGGTGCGAGTGGATGCGGTACAGGTCTGAAGGGCGAGCCTACCCGCTCCGACTGTGCCAAACGGATGACTCGAATCGCATCAAGTCCCTGACCTGCGGATCATCCGGCGCGCCGATGTTGTTTGGGACGAGATCGTTTCTCTACGTACATCCGTTCGTCGGCTGACTTCAACACTTCGTCCGCCGTCATGCCGCAGTGCGCCCACCCGATGCCGAAGCTCGCGCCCACCCGGACGGCCCGGCCCTCGGCCCGGATCGGCTGGATGATCTCGTTGCGCAGCCGTACGGCGAGGTCCTGGGCGTCGGCCCGGCCGAGGCCGTCGGCGAGGATCACGAACTCGTCGCCGCCGAGCCGGGCGACCGTGTCCCCGTCCCGGACCCCGCGCGACAGCCTGCGCGCCACCTCGATGAGGACCGCGTCGCCCGCGTTGTGCCCGAAGCGGTCGTTGATCGACTTGAAGCCGTCGAGGTCGCAGAAGAGCACCGCGAGGCCCTTGGTGCCGTCGTCGCGGCCGTCCTCGGGGGCGACGGTGTGGACGTGGTGGTCGAAGGTGTCGTACGCGTCCGCGCCCGGCCGGAAGTCGAAGCCGTGGCTGACGGGGGCGTCGAAGGCGGGGTGGCCGTAGGCCGCGTCCAGGGATTCCAGCTCGTCGGCGTGGGCCGGGCGCCGGCACAGCCGGGCGGACAGGCGGGAGCGCAGCTCGGCGGAGTTCGGCAGGCCGGTGAGCGAGTCATGGGAGGCGCGGTGGGCGAGCTGCAGCTCGCGGCGCTTGCGTTCCTCTATGTCCTCGACGTGGGTGAGGAGGAAGCGGGGGCCGTCGGCGGCGTCCGCGACGACGCTGTTGCGCAGGCTCACCCAGACGTACGTGCCGTCGCGGCGCCCCAGGCGGAGTTCTGCGCGGCCGCCCTCCGCCGAGGTCCGCAGCAGCGTGCCGATGTCCTCGGGGTGGACGAGGTCGGAGAAGGAGTAGCGGCGCATCGCGGAGGCCGGGCGGCCGAGGAGACGGCACAGGGCGTCGTTGGTGCGCAGGATGCGGCCGTGCTGGTCGCCGCCCATCTCGGCGATGGCCATGCCGGAGGGGGCGTACTCGAAGGCCTGCCTGAAGCTTTCCTCACTCGCCCGCAGCGCCTGCTGCTCGCGCTCCAGGCGGACCAGGGCGCGCTGCATGTTGGCGCGCAGCCGGGCGTTGCTGATCGCGATGGCGGCCTGGAAGGCGTACATCTGCAGGGCCTCGCGGCCCCAGGCGCCGGGGTGGCGGCCGTTGCGCGGCCGGTCGACCGAGATGACCCCGAGCAGCTCGCCGCAGGAGCCGCCCGGGACGCCCGGCGTGTACATGGGGGCGAAGAGGCGGTCGGAGGGGTGCCACTCGTCCTCGAAGCGCGGCGCGGGCCCGTCCGTGAACCACTGGGGGACGTCGTCGTCGTCCAGCACCCAGCCCTCGGTGTGCGGTATGAAGACCAGGTCGCCCCAGCGCTCGCCCATGGTCAGCCGGCGGTCCCAGGACTCGCGGGAGCCGACCCGGCCGGTGATCAGGGCCTCGGCAGCGGAGTTCCCGGCGAACGCGGCGACGACGAGATCGCCGTCGGGGCGTACGAGGTTCACGCACGCCATCTCGTACCCGAGGGCTTGTACGGCGCCGTCGGCGACGGTCTGCAGTGTGTCCGCCAGGCTGCGTGCCGTGTTCATGTCGGCCATGACCTGGTGCAACTGCCGCAGGGACGCAAGACGGACATACGGCTCCGACTCGGTCTCCATGCTCGCCCTCCCCCCGAGACCTCGCAGCGAATCAAGGGTTGTCTTCGGCGCTTCCTAAGGGTGCCTCTTACGGTGCGTTTCAGCTTCCCCGCCACTGAATCACAGCGCGCTGCCCACTCGGTACACAGGGTCAACAATTCCTGCCCCTTGTGACTCAAGTCACAGGTGAACATGAACAATTGAGTGGAGTTTCTGCGTTTTCCACGTGCGTTTACTGAGCGCAAGGTTTTGGTAACTGTTCACATGATGCACACAGCGGTCGTCCGTTGGTCCTAGGACCCGGCTCGGGCGAAGGCCTGATGCGGCCTGTGCGGGGCGGAGACTAGCGTTTCGGGTGTGCTGAAGACTCCCTCACCCACCGCCCCCGCCGCTTCCGGGCATGCTGAGGGGGTGAGCAACGACGAGTTCCGGGCCGCGATGTCCCGGCTGGCCGCCGGAGTGGTCCTGGTGACCGCTCAGGAGCCGCCGCTGGACCCCGACGACCCGGGCGCGCCGGCCATGGAGGACGTCGGCATGACCGCCACCGCCTTCATGTCCGTCTCCCTCGACCCGCCGCTGGTCCTGGTCAGCCTGCGGACGGGCGCCCGCATGGACGACCTGCTCGACGAACAGCCCCTGTGGGCGGTGTCGGTCCTCACCGAGAGCCAGCGGCACATCGCGGGCCGCTTCGCCATGAAGGGCCGCATCAGCGACCGGCTGCTCTTCGAGGACATCCCCTACGTCCGCGGCGAGGCCACCGGCGCCCCGCTGGTGGGCGGCGCGCTGGCCACGCTGGAGTGCCGCACCGAGCAGCGGGTCACGGCCGGCGACCACACCCTCGTCATCGGCCGCGTCCTGACCGCACACGTCCCGAGCGCGGAGGGCGGCCCGCTGCTGTACTTCCGGGGCCGGTACCGGCAGTTGGGGTGACCTGGATATTCCGTGGCCCGGCGGCTGTCGACGCGCTTACCGTGCCCGGATGACCCCGCACCTGGAAGACATCACTCCCCGGAACTTCGAGACCGCCGTCGGCATCCGCATCCGCCCGGACCAGGAGCACGCGGTCGAGCCCGTGGTGAAGTCCCTCGCCGAGGCGTACGTCCACCCCACCGGCGTCGCCTGGCCCCGCCTGATCGTCGACGGCGACCGCCCGGTCGGCTTCCTGATGGCCTTCTTCGACATCGACTGGCACGGAGACGGCAGCGTGCACCGCTCCGGGCTGTGGCGGCTGAACATCGCGGCGGAGGAACAGGGCCGGGGCTACGGCCGCTTCGCCGTCGACTCGGTCGCCGCCGAGATCCGCCGCCGCGGCGGCAAGGAGCTGTACGTCACCTGGCACCCCGGCCCGGACGGCCCCGAGGACTTCTACCTCCGTCTGGGCTTCCGCAAGAACGGCGAGACGAGCGGGGGGCAGACGGTGGGTGTGCTGGACCTGTGATGCCCCCGGCCGCCCGGCTACACCGGCTCGATGGTCAGCTCGGACAGGTCCTCCGGGTTCGTCACGATGTCGATGGTCGTGATGCGGTCGGCGACGAAGGTGAACGTCAGGACGCGCTCCACGCGACCGTCGGCGTACACGACCAGCCCCGTCGCCCCGTCGACCAGCGCGGGACGCGCCACGCGGGCCAGATGGGCGAAGCTCTTCGCACCGGAGGCGACCCCCGCCGCACCGGCGGTCACACCCGCCTCGCCGCGCGCCACCACGTCCGGGTCGAGCACCTCCAGCAAGCCGTCGAAGTCCCCCTCCCGCGCCGCCGCCAGGAACGCGTCGACCACCTCCCGCTGCCGCGCCAGGTCGGCCTCCGGCGCGTTCGCGCCCCGCACCCGGCGCCGCGCCCGGCTGGCCAGTTGCCGCGCGGCGGCCGGGTTGCGTCCGAGGATCCCGCCGACCTCCTCGAACGGCACCCCGAACAGATCGTGCAGCACAAACGCCAGCCGCTCGGCCGGCGAGAGCGTCTCGAGGACGACCAGCAGCGCCGCCCCGACCGAGTCCGCGAGCACCGCGTCCTGCGCGGGGTCCGGCTCGGCGGAGGCTCCGGGATGCCAGGTCTCCAGGGGCTCCTCGCCCCGCGAGCGGCGGGAGCGGAGCATGTCGAGGCAGACCCGGCCGACGACGGTCGTCAGCCAGCCCCCGAGGTTGTCCACCGCACGCGTGTCGGTCCGGCTGAGCCGGAACCACGCCTCCTGCACCGCGTCCTCGACCTCCGCGGCCGAGCCCAGCATCCGGTAGGCGACGGCCCGCAGATGCCCCCGGTACGCCTCGAACCGCTCTGCGAGGAACTCGTCGTCGCGGTGCTGCCGCTCGTCGTCGCTCATGGGGGTGCCCGCCTTTCCGTCGCCCTGGTGGTCCGCTGCCTCACGGACTCACTGACGAACGGCGGGCCGCGAATGTGACGGCTCACCGGCGCGACGGCAGCCGTGCGGGTGACGGGCGCCGCCAGCGCCCGCCGGGCTCACGCCCAGTCCCGGCCCGAGCGGCCGCGCTTCGTCTCCGAGCGCTGCTTCTTCTCCCGCAGCCGGCGTTCGTTGATGCCGCGCGGGATCCGGGTCGGCCTGCGCGGTCTGGGCGGGGGCGCGCCGGCCTCCGCGAGAAGAGCGGCGAGGCGCACGGCGGCGGCCTCGCGGTTGCGCCACTGGGAGCGGTGCTCGGAGGCCCGTACGGTCACCACGCCGTCGACGAGCCGGCCCGCGAGCCGCTGCAGCGCCCGCTCCTTCCAGACCGGGGGCAGCGCCTCGGTGCGGGCGAGGTCGAAGCGCAGCTCCACCTGCGAGTCACTGGTGTTGACGTGCTGTCCGCCGGGCCCGGACGACCTGGAGAAACGCCACATCAGCTCGGCCTCGGGAAGGGAGACGGAGCCGCGAATGACGTAAGGACCGGACATGCCCTCCATGTTCCCCGCCGTGCCCCGTCCGCGTCACCTGGATTTCCGGATCCCCCACTCGGTAAAAAAGGTAAAGGGACCCGGAACCACCGGCACCCCCCTCGACGTTCTTCCCGGTGACGGTAGCTTCAACGGCACTGCACCACACATGTCCAAGGAAGGGACTCCCAACATGGCTGTAAGCCTGTCCAAGGGTGGCAACGTCTCGCTCACCAAGGAGGCTCCGGGCCTGACCGCCGTCACCGTGGGCCTCGGCTGGGACGTCCGCACCACCACCGGCACGGACTTCGACCTGGACGCCTCCGCCATCGCGGTCAACGGCCAGGGCAAGGTCTACTCGGACGCGCACTTCGTCTTCTTCAACAACAAGCAGACCCCGGACAACACCATCGTCCACACCGGCGACAACCGCACCGGCGAGGGCGAGGGCGACGACGAGGCGATCAACGTCAACCTGGCCGCGCTCCCGGCCGACATCGACAAGGTCGTCTTCCCGGTCTCCATCTACGACGCCGAGAACCGCGGCCAGAACTTCGGCCAGGTCCGCAACGCCTACATCCGCATCGTCAACCAGGCCGGCGGCGCCGAGATCGCCCGCTACGACCTCTCCGAGGACGCCGCCACCGAGACGGCCATGATCTTCGGCGAGCTGTACCGCAACGGCGCGGAGTGGAAGTTCCGCGCCGTGGGCCAGGGTTACGCCTCGGGCCTGGTCGGCATCGCCCAGGACTTCGGCGTCAACGTCTGACGGACACCGGGCGCTGCGCTGAGCAGGGACCGCTGCTGAAGCGCCCTGCGCGAAGGCGGCGGGCGGAGGCCTCTCTTGCGGCCGACCACGGCGAAAGGCTCCCGCCCGCCTCCTGGCTTCCGCCCCGCCCGCCTGAAGGGGCGCGGGGCTTTGCCGGTGTGCGGCTTCACCGCGTGGGTGCCTCGAACCACGTCCGGCCCTGCGAGCACGCCACGGAAATCCCTCGGCCGCAGGCCCCCCGGAGGGATACCTTGCCGCTGTGATTCTCGAACCTCTGTCCCCAGACCGGGACTTGTCGCCGCCGCTGCTGGCCGAGCTCACCGCGCTCTACGCGTCCAACCGTGAGTTCCACCGGCTCAGCGGCGACTTCCCCGACCCGGACGACATACGTCCCGAGCAGGTCGCGGCCGCCCTGGCCGAGGACCTGGCCGTGCCGGGTACCGAGGTGCTGCTCGCGCGCACCGAGGAGGGACGGCTCGTCGGACTCGCCGGCACGCGCGCCCACCATCCCGACCCCGCCGACCCGGACCCGTGGATCGGGCTGCTCATGGTGGACGCGGCCGAGCACGGAAAGGGCCATGGCAGGGCCCTCGCGGAACTCGTCGAGGACCGGTTCCGCGCACAGGGCCGCCGCAGCGCGGTGCGGCTCGCCGTCCTCGCCAACAATCCCAAGGCCCTGGCCTTCTGGACCGCCCTCGGCTACACGGTGATCGACCACCGCCCCGACCGCGCCCTCGGCCGCCCCTGCGCCGTACTGCGCAAGGTGCTGGGCGAGGCCTCGCGCACACCGAGGCAGGCGGCCCGGATCGCCGTCGTGGACCCGGACGGCGCGGTGTTCCTGTTCCAGTACGACAACGACGAGGTGGGCCTCCACTGGGCCCTGCCCGGCGGCGGCCTGGAACCCGGCGAGTCCCCGCGCGAGGGCGCCCTGCGGGAGCTGGCCGAGGAGACCGGCTGGACCGATCTGGAGCCGGGCCCGCTGCTGTGCACCTGGGAACACGACTTCACGCACGCGGACATCCCCGTCCGCCAGCACGAGCACATCTACGTCGCCCGTGGCCCGCGCCGGGATCCGGTCGGCCACCGACTCGCCGCCGCGCACTCGGCCGAGAGCATCCTCACCTGCCGCTGGTGGACGAGGCGGGAGCTGGCCGAGGCACCCGAGCCCGTGTGGCCGCCGGGGCTCGCGGGACTGCTGGACGCGTGGGAGGACTGACCCGGCGGTGGATTGGACGGCACTGGCCGGGACCGGACTCGGCGCCGTGGTCGGGGTCGGCTCGACGCTGCTCGCCGACCGGGTGCGGTGGCGGCGCGAGACCGGCGAACGGGACCGGCGCGAACGGCGGGAGCTGTATGTCGCCTGCCTGACCAGGTACCGGCTGGCGTACGAGGCCATGCACACGGCCGCCGGCGCCCACCGGGACGGGCCCGCCGACCGGCGGGAGACCGCCGTGCGGGAGGCGTTCCGCGACTCGGGCTGCGACGAGGTCCGGGAGAACCTGCTGATCTGCGCCCCGGAGGAGATGACGGCCGTCGTCGAGGACGTCTACGCCTCCCTGCGGAAGCTGCTGGAGGTGTTCGCGGCAGGCGATCCGGAGCTGGACACACCGGAGTTCCAGGAGCACCGGCTCAAGCAGGCGCAGTCCGTGTGGGCGGCACGGGCGGCGATGCGGGTGGCACTGGAGCGGGGAGCCCGGTAGCCGCGCCCGTCACCGGCGGCCGGGCCTGCCGGTCACGGATGTCACGGGTGGGCCGGTCTGCCGTCGCCGTACAGCCAGTCCTTCCAGATCTCGGTGAAGTCCTCGTGCGGGGCCTTCTTCTCCACGTACGCGGTGAAGTCGGCGGTGCTCGCGCTGCCGTGCCGGTGGGCGGCGGCCCAGCCCTGGATGATGTCGTAGAACGTGTCGTCGCCGACCTTCTGCCGGATCTTCTGCAGGACCATCGCGCCTCGCTGGTAGACCGGGCTGTCGGAGATGTGCGCGGCGCTCGGCGGTTTCGCGGGCGGGTAGGCCCAGATGGCCTTGTCGTCGCCGTTGTAGTAGTCCATGAAGGTCTGCTGGGCGCTCTCGCCGCCGTGGTCCTCCCAGTACAGCCACTCCGCGTACGTCGCGAATCCCTCGTTGAGCCACATGTCCCGCCAGGACTTCGGGGTGACCGAGTCGCCGTACCACTGGTGGGCGAGTTCGTGCACGAGGGTGCCGGTGTCCGGGGCGCCGGGGAAGACGGGCCGGTTCTGGGTCTCCAGGGCGTAGCCGGCGTCGTCGGGGCGGGCGACGATCGCGCCGGTGGAGGAGAAGGGGTACGGCCCGAAGTTGATCTCCTCCCACTTGATGATGTCGGGGAGCTGCGCCAGCACCTGCTCGCTCGCCTTCGCCTGGGTGGGGTCGACGGCGGTGAGGATCGGCAGCCCGTGCGGGCCGGTGCCGCGGGTGAGGTCGAAGTGGCCGACGGCGACGGTGGCGAGGTAGCTCGCCATGGGCTGGGCGGTGTGCCAGTGGTAGGTCGTGCGGCCGGCCTTGGTGGTCTGGTCGGTCAACTCGCCGTTGGAGACGGCCTGGATGCCCTGGGGGACGGTGACGGTGAGGTCGTAGGTGGCCTTGTCGGAGGGGTGGTTGTTGCCGGGGAACCAGGCCATGGAGCCGACGGGTTCGCCCAGGCCGAGGGCGCCGTCGGCGGTGGGCAGCCAGCCCTCCTTGGAGCCGTCGGGGTCGGTGAGGGTGTGCGGGGTCCCCGAGTAGCGGACGGTGGTGCGGAAGGTCTCGCCCCTGCGCAGGTCGTAGTGCGGGCGGACGGTCAGTTCCTGGCCGGCCCGGTAGAAGCTGGCCTTCCTGTCCTCGACGGTGACCGAGTCGACGTGCAGCCCGGCGAGGTCGAGGTCGAAGGCGGACAGGTCCTGGGTGGCGCGGGCGGTGACGACCGCCGTGCCGGTGAGGTGGCGGGTGGCGGGGGTGTAGTCGAGGGTGAGGTCGTAGTGCCCGACGTCGTAGCCGCCGTTGCCGGCCTTCGGAAAGTAGGGGTCGCGTACGCCGGAGCCGCCGGGGGTACCGTGCACACCGCGGTCGCACGCGGTGCCGGTCACAGCGAGGGCGAGCAGGGCCGCGGCGGCCGGCACAAGGCGTACGGATCTGGACATGTCAGCGATCTTAAGTGCCGGGGTACGAGTGATCCGAGTGTCCGGGGCTGCTGCCGGGGCGTGACACCATCTCTCCCGTGCTCGACATCGGCTACGCCCTCTCCAACCGGTTCCCGGACCCCCCGCAGACCGACTACCGCCGCGCGGACGTGCACGCGCTGCGGCACGACCTGTTCTGCGGTGATGTGTATCTCGCGGACACGAAGACGGACCGGGAGCTGTCCACAGCCTGGGGATGGGTGCCGGTGCTGGACTTCGCGTGGGCGCTGTGCGACATCGTGGAGCGGCTGGACCGGGACCCGATGGGCTCCCGCGCGGCCCGGCCGCAGCGGGCGGAGCTGGACTTCACCGAGTCCACCGACCGGATGCTGTTCGAGCGCCGCTTCGGCTGGGTGGACATCACCGCCGACTGGGTGCCGGCCGAGGAGTCCCCGCTGTCCTTCTCCCACGCCGAACTGCGCCGCGAGGCCCGCGACTTCCTGCACGACCTGATCGCCGATCTGACCGACCTCCATGAGGACCTGGCCGAGAACCCGGCGATCTGGACCCTCCAGGCCCGCTTTCCGCGACTGCCGTAAGGCCTACTCCACCCGGATCCCCAGCTCCGCCGCCAGCACCGGTGCCAGATCCAGCAGTTGGCCCGTGCTGATCACCGCCCCCGACAGCCGGTCCAGCCCCCGCACGATCTCCAGTGGCGCGGCGCCGCGCAGGTCCACGTCCTTCAGTGTCGCGCTGCCGAAGTCGGCCTCTCTCAGCGCGCAGTCGACGAACTCCACCCGCTCCAGCGTCGCGCCCGCGAAGTCCGGCTCGACCAGCACGCAGGACTCGAAGACCACGTCCTTGAGGCGCGCCTCACGCAGATTCAAGTAGTCGATCTTGCCGCCGCGGACCACGACCCGCTCCAGGACGGCGCCGTGCAGCTGGGTGCCGCCCAGCCGGGCGTCGAGCAGCTCGACGTCCCGGAACGTGGACTCGGCGAGATGCGTGCCCACCCCGCGCAGCCCGGTCAGGACCGAGTCCAGCACTCTGGCCCGGCCCAGCGAAGTCCCCTCCACCACGCAGCCGGTCAGCGCGCAGTCCATGAACCGGGCGCCCACGCCGTCCTGCCCGGTCAGATCGGCGTCCCGGAACTCCAGCCCGTCATAGTCCCCGTCCGGCGCCAACTCGCCGCCGGACCACGGCTCCAGGGGCGGCAGCCGCACCTCCGGCCGCTGCGCACCCTTCACCGCTGCCCTGCCCGCCGCACGGCCGCCCGTCGCTCTCCTCGCCATGCCCCCATGCTGCACCCCACCACTGACAGTTCGTCTGACCTGCGCAAACCCCGGCGATGTCACATTCCGGCCCCGCCGAACAGTCATACCTACGGACCGACAGCCGTACGCACGGACCAGGTGTACCGATCCGAGGGAGGGCCCACCTCATGCACCGCCCCATGCACCGCATCACCGTCGTCGGCGGTGGCTTCGCCGGACTCACCGCCGCGATCACCGCCGCCGAGGCGGGCGCCACGGTCACCGTCCACGAGGCCCACCACACCCTGGGCGGCCGGGCCCGCACGGCCCAGGGGCCGTACCGCACCAACGAGGGCCCGCACGCCCTCTACAACGGCGGCCCGCACTGGACCTGGCTCAGGCAGCGGAACCTGATCGGACCGCTCGCCCCGATCCCGGCCCTGGAGGCCGCCCGGCTGCGGCTGCGGCACCACGGCACGCTGCGCCGCACCCCGCCCTTCGGGATGCTGAAGCTGCTGCGCCCCGGCGTCCGGCAGGCGCCCGTCGACACCGACTTCCTGAGCTGGGCCACCAAAGTCGCCGGCGAGGAGGGCGCCCGCGCCGCCGCCCACTACGCGGCCGTCGCCCTGTTCCACCACGACCCCGGCGCCCTGTCCGCCGCGTTCGTGCAGGAACGACTGCGCCGGGCCACCAAGCTGCCGCCGGAGGCGCACTACCCGGTCGGCGGCTGGGCCTCCCTGATCGACCGGATGGCCACCCGGGCCTGGAAGCTGGGCGTGCGGATCGAGACGCTGTCCCGCGTCGACGAACTGCCCACCGACACCCCCGTGGTCGTCGCCACCTCGCTGGCCGCCGCCCGCCGGCTGCTCGGCGACGACTCCCTGACCTGGCCCAGCGGCCGTACGGTCCTGCTCGACCTCGCCGTACGCACCCGGCGCGGTGACCCCTTCGTGCTCTCGGACCTCGACGCGACCGGCTGGCTGGAGCGGTGCACGGCGCCGGATGCGTCCCTCGCCCCGGCCGGGGAGCAGCTGATCCAGGGGCAGTTCCCGATCGGGCCGGGCGAGTCCCGCCTCGACGGTCTCGCCCGCGCCGAGGAACTCCTCGACCTGGGGTTCCCGGGCTGGCGGGAGCGGCTGACCTGGCGCCGGGAGGCGGTGGCGGACGGCCGTACCGGGGCCCTGGACCTGCCGGGGAGCAGTTGGCGGGACCGGCCCGCCGTGGACCGCGGCGACGGGGTCTATCTCGTGGGCGACCAGGTGGCGGCGCCGGGCGTGCTGTCGGAAGTGTCCTTCAACAGCGCGGTCACCGCGGTGTCCCTGATCCTCGGCCGGCCCGTCCTTGACCTCAAGCGCGCTTGAGGTCGGAGCGTGGTCGCGATGACACAGCCGTCCTCCTGGGGGGGGTCACCATGCACGCCGTCCGTCTGTACGCCTTCGGTCCCGCCGAGAACCTCACCTACGAGCAGGCGCCGGACCCGGTCCCCGGCCCGGGCCAGGTGCGGATCGCGGTCGCAGCCGCCGGGGTGCATCTCCTCGACGCCGCCCTGCGCGCCGGGCACCGGGGCCCGCTGCCCGAGCGGCCCGCGCTGCCGACCGTGCCCGGCCGCGAGGTCGCCGGGGTCGTGGACGCGCTCGGCGACGGCGTCGACGGGCTGTGGCTCGGCAGGCGGGTCGTGGCCCACCTCGGCCTCGCGCTGGGGGTCCCCCCAGGCCTTCCGGGCACTGGGGGAGGGTACGCCGAACTCGCCGTCACCGAGGTCGACCGCGTGCACGAGGTCCCACGGAACCTGGACTTCGCCGCCGCCGTCGCCATGATCGGCACGGGGCGTACGGCGCTCGGGATCGTGCAGTTCGCCGAGCCGGGACCGGACGACGTGGTCGTCGTACCGGCCGCCGCCGGAGGCATCGGCACCCTGCTCGTGCAGTACGCCAAGAACGCCGGCGCCACCGTGATCGGACTCGCGGGCGGCCCGGAGAAGACGGCCCGGGTCCGGGCCAACGGCGCCGATCTCGCCGTCGACTACACCGACACCGCCTGGCCCGCGAAGGTCCGGGCCGACCTCGGGGCGAGGCGGGCCTCGATCGTCTACGACGGCGTCGGCGGCGAGGCGGCCCGGCAGGCCGTCGCCCTCCTCGGACCCGGCGGGCGGCACCTGGTCTTCGGCTGGTCGGCGGAGGGCATCGGGCAGGGCGCGGGGCACTTCGTCGAGGGCGTCTCCCGGTCCGTGCTCGGCCCCGAGCTGCTCCGCAGGGCCGGCGGACTGCGCGCGCTCGAACTGCGCGCGCTCGCCGAAGCCGCGCACGGCCGGCTGCGCCCCGCCGTCACCCGCTTCCCCCTCGCGGACGCACCCGCCGCGCACCGCGCACTCGAGAACCGCGGCACTATCGGAAAGGTGGTACTGGAGCCATGAAACGCCCGCCGAAATCCACGCCGAAAGCCCCGAACAGCCGGAACGCACACACGGATGCAATACGCCCCGATTCATGGTCTCCTGGCCAGATGACCAACGGCCGAACGGGTGCGACCGGAACCCCCCGACAGGCCCCGGAGGCGACCGACCCGCACCGCTGGTGGGCACTCGTCGTCATCGCCCTCGCCCAGCTGATGGTCGTCCTGGACGCGACGATCGTGAACATCGCGCTCCCCTCCGCCCAGCACGCCCTGCACATGTCCGACGGCAACCGGCAGTGGGTGATCACCGCCTACACCCTCGCCTTCGGCGGCCTCCTGCTGCTCGGCGGCCGCATCGCCGACCTCGTCGGACGCAAACGCACCTTCGTCCTCGGACTCGTCGGCTTCGCCGTCGCCTCCGCGCTCGGCGGCGCCGCCACCAGCTCCGGCATGCTCTTCGGCGCCCGCGCGCTCCAGGGCGCCTTCGCCGCCGTCCTCGCGCCCTCCGCGCTCTCCCTGCTGACCACGACCTTCACCGACCCCCGCGAACGCGGCAAGGCCTTCGGCGTGTACAGCGCCCTGGCCGGCAGCGGCTCGGCGATCGGGTTCATCGTCGGCGGCCTGCTGACCGAGTACCTCAACTGGCGCTGGTGCCTGTACGTCAACGTGCCCATCGCCGTGCTCGCCGTGATCGGCGCCTTCGCCCTCCTGCACGACCGCCCCGGCCACCGCGAGTCCCGCCTCGACGTCCCCAGCGCGCTGCTCGGCTGCGGCGGACTCGTCGCGATCGTCTACGGCTTCAGCGAGGCGCAGCCCCGCGGCTGGAGCGACTCCCTGGTGCTCGCCCTGTTCGCGAGCGGGCTGCTCCTGCTCACCGCGTTCGTCTGGTGGCAGAACCGCGCCCCGAGCCCCCTGCTCCCGCTGCACATCGTCAAGGACCGCAACCGCGCCGGCTGCTTCCTGACCATGATGCTCGCGACGATCGGCATGTTCGGGCTGTTCCTGTTCATGACCTACTACCTGCAGATCATCCTCGGCTACTCGCCGGTCAGGACGGGCCTCGCCTATCTGCCGCTCACCGCCGCGATCATCATCGGCGCCACGCAGATCTCCGCCCGGCTGCTGCAGCATGTGGCCCCGCGCATGCTCATGACTCCCGGCATGATCATCGCCGCCGGCGGCATGGCTCTCCTCACCCGCATCACGGTCCACTCCTCCTACACCACCGAGATCCTGCCCGCCCTCATCCTCATGGGCCTCGGCATGGGCCTGACCTTCATGCCCGTGTTCGCCACCGCGACCTCCGGTGTCGCCCCTCGCGACTCCGGCGTCACCTCCGCGACCGTCAACACCTCGCAGCAGGTGGGCGGCTCGATCGGTACGGCGCTGCTCAACACCATCGCCACCACCAGCAGCACCGCCTACATCACCGCCCACCTGCGCATCGGCGCACCCAAGGCCCTCGTGGTCCCGGCCGGAGTCGTCCACGGCTACACCGTCGCCATCTGGTGGGCGGCCGGCGTGATGCTCCTGGCGGGCCTGACCGCCGGCCTGATGGTCACGGCCAGGGCGCCGAAGAAGGGGCTGCCGGCCGACGCCCCGGTACCGGAGTCAGTGATCTGACGCCAACTGCGCGAGCGGCCCGTCCGTCAGCCGGTACACCGTCCACTCGTCCTGCGGACGGGCGCCCAGCGCCTCGTAGAAGCCGATCGCGGGCCGGTTCCAGTCCAGCACCGACCACTCCAGCCGCTCGTACCCGCGCTCCACACAGATCCGCGCCAGCTGCGTCAGCAGCGCCCGGCCGTGCCCGCCGCCACGCGCACCCGGCCGGACGTACAGGTCCTCCAGATGGATCCCGTGCACCCCGCGCCAGGTCGAGAAGTTCAGGAACCACAGCGCGAACCCCACGGCCTCGCCGGTGGCGTCGTCCACAGCCATGTGGACGAACGCCGCCGGCCGCTCCCCGAACAGCGCCTCCCGCAGCTGCTCCTGCGTCGCCCTCGCCTCGTGCGGGGCCTTCTCGTACTCGGCCAGCTCACGGATCAGGGCGTGGATGACGGGGAGGTCGGCGGGTGTCGCGGTACGAATCATGCCGCGAGGCTAGTCGGTGAGCCGGCGCGCGATCTCCAGCGGCCGCCCCCCTTCATGACGTCCCACAGGGCGCGCTACCCCCGCGCGGTCGGCGGCCGACACGTTCTCGAAGTGGCAGATCCCAGTGCAGCAGCCGGTCACCGAGCGCACATGCCCGGCGGTGCCGGGACGGACGGCAGACGGGCCGGCAGCCGCGCGATGACCACGACGGCCGCACACGTGACGGCCACACGGCCGCCGTCGGACCCGACGCCGACAGGACCCTGCATCTCCAGGACTCCATCTCCTGGACTCCGCAAGATCGCCGGGAATGTCAATCACGGGCCGGACGATACTGGCGTGCGTGAATCGGCTCATGCGAATCAACCGGGGCCTCGGCTACGTATGGGCGTACATCCGCAGCGCTCCCGGCACGTATGTGTGGCTGGCGGTCCTGTTCGTCACGACCGTCGCGCTGCACCAGATGTCGCCGGAGTTCGAGCAGCACTTCCTGCGGCAGCGGTCGACCAACATCCACGAACTGTCGCACAACCCCGTGCGGGTCCTGGTGGCCAGCGCGCTGTGGATCGACAGCGGCCGCTGGCTTCCCTACGTCCTGCTGTACACGGTGTTCCAGGCGCCCGCCGAACGCTGGCTCGGCACGGCCCGCTGGTTCGCGGTGTGCGCCCTGGCGCACGTCCTGGCCACCCTCATCAGCGAGGGCGCCCTGCTCAAGGCCATCCGGGACGGCATGGCCCCGCACTCGGCCGTCAACACCCTCGACATCGGCGTCAGTTACGCCCTGGCCGGCGTCATCGGCGTCCTCACCTACCGCTTCGCATCCCCCTGGCGCTACGCGTATCTCCTGGTCATCCTGGCCGTCTTCACCCTGCCCCTGGCCGCGGGACGCACCTTCACCGAACTCGGCCACCTCGTCTCCGTACTGATCGGACTGGCCTGCTACCCGCTGACCAGAGGCCGCGGAAAAGCATGGAATCCGAAGGAGACACTGACCGCTCCGAGGGGTTAACGTCCCGGCCATGAGCAGCACGGCAAGCAGTGTCGTCAACGGCGGGATCTCCTTCTGGTACGCGGACGACGGCCTCCCCGCGGTGCGCGAGCCCCTGCCCGGGGACGCCACCGCCGACGTCGCGATCATCGGCGGCGGCTACACCGGCCTGTGGACCGCGTACTACCTGAAGAAGGCCGCCCCCTTCCTCCGCATCACCGTCCTGGAACAGAAGTTCTGCGGCTACGGCGCCTCCGGCCGCAACGGCGGCTGGCTCTACAACGGCATCGCCGGCCGCGACCGGTACGCCCGGCTGCACGGCCGCGAAGCCGCCGTACGCCTGCAGAAGGCCATGAACGACACCGTCGCCGAGGTGATCGCGGCGGCCGAGGCGGAGGGCATCGACGCCGACATCCACCAGGGCGGCGTCCTCGAAGTGGCCACCACGCCCGCCCAACTGGCCCGCCTCAAGGCCTTCCACGAGCACGAGCTGTCGTACGGCGAGAAGGACCGGGAACTCTACGGCGCCCGCCAGACCGCCGAACGCATCCGCATCGCCGACGCGGTCGGCTCCACCTGGACCCCGCACGGCGCCCGACTGCACCCCGTGAAGCTGGTCAAGGGCCTCGCGGCGGCGGTCGAGGCCCTCGGCGTCACGATCCACGAGTCGACCCCGGTCACCGAGATCCGCCCCAAGCACGCCGTCACCCCCTACGGCACGGTCCGCGCCCCCTACATCCTGCGCTGCACCGAGGGCTTCACCGCATCCCTGAAGGGCCAGAAGCGCACCTGGCTCCCCATGAACTCCTCGATGATCGCCACCGAGCCGCTGACCGAGGACCAGTGGGCGGCCATCGGCTGGGACGGCCGCGAAACCCTCGGCGACATGGCCCACGCCTACATGTACGCCCAGCGCACCGCCGACGGCCGGATCGCGCTCGGCGGCCGGGGCGTGCCCTACCGCTTCGGATCGAGGACGGACAACGACGGCCGCACGCAGCAGGCGACCATCGAGGCCCTCCGCGAGATCCTGACCCGCTTCTTCCCGGCCCTGACCGGAGTCCGCGTGACCCATGCCTGCTCGGGCGTCCTCGGCGTGCCCCGCGACTGGTGCGCCACGGTGACCCTCGACCGCTCGACGGGCCTCGGCTGGGCCGGCGGATACGTCGGCTCCGGCGTCGCCACCACCAACCTGGCCGCCCGCACCCTGCGCGACCTGGTCCAGCAGGACTCCGGCCAGGGCGGCCGCACCGAGCTGACGGACCTGCCCTGGGTGAATCACAAGGTCCGCAAGTGGGAACCCGAACCCTTGCGCTGGCTCGGCGTCCACGGCATGTACGCCACCTACCGCACCGCCGACCAACGCGAACGCCTCCGCCCGGGGACGGAGTCCTCACGGCTGGCGAAGGTGGCGGACCGCGTGGCGGGCCGGCACTGAGCGGGCTGAAACGATCGGGCCGACCTGGAGGAAACCCCAGGTCGGCCCGGTTGTCTGGAGCCCCCTGTCGGATTCGAACCGACGACCTTCGCTTTACAAGAGCGGCGCTCTGACCAGCTGAGCTAAGGAGGCGTGCACCTGGGTGCTCGTGCAGTGTACCCAGGTCCACGGCGGGTCCCGGCGAAAATTTCCGCGAAGTTCACAGTCGTCGAGGTACTGACAGACCACGTGACCCCCAGGTACCGTCCTGAGCCAGTTCACTCGTGTGGACTACACCAACCACCTTCCTACAACGGATCGTCCGGCACGTTCCTGCCGGTAGAAGGGGGCCCATCACCATGGCCACTGTCACGTTCGACAAGGCGACCCGGATCTACCCGGGTTCCACCAAGCCCGCCGTCGACTCGCTCGACATCGCGATCGAGGACGGCGAGTTCCTCGTCCTGGTCGGCCCGTCGGGTTGCGGAAAGTCCACCTCGCTGCGGATGCTCGCGGGCCTGGAGGACGTCAACGCCGGCGCCATCCGCATCGGTGACCGCGACGTCACCCACCTGCCGCCCAAGGACCGGGACATCGCCATGGTGTTCCAGAACTACGCCCTCTACCCGCACATGACGGTCGCCGACAACATGGGCTTCGCGCTCAAGATCGCGGGCGTCAACAAGGCGGAGATCCGGCAGAAGGTCGAGGAGGCCGCGAAGATCCTCGACCTCACCGAGTACCTGGACCGCAAGCCGAAGGCGCTCTCCGGCGGTCAGCGCCAGCGTGTCGCCATGGGCCGCGCCATCGTGCGTGAGCCGCAGGTGTTCCTCATGGACGAGCCGCTGTCCAACCTGGACGCCAAGCTCCGTGTCTCGACCCGTACGCAGATCGCGTCGCTGCAGCGCCGCCTCGGCATCACCACCGTCTACGTCACCCACGACCAGGTCGAGGCCATGACGATGGGCGACCGGGTGGCCGTGCTCAAGGACGGCCTCCTGCAGCAGGTCGACTCACCGCGGAACATGTATGACAAGCCCGCGAACCTCTTCGTCGCCGGCTTCATCGGCTCCCCGGCCATGAACCTCGTCGAGGTCCCGATCACCGACGGCGGCGTGAAGTTCGGCAACAGTGTCGTCCCGGTCAACCGGGAGGCGCTGAAGGCCGCAGGTGACAAGGGTGACCGCACGGTGACGGTCGGTGTCCGGCCCGAGCACTTCGATGTGGTCGAGCTGGGCGGCGGTGCGGCCGCCTCCCTGACGAAGGACAGCGCCGACGCGCCGGCCGGTCTCGCCGTCTCCGTGAACGTCGTCGAGGAGCTCGGCGCCGACGGCTACGTCTACGGCACCGCCGAGGTCGGCGACGAGGTCAAGGACCTGGTCGTCCGCGTCAACGGCCGCCAGGTGCCGGAGAAGGGCTCCACGCTGCACGTGGTGCCGCGGCCGGGCGAGATCCACGTGTTCTCGACGTCCACGGGTGAGCGCCTCTCCGACTGAGCACGTGCACGCCGACTGAGCTGCGCGTTTGCGCGGAGTTGACGAAAGGGGCCCTGCGGACTGCCGCAGGGCCCCTTTCGTGCCGTTCGCGCGCCCGGATATACCCCGGCACAGCCATCATTTCGGGCGAGGCCCGTCAACCCCCTACCCAGAAAATGACGACACCACATCCCCCGAAGGGGTGACCGAATGTCGCCAAATCATTACCCCGCGCTACCCTCACACGCGTGAAGCACTCCACCACCCCACAGACGCGACGCGGCCACCGGGGCGGCCCTGCCCGCCGGATCGGCCGCACTCTCGCCCTCGTCCTGCCCGTCGTCCTGGTGCTCTCCGGGACCCTCGCGGTCACCCGGGTCAACTGGACGGGAAGCCCCTCCAGCTCGGTGCTGGCCGCCTCGGACATCTCCTCGGCCGAGGTCTCCACCAGGACGGTCTCCCGGGCCCCGCAGGACGTGCTCCGCGACCAGCTGTTGAGCGAACTACAGGACAAGAACCCCGGGGTCGTCCTCACCCACCTCCAGCAGGCCGTCAACGGACACCCCGCGCTGGCCCGGCACTGCTCCGCCATCGCCCGTGCGCTGGGCCAGGCCGCGGTGCGCATCTACGGCGCCCCGCGCGCCCAGTCCTACGCCCGCCCCGTGTGCGACACGGCGTTCGCCTCGGGCGTGCTCGCCGCGCACAGCTGACGCCGGGTACGCCGGGACGTCGGCGACGGCTCCTCAAGGAGCGCGCCGCCGTCGGCCGGCCCCAGGGGCGCGCCGCGTACAGTGCGGTCATGACCCATCCCAACGCCGCGTCGCGCCCCACCCAGGCCGTGGTCCTGGCCGGTGGCCAGGGCTCCCGGCTGCGTCCCTACACCGACGACCGGCCCAAGCCGATGGTCGAGATCCCCGGCACGGGCACTCCGATCATCGGCCATCAGCTGACCTGGCTCGCCGAGGAAGGCGTGACCGACGTGGTGGTCTCCTGCGGCCACCTCGCCGAGGTCCTGCAGAAGTGGCTGGACTCCGCCGACCTGCCGCTCTCCGTCACCACCGTCGTGGAGACGGAGCCCCTCGGCCGTGGCGGCGGCCTCAAGTACGCCGCCGCGCGTCTCCCGCGCCCCGACCGCCCCTGGTACGCCACCAACGGCGACATCTGGACCCGCTTCTCCCTGCGGGACATGGCCGACTTCCACACCGAGCGGGACGCCGTCGCGACACTGGCCCTGGCTCGGCCGCGGATCCCCTGGGGCGCGGTGAAGACCGACGGGTTCGGGCACATCACCGACTTCATCGAGGCGCCGCCGTCGACGTTCGAGATCAACGCGGGCGTGTACGTCTTCTCCCCCGAGTTCGCCTCGCTGCTGCCGGAGCGCGGGGATCACGAGCGCACCACGTTCCCCGGGCTGGCCCGTGAGCGGAAACTCGCCGGGTTCCCCATTCCGCAGGGGGCGTACTGGCGCGCCATCGACACGGCCAAGGATCTGACGGAGGCGGCCAAGGAGCTTGCCGCGCTGGGGCGGTAGCCCAGCGGTAGGCCAGGGGCAGCCCAGGGGTAGCCAGTTGGTTGCGCCCTCCTCACGTCAGAAGGCCCCGTACCTTTCGCGGTACGGGGCCTTCCGCTCGCTGGGTCGAGCTAGCCGAGCAGGCCGCCCACCAAGCCCGGCTGGCCGCTGGACGAAGAGCCGCCCGAGCTGCCGGAGCCGCCGGAGCCGGACGAGCCGCCGGAGCTGGCTGAGCCGCCGGAGCTGGTCGGGCCGGCCGTCGTGCTCGGGGCGCCGCCCGTCGGGGAGGACTGGCGGGGCGGAATCTGGCCCGAGGTGCCCTGGGTCTGGCTGGGGGTCGTGGTCGTACCGCCGGCGCTGCGGGTGGCGCCCGGGGTCGTGGCCGCGCCGGAGGGGCTCGTGCCGGCCGTGGCGCCGCCCGAGGGCGAGGTGGAGGCCGCCGGGTTCTTCTTGTGCCGCTGGCCGGACTGCTGGGGCAGCGGGGAACCCGGGAGGTTGTTGCGGGGGGCATCACCCGGGCCGGGGACGATGACGCGGCTGGAGTCGCGTACGGCGCCGCCGAGCAGGGAGCCGACGAGCAGCGTGACGCCGACGGTGACGATCGTGATCAGGGCGCCGCGGCGCAGGACGTGGCGGCGCAGGTCCCAGATGTCGGCGCGGGGGCCGAGGCGGCGCCAGGCGCCGGCGGCGAGGCGGCCGTCCACGGAGTACACGGGGGCACCGGCGATGATCAGCGGGGACCAGGCGGCCAGGTAGATGATGTCGGGGGCGTCGTAGGCGGGGACCGTCTTCCAGCTGACGGTGACGATCAGGGCCGCGGACAGCAGGGCCCCCACGACCGCGGCGACGCGCTGCCAGCAGCCGAGGACGGTCAGGACGCCGACGACCACCTGGAGGAAGGCGATGACCAGGCCGGAGCCGACCGGGTGGTGCAGCGCGAACTGGCGTAGCGGCTCGGCGACGTCCCACGGGTGCAGGGTGTTGAGCCACTTGACCATCGAGCCGCGCTTTCCGCCGTCGAAGTAGACGGGGTCGCACAGCTTGCCCATGCCGGCGTAGATGGAGATGAAGCCCAGGAAGATGCGGAGCGGAAGGAGGACGACGCCCAGGTTCAACCGGCGGCCGGGGTAGTAGGCGTGCCGGGCCGGGTCTTCTCCGTGGCGGCGGGCGCGGCGCGGGGCGTCGGGGTCGGAGAGGTCTGCGTAGTCGTCGTAGTCGCCGTGGCCTTCGTAGCCGTCGTGGCTCTCGTACGGCTCGAAGGCGGCGCCCGGGTAGGGGGGTTCGTCGTAGGCGCCGCCGACCGTGCGCATGTGGGGCAGCAGGCGGGTGCCGTCGGCGGCGTCGGGGGCCGTGCGCTGGTGGCCGACGACCGGGGTCTCGACCGTCTGCTCCAGGTCGTCGTAGGCGTCGGCGTAACCGGTCCCGACACGCGGGATGACCCGGGTGGCGCCGGGCTCGGGCTCGTCGGTGTGGCGGACGCTGCTGCCCCGCACGGCCTGGAGGAGCCGGTGGGCGCCGGTGTCGTCGGGGGCGGACCTGCCGCTCCACACGACGGGGCGGCGGCGGCCGGCGGTGGCGCCCGCCCGGCCCGCGGTGCCCATGACGGGCATCCGGGCGGTGTCCTGGGCGGCGCTCGGATGCCAGGCGATCCGCGGGGATTTGCTGCGCCTCGCCGATGCGCCCAGCTGCACGCGGAAGCTGGCGTGATTGACGATGACCTGCGCCGGATCGCTCGGCACCTTCACCATGCTCAGCGCGGGAGCGTCGTCGAGCCCGGACTGGAATCCCGACGAGCGTCCCCCCGTGGGAGTGCGGGGTGTTCTGGTGTCCACACTCATCTAACCGAGTGACGTGGAGTTAGGACACTGCCTTGACCGGGCGGATGTGTCCGGGCCCCGTCAAAGCAGCATCGAAGGCCACACGGACCCCAGAATTACCCCGCAAGGGTGAAATTCCGGACGGGTGTTCAGCCCCGTCGGTGTGCCGTCCCGTCAGCTGCGCCTGCGCGCCGCCTCGTACAGCACGATGCCCGCCGCCACACCGGCGTTCAGCGACTCCGCGCCACCCGGCATCGGGATGCGGACACGGAAGTCGCAGGTCTCGCCGACCAGGCGGGACAGGCCCTTGCCCTCACTGCCGACGACGATGACGACCGGGCCGTCCAGGGCCGCCAGATCGCCGAGTTCGACCTCGCCGTCCGCCGCCAGGCCCACGACCGTGATGCCGGCCTTCTTGTACGCCTCCAGGGCCCGGGTGAGGTTGGTGGCGCGCGCGACCGGGGTGCGGGCGGCCGTGCCGGCGGAGGTCTTCCAGGCGCCGGCGGTCATGCCGGCCGAGCGGCGCTCGGGCACGACCACGCCGTGGCCGCCGAAGGCGGAGACGGAGCGCACGACCGCACCGAGGTTGCGCGGGTCGGTGACGCCGTCCAGGGCGACGATCAGCGGATCCTCGCCCTCGTCGTAGGCGGCTTCGGTGAGGTCCTCGGGGTGCGCGTACTCGTACGGCGGGACCTGCAGGACCAGGCCCTGGTGGTTGAGGCCGTTCGTCATCCGGTCCAGCTCGGGGCGCGGGGCCTCCATCAGGTTGATGCCGCCGCGCTCGGCGGCGAGCTGGAGGGCCTCGCGGACGCGCTCGTCGTTGTCGATGAACTGCTGGACGTAGAGGGTGGAGGCGGGCACGCCCTCGCGCAGCGCCTCGACCACCGGGTTACGGCCCACGACCAGCTCGGAGGCCGACTTGCCGCCGCCCCGGCGCTGCGGCGTGCGGCCCTGGGCGCGGCGGGCCTTGGCCGCGGCGGCGCGCTGCTTGGCGTGGCCCTTGCGCATCTCGGCGGGCGGGGTCGGGCCCTTGCCCTCCAGGCCCCGGCGTCGCTTGCCGCCGCTGCCGACCTGCGCGCCCTTCTTGCCGGACATGCGGCGGTTGTTCGCGGCCATGACCTACCTGTTCTCTACGGAAAAAGTGTGCGTACGTCTATGCAGTGTGCCGCCCGGGGGGCCGGGCGGCACAATCGATCAAGGGTCGGGGCCTACCGGGACCCGAGGGTCCAGCGCGGACCCTGCGGGCTGTCCTCGATGACCAGACCCGACTGGTTCAGCTGGTCGCGGATGGCGTCGGCCGTCGCCCAGTCCTTGCGGGCGCGGGCGGACTCACGCTGGTCGAGGACAAGGCGGACGAGGCTGTCGACCACGCCGTGCGCGCGTTTGTTGAGCACAGTCTCGTCCTGGTCGGACTCCCCCGCCCACCGCTCGTCGAGCGGGTCGAGTCCGAGGACGCCGAGCATGGCCCGTACCTCGGCGAGGCGGGCGACGGCGGCGTCCTTGTCGTCGGCGGCCAGCGCGCTGTTGCCCTGCCGGACGGTGGTGTGCACGACGGCGAGGGCCTGCGGGACACCCAGGTCGTCGTCCATCGCCTCGGCGAAGGCGGGCGGGACCTCGGTGGCCGGCTCCACGGTCTTCCCGGCGAGCTCGGTCACGCGCTGCACGAAGCCCTCGATCCGCGCGAACGCCGACTCGGCCTCGCGCAGCGACTCCTCGCTGTACTCGATCATCGAGCGGTAGTGCGGGGTGCCCAGGTAGTAGCGGAGCACGATGGGCCGCCACTGCTTGACCATCTCGCTCACGAGCACGCTGTTGCCGAGCGACTTGGACATCTTGTCGCCGGCCATGGTGACCCAGGCGTTGTGCACCCAGTACTGCGCGAAGTCGTCGCCGTAGGCCTTGGCCTGGGCGATCTCGTTCTCGTGGTGCGGGAAGATCAGGTCGAGGCCGCCGCCGTGGATGTCGAAGGCGGTGCCCAGGTACTTGTGCGCCA
Source organism: Streptomyces sp. NPDC002076 (assembly GCF_053593835.1). Taxonomy (NCBI): domain Bacteria; kingdom Bacillati; phylum Actinomycetota; class Actinomycetes; order Kitasatosporales; family Streptomycetaceae; genus Streptomyces; species Streptomyces sp. NPDC002076. Next base: position 239,410 of record NZ_JBSFDI010000008.1, read on the forward strand.
TGGCCGAGCACTCCAGGTGCCAGCCGGGGCGGCCTTCGCCCCACGGGGTCGGCCAGGTCGGCTCACCCGGCTTCGCCGCCTTCCACATGGCGAAGTCGCGCGGGTCCCGCTTGCCGGTCTCGCCCTCGCCGGACGGCTGGAGCAGGTTGTCCAGCTCCTGCCGGGACAGCTCCAGGTACTGCGGGAAGGACCGTACGTCGAAGTAGACGTTGCCGTCGGCGGCGTAGGCGTGTCCGCGGTCGATGAGGCGCTGCATCATCTCGACCATCTCGGTGATGTGGCCGGTGGCGCGCGGCTCGTAGGTCGGCGGCAGGCAGCCGAGGGCGGTGTAGCCCTCGTCGAAGGCGCGCTCGTTCTCGTACCCGATCGACCACCAGGGCCGGCCCTGCTCATGGGCCTTGGCGATGATCTTGTCGTCGATGTCCGTGACGTTCCTGACGAAGGTCACGTCATAGCCGCGGTACGCGAACCAGCGGCGCATGATGTCGAAGTTGAGCCCCGACCGGATGTGCCCGATGTGCGGTGCCGCCTGCACGGTGGCGCCACACAGGTAGATCGAGACACAGCCCGGCTTGAGCGGGGTGAAGTCACGGATCTGCCGGGCGCTGGTGTCGTACAGGCGAATAGTCACCACTCCAGGGTAGTGGGCGCGGGGTGGTGCCCAGTGCCGCATGCCTCAGAACATGCCCACGACCTTCTCCGGCGTGATCCTCCCTCACGATCACACGGTCGGCTCGTCGGCGGAGGCCGGGCTGCCCGTCACCCCACCAACACCAACCACCCGGACCACACCGGACGCGCCCTCAGAACATCCCGACGACCTTCTCCGGCGTGATCCTCACGATCACACGGTCGGCGTCGTCGGCAGAGGCCGGGTTGAACTCGGCGTATTTCTTGCCGGTGTATTTCATGGACAGTTCGTCGATCAGGGCCTTGGCGCCCTGCGTGGTGAGCTCCGCGGTGCCCCGGATCTCGCCGTAGGCGTACGGCATCTCGGGGTCCTGGACAACGACGCTCACCCGGGGGTCGCGGTCGAGGTTCTTCTTCTTGCGGCGGTCGACGGTGGTGGAGAACAGGATCTGGTCACCGTCCCGCTTCACCCACACCGGGGACATCTGGGGGCGGCCGTCGGGCTGGATCGTGCCGACCACGATGAACACGGGACCGTCGAGCAGGGACTTGAGCCGGTCGGGCAGGGTGGCGGGCATGGGTACCTCCTCGGTCAGCGGTGACTCTGCGGGTACCCTCGCACGCTCTGCGCACACGCGCATCACGAGCAACGTCAGCCCGTACGGACCACCAGCGCCGTAGCGATCGCCATCAGCCCCTCCTCACGGCCCGGGAAACCGAGGCCGTCCGTCGTGGCTCCGGAGACGGAGACGGGCGCGCCGGCCGCCTCGGAGAGGATCTTCTGGGCCTCGTCCCGGCGCTTGCCGATCTTCGGGCGGGGGCCGACCACCTGGACGGCGATGTTCCCCACGGCGAAACCGGCCTCGCGGACGATCCGGGCGGCCTCCGTCAGGAGGGTCACGCCCGAGGCGCCGGACCACTCGGGGCGGCCGGTGCCGAAGTGCTGTCCCAGGTCACCGAGGCCGGCCGCGGAGAAGAGGGCGTTGCAGGCGGCATGGGCGACGACGTCCGCGTCCGAGTGCCCGGCGAGGCCCGCCCCCTCGCCCTCCCACTTCAGGCCCGCGCACCACAGCTCGCGGCCCTCCTCGAAGGCGTGGATGTCGGTGCCGATGCCGACCTGCGGCAGGACGCCACCCGGCGGCAGCCGGAAATCCGGTGCTTCAGAAGCCATCGTTCAGCCTCCTGCGGGCCAGGACCGCCTCGGCGAGGACCAGATCGAGGGGCCGGGTGACCTTGAAGGCCTCCTCGTGCCCGGGTACGGCGACGACCGTCAGGCCCAGCTGCTCGACCATGCTCGCGTCGTCGGTGACATTGTCGGTGACCGTCTCGTGGGCGTGGATCAGGGTCGCCCGGTCGAAGCCCTGGGGCGTCTGGACGGCGCGCAGGCGGGCGCGCTCCGGCGTGGCGACGACGGGCTCCGGCTCGCCGGCCTCGGTGGCGGGCTCGACCTCCTTGACGGTGTCGGCCAGCGGGAGCGCGGGGACGACGGCGGGGGCGCCCGCGCGTACCGCCTCGATGACGGCGTCGACCGTGTCGACCGGGACGAGCGGGCGGGCCGCGTCGTGGACGAGGACGATGCCGTACTCGGGGGGAAGCGCGTCGAGGCCGAGCCTGACCGATTCCTGGCGGGTGTCGCCGCCGGGGACGACCAGGAAGTCGGTGCGGTCCGGCAGGGCGTGCGCGTCGAGCAGGGACTTGACCTCGGCGGCGCCGTCCGGCGGGGCCACGACGATCACCAGGGAGACATGGCGGGAGGCGGCGAGCGCGCGGACCGCGTGGATGAGCATGGGCGTGCCGTTCAGCGCGCGGAGCGCCTTGGGGGCGCCCGGACCGAGGCGTACGCCCCGGCCGGCGGCGGGAATCACGGCGGCGACGGGGGTCTGCGCGGGCGAAGGGCGCGATTCGTCAGACATCGGTTCCTGTCAAGGTTTGTGTGCTCGACCTAGGTGGGTATGGCCTGGAGGAGTGCCGGGCGCGACGCCTTGACCGGACCCTTTCCGTGACCCTGGTCGAGCCATCTGCCCGGGCCCGGCACATCAAGTATCGGGGGCATTCCCTGAGGTGTACGGCAGGCGTTTCGACGCCCCGTTTCCGGCTGCCGAAGCCGCGCTGAAGGTTCGCGGCATTTCCGGGGACGAACATGCCGCAGCGCCCGGCGACATGGTCAGTGTCATCGGGCACCGCGGCATTTCACTGTGCTGAGCGTGGCGGAAGCGAAGGTTCGCCGCCGTGGCGCGTCAGGAGGCGAGCACCTCGTCGAGCAGGGCCTCGGCCTTGTCCTCGTTCGTGTTCTCCGCGAGAGCCAGCTCGCTCACCAGGATCTGGCGGGCCTTGGCGAGCATGCGCTTCTCACCGGCGGAGAGCCCTCGCTCGCGCTCACGACGCCACAGGTCACGCACGACTTCCGCGACCTTGATGACATCGCCGGAGGCGAGCTTCTCCAGGTTTGCCTTGTAACGACGCGACCAGTTCGTGGGCTCCTCGGCGTACGGCGCGCGCAGCACCTCGAAGACCCGGTCCAGCCCGTCCTGACCGACCACATCACGCACGCCCACGAACTCAGCATTGTCCGCTGGCACACGTACCGTCAGGTCACCCTGGGCGACCTTCAGCACCAAGTAGGTCTTGTCCACGCCTTTGATCTGGCGAGTTTCGATGGCCTCGATCAGCGCGGCCCCGTGATGGGGATAGACCACGGTGTCGCCAACCTTGAACGTCATGTGACAGGTACCCCTTCCGTGGCTATCCAGGGTAACACGGATACGGCGTCTTCTGAATGGCGTTTTCGCAGGTCAGGGCATATCTCGGGGCTTGACAACTGCGACAGGAACGTGCTGCGAGGGGCCTCGCGAAGCGGGAATTCGCAGGTCGGAGGGGCTCTCCGGGCGAGGTGAAACGCGTACGTTACACACTTCGGGAGCCGTCTCCAAGTGGATGAACGTCCCGGTTTGTCCGCTTCCAAGCGTACGACTTCCGCTACTCCGTTCGGTGCCTGTGGGCCGATCCGGGCCGATTCCGGAATTGATCAACGGCTGCCCGGGCGGTGCCGCGTGATCAATATCGAGACAGTCGCCGAAGGGTCGCCGAGGGCGAGCACGCATTCCTTCACGGAAATTTTGCGAGCGGTTATGTGAATGGCGGACGAGCGCCCGGCAAAGTGACGGGAGAGTCCTCTGTGACCACAGTGACGAAGGGTTCGCGGTACCCCCAGCCGGAGGCAAGCAGGCTGCTTGGGGAGGGTCGGGTGCGGCGGCTCCGGAACGGCTCGGTAACCTAAGGCCGCTGACAGACACTTAGGGTGGCTTTATAAGGGAGCCGCCCGCGCGTTCAAGGAGTTGCCGCCGCCGTGAGCAGCAGCCTTCGACGCGGCGCCCTCGCCGCCTCCGCCATCGCCTTCTCGATCGCCTCGCTCGCCGCGTGTGGTGCCGGCAACGACTCCCAGACCCTCGGGATCAAGCCGGACAACGCGGCGACCACGGTCGGCAACATCAAGGTCCAGAACGCGACGGTCATCACCCAGCCCGACCTGAAGTCGACGGGCCCGGCCGTGGTCTCCGCGACCCTGTTCAACCAGGGCAGCACGGACGAGACCCTGCAGTCGATCGCCGTCGCGGGCAGCACCGAGGCCGTGAAGCTGACCCCGGCCAAGGGCGGCAGCCTGACCGTCCCGGCGCACGGCTCCCTGATCCTCGGCGGCCCGGGCAACGCCTCCGCCGAGCTGCCCAGCGGCCGCGCGGCGGTCCAGGACGGCAACGCCCAGACGATCACCTTCACCTTCAGCAAGACCGGTGCCGTGAGCCTGCGCGCCTTCGTGGTGCCGGCCGCCGGCTACTTCGACAAGTGGGGTCCGAGCCAGATCCCGACCGCTTCGGCGACGGTCTCCGGGGCGCCGGGCGCCACGGCCTCCGGCAGCGCCAAGCCGGGCAAGCACGGCAAGGGCAAGGCCACCGCGTCGGCGACCGCGAGCGGCAGCGCGTCCGCGGCCCCGAGCGACTCCGCCTCGCAGTCGGCCACCGGCCAGTGAGCAGCCACTGAGCAGCCGTACGCACGAGGGCGGCACCCCACAGCGGGGTGCCGCCCTTCGTCGTGGAGCCGATGCGGCCGACGTACCCGGCACACGGCTCGTACCGCGGACTCGTGCGGTCTACGGCTCGACCTTGCGGCCCAGCGCGCATGCGCTCGACGTGGACGTCGAGGGACCCCTCCCCCACGCAGGGAGCGTTCCCGACGTCGGCTCGATCACGGCTCGAACTTGTAGCCCAGGCCCCGGACCGTCACCAGGTAACGCGGCGCACCCGGGTCCGGTTCGATCTTGGCGCGGAGGCGCTTGACGTGGACGTCGAGGGTCTTGGTGTCGCCCACGTAGTCGGCGCCCCAGACGCGGTCGATGAGCTGCATGCGGGTGAGCACGCGGCCGGCGTTGCGCAGGAGCATCTCCAGCAGGTCGAACTCCTTCAGCGGGAGGTCGACCTTGGAGCCGGCGACCGTCACCACGTGGCGGTCGACGTCCATGCGGACCGGGCCCGCCTCCAGCGCGGCCGGGGCGACCTCCTCCGGCTCGCCGCGGCGGCGCAGGACGGCACGGATGCGGGCGACCAGCTCGCGCGAGGAGAAGGGCTTGGTGACGTAGTCGTCGGCTCCTATTTCCAGGCCGACGACCTTGTCGATCTCGCTGTCCTTGGCCGTCACCATGATCACGGGGACGTTGGAGCGGCCGCGCAGCTGGCGGCACACCTCCGTGCCGGGCAGCCCCGGCAGCATCAGGTCGAGGAGGACGAGGTCGGCGCCGTTGCGCTCGAACTCGTCGAGTCCGTCGGGGCCGGTGGCCGCGATGGCGACCTCGAAGCCCTCCTTGCGGAGCATGTACGACAGGGCGTCGGAGAAGGACTCCTCGTCCTCGACGACGAGCACTCGGGTCACGGAAGGACCTCCGGGGCGGGAAGCGGTTCGTACGGGGATGAGTCGGGGGCGCCGCCGTCCTCGTCTTCTTCGTCGAGGTCGGGGTGCTGTTGTGCACGGTCGCGGGCCGCACCCGCCTCCGGCAGCCTGAGGGTGAACGTGGAGCCCTGACCTTCGGCGCTCCACACCGTGACCTCCCCGCCGTGCGAGGCGACCACGTGCTTGACGATCGCGAGACCCAGACCGGTGCCTCCGGTGGCCCGCGAGCGGGCCGGGTCGACGCGGTAGAAGCGCTCGAAGATGCGCTCCTTGTCCTTGTCCGAGATGCCGATGCCCTGGTCCGTCACGGCGAGCTCGATCATGTCGCCGCCGGGTGCGCTGACCCGACGGGCGGCTATGCCGACGCGGGTGCGGGCCGGGGAGTAGTTCACGGCGTTCTCGACGAGGTTGCCCAGGGCGGCGGCCAGCTGGCCGCGGTTGCCCCAGACGTGCAGGTCGGCGGTGCCTCCCGCGGCCATGGTGATCTGCTTGGTGCCGGCCTGGTGGCGGCAGCGGTCGATCGCCTCGGCGACCAGCTCGTCCACGCGGACGGGCTCGGCGTCCTCCAGCGGGTCGTCGTTCTGCACCCGGGAGAGGTCGATCAGCTCCTGGACCAGGTTGGTCAGGCGGGTCGCCTCGATCTGCATACGGCCCGCGAAGCGCTGTACGGCCTCGGGGTCGTCGGAGGCGTCCATGACCGCCTCGGACAGGAGGGAGAGGGCGCCGACGGGCGTCTTCAGCTCATGGCTCACATTGGCCACGAAGTCGCGTCGTACGGCCTCGATCCTCCGGGCCTCGGTCAGGTCCTCGACCAGCAGCAGGACCAGTCGGGAGCCGAGCGGGGCCACGCGCGCGGAGACGGCGAGGGCCTCGCCGCGTCCGGTGCCGCGCCGGGGCAGGTCCAGCTCGACCTGCCGTATCTCGCCGTCGCGTCTGGTGTCCCTCGCCATCTGCAGCATGGGCTCGATGGCGAGCTTGCCGCCGCGGACCAGCCCGAGGGCGTAGGCGGCGGAGCTGGCCTTGACGACGGCGTCGGCCTCGTCGAGGACGACGGCCGAGGAGCGGAGCACGGACAGCACGGTGTCCACGCCGGGCGGGAGTACGGGATCGGTGTGCAAGGAAGTCCTGGTCGGTCGCTTCTGGTCGCGTTCGCTCCAGCGGAACGCCAGCATGGCGATGACGCCGGTGAGCACCCCGGCGATCGCTGCCGCTGCGGCGACCGCCGCGTTCACGTCCATGCATCCAGGTTAAGCAGGCCCTACGACATGACTACAGCCGTCGAGGTGCGACCTCGGACACTCGTCGCCCAGAGTTCACCTTGGGGCCAGGATTGATTCATTTGGGGTGGCGGAAACGGACGCGTGCGGGTCAGAACGTGGGAGCGTGGGGACCAAGCACACCTATGAGAGGGAACCCTGATGCGGGACGCGTACCACGAGGAACTTGACTCGATCGGCGACGGTCTGGTGGAGATGGCCCGGCTGGTCGGGTCGGCGATCGGGCGCGCCACGACCGCCATCCTCGACTCCGACCTGAAGCTGGCCGAGAGCGTGATCGAGGCCGACCAGAAGGTCGACGAGCTCCAGCACGACCTGGAGGCCCGGGCCATAGCCCTGCTCGCCCGGCAGCAGCCGGTGGCGACCGACCTGCGGATCGTCGTCACCTCGCTGCGCATGTCCGCCGACCTGGAGCGGTCCGGCGACCTCGCCCAGCACGTGGCGAAGCTGGCCCGGCTGCGCTTCCCCGAGCGCGCGGTGCCGCAGGACCTGCACGCCACGATCCTGGAGATGGGCCAGCTCGCGCAGCGCCTGATGGCGAAGGCGGCCGAGGTGATCATCACCAAGGACGTCGACCTGGCGCTGCAGCTGGAACAGGACGACGACGAGATGGACCTGCTGCACCGCACCCTGTTCCAGCACCTGATCGACGAGCGCTGGAAGCACGGCATCGAGACGGCGGTGGACGTCACCCTCCTCGGCCGCTACTACGAGCGCTACGCCGACCACGCCGTGGCCGTCGCCAAGCGCGTCGTCTACCTGGTCACGGGCGAACACGCAGACGAACTCCAGCCGGACATCCAGCCGGTCACGGGGGTCGAGGGCGCGTAGCCCCTCCGGGGGTTCGGCCCGGGTTGGGCGGGCTCTGCCGGGTTACGGCCCGGGGCGGGGGCTCGCGGGGGTTCGGTGTGAGTCGGGGCTCGCGGGGCCAAAGCCGGGGCGCGGAGCTTCACGGGGCCTCGACTTCCGGGGCTACCCCGGCACTGGTGCCGGGCGGGGTGGGGGCGCGCTCGACGGCCTTCGGCCCGGGGCGGACGGGGCTTCGGAATTGTGGCCCGAGGCTGCGGCCGGGGGCAGAGAGATTCGCGGGGCTACGGCCGCCGGGGCTGCTCCGACGCCGGCGCCGGGCAGGGTCGCGCGCTCGCCGACGCTTGCCGGGTGGGGACCGGGTCCTCTGGCGACGCCTGCCGGGCGCGGGCCGGATCGCTCGCCGACACTCGCCGGGCGCGAGAAGCCTCGCGGGGCTTCGGCCCCGGGCAGAGAGATTCGCGGGGCTACGGCCGCCGGGGCTGCTCCGACGCCGGCGCCGGGCAGGGTCGCGCGCTCGCCGACGCTTGCCGGGTGGGGGACCGGATCGCTCGCCGACACTCGGCGGGTGGGGACCGGGTCCCTCGCCCGATGCCCGCCCGGCAAAGACCGGATCACCCACCCGACGCCCGCCCGGTGAAGGACCGGATCACTCGCCCGACGCTGGCCGGGTGCGGGCCAGGGCGCTTGGTGGGGCTTGGTGAAGGGGGGGTGCGGGCGCTGGGGCGCCTCTGTGCGCCGTTGATGCGCCTGGGGGAGCGGGCATGGAATAGGCGAGGGCATCCCTGCCCCAGCTTCTAGGAGGGACCCATGGCCGAATCCCCCAGCGCCACGCCCGACCCCACGCAGGAACGCGAGACCGACCAGCCCGCCGAGACCAGGAGCCTTGCGCTGATCGGCGCGTGCGGCTGCGGCTCGGGCTGCGGTTGCGGGTGCCAGTCCGGCGGCCCCTGCCAGTGCGGCTGAGGGCGGTACCACGTCGTAGGGCCGGTGTGCGCCCGATTCGCACCGGCCCTACCCATGAGCCTTACTGAGCCTCAATCAGCCTCATCGCCCTGCGCCCGCCGGTGCAGCTCCTCCAGCGCGGCCCGGACGGTGGTCGTCCGGTACCAGTCCAGCCACGCCCCCGCCTCCCGGGCGACCCGGTCCAGCGCACCGAGTTCGGCCCCGGTGTAGGCGTGCCCGGGCTGATCGTGGTGGGTGGAGAACATGGTAACCGCGCCGTACGGCGAAGGGGGCGAGTCCTCGCGGAAGCTCTCCAGGCAAGGGCCCTCGTCGGCCTGGAGCTGGAAGAACTCCAGCGCGCCCGCGTCCTCCTCGGTGACCGCCAGGGTGCGCAGATCACCGCGGCCGGAGACGACCATGATGCCGACCGCGTCCGCTTCGGTGATGTCGACGCAGTTGCGTGCCAGGCGCTCGACCAGCACCACCGGGTCGATGTCGTCGGCCAGGGGGTCGGCCAGCCCGACGAGCGCCTCGGCGAGCTGTTGTTCACGGCCCATCACCGTTCACCGTCCCTTCCCTCGTCCCCGCCCTCGCGCCCGTCCTCGCCGGCGTAGTGCCTGCGGTCACCGCCGTCGTCCGGCTCCTTGCGGAAGCGGAACCGGCGGGCCAGGACCTCGCGGGCCAGCTGGCTGACCGTACGGCCCTCGGCGTACGCGCGGGCCCGCAGCCGGTCCAGGGCCTGCTCGGGGTCCAGGTCCAGTTGCACCATCACCATGCCGACCGCCTGGTAGACCTCGGTGTGGTCGGCCTCGGAGGCCGCCACCCAGGACGCTACCTCGTCCTCCGTGTCTTCCTCGGTGCTGTCGTGCCCGGCCGCCTGGAGGCTCATCAGCGCGTAGGTGACGGCGTCGCGCACCCACAGCGCGGTCCGCATGTCCTGTTCGGTGAGCCCGCCGACGCTGTCGCTGTACAGGTCGAGGGTGCCGATCGCGGCGCCGCTGACACCGAGGGGCAGCGAGAAGACGGCGCGGACGCCGAGGGCCATGGCCTCGTGCGCGAAGATCGGCCAGCGGCGGGCGTCGGGGCCGCCGGCGAGGTCGGCGGCGACGACGGGGGCGCCCTGTTCGAGCGCGGTCTGGCAGGGCCCGTCCCCCACGGTGTACTGCAGCTCGGCGAGCCGCGCGGCGACCCGGTCGCTGGCGCACCAGGTGACGCGTACGCCCTTGCCGCCGGAGATCGACACCGAGGAACCGCTGACGGGCAGCAGCCGTACGCACGCCTGGCACAGCGCGCCCGGCACCGCCTGCGGGTGGTCGGCGCCCCGCGCTGCGGCGGCCAGCGTCTCACTGACCCGCAGCCGTGCCTGCCCCTCCGGCGGCACCCAGCCGGTCGGCCCTCCAGGCTGCCCGGGCGGCATGGTCATCACCCCCGTCGCGCGGCGCACCGTCAGCAGACATGATCCACCAGTATTCCGTCCGACACCCCCGGACCGACTACTCCACGCCCGAGTTCCCAGCCTGAGGGAACCAACGTGGCGTTTCGTCGTCCGGGCGGCCGTGCCCGAGTGGACGGTGAACAGCACCCGGGTCTCGGCGGCCCGGCCGAGGAGATCCCTCGGGCGGACCGCCGGTGTCTCGACGGCGGGTGCGGTGGCCGTCTCCACGGCGGGTCCGGTGGCCGTCCGAACGGCGGCGGCTCCGGTGGCCTCAGCTCACGGCGTACGCGTTGTACACCGTCGTCGTCGAGCTGTCGCCGTGGGTGTCGGTGACCGTCGAGCGCAGGCCGACGCGGCCGGAGGCCGGGTTGTGGACGGCGATGGTCCACTTGCCGCCGGACAGCTTCGCGGCGGTGGCGTGCCAGGTGACGCCGTCGTCGGTGGTGTACCAGGCCTTGACCGACTGCACGCTGTCCGACAGCTGCTGCACCGTGCTGTCGTCCGTGCCGTTGCGCTGCATGCCCAGCACGACGGTCGTGGTCGACCCGGGGGCCGCCTGGTTCCTGGAGTTCAGCGCATCGGGCCAGAACCGGGTGATGTAGTCCCGGATCTGCTGGTTCTTGCTGGGGTCCGCGTAGAAGTGCAGGCTGAGGCCCACGGTGGTCGACAGCGAACCGGACGGCAGGCTGCGCCGGCCGGTTTCGGTGAGCGTGTACCAGCCGGCACCAGGGATCTTCGGGTGCGCGTCGATCTCGTCCGACGGGGTGTAGTTGTGCGAGTAGAGCGTCTTGCCCGCGTGGGTCAGCTTCACCGAGCCGCTGGCCAGCGTGCCGCCCTCCGGCAGGGTCGGGTCGGCGAACAGGTTGATGGACCCGAAGTACAGCTGGTGGTACCAGGTGTTGGGCAGCCGCCCGCTGGGTCCCCAGACGGCGTGGCCGAGGGTCAGCGAGGTCGTCCTGCCGGCCGCGTAGCTGTGGAACCCGTCGAAGATGAAGTCGTTGGCCTGCTGGCCCACCTGCCACTGGCCGGCCGGGAGGTGGGCGGTGAAGGAGTTGGGCAGGTCACGCTGGAACTGGAGCGAGTTCGGGCCCCACGAACAGGAGTCGCCGCTCGACGACGAGTAGTTGAACGAGAAGAACGCCGTTCCGCTGTCGGGGCCCGAACGGGCGGACACCTTGAGGGCGGTCAGCGCGGACTGCTTCAGCGTCGCGGAGACCCCGGACGGCACGCCGCCCGCGTGCCTGGCGGACCCCACCCAGAAGTCCCCGCCGGTCGCCGACCGCGGCTGGTACGTGGTGCCGTAGGCCAGCTCGTACGCCTTGCTGCTCGACGGGATCACATACAGGTCACCCGCGTCCGCCGACGCGCCCATGGTGGCGGGTCCGTTGTCGGAGGTGCAGACGTACGCGCTGACCGTGTGGTCGTATCCGCTGCCCGGGTTCGGGCTGAGCGAGACGTTGACCGCGCGGCCCTGCCGGGCGTCGAACGTGGTCTTGGTGGACCCGGAGACCGTCACACTGTGACCGCCGACGGTGGCGCGCTCGTCACCGGCGTCCGCGATCGACGTGGCGAGCTCGTAGCTGCCGTTGGGCAGCGACGTCGCCTTGTTGCTGTCGATGTAACGGAAGTCGTTCGTCTTGGTGTTGTAGACCGCCACCTGGGCGTGAACCGGCTTGCCGCTCCGGTCCAACGTCGTGACGGTGAGTGCCCCATTGCCTGCGGCCGACGCCATTGAGGTGCCGGCCAGGAGAAGCGGGACGAGCACGGTGACGACACTCGCCGCTGCTGTGGTTCGCCGCATCAAACCCCCCTAGGTTCGCGACAAAAGCGAGCCACGGTAGCGCACGGGGGCCACGCCACCATCACCGACCCCTCACAGAGCCCTGCGCGGGGATCCGCGCCCGCCTGCGCTGACAATTGCCCGAAACCGGAGGGGCTCGCGGTCGCGGCACTCCGCGATGCGGGAGCGCGAGCAGAGGCGAGACAGCAGACCTGAATCGCACTCCGCGCCGGGCCGGCGCAGCGGTGGGTTACTTCTTCTTGCCCTGGGTCTGGCGGGCCCGTCTTTTGGGCCCGGTCAGCGCATTCCGTGCCCACTGCAGGCACGGAAGCGTCCCTGTCCTGCGGGCGACAGGCTTCGCGCGATCGCGGTTACTCAGCGCGGCCGCCCCCCGGGTGCCCAGGACGGGCGGAGGAGAGGATGCGACGCTGGAGTGAGTGGCCTGCGAGTGGAGGTCCGAGTGCGCCTCATCCGGTCCGGGGCCCTCTCCTTCGGCCTGGCGACCATGTCCCGGTGCGGCTCGATGGATGCGACGCAGAATCGTGCGGTCAGTCTGTGCGCCGGCCGGGCACCACTCACCGAGCGTCGCCAGGCGGCCTTACCGCGTGGATCCGGCCCGCCGGGACCAGGACCGCACGACCAACCCGGAAGGCAGGTGCGTCCCATGCGTACGTCGACCCGGAGCTGATCAGCCCCAAGGGAGTTCCGGCCTTCTCACCGTCGATCGCGGTCGCCGAACGGGGCTCGGTCGCGCTCACTTACTACGACCTGCGCTTCCTCAAGCCGGGCGACACCACCACCGAACGACGGATCTCGCGAGTCTTCGACTGGCTGCAGGCGCCGTTCTCCGGGGCTATTTCCTCGGCGACTACCAAGGCCTGGTGGCAGACGGCAAGGGAGTACGGGCGGTGCTCACCGAGACCCACTCCGGCGCACCGCAGAACCGTACGGACGTGTACACCAGCAGTCTCCGCACCCGCTGACCGACGCGGCCTGCTGCTCTGGGGTCGCGTCACCGACCCCGCACCCGACAGCACTGCCACCCGAATGGCGCAGCATGACGTGCCACCCACATGGGTGAAGATCAAGCTGACTAGTGGCCCCACCGAGGCAATCCGTGAAAGGGGAACCACATGCGCATTCGACGAATCCTCGCCGCCGTCATCGCCACGGCAGCCCTCGCCGGACTGGGCCTCACAGGCGCCGCCACCGCCACCGCCGCCACTGCACAGGGTGCCCCATCCTACGTCACCCCCTCTCAGTGCAGGCAGGGCGGCGGAACGGCCGATCTGGCGGACAACACCTGCAAGGGCGGTACGTACGACGGGCAGAAGATCGACTAAACCCCATAAGGCGCCCCGCAGCCACGCGCCGCGGGGCGCTCCCGCGAGAGCGTAGCCGGGAGAGTCGCCGGGACTGTGCCGACCCGTCGGGCACGCTAGGTCCGAGTCGGCCAGGAAGAGCTGCTTCTTCTTGCCGTGGATCTTGCCGAGGATCTTGGTGAGCTGGGTTTTGGCTGTTCAGGGGCGGTGGGCTCGTGTGCAGCTCCGGGCAAGCCGAAGGAGTACCCGTGGCACCTGCTCCTCGGCGCGGTCGAGGAGATCGTCGCAGCGCGGTAGCCGACGTACTGCGGCCTACGGCAGGTTGGTCAGGTCTTCTCATGCTCCGGCTTGTGCAATATCACCAGCACCGCCTTGCCGATCATCACGAGGCCGCTGGCCACGCAGCACCAAGCCCCCTACTCACGGAAGAAACCGCAGGTAGGGGGCTTACGCGTGGGCGCTTACTTCTTCTTGCCCTGGGTCTTGCCGGGGAGCTTGGTGGCCTGCGTTCTTGCTGGTGAGGGGTGGTGGACTCGTGTGCGTGGTGGTCGTCGTTGGTCGTCATTGGCCACTGTCGAGCGTCCTCGGACGGCCCGGGGACGGCCCAGCTTTGGCGCGCCGGCCCGGCACCTTCGATGCCCCCGTCTGAACCTCAGCCGACGACAGTCAGCCACGATTGCGGGTGCGCCGACCGACCAGGCGCGCGTGTGTCTCGCTGTACCCCCACCGGCCTTCACCACGCTGCGAGTGCCGTGGACAAGAGCAAGCGGAGACGGCCAGCACGTGAGAACGATGCCTGAGCCCTCAGCTTGGGAAGCTAACCTCACGCTTTCGCGAGATGGCCTGTTCGAGGGTTGGCCAAAAACGCAGAAAGTGCTCCTGACCTGCAATGATAGGACTTACTGAGGGTCCTGTTGGCTGCCAGGAGAGAAGCACTTTCCAGATGAAGAAGCGTATCGGGTCCCACCCGCGTGTCGGCATCGAGGGCGGCGGCACTTAGGTGGTCTCCCAGGCCGGGGCCGTGCTGCTGGTGGAGGCCAGCGTCGGGCGGTTCACGGCGAGCAGGCGGGGCCTACCCCACGTACACGCTGTATCCGTAGTAGTCGGGGGCGCTCGTGCCGGGCGTCAGAGTCTGAATCACGAACCCCGTGCAATTGTTGGTGCTGAAGATGTACGCGATGCCATTGGTGTGATTCTGCACCTGTTTCGGAAGGCTCCCCACCATGTAGCAGCCGCTGGGGTTGTTGTACGTCGTGCTGCCGATGATCAGCTGTCCTTCCGCTGCCGACGCGGACTGTGTGACGCCGAGCGCAAGCACGGCACCGACACCGACCGCCCCAAGGGTCCGGGCAATGGATGGCATGTCATTCTCCCCTGCTCAAGCGGAAGCCGCTACTCGACTCCCAGCGGGCATCACTTTATGCATGCAGGTGACTCCATGCAGTCACGTTCGCGAGGGGAGCGACGCCCTCCGCTCTTTCGGCCTAACTAAGGTGACTGAGGGCTCACTGTGGGGCTGACCTGCGTCGCAGGAATGTCGGTGCCTGGTGGCCGGGCGGTTAGCTCCCCGGTGTTCCCCGTGGTTCCCGCACCATCTGGCACGGTTGTGGCACGTTCCGCGTTAAGTCCCACGGCCCCAAGACGGCCCCAGCACAGCAACGAGCCCCCTACCCACGGAGGAACCGCAGGTAGGGGGCTTACGCGTGGGCGATTACTTCTTCTTGCCCTGGGTTTCGACCGCCCGATTTTTGGCGCTGGTCAGTGGGGCCGGCACCTCAACTGACCTGCGACTGGGCGGTTGTTGTTGGTCGTTGTCTGTCGTCGCTTGTTGACCTCGGAGGTTCCAGACAGGTCCCAGCCATGAGGCCCGACCTGCCGCTATCGATAGCGGCAGGAGTCGCTAACGTTAGCGACCTTGATAGCGGCTAAACCCATGGGTGACCACTGCGTTACTCAGATTCCAGGCGTGATGTCGCACGCAAACAGCCTCTGGACGGCGAAGGGTTCCCACCGGAACACGTAGGGAACCTGTGGCAGCAACTGAGCACCACGGAAGACCCCCCACCGCCCTGGTCCTGGAGCGGATGCCTTACTCTCCCCTTCCATTCCATGACACGCAGTGGGGGCATGATGCAGTTGACGCGTGGGGGTAGACGGCTGACGGTAGCCGTGTTGACAGGCGTGCTCGGTGCGACCGTGGTGAGCTGCGGGTCTCGGCACCCGGTGACAGCCGCCGACGGCGGACAACAAGTCTCGGGCAAGGCCAATTACGCCAGGTCGGCTGACGTGCCCGAGCAGGTGGAACCGGACGGCACGAGCGTCTTGGTGGGTGATCCCCAGGCGCGGACTACCGTGCACCTCTACGAAGACCCGCGCTGCCCGTACTGCAAGCAATTCGAGACCTCGGGCGGCGGCCCGGTCCTGACCAAGTGGATCCTGCGGCGCAAGGTCAAGGTCGAGTACACGATGGCGTCGTTTCTGGACGGACGGTTGGAAGGAAACGGGTCGAAGAAGGCGGTCAACGCGCTGCGCGCGGCGGTGGAGAAAGGGAAGTTCGCCGAGTACCACGCCGTCCTCTACCAGAACCAGCCTTCCGAAGAGGTCGACGGGTTCACCGACGCGCGCCTGCTGCAATTGGCGAGCAAGGTGAAGGGCCTACGAAGCCCGTCCTTCGACACCGCGGTGAAGTCCATGAAGTACCGAGATTTCGTGGATTCCTCCGAGAAGGTGTTCGATGCCGCTGGGCATTACAACGGGCACGCCGGGCCGGGCACGCCTACCGCCGAAGTCAACGGGTACCGGATCCCCGTCGAGTACAGCGGGCTCCTCTACAAGGCAGATCTCTTCGACAAGTACCTGGCACGGGTGGTCGGTGCGGCGACGTGACGATCGGCTGCCCCTGACGACATCGCGCCTGGAACGTCAGGGATTCGGCCCGTTGGGCACCTTCGACGGGGCGCCGGCCGGGCCCACTATCGCTCGCGCGTCAGCGCACCGCGATACTCCCTCCCCTGCGGCTGGCCGATGCTTGTCGGCCCCCCGGAAGACAAGCACCACTCATCGGCTTGCCGCCGCCCGAAACCGGCCCTGACCTGGGGCGCGACAAGCGACAAGACAAGACAAGCGACAAGCCGCACGACAAGGGAGACGACAAGCAATGCGACAAGCGCACCTCCCCGCCGAGCGGAGTTGGGAGAGCTCCCGAGCGCGCGCCCTCGTCTCGGGAAGAACAAGAAGGACCGCCCTTCGGGCGGACGACCTTCGGCCGCCCTCCCTGTTCGCCACGTCGGCGCCGTGGGCGGCTACTGGGTAGTGGGGTCCCCAGTAGGAACGCCCCGGTAGAGGCCTTCTGAGCGCGCTACTGGGGCGTCTACTGGGTAGTGGGGTGTCGGCTGATGGGGCTCCTTGAGTTCGGCCACCCCGTGATCGGCTTCGCCTCAGAGTTACTCGGCTTGATTCCCCAGGCAGACCCACGCTGACCTGCGGACGGGCGCCACAAGGGAGGGGCCGCCCGATAGCCAGCCAGCACCAGGACCGTGGTGGCCGATCCAGGGTGCGCTCAGCGCAGCGCGTGAGCCGGGCCATCAGCATGCCCGCAAGCGGAAATCTCCACACTGAACGAGCAGAAAGGGTCCGCCAGCAAGCTGACGAACCCTCATGCAAGATCGAGGCTAGGGGGTCAATGTGCCATGTACACCGGTTCGTTCGGCGATCCGGACCGCACGGCCCCGGGCGTTTATGCGAACGCCTGGATCTCCTTGGGGTTCGGGCCGTACTTGTTGGTCCCCGACTCGCTGTCCGTGCAGAAGAAGACCAGCAGGGTGATACCGCCGACGAGCGGGACGATCCCGAACAGGAGCCACCAGCCCGAGCGTCCCGTGTCGTGCAGCCGGCGCACGCCGACGCCCCAGGCCGGCAGCAGGAAGAAGAGGTAGGCGACGCCGACGAGGCCGATGGCGACCGGCTTGCCGGCCACGGTGCCGATGATGCCCAGCACCGCGAAGGTGATGTACGTGAACAGCAAGAACAGCCAGTACTCCTTGCGGCGCGCCCGCCCGCTGAAGACCGCGTACTTCTTGAGCGCAGCGATGAACCAGCTCATGAGAACCCCCCTGGGATCGATGTTCGGACGGTCCGTGAACCGGATCCGGCCAGCACAGAGGGTAGAGGTTTGTCGCGACCGCGTCATTCTGGGTCGGTGAGCGCAGGTCAGCGCCCCGACCCGGCTTTAGAGCGCGAATCACTCTGCCTCAAACATCGATTTCCGGACAGATCTCCCCGTGAGTAGGGGCCGTTCCCCGGACGGCGGTATGCCATTCGGGATGCCGAGTTCGTTCCGTGGCCCAACCGAAGGCGAACCGAGGCTGATCCGCTATCACTTCGGTACCGGAGCGAGCTCCGCCCGTGTCCATCACCAGCGCTTCTGCGCCACCGCGGTCGCCCAGTACGTGAGGATGTTCCGGATCACGTCCCACCAAATGGTGTAATTGCTGGTCGAGTTGATTCGGTTCCGGTGGGGAAGCCGGCGGCGGTCATCCGCAGTCGGTTTGCGGTTGAGGACTTCGGCCATGGCAGACACTCGCGCGTTCCGGGACCCTGCCCGGCTACACCACTTCATGGGACGCGATCCACTACCCAGTACCCAGTAGTGCCGCGGGCGGCAATCCAGGGCGGCCTCGCGTCGCCCCCGCTTGGAAGGCATCTAGCTATAGGACGCTACGACCGGCCTGCACAAGCAAGACGTTCGAGGAGTTCGCTGAGAAGTGGCTCGCGAGCCAGAGCGGCGACCCCAACACCCGTGCGTCCATGGAGTCTCAGCTCAAGCTGCACGCCTTCCCTCGCATCGGGTCGCGTCAGCTCGGGTCGTTCCAGCCGAGCCACATCCGCGAGTTCGTGACACAGCTCGAAGAGACCGGCATGTCCGGCTCGTACGCCCGCGTCATCTTCTCCAACGTCCGCGCCGTGCTCTCCGCCGCCGTAGAGGACGGATGCCTACGCCGGAACCCCTGCAACTCGCGCACGGTCACCCCGCCGGCCATGGGCACGCGCCGCGTCGTCCCCTGGGAGCCTGAGCGTGTCTTCGCCGTACGCGGCGCCATGGTCGAGCGCTTCCGGCCCATGGTCGACGTGGGCGCCGGATGCGGCCTGCGGCAAGGCGAGATCCTCGGCCTCTCCGTCGATGACATCGACTTCGACAGCGGCACCGTGCACGTGGTGCAGCAACTCAAGCTGAGTCTGAGCAAGGCCGTGTTCGCGCCACCGAAGGGCGGCAAGCTCCGTGACGTGCCGCTGCCCGATCCCGTGGCAGAGGCGCTACAGGAGCACATCAAGCGGTTCCCGCCCGTGGAGATCAAACTCCCGTGGATGCGGGCGAACGGCCAGCCGGTCACCCGGCGGCTCATCTTCACGGGCCCCAACGGCGGGCACGTCTGGCGTACGTCCCTGAACGAAGACCACTGGAAGCCCGCGCTCGCCAAGGCAGGCGTCATCCCCAGGGCCAAGAGCCGCGAGCACGCCGCCGCCCGCGAGCACGGCATGCACGCACTGCGGCACTTCTACGCGTCCGTTCTTCTGGACGCCGGAGAGAGCATCAAGGCCCTTGCCGAGTACCTCGGGCACTCCGATCCGGGCCTGACACTGAAGGTGTATGCCCACCTCATGCCGAGCAGCCGTGAGCGCGCTCGGAACGCTCTCAGCAAAGCGCTTCGCCCACCTTCTCCACGCTGATCCTTTAGGTGCGAACCCCTGCCGTCCTTAAGTCGCCGACGAGCTAGACAAGGAACTCAGGTCCCGGTACCCCCGCGAAGCCGCCTCACGCGACTTCCACGAACAGGTCATAGCCATCAAGCGAGGAGCCACGAGGTCGGAGCTCCCCTTCTGAGCCGACCGCACGATGGGTCCCGCACCTCACCGGAGGAGCGGGACCCATCGCGTTGCCGCGGGACCTTCAGTGGGATTGCACCGACCTTTCCCGAGCGTATTCAGACACTCGATTTTCTCGACTGTCTTGTTGTGCTCCATTTTGCCCACATGCAAGGGCCGCTGGTTGAGCTGTTTCGGCCAAAAGCGAGAGGAAGAGTATTCGGCTGACCAGATTGAAGCAGGTTCGGAAACCTCAGGTTTAGCTCAGAAGATCGTTCACGCACCCTCAAGCAGGCCGTCCCCTGTGTAGGTTCAATTCCGTAGCCACCGCCCATTCGGGGGAGGTGGGAACACTGAGGGGGATTTCCTGTGAACAGGAGAATTGCAATAACGGCAATCACTGGCGCACTGGCTCTGGGCGTCATCGGAGCCGGTACCGCCCAGGCCGCACCCGTGGCTGACCACCACGCCGCCCCGGCCGCCACCAGTGACCCCGGGCTGTTCACCCCGACCGCGCACACCATCGTGAAGCGGGGCGGTGTCACCGCCCTGACCCCCACCGCTGGCAAACTGATGCAGCCAAGGGCCGACTGGGTGAAGGCCACGGGCCGGGTCTACCAGGGCGAGCAGTGCGGAACGAACGTCATCCAGAAGACCTCTGGCGCGGGGAAGACCACCCTGACCATGTCTGTTCAGAAGTCCGTGGCCACGAAGTGGAGCGCTACTGCAAGCATCTCGGCCGGCGCGGTCAGTGCCGGCATGGGCTTCGATGTGACCCGCACGTACACGGTCACAGACCAAACTGCTTTCGATGTCCCCAAGGGAAAGTTTGGGACGATCGAGGCATATCCGCTGTACGACCTCTACGGCTTCGACGAGAGCAGCATCGTCGACGGGAAGAAGATCGGTACCGGGAAGGTCCTGAAGCCGGTCGGCGTATGCTTTAACCAGTGGAACGACTAATCACGGCGTGACAGTGTAAGGAAGGGAAGACGAGTGACGGTGATCCGTACAACTCAATTCGTTGTTATCGGCATTGCCGTTTCCCTCGCCAGCGTCGCGTGCTCGGCGTCTTCGGGCGGGGCCGCAAGCCCCACCCGGAGCGCTTCGGCGCAGGGTACCCCCCTGAGCTCCCTGCCCCGTGTCGATCTCACAGGCAAGGTCTCCGATACAGCCAACCCGGTACTGTCACCGGCTAGCAGCCGGGTCATTGCCCAGGTTCGCAGCGGGCCGGACTACCTCATCGCCTACGTCACCGGCCACAAGTGCGGGCTCTTGGTTATCCGCCCAGACAGCCCGCACGCAGTCCAACTCCAGGTCACTGCCGCCTGGCCGGAGAATCCCTCCGAGGGGTCGTCCCGCCTGCCTGGCGGTCCCTATCTCACCGCAACGAGCACATCGGCCACGCCGGGCACCTTCGCTTCCCTGTACTGCGGCGTGAACAGCGAAGTCATCGAATACTCCTCCAGCGCCACCGGCCCCGCATCGGGCGTGCCAAGCGGCATTGGCCCCGTCTCCGTGGTCAAGCCCAGTAAGTCCGGCGCCCCCATCATTGTCTCTGTCGGAAACGCTGATACCCGGCACGACGTCACTGCGCACTACAAGAAGGCTTAAAGACTTCAGGGGTTCGCTCCTGCGGCTCAGAAGACGCTCAACTCACGTTTCTGTACGACGTAGGCGACGCAAGACGCAGCCATGAACGGGTTGGAATGGGGCACGGTCCCCGCATGGCTCAGCGCCTTACTCACAGGCGGCTCCCTCCTCATGGGCTTCCACATCCTCCTGCGTGACAAGAAGAAGGAGGATGTGGAACGAAGCCCCGAAGGTCGTCACATGGGCGCAGCGGGATGCCAACGATGAAGGTAGCTTCATCCGCATCCATGTCCGCAACACCGCTGACCGCCCCATCCTCTACGTCGATGCGCTGTACGAGGGTGCCGGGGGCATCGAGCGGTTGCCCTCCAACGTGCCGATGGTGCTGAAGGACGAGGAGATCACCTTGGAAGTACCGCGATACATGAACGGCCGGCGCACCCTCGCCCGTGGTATCGCTTTCCAGGACGCCAACGGCTTCTCGTGGGTCAAGGACATCGCTTCGCAGGACGTGTATCGACAATCCCGGCTACGACGCGGAGACCCGACACTACGGATGCTGTTCCTCTCGTTCGGCTCGTTCCGGCTGTACCGATCGACGAAGAAACGCATGCGGCGCGCATGACGAAGGCCGTACTAGAGGTGCCAGAGAGGTCCCAGGCCGTGAAAATGCCTCCCATCCGCGCCGTTGGCGCAGGTGGGAGGCATGATCGCTTTTTCTACTTCTTCTTGCCCTGGTTCTTGACCGCCTCGATCGCCGCCGCGGCCGCCTCGGGGTCGAGGTACCTGCCGCCGGGGGTGAGCGGCTTGAAGTCGGGGTCGAGTTCGTAGACGAGGGGGATGCCCGTCGGGATGTTCAGGCCCGCGATGTCGGCGTCGGAGATGCCGTCCAGGTGCTTGACCAGGGCGCGCAGCGAGTTGCCGTGGGCCGCGACCAGGACCGTGCGGCCGGTCAGCAGGTCGGGGACGATGTCGTCGAACCAGTACGGAAGCATCCGGTGGACGACGTCCTTCAGGCACTCCGTCTTCGGGCGCAGCTCCGGCGGGAGCGTGGCGTAGCGCGGGTCGTCGAACTGGGAGAACTCCGAGTCGTCCGCGAGCGGCGGCGGCGGGGTGTCGTAGGAGCGGCGCCAGAGCATGAACTGCTCCTCGCCGAACTCGGCCAGCGTGGCCGCCTTGTCCTTGCCCTGCAGGGCGCCGTAGTGGCGCTCGTTCAGGCGCCAGCTGCGGTGGACCGGGATCCAGTGGCGGTCCGCGGCCTCGAGGGCCAGCTGGGCCGTGCGGATCGCGCGCTTCTGGAGGGACGTGTGGACCACGTCGGGCAGGAGGTCGGCGTCCTTCAGGAGCTCGCCACCGCGGACTGCCTCCTTCTCGCCCTTCTCGTTCAGGTTGACGTCCACCCAGCCGGTGAACAGGTTCTTCGCGTTCCACTCGCTCTCGCCGTGGCGGAGGAGGATCAGCTTGTACGGTGCGTCGGCCATGGGACAGAGCGTAATCCACCGCTTCGGGCACATGCCCGGCCCGGCCAGTGGGTGGACTGTTGACGGCATCTGTTAATCGAGTGGCCCACGACAGACCCCTTATGTAAGTTGTGCCTACCGCTTGAGCCGCTTACCGCTACGCCCAGTACCGCTTGCCGCGCCCCCACCGGGGCGTCCTTCGATCCGTGGGGGGTCTTGTCATGTCCGCCGCCCGTTTCCGACGTGCCGCCCGGGAGTCCGTCTCCGGGCTCCCCCGTGAGTTCTGGTGGCTGTGGACCAGCACCCTCGTCAACCGGCTCGGCGCGTTCGTGGCCACCTTCATGGCCCTCTACCTCACCCTCGACCGCGGCTACTCCGCCTCCTACGCCGGTCTCGTCGCCTCTCTGCACGGGCTGGGCGGGGTCGTCTCCTCACTGGGGGGCGGGGTCATGGCCGACCGGCTCGGCAGGCGGCCGACGCTGCTCATCGCCCAGTCGGCCACGGCCGTCTCCGTCGCGGTGCTCGGCTTCATGACGGGCCCCCTCGCCATCGCCGGCGTCGCCTTCCTCGTCGGCATGGCCTCCAACGCCTCCCGGCCCGCCGTACAGGCGATGATGGCCGACATCGTCCGGCCCGAGGACCGGGTGCGGGCCTTCTCCCTCAACTACTGGGCCATCAACCTCGGGTTCGCCGTCTCCTCCATGGCCGCCGGGTTCATAGCCGAGTTCAGCTATCTCGCGGGCTTCCTCATCGAGGCGGGGATGACCCTGGCCTGCGCACTCGTCGTCTTCCTCAAGGTGCCCGAGTCCCGGCCGACGGCACCGGTGAAGGAGAAGGACGGCGCCGTCAGCCTCGGCACCGTGCTGCGGGACGGGCGGTACATGGCCGTCGTAGGGCTGTCCTTCCTGGTCGCCCTCATCTTCCAGCAGGGGTCGGTGGGGCTGCCGGTGGCCATGGGGCGGGCCGGGTTCTCGCCCGCCGACTACGGCGTCGCCATCGCCGTCAACGGCATCCTGATCGTCGCCCTGCAGATCCCGGTCACCCGGTTCATCGAGCACCGCGATCCGCGCACCCTGCTGATCGTCTCGTCGCTGCTCGCCGGTTACGGCTTCGGGCTCACCGCCTTCGCCGGCTCGGTCGGCGTCTTCATGGTCACCGTGTGCGTCTGGACCCTCGCCGAGATCGTCAACGCGCCGACCCAGACCGGACTCGTGGTCCGGCTGTCCCCGGTGCACGGGCGCGGCCGCTACCAGGGCGTGTACACGCTGTCCTGGTCGGTCGCCGCGCTGGTCGCCCCGCTGATGTCCGGCGCGGTCATCGACCGGCTGGGCGCGGAGTGGCTGTGGGGCATGTGCGCGGCGGTGGGGACGGTCGCCGGGCTGGGGTACGGGCTGCTCATGCGGGGGCTGCCGAAGGAGAGCCCGGCGGTGGCGGCCCCGAGGACGGACGACTCCGAGCCGGAGGTCAGCGCCGCCTGAGGGACTGGACGCCCGGCAAGCACGTCCCGCGCACGACCGGGCCCCTTGCCGGGAAGTTCTCCGGCAAGGGGCCCGGTGCGGTGATCGGAGCGATCAGCAATCTCAGATGGTGAGGTTGACGCCGATCTGGTGGGGCTGGGAGAGGGCGCCCAGCACCTCGCCCTGGACGGCGCCGAGCTGGGACAGCGCGGCGGCGCTGTCCAGGGTCGTGGAGTCGGCGGTGAGGCTGGCCTCGGGGGCCAGGCCACCGGAGACGGTGTCGAGGTCGGCGTCGGAGATCTCGACGGTCTGGATCTGGTGAGCGGCGTTCATGATGAAACTGCCCTTCGCATGGATGGTCCACATGGTCCAAGGGGGAAGCGGCCCGCTGGGGACTGACGATCGGGCCGCAACCGCAGGCGTACGCCGTCCCTTTCAGGACACCTGGCGCAATCCGGCGGTGCGAGCGATCAAACCACGGAGCGTGCCGGGCAGCCAGTCAACCGGCGCCCGCACCGGGTCAGTTGAGCGCCCTGGATGACGCATCCGTGCGGGCGCGGTCACGCGTTGGGGCCAGTTCCTCCACATGTCGCGCCGCACAGGCAGACCACAGCTCTTGCCACGGCCGCGCCGAGCGGGACATCTCCACACCAACGGAACCCGCACGACCCGCGGATGCGTACGCACTGTGCAGATTCCGTTCACGGATGAATGCGCGCCCCTGGCGAGCCCATCCCCGGACGAGTCGGTGACGCAGGTCACTCTCGCCCCCGTCACATCTCCCCGGAGGGATCCGTCAGGGAGGTGTAGCCGACGAAAGACGACACGGGAGGACATCATGGACGCTCGCCTCAACATCTTCACCAACGCGGTCACCGGCAAGTTCTTCAGGTACATCAACTCGGCGGGGAAGGTGGTCACGGACTCCACCCTGCCGGCCGCGACGCAGGAGCTGGTGAAGATCCGGGCCAGCCAGATCAACGGCTGCGGGATGTGCCTCGACATGCACACCAAGGACGCGACGGCCGCCGGCGAGACGGCGCAGCGGCTGAACCTGGTCGCGACCTGGCGGGAGGCCAAGGTGTTCAGCGAGGCCGAGCGGGCCGCGCTGGAGCTGACGGAGCAGGGCACCCGTATCGCCGACGCGGCCGGCGGCGTCCCGGACGAGGTCTGGGCGAACGCCGCCAAGCACTACGACGAGGACCAGCTCGCCGCGCTCGTCGCGCTGATCGCCCTGATCAACGCCTACAACCGCGTCAACGTCATCGTCCAGCAGCCCGCCGGCGACTACCAGCCCGGCATGTTCGACTGACCGTGACCCGGAGCCTCAGGGGTGCATCCGTGCGCCCTTGAGGACCTTGTCCACGCCGCTCCGGGGGCCGTACACCGCCAGCCCCACCAGGTCCAGCTCCGCTGTCGGCACGGCGCGGACCGCCGCGCGGTTGTCGCTGTCGTTGCCCGTGGCGAACAGGTCCGAGGTGAAGACGGCACGGGGCAGGGCGCGGCTCAGCGCCCTGCCGTGGGCCGCCTTCAGGGTCTCCTTCGAGCCCTCGAAGACCAGCACCGGCTGACGGAACATGGGCAGGTACGCCACCCCGTCCGCGTCCTCGTACGGCTCGCCGATCACCTCGGGGACCGTCGCGCCCAGGCCACTGACCAGGAACGCGGTGACGTTGAGCCGCTGCCAGGGCTCCAGGTCCTCGCGCAGCAGCACGGCGATCTTCGTGTCGAAACGGATGGGTTCAGTGCTCATGGAATGAGACTGCCGACCGCCTTGGGGCGCGGTCTTGTACGTTCTTTGCATGGCCGCCCGCCAGGAAGTCAGCGCGTGGCGCCCCAGCGTCCCGGGCGTCACCGAGGTTTTCCACGCCCACTTCACCGAGTACGCCTATCCGATGCACGTCCACGACGCCTGGACGCTGCTCATCGTGGACGACGGCGCCGTACGGTACGACCTGGACCGGCACGAGCACGGCACCCCGCACGACACGGTCACGCTGCTCCCGCCGCACGTGCCGCACAACGGCTCCCCGGCCACCCCGGACGGCTTCCGCAAGCGGGTCGTCTACCTCGACAGCAGCCGGCTCGGCGAGGATCTCATCGGGCGTGCCGTCGACACGCCCGATCTGCGGGATCCGGAGCTGCGGCGGCGCGTCGGCCAGTTGCACTCCGCTCTCGCCCGGCCCGGCGACGAGCTGGAGGCCGAGAGCCTGCTGACCTTCGTCGGCGAACGGCTGCGCACGCATCTACGGCCGTCGGCGGCGCCGGCGCCCCCGCGTCCCGACCCCGCGCTCGCCCGCCGCCTGCGCGAACTCCTCGACGAGCACGTGGTGGACGGCCTCACCCTCGACCAGGCGGCGCGCCTCGTGCACGCCCATCCCGCCCATCTGGTACGGGCGTTCAGCACCGCCTACGGCATCGCCCCGCACCAGTACCTCAACTCCCGCCGCATCGACCGCGCCCGCCGCCTCCTGCTCGACGGCCGCTCGCCGGGCGAGGTGGCCGCGGCGACGGGGTTCTTCGACCAGTCCCATCTGACGCGGCATTTCCGGAAGTTGGTGGGAGTCACGCCGGGACGGTTTTCCCGGACGGCGCGCGGGTGATCGCCGTACGCTCCGCGTATGGACTGGCATGCGTGGCACGACACGTACGACAGGGCGGACTCCCCCTTCGTCCAGAGGCTGGCGACCGTCCAGGACCGTATCCGTGACGCCCTCGACCACGCGCCCGCGGGCCCGCTCACCGCGCTGAGCGTCTGCGCCGGGCAGGGGCGCGATCTGATCGGCGCGCTCACCGGGCACCCGCGGCGGCACGACGTGCGGGCGCGGCTGGTGGAACTGGACGAGCGGAACGCCGCGGCGGCCCGGCGCGCGGCCGAGGCCGCCGGGCTCCCGGGGGTCGAGGTCGTCGTGGGCGATGCCGCGTCGACCGACCACTACCTGGACGTGGCGCCCGCCGACCTCGTGCTGTTCTGCGGTGTCCTCGGCAACATCACGGACGCCGACGTGGAACGCACCCTCGACCACGCCACCCGCCTGTGCCGGACCGGCGGCACGGTGGTGTGGACCCGCAACCGCAAGGCTCCCGACCTCGTCCCGCGGGTGTGCGCCTGGCTGGAGGAGCGCGGGTTCGAGCGGCTGTGGGTGTCCGAACCCGGTCTCGTCCAGGCCGTGGGCGCCCACCGGTTCACCGGCGTGCCCCGCCAACTTCCCCGTGGTGGGCGCATGTTCACGTTCGTCGGCTACGACGCCCTGCGCCGCACCTGAGTCACAGGTCCCGTTGCGCCTCGTGCAGGTTGCGGGGCCGGACCGCGTCCGTCGTGGGGTACAACTCCAGGCGCGCGTGCAGATCACCGGTGAAGTCCGGTACGTCGATCTGGTCGAACTCGGTGACCTCGTTGACGCCGACCGTCGCGGAGCAGGGCGCGAGTCCGTCGATCTTCATCAGGCCCGCGCGGCCGTTGGTGACCCTGATGTTCCAGTGGGTGAAGCGGGCGCCGAACAGCGGCCCGGCGTTGGCGTCTCCGCCGTGCCGGCCGTTGTTGTTCACCGTGATGTCCGTGCGGACATTGGCGAAGGGCAGGCCGCGGTGGCTGTCGAAGGTGCCCATCTGCATCCGGCCGCGCGACCAGACGTTGTAGGAGGAGAGTCCCTCGACGTTGATGCCGTGGAGCTGGGTGTTCGGCGGGGCCGGGACCGTGCGTTGTTCGATGGTGAAGTCCTCGATCAGGTTGTCGTGGGAGCCCTCGCGGCAGAAGTACGGGTGGTGCGAGCCACGGCCGGCGACCCGGGTGCGGCGCAGGGTGCAGGAGGAGGCGGCGACCAGGCCGAAGCCGTTGTCGACGTTCGTGACCGTGACGTCGTCCACCCAGCAGTCGTACGCACACTGCAGGACCACACCGTTGTAGCCCTTGTCGAGCAGATGCGGGGACTGCGGGGTCTCGACCGCCCGGAGGGTCAGTCCCTCGACACCGGAGCCGGTCAACTCGGGGACGTGGGTCGTCAGTTGCGGGTTCCACTCGGGGCGTATGTCGAGCGGGAGGGGCCGTTCGAGGGCGATCCGGCGGCCCCGGACGCGGGCGATGCGCACGGGCCACTCGTAGGGGACGTACGACAGCAGCTTGGTCTTGTCGTCCCAGTAGTAGGACGCCGGGCCCGGGCCGCCGCCCGCCATGTGCTGGAGGAGGGTGTGCGCGGGGTCGTCCGCGAGGCGGAGCAGGACGAGCCGGCCGGGGTGCAGCCCCTCCGGATCGGCGACGGTGACCGTCCACGAGCCCTGCCGGGCCGGTTCCACCGCCGTCAGCGCCGTCCACTCGTCCCGCTTGTTGCCGGTCCAGCCCTCGAAGGGCCAGGCCCGGGACCGGATCGCGGCCACCAGGGAGTCCCAACGCGCCTTCGGTGCCAGCCAGATCAGACCGCCCGCCCAGGACCAGGCCGACTTGTCGCCGCCGTAGCGGGAGCCGTAGACGCCGATCAGCTCGGTGAGGGACTTCGTCGCGTACAGCGTCGTACGGCCGCTGCCCGCGCCGCGCAGGACGACGCCCGAGTCCCCGATGTGGATCAGGTCGTCGATGCGGAAGGTGCCGGGCGGGATGGTGACCGTGCCACCGCCGGCCCGTCCGGCGGCGGCGATGGCACGGTTGATCGCGGGGGCGCAGTCGGTGGTGCCGTCGGGTACGGCGCCGTGGTCGGTGACGTCGGCGACGACCCGGGGACGGGGGAAGCGCGCGGCTCCGCCTCGGCAGCCGGCCCGGCCGACGTAGGGGATCTGGGGGTGGGTGAACGGCGACCGGGTGAACTCACGCCAGATGTCCGGCACTTGGGCTTGTTCGGCGGCTGCCGCCTTGACCGGCGTCCCGATTGTGGTCGAGCCGAGCGCCACGGCCGTGGCACCGGCCAGCAGGGTCCGTCTCGTGAGGTGCGTGCTGCTCATGTCCACCCGCCCCTTCATATTCATGTATATGAATGACGTTCAGGAGTGCGTCGGCCGTGAGCATGCCACTGCCACCGCCGGAGAGGGAAGAGGTCGTACGGAAGTCAGTCCGCCGGGCGTTCGATCAGATGCCTGAACGCGTCCAGGTTGCGCGTGGACTCGCCCCGGGACACCCGCCAGGCGTACTCCTTGCGGATGGAGGAGGCGAAGCCCAGCTCCAGCAGGGTGTTGAAGGCGCCGTCGGCCGCTTCCAGGATCTGGCCGAGGAGGCGGTCGATCTCGTCGGGGGTGACGGAGGCGAGGGGCAGGCGCGCGGTGACGTAGATGTCGCCGAGGCGGTCGACGGCGTAACTCACGCCGTACAGCTTGAGATTGCGCTCCAGGAGCCAGCGGTGGACGCCCGCCTCGTTCTCGTCCGGGTGACGGACGACGAAGGCGTTCAGGGAGAGGGAGTGGCGGCCGACGAGGAAGGAGACCGTCGTGGAGAGCTTGCGGGTGCCGGGGAGCTTGACCACGTAGTTTCCGGGCTCGGGACTCTCCCACTCCAGTTCGGCGTCCTTCAGGACGCCTTCCAGGACCTGCCCGGCCGCCTTCTGACCATCACCCATGGTGGGAGCGTACGCGACGGCGGTGGGACTGGGTCGCGGCCGTGTAGACGTCCGCGGTCTCAGCGGCCGCGCGGTCCCAGCCGAAGCACTGCGCGTGCCGGGCGGCGGCCGCGCCCATGCTCGCCGGGAGGGACGGCTCGTCGACGAAACGGCCCAGCACGCGCGCGTAGTCGGCGGGATGGTGGCCGCTCACGAGGAAGCCGGTCTCGCCGTCGCGCACGGCCACCGGCAGTCCGCCGACCGAGGCCGCGAGCACCGGCGTGCCGGCCGCCTGGGCCTCGATGGCGACCAGCCCGAAGGACTCGCTGTAGGACGGCATGACCAGCACGGACGCGGCCCGGAACCAGTCCGCGAGCTGTTCCTGCCCGACCGGCGGGCGGAAGCGCACCACATCGGCGATACCGAGCCGGGCGGCGAGTTTCTGCAGCCCCTCCGGCTTGGCGAGCCCGCTGCCGCTCGGGCCGCCGACGACCGGGACGAGGATCCGGGAGCGGAGCTCGGGGCGCTCGTCCAGCAGCACCGCGACCGCGCGCAGCAGGACGTCCGGGGCCTTCAGGGGCTGTATGCGGCCGGCGAAGAGCGGGATCAGGGCGTCCTGCGGGAGACCGAGCCGGGCCCGGGCGGCGGCGCGGCCGTCGGCGGGGCGGAAGCGGTCGAGGTTGACGCCCGGGTGGACGACGGCGACCTTCGCGGGGTCGGCGGCGTAGTGCCGTACCAGCTCGTCGGCCTCCTCGGCCGTGTTGGCGATGAGCCGGTCGGCGGCGGCCACGATCTGGGTCTCGCCGATGAGGCGGGCGGCGGGCTCGGGCGTGTCGCCGTCCGCCAGGTTGGCGTTCTTGACCTTGGCCATGGTGTGCATGGCGTGCACCAGGGGCACGCCCCAGCGCTGGGCGGCGAGCCAGCCGACGTGGCCGGAGAGCCAGTAGTGGGAGTGGACGAGGTCGTAGTAGCCGGGGCGGTGACCGGCCCAGGCCTGCATGACGCCGTGCGTGAAGGCGCACAGCTGGGCCGGGAGGTCCTCCTTGGCGAGGCCCTCGTAGGGGCCGGCGTCGACGTGCCGGACGAGGACGCCGGGCGCCAGCTCGACCGTGGGCGCGAGGCCGCCCGCCGTGGCCCGGGTGAAGATCTCGACCTCGACGCCCTGGGCGGCGAGCCGCTGGGCCAGCTCCACGATGTAGACGTTCATGCCGCCGGCGTCACCCGTGCCGGGCTGGTGGAGCGGGGAGGTGTGCACGGAGAGCATGGCGACGCGACGGGGTCTGCGGTGCAGTCGTAGCCGTGACGCGGCCGACGGGGAGCGTCGCCCGAGCCTGCTGACGTACTGGCTCACCTGGCGGTCCTCTCCTTGCTGCGGGCATGCCGGACGGAGGACCGACCTCGCCCTCCAGGGAGGTGCAACATCGGCTGGGTGCCGTGCCATTTCCCCACCACGCGGCTTTACTCAATCATTGCCGTCGGAGTTGGGGGTCACCGGCCCGCTTACCCTCGTATGCATGACAGCCCGCGCAGCGCCCCTCCCCCACTCTCGGCTTCGTTCGAGCGGGGGGACCCCCGTCGTGGGAACGGTGACGCGCGGGACCACCAACCCCAACCGGCTCCGCCGCATGGACCGCTGGATAGCCGCCACGCACGGGTCCGATCTGCGTCGCGCCGCAGAGCCCCTGGCCATCGACCTCGGCTACGGCGCCGCCCCCTGGACCGCCGTGGAACTGCTCGGCCGGCTGCGCACCGCCGCGCCCCGCACGCGCGTGATCGGCGTCGAGATCGAACCGGAGCGGGTCGCGGCCGCGCGACCGTACGAGCGCGAGGGGCTGATCTTCCGGCACGGCGGCTTCGAGGTGCCCGTGCCCGGGCGGCCGATGCTCATCCGGGCCGCCAATGTGCTGCGCCAGTACGAGGAGGCCGAGGTCGCCGCCGTCTGGGAGCGGCTGTGCGCGCGGCTCGCCCCGGCCGGCGGCCGCTCGCGCGGCGGACTGCTGGTCGAGGGCACGTGCGATGAGATCGGACGGCGGCACGTCTGGGTGGCGCTCGGCCCGGAGGGGCCGCGGACCGTCACCTTCGCCACCCGGCTGGGCTCGCTGGAGCGGCCCTCCGACCTCGCCGAGCGGCTGCCGAAGGCGCTGATCCACCGGAACGTACCCGGCGAGCCGGTGCACGCCTTCCTGCGCGACTTCGACCGCGCCTGGGCCGCCGCCGCGCCCTACGCCTCCTACGGCGCCCGGCAGCGCTGGCTGCGCGCGGTGCGGGACCTGACGGCCGACTGGCCGGTGACGGACGGCCCGGTGCGCTGGCGGCAGGGTGAAGTGACGGTGGAGTGGGGGGCGTTGGCGCCCCGGAGCTGACATCACCCGTCCGGGGGCGGTGAGACGGAACGATCCTCGTGCGCCGTACGTCACACCGGCGGGGAGATGGTCATGGTGGGGGCGGGTACGGGGGAAGAGTTCACTCTGTCGCCGACCTCTGTCGTTCTGTGTCGCAACGTGACACCATCCCCCCGGCATCGTAAGTTACTGACGGTAAATCAGCTTGGGGAGATCATGTGATGGGCTGGGGCAAGCGCAGCATCCTCTCGGCCGCCGTGACCGTGGTCTGTGCGGTGACCGTGCTGGCGGCGCCCGGCACGGCCTTCGCCGCGCCGGCGCCCACTCCGAGCGCGTCCCCGACTCCCCCGCCGAGCAAGGACCTGGAGAAGGTCCGCGAGAAGCTCGACCAGCTCTATCACGACGCGGCCGTGGCCACCGACGCCTACAACGCGGCCGAGGAGAAGGCGAAGCAGCAGTCCGCCCAGATCGTCGCGCTGGCCAAGAAGATCGACGAAGGACAGCGGAGGCTCGCGCAGCTCAAGGACCAGGCGGGCGCCGCCGCCCGCGCCCAGTACCGCACCGGCGGCATCCCGCCCACCGCCCAGTTCCTGCTCAGCGACGATCCCGGGCAGGTCCTGGACGGGGCCGGGCTGGTGCTCGAGGGCCAGCGGGCGACGAGGTCGCTGATGACCGAACTGACGACCACGCAGGAGCAGTTGCAGGCGTACGCCGACGACGCGTCCGCGCAGTGGCGGAAGCTGGACGACGAACGCGAGGCCAAGGCCACCGCCAAGAAGAAGATCCAGCAGCAGATCGACGCCGCCGAGAAGCTGGAGTCCGCCCTGGAGAAGAAGGACCGGGAGCGGCTCGCCGAACTGGAGGACCAGGTCGCGCTGAAGGCGCAGACGAAGTGGCTGGACACCGGCATACTCAAGAAGATCCACGGCATGGCGTCCGCGCAGGGCGAGAAGGCCGTCGCGTTCGCCGCCGCCCAACTGGGCAAGCCGTATGTGTGGGGCGCCGAGGGCCCGAAGTCCTACGACTGCTCCGGCCTGACCTCCCAGGCCTGGGCGGCGGCCGGCCACCCCATCCCGCGCACCTCGCAGGAGCAGTGGAAGCAGCTCAAGCGCGTCGGCATCCAGGACATGCGCCCCGGGGACCTCATCATCTACTTCGACGACGCCAGCCACGTCGCCATCTACGTCGGGGACGGTGCGATCATCCAGGCCCCGCGCCCCGGGCGGACGGTGACGGTCGCGGGCGCCGGCTCGATGCCGATCCTGGGGGTCGTACGACCGGACGCGTGAGCCAGGTCATCTCCGGCCGGGCGCCCGTGATGTGCGTCATATGACCCACTCCACCACCAACCTCCGCCCAAACCCCGGACGGACGTGAGCTTCGTCATCCCCCTCGCCGGGGTGCCCTGTCCAACTGTCGTACGGAAAGCGGCATATGACAGCGGCCTGCACGCGAGCGACGCGGCTCACACCATTCCATCGGGGCGGGAGCACCCGCTATGGTCCCCGTCGGTGGCATCGAGACCCTCGGCGCCACCATGCCCTCGGGGGGAGGGAAGGAACCAAGAGATGCCCGTACCCGTACCGCGGCAGAGAGCGATCCCGGCCGTGGAGAGTGGTCAGGCGCAGGCTGCCATCGCAGGCGGCGGCCCCCTCAAGGAAGAGGCCCACCGCGACGCCGTGGCCACGTGCGGCACCGGCGCCACTCTCACCCTCCTGCTGATCGAGGACGATCCGGCCGGTTCGCCGATCGTGCCCGACCTGCTGGACTCGGCCGGCAAGCCGATTCGCGTCCGCACCGCCCGGAACCTCACCGAGGCCGAGCGGCTGCTCACCGACGACGTCCACTGCATCCTGCTGGACCTCGCGCTGCCCGCGCCCGGCCGCAGCGACGCCGACGACGAGCTGGCCGTGCTCAAGCACGTGCTCCGGCTCGCGCCCCGGCATGCCGTGCTCGCGCTGACCGCCTCCGGCGACGCCGAGCGCGGCGCCGAGGCCGTGCGCGTGGGCGCGCAGGACTACCTCTTCCGGGACGAGCTGGACGGCCGGCTGCTCAGCCGCGCCATACGCTACGCGGTGGAGCGGAAACGTTCCGACACGGCCGAGCGACGGCTGGCCGAGGGTCGGCTGCGCGCGCAGGAGAACCGGCGCCTGGAGCGCGGGCTGCTGCCCACGCCCCTGCTGGACGGCTCCTCGCTGCGCTTCGCCGCCCGCTACCGCCCCGGCCGCTCCCGCGCGCTGCTCGGCGGTGACTTCTACGACGCCGTGCGCACCCCCGACGGCACCGTGCACGCCATGATCGGTGACGTCTGCGGCCACGGCCCGGACGAGGCCGCGCTCGGCGTGGAGCTGCGCATCGCCTGGCGGGCGCTGACGCTGGCGGGCCTGTGCGGCGACGAGCTGCTCGGCACCCTCCAGCAGGTGCTGGAGCACGAGCGGGCCGACGAGGAGATCTTCGCGACCCTGTGCACGGTGGACATCGCGCCCGACGGCCGCCGCGCGGGCCTGTGCCTGGCCGGCCATCCGGCCCCGCTGCTGGCCCGCCCCGGCCGACAGGCCCGGCTGCTGCCGTACGACAACAACGGCCCCGCCCTCGGCCTGCTGCCCGGCGCCCGCTGGCCGCGGATGCAGGTGGAGCTGGGTTCCGAGTGGAGCCTGATGCTCTACACCGACGGCCTGATCGAGGGCCGGGTCGGCGAGGGCGGCGAGCGGCTGGGCCAGGACGGGATGATGTCGATGATCCGCCGCCAGCTCTCCGAGGGTTTGCGGGGGGAGGAGCTGCTGCGGGCGGCGGTCAGTGAGGTGCGGGAGCTCAATGGTGGGGAGCTGACCGACGATGTGGCAGTGGTGCTGTTGGATCGGGCACCGTGATCGGAGTCTCGCCGTAGGCGGTGCTTCGCCGTCGCCGGGTGCGGGTCCGCTGTGGCTTGTCCCGCCCCCGTGGCGGAGCCGCATATCGAATACAGCCCCGCGCCCCTTCGGGGCGCTTCAGCGGCCGCCGTTCCACGGCCCGTAAGGACCGTCGCTGCTGCTTCCGCGTCCCCGGCGGCGGAAGCCCTTGCCGCCCGAGACCTGCTGGAGGGCGGGGCGTACGTCCACGAAGAAGACGATCGAGGCGACCAGGCCCGCGAGCTGCAGGAACAGCATGGGCACGAAGAGGTTCACGGCGACCGCGATGCCGAGGATGATCAGCCAGAAGCCCTTGTTCTGCTTGTCCGCGGCGCGGTACGCGTCATCGCGGAAGATCGCCGCCATCACGAACGCCACGATGGCGAGCGCCAGCATGGCGGTGAAGATCAGCCACATCACTCCGCCGACTGCCGTCATCAGCACAATGCCCACCACCCGAGTCGAGTCGTCCGTACAGCCACCGTACCCGTACAACGGGCCGGACACCCCCAAGGTGCCCGGCCCGCTGTCATCTCGGTGTGATCCCGCCGCTGCCGGTCACTTGGCCGGCGGCGTCGTCTTCTTCGCGGTGCTGGTCTTGCGGGGCGCCGGCGTCTTCTTCGCCACCGGCTTGCTGTCCGCGGCGGGCTCGGCCACGACCGGCTTGGGCTCGTCCTGGGCCTCGGCCGGCTCCGGCCTGCCCTCGACGGCGATCGCGAAGTCCTCGATCTCCTCGGCGGCCTCGCCGCGCCAGCTCTTCACGGCCTGCTCGCCGTGCTCGGCGACCTTCTCGTAGGTCTCGCGGGCCTTGACGGCGTACTCGGCGGCGACGCCGACGCCGCGCAGGGCGAGGTCCTGGGCCTGCTCGCCGAGCTTCTTCAGGTCGACGTCGAGAGTGCCGAGGAACTCGTTGACCTTGGTCTGGAGGGTCTCCTGCGCCTCCTTGGCCCGGGCGGCGGCCTTCTCCTGCACGGCCTTCGGGTCGGTGTTCCGCACGGCCTCGATGCGGGCCGGGGCCTCCGCGCGCAGCTGCTCGACCAGGGCGGGCACCTTCTTGGCCTGCTGGAAGGCGAGGTCGGCGGTGCCGGCGGCGAAGTAGAGCGGAGTCGGGTCGCTGAGGGTCTTGCGCAGGTCGTCGGTGATGGCCATGGTGATCAGGTCCTCCCGGATTCGCGTTCGGCTGAGGTTGGTGTGGTCCGCGGTGGGAGCCGGCGCCCTGGTCCGGTTACCCGGCCGTCCGCCGCGGGCCTGCATCGGCATCGTGTCCGCCGGCAGTGCCGGTGCCGGGCACGGTGGTGCCGGCGGTGTCCGCTTCCTGAGCGCTGTCCTCGTCGCCGGCGGGCTCGCCGATCCCGAATCCGTTCTCTTTCCGGAAGGACTCGTAGATCTGGAGCAGCACCTGCTTCTGCCGCTCGTTGAGCGAGGGATCGGCGAGGATGACCGCCCTGGTCTCCGCTTCATCCCGGTCCCGCTCGGCGTCGAGGATTCCGGCGCGGACGTAAAGCGTCTCGGCGGAGATGCGCAGGGCCTTGGCGACCTGCTGGAGCACCTCCGCGCTGGGCTTGCGCAGCCCGCGCTCGATCTGGCTCAGGTAGGGATTGGACACCCCGGCGGCATCGGCGAGTTGCCGCAGCGACAGCTGTGCGTTCCGCCGCTGTTCGCGCAGGTACTCACCGAGGTTGCCGACGTTCAGCGATGCCATGCCTCCACCATGCCCCACCCTCGCTAACAATTGCAAGCACCCGCTTGCAAAAGTCTGTCGCGGGCGGGGGGAGGCAGCGGAGCGCCGATCCGGCTGGGCGTCCCTTCTGCATCATCCGGCTTGGCCCCGCCCAACTGGGGGACGACCTGGCCGGGCCGGCTCGGCGCCCGGTAGTCGTCGCCCCGTTGGAAACCGGTGAACGCTCCGTACTCACCGTTGAGCCCCGCGAAGTCGGCGTCCGACTTCGGGTGCGGTTCCAGCTCGGTGGCCTGCTGATGGAACGCGGCCAGAGCCGGCGGGTCGGGGCAGTCGATTGTGATCGCGACCAAGGGCCCTACCGGGCGAGTTCGGCCGGTTCGTGGAGGCGGGTCAGCTTGTGCGGGTTGCGCACCACGTGGATCCGGGTGATCCGGCCGTCCTCCACCGTGAGGCTCACCGCGCTCGGCTCGCCGTTGAAGTCGATACGGCCGGCCGGGGCGCCGTTGAGCCACACGGCACTCGTCTCCAGCGTGTCCACCCGCCGGTGTGCGCCGGCGAGCACGTCCGCGACCACGGCGGCCCCGTGGAACGGCGTCATGGCCGCGGCCACCACCCCTCCCCCGTCGGTGACCATGACCACGTCCGGGGCCATGATCTCCAGCAGCTCCCCGAGCTGCCCGGTGCGCAGCGCGGCGAGGAAGCGGTCCACCACGGCCTGCTGCTCGGCGCGGCTCACCCGCACCCGGGGCCGCCGGGCCGCCACGTGCTCGCGGGCGCGCCGCGCGATCTGCCGTACCGCGACCGCCGTCTTCCCGACGGCCTCGGCGATCTCGTCGTAGGGCAGCTCGAAGACCTCGCGGAGCACGAACACCGCCCGCTCGGTGGGCCCGAGGGTTTCCAGGACCGTCAGCATCGCGATCGACACGCTCTCCGCGAGTTCGACGTCCTCGGCAACATCGGGGCTGGTCAGCAGCGGTTCCGGCAACCACTCGCCGACGTACTCCTCGCGGCTGCGGGACAGGGTGCGCAGCCGGTTGAGCGCCTGCCGGGTGACGATCCGGACCAGGTAGGCCCGCGGGTCGCGCACGTCGGCCTGCTCGACGCCGGCCCACCGCAGCCAGGACTCCTGCAGCACGTCCTCCGCGTCGGCCGCCGAGCCGAGCATCTCGTAGGCGACCGTGAAGAGCAGGCTGCGGTGGGTGACGAAGGGGTCCTCGGTCATGAGGCCGGCCGCTCCGGACGCGCGGCCAGGGGAATCTCGCAGGTCTCGGAGTAGCCCTGCGAGGTGATCCCGTGCGCCGTGTTGCAGCGGCTCGCGAGGTTGGCGAAGCCGATGACCACGGTGAGCTCGACGAGCGCCGCCGGGCCGAGCCGGTCGAGCAGTCGCGCCGACAACTCGTCGGTGACGGTCGGCGGAGTGTTCGTCATGGCCTCGGCGTACTCCAGCACGTCCCGCTCCAGCGGTGTGAACACCTCCGACGCCCGCCAGCGCGGCACCTGGCTCGCCTTGGTGAGGTCCAGGTTCTGGTTCAGCGCGAGGAAGTAGTTGACGTCGAGGCACCAGCTGCAGCCGACCTGTGCGGCGACGGCCATGTGCGCGAAGGTCTTGAGGTCCGCGTCGGCCGCGGTCCACGTACCGACCTGCGCGGCGAACTCCCGGTTGGCCAGGGCGAGGTCCGGGTGGTTCCACAGCACCTCGTCGGGCTCGGGCACGGAGCCGAGCTGCTTCAGCAGGGCCTCCCGCAGCTCGGCGGGCAGTTCTGCCTTCGGAACGCGGAGCGTCATGTGTTCTCCTTGTACGACTGATGTGCCGACCGGTTCGCCATGAAGACACCGCCGGGCTCCCGGGCGTGACACCCGGCTCGCCGGGTCGTCGGGATTGTGGTCAGGATTCGAGAAGCGCCGGGCGCTCCCGCCCCGCTACCGTGACCGCCATGGACGACGCCACCGCACCGCACACAGCCGACAGCCACGACCTGATCCGTGTGCACGGCGCCCGGGAGAACAACCTCAAGGACGTCAGCGTGGAGCTGCCCAAGCGCCGGCTGACCGTGTTCACCGGTGTGTCCGGCTCCGGCAAGAGCTCGCTGGTGTTCGACACGATCGCCGCGGAGTCGCAGCGGCTGATCAACGAGACGTACAGCGCGTTCGTACAGGGCTTCATGCCGACGCTCGCGCGCCCCGAGGTCGACGTCCTCGACGGGCTCACCACCGCGATCATCGTCGACCAGCAGCGGATGGGCGCCGACCCCCGCTCCACCGTCGGCACCGCCACCGACGCCAACGCGATGCTGCGCATCCTGTTCAGCCGGCTCGGCAAGCCGCACATCGGCTCGCCCAAGGCATACTCCTTCAACGTCGCCTCCATCAGCGGTGCGGGTGCGGTCACCGTGGAGCGCGGCGGACAGCAGGTGAAGGAGCGGCGCAGCTTCAGCATCACCGGCGGCATGTGCCCGCGCTGCGAGGGCCGGGGCACGGTCACCGACCTCGACCTCACCCAGCTCTACGACGACTCCCTGTCCCTCAACGAGGGCGCGCTCAGCATCCCCGGCTACAAGACGGGCGGCTGGAACTACCGCCTCTACACCGAGTCCGGCCTGTACGACCCGGACAAGCCGATCCGCAAGTTCACCAAGCGGGAGCTGCACGACTTCCTGTACCGCGAGCCGACCCGGATGAAGATCGCGGGCATCAACATGACCTACGAGGGTCTGATCCCGCGGATCCAGAAGTCGATGCTCGCCAAGGACAAGGAGGGCATGCAGCCGCACATCCGGGCGTTCGTGGACCGTGCGGTCACCTTCACCGTCTGCCCCGACTGCGAGGGCACCCGGCTCACCGCGGCGGCCCGGTCCTCGAAGATCGACGGCGTCAGCATCGCCGACGCGTGCGCGATGCAGATCAGCGACCTGGCCGAGTGGGTGGGCGGGCTCGCCGAGCCGTCGGTGGCACCGCTGCTGGCCTCCCTGCGGCACACCCTCGACTCGTTCGTGGAGATCGGCCTCGGCTATCTCTCGCTGGACCGGCCGGCGGGCACGCTGTCGGGCGGCGAGGCCCAGCGCGTGAAGATGATCCGCCACCTCGGCTCCTCGCTCACCGACGTGACGTACGTCTTCGACGAGCCGACCATCGGCCTGCACCCGCACGACATCCAGCGGATGAACGAGCTGCTGCTGCGCCTGCGCGACAAGGGCAACACCGTGCTGGTCGTGGAGCACAAGCCGGAGGCGATCGCGATCGCCGACCATGTCGTCGACCTCGGTCCCGGAGCCGGTACGGCGGGCGGCACCGTCTGCTTCGAGGGCACGCTGGAGGGGCTGCGGGCCAGCGGCACGCTCACCGGCCGGCATCTGGACGACCGGGCGGCGGTCAAGGACACGGTGCGCAAGCCGACGGGCGCGCTGGAGATCCGGGGCGCGACGACGCACAACCTGCGGAACGTGGACGTCGACATCCCGCTGGGCGTGCTCTGCGTCGTCACGGGTGTGGCCGGCTCCGGCAAGAGCTCGCTGGTGCACGGTTCGATGCCGTCGGGCGCGGACGTCGTGTCGATCGACCAGACCCCGATCCGCGGCTCGCGGCGCAGCAACCCGGCGACGTACACCGGGCTGCTGGAGCCGATCCGCAAGGCGTTCGCCAAGGCCAACGGCGTGAAGCCGGCGCTGTTCAGCGCCAACTCCGAGGGCGCCTGCCCCACCTGCAACGGCGCCGGTGTCGTCTACACCGACCTGGCGATGATGGCCGGGGTCGCCACCACGTGCGAGGAGTGCGAGGGCAAACGCTTCCAGGCCTCGGTCCTGGAGTACACCTTCGGCGGGCGGGACATCGCGGAGGTGCTGGCGATGTCGGTGACCGAGGCGGAGGAGTTCTTCGCCGCGGGCGAGGCGCACATCCCGGCGGCCCACAAGATCCTCGACCGCATGTCCGACGTCGGCCTCGGCTACCTCACCCTCGGCCAGCCGCTCACCACCCTCTCCGGCGGCGAGCGCCAGCGCCTGAAGCTGGCCACGCACATGGCCGACAAGGGCGGGGTCTACGTCCTCGACGAGCCGACGACGGGCCTCCACCTGGCCGACGTGGAACAGCTCCTCGCCCTCCTGGACCGCCTGGTCGACTCCGGCAAGTCGGTGATCGTGGTCGAACACCACCAGGCGGTCATGGCCCACGCCGACTGGATCATCGACCTCGGCCCCGGCGCGGGCCACGACGGCGGCCGCGTCGTCTTCGAGGGCACCCCGGCGGACCTGGTCGCCGCTCGCTCGACGCTGACGGGGGAGCACCTGGCCGAGTACGTGGGGGCGTGAGGGGCCCCAGGTGTCAGTGGCCGGCCGCCCGCAGCCAGTCCTCCAGGATCCCGAAGTCGCTCTCCGTCAGGCCGTGCCGGTGGTCGACCCGGTGGAGAAGGGCGAGGCCGGGATGGTTGGCGGCCGTCCAGGCGCGGTCGGCCTCCGTGATCTCGTCGTCCACCCAGACGAACGGCCGCCCCGACGCCCAGGCGACCAGCGGCCGGGTCTTCCAGTGCAGGGGCTCCGTTGGCCCGTCCGCGTCGGGCCACTGCACGACCGGCAGCGGGGGCAGGCCCAGCCAGGGCGCGAGGCAGGCGTTGGCGTCGTCCATCCAGGTCGTGGCCCACACCAGCTCGCAGCCCAGACCGACGAGCCGGGGTCCGAGCGCCGGATCGACGCGGGCCAGGAGCGGGTGGCCGTCGGCGGGCACCCGCGGGCCGTCGTACACCGGGTAGGCGCGGTCCGCCGCCCCGAACGGGATGAGCGGGCCGTCGACGTCGAGGAAGAGCAGCATGACCTCCAGGATCAGCCCCCGAAGCCCTGCGCCGCCAGGATCTCGTCGCTGCGGAAGCGGTGGGCCTAGGCCCTGTCGTCAAACTCCCTCCCCCAGCCTTCGGCCGGGCGGTGCCCCCAGCCCCACGACGCCATGCACGCTCCCCCAAAGGGGGCACCCCCACTCGCCGCACCGGGCCCGGGCCCAAGTACGCCCAGTACGAGGCCAGAGCCCGGCACTCCCCCAGCCTTCGGCCGGGGGGACCCCCAGAGCACGCACCTACTGCATACATCAGCCCCTCCGCGGCGGGCGCGAGGCCCGCCCTCCGGGCGGACGGCGGGAGTTTGACGACAGGACCTAGAACGGCAGCGGGCGGGCGTGGATCACGTCCAGGCGGGAGACCGCCCGGGTCAGGACCACGTACAGCCGGTGCGCGCCGCGCTCCTCCGCCTCCGCCACCGCCGCCGGTTCCACGGCCACGACATGGTCGTACTCCAGACCCTTCGCCAGGGTCGCGGGGACGAGTGTCACGCGGGCGCCCAGCGCGTCCGGGCCGGCCGGGTCCAGGCCCGCCGCGGTGAGGGCCGATCGCACGGCGTCCAGGTCCGCGTCGGCCGTCACGACGCCCACCGAGCCCTCGTGGGCCAGCGCCTCGCGCACCGCGGTCACGGTCGTGCCCGGCACGTCGTCGGTCGGGCGCAGCCTCAACTCGCCGTCCGCGCGCAGGGAGTGGGCCGGGGGCACCGATACGTCCAGGCGGGGCAGCAGGCGGTTGGCCAGCTCCAGGACGGCCGCCGGCACCCGGAAGCCGGTGGTCAGCGGGACCACGGCCGCGTCCGGCCGGCCGAGGTGGCGCAGCTGGACGGACCAGTCGCGGGCGGCCCACGGGGTGGTGCCCTGGGCGAGGTCGCCGAGGACGGTCAGCGAGCCGAAGGCGGCGCGGCGGGCGATGGCCCGGCACTCCATGGGCGAGAGGTCCTGCGCCTCGTCGACGACGAGGTGGCCGTACCCCTCCGGATGCTCGATCAGCCCGGACAGTTCGTCCAGCAGGACCAGGTCGGCGGCCGACCAGCGGGCCGACTTGTACGAGCGGGGCGGGCGGGACCACCGGAGCGCCGTCTGCTCGTCCGGGTCCAGGAGGCCGTCGGCCGACCGTGACAACACCGCCGGATCGGTGAGGAGTTGGGCCAGCACCTCCTCGGGGCGGACCTTCGGCCAGACCAGGTCGAGGTGCTCGGTGAGCGGGCGGGCCCGTTCCATGCGGCGCACCCAGGAGGCCGGCAGGACCCCGGCGCGCCGTTCGGCCCGCTCGCGCAGCAGCCGTACCACCCGGGTGCGCACCCGCTCGCGGCCGATGGCGTACGGCGGCTCCTCGGTGCGCACCGCCTCGACGATGGCGGCCAGTTCCTCTGCGCGCACCCGCCACCGGCTGGAGCCGTCCTTCACGGCGAGGTCTCGCACGCCGTCGGTGGTGGTCCTGCCGTACAGCGCCCGGCGCAGCACTTCGGCCATGCGGGCGTCGTGCTTGAGCGCTGCCGTGTCCGCCGGGTCGGTGCCGGTGACCGGGTGCCGGGCGATCTCGCCCAGCAGGGTGGACTGGCGTACGCCGGTCTCGCCGAGCGAGGGCAGCACCTCGGCGATGTAGTGCAGGAAGGTGCGGTTGGGTCCGAGGATCAGCAGTCCGGCGCGCTGGAGCCGCTTGGGATGGGTGTAGAGCAGGTACGCGGCGCGGTGCAGGCCCACCGCCGTCTTGCCGGTGCCGGGCGCGCCCTGCACGCACACCGAGTCGGTGAGGGCGGCGCGGACGAGGTCGTCCTGTTCGGGCTGGATGGTGGCGGCGATGTCCCGCATGGGTCCGACGCGCGGCCGTTCGATCTCGCGGGCCACGATGTCGCTGGTCCCGGACTCGCCTCGGCCGAGGTGCTCGTCCTCCAGCCCGGTGAGGTCGGCGGACTCGCCCCGGCTGCCCGGCGCCCAGCCGAACCGGCGCCGTACCTCGACGCCGCGCGGGTCGCGGGCGCTCGCCTGGTAGAAGGCGCGGGAGACGGGGGCCCGCCAGTCGACCACGAGGGGCGGGGCGGCCGGATCCTCGGTGATCCGCAGGCGGCCGACGTGGTAGTGCTGCCCGCCGTGCTCGGGGTCGCCGTCGGCGAAGTCCAGGCGGCCGAAGAACAGCGGGCCGGGCGGCAGTTCGCGCAGTGCCTTGGCCTGGCTGCGCAGGCGGTGGCCGAGGACCTCGGCGTCGGCTCCGGAGGCGGAGACGTCCTCGCCGACGACGACCTGTTCGGCGGCGCCCTCGACCATCGCGGCGAGGGCGGCACGGCAGGTGTCGTGGTAGGCGCGCTCGGTGTGCAGCGTGTCCGTGAGGGCGGGGTCGAGTGACGTCATGGCGACCAGCGTACCGCCATAGCGTTACCAAGTTACATTTTTAACCAAGTCTCACTGTGGCCGTTTCAGCTCCGGCAGCCCCTCCTCCAGTCGCCGGAACGCCCGCTCGGCCGCCCGTACGGCGTCCGGCGCCACCTCCTCGACCCGCTCCCCCGCCGCGACCCGCCGCCAGTTCTCCTGGGCGAGGATGCGCTGTACGGCGATGATCTGCCCGGCGGC
The DNA here is from genome assembly GCF_053593835.1 of Streptomyces sp. NPDC002076. Lineage (NCBI taxonomy): Bacteria > Bacillati > Actinomycetota > Actinomycetes > Kitasatosporales > Streptomycetaceae > Streptomyces > Streptomyces sp. NPDC002076. The sequence goes on from NZ_JBSFDI010000008.1 coordinate 282,732, forward strand.
CAGCCGCGCGTCCAGACCGCCCCCGAGCGCCTCGGCGAGCGCCGCCTCCGACCGCTCCAGATGGGAGTGCGCCCGCGCCACCAGGGCGGGGGTGCCGTAGAGCAGGGTGTGGAAGGCGAGCACCTGGGGGTGGTCGTTCAGGCCGGTGACCGGGTCGCGCCGGTCGAGACCGGCCAGGAAGTGCCGACGCAGCGCGTCCACCGGATCGGCCGCCCCGGCGACCACCCGCGCGGCCTCCGTCTCGTGGTCCGCGATCCGGTGCAGGACCAGGTCCTCCTTGGCCGGGAAGTAACGGAAGAGCGTCGGCTTGGAGATCCCGGCCGCCGCCGCGACCTCGGCCACGGACACCGCGTCGAAGCCCCGCTCCAGGAACAGCCGTACGGCGATGTCGGACACGTCCTGGTACATCTGCCGCTTCTTGCGCTCACGCAGGCCCATCTCACCCATGGGGCGAGCGTACGCAGCATTTCCGGTCAGAGGACGGCTTCCGGGCGGCTGCCGTGCTCGCGGCACCAGCGCATCAGCGCCGCCGCGATCCGGTGCGGACCCGGTACCGGGTCGAGGCCCAGCGGTACGGCGGCCTGAGCGAGGACCCGGCGCAGCTTCAGCGCCGCGGACGCGAGCTGTCGCCATCCGAGGTCCGGTGCGGCGCCCAGCATCAGGGCGCAGCGGATGACATCGGTGATGACGGACTGGGCCCGCTTGTAGCCGAGCAGCAGCGGCAGATCGTCGTGCCAGCCCCTCCCGCTGCCGGGGCGCACCTCCTCCACGGTGACGTGCCACAGCTCGGCCACCCTGCGCGCCTGTCCTGCCGGATAGCGCATCAGATGGAGGTGGGTCGCCAGCTCGTAGAGCGGATCACCGACCATGGCGAGTTCCCAGTCGATGGTCCACAGGCGTTGTTCGGCGTCCACGATGAAGTTCTCGCAGTGCAGGTCGGCGTGGAGCAGGCGGAACGGCCGCCGGGTGAGGCCGGAGACGTGCTTGCGGAGGTGGACGAAGGCGTCGTCGGTCACGCCCAGCTCGCCGAACAGCCCCTCGAACCGGTCGAGGTTGTGCCGGTAGACCCGGTGCTCGGTGAAATGGACGAGCCGCTCCAGAAAACCCTCGGTGTCGCCGTCGTCCGGGCGGTCCTCCGGAGACCATCGACGCGCCGCCCGAAGGCTCCTGGGCTCCACGGCGGCCAGCTGCCGGAAGAGCTCGACGATCTGGCGGTGGTAGACGTCCGGGACCGGCCTGCCGGATTTGTGGAGCGAGCCGAGCGTGCGTCCCTCGATGAACCGCGCGAGGACGATGCCGCCCACGTCCACGACCTCGGGAATGCCCGTGATCCGTCCGGCGAGCGCCCGGAGCAGCTGCTCCTCCGACACGAAGCACCTACGGTCGAACCAGAGCACGCCCGACCGCGGCTCCCGGCATTTCCACCGCCTCGAAGCCACTCGACTCGCCTCGCCCAGCGGCGGGAACGCATAGGTCTCGTGGTGATAACCGTGGAGCGGCCCCTCGACGAGAGACTCGTCACCGCTCACCTCGACCGCATGCAGCCTCGCGACCGACGGCCTGGAAGCGACCACCTGGCCCCCCTCAATCCCCCTGGAGCAACGGAAGGTAAGAAGTCACCACAACGGACGCATCCGCCCGCCTCAGTCCGCGCACCTTGCGCTCGTCCCGCCCGTACCCGACGAAGGCGACCCCCGCCGCCCGCGCCGCCCGGACGTCCGTGCCGCTGTCGCCGACCATGACCGCTTCGTCAGCTGCGGAGCAGAGCGCGGCGAGGGCGCGGTGCAGCACATCCGGGTGGGGCTTCATCAGCCCTGGGTCGGCTGTGCGCCCCTGAACCGTCTCGAAGAGGCCCGACAACCCGGCACCGGACAGATACAGTTCCGCCGCCGCGGGCGCGTTGTTCGTGACGATCGCCAGCCGGCGCCCCGCCCGGGCCAGGTGGTGGACGAACTCGACGGCGTACGGCGTCGGCCAGGCGCTCTTGGCCGCGTCCCGCTCACCCGCCGCGAGCAGTTTCTCCATCGGTGCCAGCAGCTCACGGTGACCGGGTCCCGCCCGGTGCACTGCCTGCAGCACCACATGGGGATCAATGCTCTCCCGCTCCTCGGGCGCGAAGAGTTCACCTGCCCCCGCCGCGTCGGCCACCTCCCGCAGCGCGTCCGCCAGCGGTGCCGACGAGCCCTCGGGGAACAGTCTGCACACGGGCCCGTCGAAGTCGAACAGTACGCAACGTGCCGCGCTCAACAACCGCCGTGCCTGGCGCGTGTCCCCGGCGTCATCGGCCATGCCGCCCCTCCGTCTCATCCGTGCCCGAGTCGTCCGCTCCTCGCAGCCCCGCCGTCGGACCGGACCGGACGGGGTCCCGCATCGACCGCCAGCCACGCCCGCAAGGCGTCGATGACCGCTCCCTCGGCCCGCACTCCCTCCAGAAGCCCGAGCGGTTCGCGCGCCCGCCGCAGCGCCCGGCGGATGCGTTCGGCCGCGAGGCCCAGTTCACCCGGGGCCGGCCGGTCCGGGAGAACCAGCGCCGCCCGCATCACGTCGGGGAACACCGACTGTACGTACTCGAAACCGAGGTACACGGGCAGGTCGGCCTCCATGCCCGCACACAGCGCCCCATGACCCGCACGGTGCATGGCCTCCGTCCACATGCGGACCATGAGGTCGTGCTCCGTCTTGTCGTAGTTCATCCGCACCAGATGGGTCGCCAGGTCGTGCAAGGGGTCACCGAACAGGCAGAGCTCCCAGTCGATCACCGCCAAGCACTCGCCCTCCGGCTCCGGCCGCAGCACCACGTTCGCCCTGTGGACATCGGAGTGCAGCAGGACGAACCGGCGTGAGGTCAGCTCCGGCACACCCCGCATGAAGCGGTCGATCGCGTCCGCGGGAATGCCCACGGCCTCGAACAGCGCACCGAAGCGGGGCAGATTGGCCCGGTGAACCCTTTCTTTCGCGAACCCCGCGATCCACTCCAGGAAGCCACGGCTGTGACCGAGGCGCGGCCATCCCGGGGGAAGCGGCGGAAGTTCCTCCAGTGTGACATCGGCGAGGCGGGCGAAGACCTCCGCGAGAGCCCAGAGCCGGTCACTGCCGATGGCGCCCTCCGGAACCACGTCGGCCAGTGTCCGACCACCGATGTACTCCTGCACGGACCAGTCTCCGAAGTCCGCCAGGCAACGCGGAACTTCACTCATGTGGGCCTCGAGCGCGCGCAGGACTCGGGCCTCGCTGGGCCAGATCCGCGGCACCACCTCGACCGTGGGAAAGGGCGTACGGAACTTGGCGAGCAACCGTCCGGACCGCTGCCCGAGGAGGAAGGCCAGAGGTTGCCGCAGCGATGTGATGCGGTTGATGTTGTGATGGCCGGAAACCACCTCCCCATCGGAGCTGCGGCGCCGCGCCTCCGCGAAGTAGCGCACGAGAGACAGGTGCGCTCCGCGGGGCAGAGGGTGCGACATGCGCGCAGAGAATAGCGGGCAGCAGGAGCCTTCTCACGCCATGTCACTATGTGGACACCGTGTCAGAAGTCGTCCTCGACCTCGCTCAGCAGTTCCCAGCATGACCGGAAACTGGCCTGTGTTGTCGCGAAGTTCCGGCCGTCGTCGGACTCGGTCTCCGCGGGTTCGGCGCGGTAGTGGGAGAGCGTCGAGCCGAGACCGAGGACGTCCAGCGACGGCACCGGGCTGCCGTCCGTCTCCAGTCTGATCGTGCGCTCGAACACCTCGTACAGGCCGAACAGCAGGTCCTTTTCGTTGATGACGTAGAGCTTGTACTGCGGGGTCATCGGCACGCGCCGGACCTCCGCCTCGGCGTCCACGCCCAGCCCCCGCCACTGCTCCATGAGGTCCTTGATCTCGATGGCGTACCGCCGTGCCATGGCACGCCAGCGCTGCCAGATCCGGTCGTCGCCGGGGTCCTTGGCCGCGGGGTAGGCCAGCCGCAACCGCTCGGAGGGCAGGAGCATGCGCAGCCTCACCCGCTGCGGCGCGACCTCCCCGCCGGCCACACGTTCGGCCTGGACCTTCAGATGGTTCCACAGCGTCTCGGAGGTCAGCGTGAACGTGTCCAGGAGAACTTCGGGCTCCTCGAAGGCGCGGTGGATGAACGGCCCGAGCGAGACCGTCGCCCCGTGCCTGGGCCGCGCACCGGACGATCCCACGTCCGGAACCTTGAGCACCCGCATACCGCTGCCCTGCCGGGACTCCACCCATCCCTCGTCCACCAGCTTGCGCAGCACCCGCTGGATGGTGTCCCGGCTCACCCCGAACTCCTCGGCCAGCTGCCGCTGTGTCTTCAGATGCTGGCCGGTCCGGTAGGTGCCGTTCGCAAGCTGCTCCCGGAGCACGGACTCCACGAGAGTGGACGCCCTGGCTCCGCCTTCCGCATGTCCTGAGGTAGCCACACACCGAACCTAGCGCCCTGGCACACGGAACGCACTACTTTGGGCCGCTCGTCCACCCATATTGGACCGATAGGAGCAACCGAGATGACTGGAAACCGGCAAGTTGGCCGTGCCGACTCATCCGGCTGAAAGTGGCGGACATGTGAGCGCGGCCTTCCGGTCGCTGGTCAGGAGAGCGTGAGATCCGTGGTGATGGTGCCCCACAGAGCGTCGAACCACTTCTGGGACTGTTCCCCGAACGTGGCGTCCCGGTCACCGGCGCTCTTCTCGAAGCAGAAGAGGAGTGACTGGGAGCCGAGGGCGTCCCACATGTCGAGCCGCTGGCTCCCCCACTCCTCCTCCCGCCTCGTCAGCATGTAGTACCCGAAGAGCACTTCCTCGTTGTTGAGCAGGTACATCTTGAAGGGGGGAGTGAACGGCAGCGCGCGGAAGGTGACCTGCACGTCGATGTCGTGCGTGGCCCGCAGGGCCAGGAGATGGTGCTCGATGACCTGGCCCTGGGCGTTGCGCATCGACAGCCAGCGCCGATGGACCGGGTCGTCGTCCCCGTGCCCCTCCACGGGCACCGGGAAGGCGAGGTTGATGTCCCGGGACGGCACGAGGATCCGGACCTCGATCGTCCGGGGGCGCAGGGTGCCCTCATGGATCAGCCGGAGCGGCTCGCCGAGGGCCACCATGAGGGTCTCGGCGGTGTGGGAGACGACGTCGATGCGCACATGCGGGGCCGCGAAAGCCTCGGTCAGCCGGGGCGCGAGGGCCACCATGGTCGGCTGGGGCTCGCTGCGCGTCGCCGCGGGCTCCGCGACACGGGGGGGCCTGCCCTTGCTCACGTCGGTCAGCAGTCCGTCGACCTGCAGCAACCGCAGAGCCTGCCGTACGGCACCCCGCTCGACACCGAACTCGCCGGCCAGTTCCGCCTGGGTGGGCAAGCGGTCGCCCGGCCGCAGCCGGCCGTCACGGATCCGGCTCCGCAAGGCGTCGGCGACGTCGCGGAACGAGAGTGGTCTGCCGTGGTCCACTGCCACATGCTCATGGGTCACAACCAAAACGCTACAACTTTGATCCATCTCCGGGGAGTTGTTTCGTGGTTGTTTATGAAGATCCGCCAACGTCCGGAACTTGGTCACAGTTGGCACCAACATAAGGGCAACTCGCTGGGGAACCAGCTCCGCGCTCGGCCAGTCGGCCCGTCACCCGTGCAATCGGACCGGAATTCAGTCAAATAATCAGTCCAACCATGACGGTCGGTTAAGCGATCAATCGATGAGGGCAGAAACTTCATGTCGAGATCAGTCCAATTGGACGATGCGTTGATCACACAGCACATGTGACGACAGGGGGAGACATGATCGTCAGTCAGCTGGTCACCGCCACCCTGACCATGGGCCTGGAGCACCTGGTCGAGGCACGTTACGGAGGACTGGGCATGCTCTCCTTGTTCCTCGTCGGCGCGGGGATCAAGGCACGCAACTCGACCTGCTCCGGCATCGGCGCTGTGCTGCTTCTGCTGCTGATGCTCCAGGCCTGAATCACAACACAGCAGTCCAATCACCGGAAACTAACCGGATTTGACTGGTCCGTCTCAATCCTGGGCGGGGTGCGCCTGCGTCGATCCTTTCCGGAGTAAGGACTCCTCCAGTGACTTCGCGGCCCTCATCACATCGGGATACACCGACTGCGCCCGTTCGAAGGCCACGTAGTGCCGCAGATCCCGGGTCACGCCGCGGATCGCCGTAGGTGGCGAGCTCCCAGTCGACCCGGATCAGGGGCGGGTCACCGCCGTACAGCCCACCGGAACGGGCCCAGTTGGGTTTGCGGATCTGCAGGTCGGCCAGCCGGGCCAGAGTCTGCAGGAAACCCTGGCTGTCGGTGTGGTTCCGGGGCCACAGGAAGGGCGGCGGCGGCAGCGCGGGCCCCGCACCTTGGCCGCCTGGGCGAGCAGGTCCGCCAGTGCCCCGACCAGCAGGCGGCTGACCGGTTTGCCGGCCCGGCAGACGCTGGTGAGCGGCACCCCTTCCGACCAGGCACTCGGGCGCGTTGGGCAGAACGCCCTTGACGGCCCGCAGGATGCCCGCCTCGCTGCGCCAGGTCCGGATCACCACGGGCAGGGCGCCGACGCCCGGCAGCCGTACGGTCATGAGGGTGCCCGGCTTCCGGCGCAGTTGCCGGGCCATGGCAACCGTCAGCGGCACCACGTGGTGCACGCGCCCCGGCGGTGTCGCAGCGGACGGGTGGTGTGCCACTCGTCCGCGCCGAGCCGGCAGAGGCTGGCTCGGCGCCATCCCTCACGCGAGAACCCGAGCGGTCACTCGGACGGTAGGGCGGATGCTATCCCCACGCCTGTGCCGCCGTCTCGGCCGCCGCGGCCTCGTCCGTCAGCAGCTCCCACGTGGCCTCGAACCACGCCTTCATGCCGTCCACGAAGGTCGACCCCGGTGAGTCGGCACGGGCGTCGCGGACGTGGTGGGTGAGCGTCGCGCCGAGCCCGAGGACGTCCACGGCCCGGACCTCCTCACCGGTTTCGAACATCACCGGGCGGACGATCGGTATGTACGGGCCGTGCAGCACCTCGGAGCGGTTGATGACATAGAGCTTGAAGGTGGGCGCGAAGGGGGCGTGGCGGAATTCGTACTCCACCCTGGGGACGAGCTGCTCGGCGCTCAGCTCGCCGAGGACCTTGTGCAGCGAGGCGGTGTGGGCCTCGGTGATGCCCCGCAGCCGTTCCCGCAGCCGTTCGTCGTGTCCCGGCTCCACCCCGCGCGGATAGGGCAGCGCGTCGATCGCGGACGGCAGGATCAGGCGCAGGGCGATCCGCCGGGGCGCGATGATGCCGGCGCGGATCCGCTCCGCCTGCAGACGGATGTGGGTGTCCAGGCTCTCCGAAGTCAACGTGTAGATGTCGAGCGTGACTTCGGGCTGCTCGCACGCCTCGGCGATCAGCGGCCCCAGGGTCAGCTGGCGCCGGGACCTGCTCGCCCGGGGCGTCGAGGACTGGATGCGCTGGTTGCGCACCACCCGCGAGCCCTTGCCCTGCCGGGACTCGATCCATTCCTCACCGCGCAGTGCGCGCAAGGCCCGCTGCACGGTGTCCCGGGAGACCCCGAACTCCCTGGCCAGCGTGGCCTGGGAGGGAAGGTAGGTCTCCACAGGATAGAAGCCGTCGGCCATCCGGGCCCGCAGCTCCTTCGTGACCCGGAGAAACTCGTGCCCGCCGGCCTCGTCCTTCCGCTCCGCCGTCATGCGCCGTACGTACCTCCCAGGCACCGTCGGCAAACCCACAACAGTCAGGCAACCAGTCAAGTCAACTGCGCCGCTACTGGACCGAGTTGGCCGGGCGTGTTGCCGTCACCAGCCCCGCAGCACCCGCAGCAAAGGCTCCAGCGACGCGACGACGTGCCCGGCCCCGGCATCCCGCAGAAGCTTCCCCTTCCGATCGTTACGCGCGTAGCCGAGAAAGGGCACGCCTGCGTCGTTCGCGGCGGCGAGGTCGGACGGCGAATCGCCGATCATCAGGGCCGCCGAAGGGGCGGAGCCCGTCGCGGCCAGCGCCCGGTTGAGGCAGTGCGGGTCGGGCTTGAGGAGGTGCAGCTCGGTCGTACGGCCGTAGATGTGGGGGGCGAAGCAGCCGGTGAGCCCGCGGTCTTTCAGATAGGTGCGGACCACCTTCGGGGAGTTGTTGGTGGTGATGGCCAGCCGGGCGCCCACCGCCGTCCAGGTGCGTATCAGGGGATCGGCGTATGCGGTGGGCAGCGCGGATCCGGCGGCCCGCAGCTCCTCCTTGGTGAGACGTTCCTCCAGCTCGGTCACGAGGTCGCTGCCGGGGTGCCGCAGGTCCACCGCGCGCAGCACCTCGTGCGGGTCGAGCGAGTCCCGCTCGGAGCCGCTGAGCAGGTTGTTCAGCCCGCGCCCGGCCAGCCAGTCCACCAGCTCGGCCGCCACCCGTTCGGCCGTGTGCCGCGCGAACAGACGGCAGATCGGCCCGTCGAAGTCCCACAGGACCACCCGGGCATCTTCGATCAGATCCCGGAGCCGATCGGTCTCGTATGCGGTCTGTTCGGACTGCGTCTTCTCAGTCTGCGTCGCATCAGAAGTCACTAGGAGAGTGTCAGGTCCGTGGTGATGGTTTCCCAGAGGGCGTCGAACCACTTCTGCGATTGCTCCACGAACGCCGCATCCCGCTGCCCGGCCCGCTGCTCGAAGGAGAACAGCAGGGACTCCGAGCCGAGTGTGTCGTACATCTCCAGCGTCCCGCTGTCGGTGGGCTCCGCGCGGCGCGTGACCATGTAGTGCGCGAACAGCGCCTCGACCCCGTTGAGCAGGTACAGCTTGACCGGCGGGGTGAACGGCAGCGCCCGGAAGGTGACATGGACGTCGATGTCGTGGGTGCCGCGCAGCGCCTGCAGGTTGTACTGCAGGACCTGGCCCTGGGCGTTGCGCATGGCCAGCCAGCGCCGGTGCACGGCGTGGTCCTCCTCGCTCCCGGCGTCCACCGACACCGGGAAGGCGAGGCTGATGTCGCGGGACGGCAGCAGGATGCGGGCGTCGATCTGCTGGGGGCGCAGCCGGCCCTCGTGGATCAGGCGCAGCGGCTCGCCGAGCGCGGGGATCAGGCTCTGGGCGGTCAGACAGAGGGCGTCGATGCGCACGTGCGGCGCCGAGAAGGCCTCGGTCAGCCGGGGCGCGAGCGCCACCATGGTCGGCTGCGGCTCCCCCCGCTGGGGCTGCGGCTCGGCGACCCGCGGCGGGCTGCCCTTGCTGACGTCGGCGAGCAGCCCGTCCTCCTGGAGCGCCCGCAGCGCCTGGCGTACGGCGCCCCGCTCGACGCCGAACTCCCCGGCCAGCTCGGCCTGGGTGGGCAGCCGCTCGCCCGGCTGCAGAGCGCCGGTGCGGATCCGCTCGCGCAGGGTGTCGGCGATCTCCTGGGGCGTGAGCCTCCTGCTGCCGTTCACTGCCACATGCTCCTGGGTCACGACCAAACGCTACAACTTTGATCCATCTAAGGGGAGTTGCCGAGAAGTTGTTTATGAACTCGGACCAAGTGGGGACAACTTAATCGGAGTTGGTTGCCAACTTTCCCGAGTTGGCCAATCTTCTGAAGGGGGAACCGCCGTGCCAGCCCTCGCTCTCCTCGTCGAGCAACTCGTCCAGTGGAAGTACGGTGTCGCCGGCGCCGTCGGACTGCTTCTGATCTCCGTCGGCATCGAGACCAAGAGCCACAAGGCCCTCTCCGCCGGCGCCGTACTGCTCGCCGTGCTCCTCGCGGGTCCGGCGCTGTAAGGCCTCACCAGTCCTAGGAACTGAGCAGCAGCTCCGAACTGATCGTCTCCCACAGCGCGTCGAACCACAGCCGCGACTGCTCCACGAACGCGGCGTCGCGCTCCCCGGCACGTCGCTCGAAGGCGAACAGCATCGAGCGCGTGCCGTCGGCGTCGTACAGCTCCAGATGCTCGTGCTCGATCTCCCGCTCGCGGCGCTTGAGCGTGTAGTACGCGAACAGCGCCTCGGAGCCGTTGAGGAGATACGGCTTGACCGGCGGGGTGAACGGCAGGGCCCGGAAGGAGACCCGGACGTCGACGCCGTGCGTGGTGCACAGGGCCAGCAGGTTCTGCCGCAGCACCATGCCCTGGGCGTTGCGCTGGGCCAGCCAGCGCCGGTGCAGCAGACCGTGGTCGTCGGCGGCCACCGGGGCCGGGAAGGCCAGGTCGATGTCACGGCTGGGCAGCAGCACCCGGACGTCGATCTTGGCCGGTTTCAGACGCCCCGCGTGGATCTGCCTCAGCGGCTCGCCGACGGCCAGCGTGAGCGAGACCGAGGTCAGGCAGAGCGCGTCGATCCGCACGTGGGGGGCGGCGAAGGCCTCCGCTATCCGGGTGCGAGGCCGACCATCGTGGGCTGCGGCGCCGCCGGTCCGGCCGGCCGCCGGGCCGGTGGCGGCACCGCCGCCACAGTGGCCGGGCTGCCCTTGGACACGTTGGTGAGCAGATGCTCCGACTGCAGGATGCGCAGGGCCTGGCGTACGGCACCGCGTTCGACGCCGAACTCGACGGCCAGCTCCGCCTGCGTGGGCATGCGCTGACCCGGCTGCAGCAGCCCTGCCCTGATCCGGCTGCGCAGTTCGTCGGCGATGTCGCGATGGGACGTATGGGGCCGCTGTGACCTCGTCCGTCCACTGGCGGAGGCGTGCTCCGGGTCCACAAACAAACACTACAACTTCCCGCCAAGTTCCGGCAGTTCGCCGATAGCTGGTTATGAGTCGCTTCCTGGCGGACATAAGTACGGTGAAGTTGGCTGCCAACTTGCAGGACATGGTCAAGCTTCCCAGTGGTTGGCCGACCGGGCTCCCTTCCGGAGGGGAGCCGGGAGCCCGGGCAGGGGACGGCCACCGAAGCGCACAGTCACAACTGAACACGACATCGCACAGCCACAACTGAACACCGCCAGCACAGCCACAACTGAACAGCTCGCTACGGATGCACAGTCCAAAGCCGTCGGCAGAAGGGAGCGGTCAGCAGGCAGCGATCAGAAGATGTCCGGGCACCAAGGACGCGCGGACGAGCGGAACAGGGCGTCGGCCTTCCGGGCGGCGCCCTCTCGTTCTTCCCGCACCCGCCCGAGCGCCGCGAGCCGCAGCACCGACTCGCCGCCGAGCCAGACCGAGGCCAACTCGCCCACGCCCAGGGTGAGATCGGCGCCCTCAGTGCCCGTCGGCACACAGGACGCCCCCTCGGGCGAGGCCTCCAGCCGGAACCGGCCCCCGGCCAGCCCGGCGTCGTCCACGACCTCCAGGACCAGGGTGCCCCTCCCGTCGTACGTCCGCGCCTGAAGGGCCCGTACGACGTCCAGGATCCGCACCCACAGCCAGTCCGCGTGCCCGGTGATCCGGGCGGCGCGCGGGTCGGGGAGGTAGCCCGGCAGCAGGTCGTCGGGGCCGCGGAAGCCGGTCTTGACCTTGGTGATCCAGTCGATGGAACACAGGTAGTGCCACAGGGCGCGCTCGGCCGCCGGGGTGGTGGCGGTGAGCTTGAGCACGGAGGCGGTCTGATCCGGCTGCTTGCCGGTCCAGGTGTCGTCGGACTTGTACGCCACCAGGCCCTGGACCTCGCCGTCGGCCGCGCGGTGGACGGCGTAGAACGGCTCGGTCCAGTCGGCGCGGTAGCGGACCGCCCCGGTGTGCATCTGCCACCACAGCTCGTCCCGGCTGACCGCGCCGGGCTGGGCGCGCCGGAACCGCTCGTAGAGCTCCGGGCCGAGCTTGCGGACCTCCGCCCCGTCCACCAGGTCGATGCGGCCCCCGTCGCCCGGGCCCGACCAGCGCGGATCGAGGCCGGCCCGGGGCACCTCCACGGTCCACTGGGTCGACCAGGTGGCCGGGCCGAAGCCGTAGCGGCCGTAGATCGGGTACTCGGCGGCGATCAGCGTGGCGACCACGTCGCCGCGCTCCTTCGCCGCCGCGAGGTCCTGGTTCATCATTCGGGTCAGCAGGCCACGGCGGCGGTGGGTGGGGCTGACGGTGACGTTGCTGATCGCGTCCGCCGGGACCAGGCCGCCGCCCACCGCGGTGAGCTCCTGCGCGAAGGAACGGAAGGTGGCGACGCACCGGCCGCCGTCGAAGGCGCCGAGCAGCCGGCCCGGCACGAACTGCAGGCGCCGGGCGTCGAGTTCCTCGGGCGTCAGCGCGGGCGGCTCCAGGAACCCGGTGGCCAGCGCGCGCTGCCAGTCCTCGAAGTCGGCCTCGGTGACTATCCGGACGTCGCTCATGGGGCCACGGTAGGCGGGCGCCGCGCCACCTGTCGCCTTGATTTCCACGCTTCCCGAACTCGCGGGCGCCGCCGCCCGCCGACGTCATGTCAGCAGGTCGTCGACCTGTGCCTCGCCCACCCGGTACCGCCGCGCGATCTCCCCGCTGCAGTCGTCGGTCGTCCGCTGCAACCGCTGGCGACGCCGGGACACCTCCTGCTCGTACCGCACCAGGCGCCCCATCGCGCTGGCCAGTTCCAGGTCGGTCCGCGCCTGCAGGTCCGACAGCTCGACCTCGGCGAGCATCTCCGCGGCCAGCTGCCGGTACTCCTCGTTGTGCGGGGTGCCGAGCGTGACATGGCGGGCCGAGGAGCGGTGCCGGGCCGGGGCGTCCTTGAGGATCTCCGGGAGCCGGTCGACCATGGAACCGTCCGCGGGTGCCGGCACGGACGCGCGGCCCCGCCGGCACAGCTCCGCGCGCAGGATGTCGATCCGCCCCTGCAGCAGCCGCCGCACATAGCTGAGGTCCGCCTCGTCACGCTGGGCGTCGCGGCGCAGCGTGCGCAGTTCGGGCAGGCTCAGCCGGGCGAGGTCGAGCGGATGGGGGTCCGCCCAGCTCGAAGAGTCCGGGGGAGGCTCCGCGGGCAGCGCGGGGCCCGCCGGGGCTGCCGGGCTCGCCGGCGCGTCGGCGCGCTGGGCGGGCGGCCGGTGCGTCCCCTGCGTCCCCAGCCACCCGCTACTCGGTGTGCTCATGTGCTTGTGACCGTCCCCTCGACCGGCGTGTGAAAGCATCGTGCCACCCCAACTGGCCGCTATGTGACCGAGTGCCCCCGAACGGCCCCAGATGGGGGGTAAGGGATCGATATTGGACCCCATGTGACCGCGTACCGGGCACCCGGCATGATGGTCCGCATGCGTGCGGTGGTGCAGAGAGTGGACGGCGCGAGCGTCGTGGTGGACGGTGAGACGGTCGGCGCGATCGAGGGCGAGGGACTGTGCGTCCTGGTCGGGGTGACCCATGAGGACACCAAGGAGAAGGCGGCGCAGCTGGCCCGCAAGCTCTGGTCGATCCGCATGCTGCAGGACGAGAAGTCGTGCAGCGACATCGACGCACCACTGCTGGTCATCAGCCAGTTCACGCTCTACGGCGACGCCCGCAAGGGCCGGAGGCCCACCTGGAACGCCGCCGCCCCCGGCGATGTCGCCGAGCCGCTGGTGGACGAGGTGGTGTCCCGGCTGCGGGCGCTGGGCGCGACGGTGGCGACGGGGCGGTTCGGCGCGCGGATGCGGGTGTCGCTGACGAACGACGGACCCTTCACGGTGCTGATCGAGGTCTGAAACAGCACCGGATCGGCTGGTTTGCCCGGCGGTCCGGCCGGGATACCCATGCCGCATGATTCCATCCCGGGTCGAGGACACCCTGCCGGAGCTGGCCCCCTTCGTTCACGCCGTGCAGGCGCGGCGGCCCGACGACGGCACGTGGTGCGAGGCATGGACGGTACGGGACGTGCTGATCCACCAGACGGGCTGAGGAACTGGCCCGGGTGCTCCAGGCGTTCCGCGCCGGATCGCCGGTGGAGACCCGGGGCTTCGACCGCGAGGAGCCCTTCCGGCGGCTGTCCGACTCCGAGCTCTGGGCGACCTTCCTGAACCGCTGCGAGCGGCTCACCGAGGTCGCCGCGGCCGCCGCGCAGGACCTGTCGCCGGACACGGAGATCAGGTGGACCGGCCGGACGGTGACGGCCCCCTTCTTCGCGGAGCACATGCGGGAGGAGCTGATCCTGCACCGCTGGGACCTCACCGGTGACGACCGGACGGCGGTGCAGGCGCTCGACGAGCCGTGGATGACGGAGCACAGCGTCGTGTCGGTCGGCCGGCCGTTGCTCGCACGCGGCAGCACCGGCCTGGATCTGGGCCCCGACGGACGGATCGAGGGCCGCCTGCGCACCCCGGGCACGGACGACATCGTGGTGACCGCCGACGCCGACGGCGCCGGCATCCGGTTCGCCGCCCCGAGGGCCCCGCCACCATCGAGAGCGACGCGGCCACCCGCGTCCTGCTGCTGTGGGGGCGGCGCCCGGCCGCCCCGTCGCGCTGGCACAGCGCGGCCGGCCCGGAGACGCTGCGGGGCGTACGGACTCTCCTGAGCGGCTACTGACGCAGTCGCAGTCCCCGTCGCACGACTACGGCTCGACCACGACCTCCTGCGCGGCGGCCGTCTCTCCGGCCAGGAGCCGCGCGTCCACGGGCACGTTCCGCTTCACCAGCGCCAGCGCCACCGGGCCCAGCTCGTGGTGCCGTGCCGACGTCGTCACAAAGCCGATCCTGCGGCCCTCCGGGCCCTCGTCGGCGAGCCGGATCTCCGTGCCCGGCACCGGCAGATGCACCTCGCTGCCGTCCAGGTGGAGGAAGACCAGGCGCCGGGGCGGCTTGCCGAGGTTCTGCACCCGGGCGACGGTCTCCTGCCCCCGGTAACAGCCCTTCTGCAGATGCACCGCCGTGCCGATCCAGCCCAGCTCGTGCGGGATGGTCCGGTGGTCGGTCTCGAAGCCGAGCCGGGGCCGGTGCTGCTCGACGCGGAGCGCCTCGTGGGCGAGGAGGCCGGCGGCGGGCCCGTGCGCGGCCGCGAAGGACTCCAGGTCCTCGCGCGGCAGGAAGAGATCACGGCCGTACGGCGTCTCGCGTACGACGACGCCCGGCGGCACCTCGGCGATGGAGCCGGCGGGCAGATGGACCACCGCGAAGTCGGCCGTCCGGTCGGCGACCTCCACGCGGTAGAAGAACTTCATCGACTCCAGGTACGCGAGCAGCGCGTCCTGCGTACCGGGCTCGACGTGCGCCCACACGGTCGTGCCGTCGTCCACCAGGTACAGCGCGTGCTCGATGTGCCCGTGCGCGGAGAGGATCAGCGCCTCGGTGGCCTCACCGGCCGGCAGCTCGCTGACGTGCTGGGTGAGCAGCAGGTGCAGCCAGCTCAGCCGGTCCGCACCGCTGACGGTGATGACACCGCGATGGGACAGGTCGACGAAACCGGTGCCGTCGGCGAGGGCGCGCTGCTCGCGGAACAGGTCGCCGTAGTGGGCGGCGACACCTTCGTCCACACCCTCGGCGGGGACGGCGCCGGGCAGGGACAGCAGAGGGCTCTTCATACCGTCAGCCTACGACGTGGTAGTTGAACTCTTCAGTGAGCAGTCCTTGCACCGGCCGAAGATCGCGAAGTGCTTCATGTCGGTGTCGAACCCGAACTGCCGGCGCAGCTTGGCGGTGAACTCGGCGGCCACGTCCACATCGGCCTCGATCACGTTCTCGCAGTCGCGGCAGACCAGGTGCAGATGGTGGTGGCGGTCGGCGAGGTGGTACGTCGGCGCACCGTGCCCGAGGTGGGCGTGGCTGACCAGGCCCAGCTCCTCCAGCAGCTCCAGCGTCCGGTAGACCGTGGAGATGTTGACCCCCGACGCCGTCTTCCGCACTTCGCCGAGGATGTCGTCGGGGGTCGCGTGCTCAAGGGTGTCGACGGCTTCGAGGACAAGCTGCCGCTGCGGCGTCAGCCGGTAGCCGCGCTGCCTGAGGTCGCTCTTCCAGTCGGTGCTCACCACACCCACGAGTCTAGGACCACTCGGTGTGGCCCACTTGGGGAAGACGGGCCTACTTGAAGAAGGCGATGCCGTCGTCCGGGAGGTCGTCCGGGAGGGCCTTGGCCCAGCGCTCGACGTCCTCGGGGGTGACGACCTTCTTCAGGTGGGCGGACATGTAGGGGCGCAGCTCGACCTCGGGGGTCTGCTTCTCGCCGACCCACATGAGGTCGCTCTTGACGTAGCCGTAGAGGCGCTTGCCGCCGCTGTAGGGCTGGGAGGCGGCCGTGCGGGCGACGGCGTCCGTGACGAGGTCGATCTGCGGCTTCTGGTGGGCCATCTCGCCGTACCAGATCTCGATGACGCCGTCGTCGCGGGTCATCGTCACCTCGACCTTGCGGTCGGCGTCGATCCGCCAGTAGCCGGACTCCGACTCCAGCGGGCGGACCTTGTTGCCGTCCTTGTCGAGCACCCAGGTGCGCGAGTGGTACTCCAGGAAGTCCCGGCCGTCGTGGGTGAAGCTGACCTCCTGCCCGAAGTTGCACTTCTCCGAGCCGGGGAAGTCGTGCACGCCCGCCCCGGCCCAGTTGCCGAGCAGGAAGGCGAGCGGGACCAGGTCCTTGTGCAGGTCGGACGGGATCTCGATCATGAGGGAAGCTTCCTAGAGGTGGTTCAGCGCTGGCCCTGGTACAGCTTCTTCACGGTCAGACCGGCGAAGGCGAGCACGCCGACGCAGACCAGGACCAGCAGGGTTTCGAAGAAGATCTCCACGGGTGCTCCTTGAGCGAGGGTGGGCATACGACAGAGCCGGGCCCCAGCTTACGCGGCCGGGAGCCCGCTCTCTTTGCGAGGTCGTCCGTAGCGGCGTCACCCTTCGGGTCTCAGTCGAGCAGCTGCTGCTGCAGGACCACTGTCTGCTGGAACGGGATCTCCTTCGCGCCGCCCGCGCGGGACCGCACCGCGAGCGCGATGGCGTCGCCGGAGGTGAGGTAGGCGTTGTAGCGCAGCTCGATCACGATTCAGTGTGTGCCCGTGGCGGCCGGTGCCGCGGTTACGCTTCCGGCATGACCAACAAGCTCGTGATCAAGGTGACGGCCGGGGCCGATGCCCCTGAGCGCTGCTCGCAGGCGTTCACCGTGGCCGCGGTGGCCGTGGCCAGCGGGGTCGAGGTGTCGCTGTGGCTGACCGGGGAGTCGTCCTGGTTCGCGCTGCCGGGGCGGGCCGCCGAGTTCGAGCTGCCGCACGCGGCGCCGCTCCCGGATCTGATCGAGTCGATCCGGGCCGCCGGGCGCATCACGCTCTGCACGCAGTGCGCGGCCCGGCGCGAGATCACCGAGAAGGACGTCATCGAGGGCGTACGGATCGCCGGTGCGCAGGTCTTCGTACAGGAGGCGCTCGCCGACGGCGCCCAGGCGCTCGTGTACTGACGCCTCACGGCCGCGGGCGCTTCTTGCCGTCCAGCTCGTCCCACCACTCGTCCGACTGGGGATCGCCGGAGGGGTCGTCCCACCAGCGGTCCTCGGGGCCCCGCCGGTTCGCGATCATCGCGGCGACCGGCGGGATGATCATGGCCACGATGCACATGCCGACGGCCGCCGGCACCGACCAGATGCGCACGACCCCCCAGGCCAGGACGAAGAGGCCGATGCACGTCCCCATCATGGCGAAGTAGATGTGCCGCCGCCGCGCGTACATAAGTTCAGGGTAGGCCGTGGCCCGGATCCGGCACGCGGGACCGGCGTGGGCCACACCGGTCGGCGGTCGCGGCCGTTCGGTGGACGCACCGGGGCGGGCGCGACCCGGCGGGGCATCCGTTCTCATCCCCTCTCCTCCCCGGCTCGCGCATCCAGCACACCACGGTGAGCGGCACCGGCGGCGAGTCGGCTGTCACAAGTGATCCACATTCTTCCCCGGGTCGCGCGCCGCGGAGTTACCTTGGCGTAGCCACGCACCGACCGCCGACCCGGGGGAAACACCACATGCGCGCCCTGCGAATAATCCTGATCCTCGTCGTGATCCTGGGTGGGCTGTTCGTGATCGCGGACCGGGTGGCCGTGCACTTCGCCGAAGGGGAGGCCGCCGACAAGCTGAAGTCGACGCAGAACCTGGCCTCGACGCCGGACGTGAACATCAAGGGGTTCCCGTTCCTCACCCAGGTCGCGGGCGGCTCGCTCGACGACGTCGAGGTCGGGATCAAGGACTACGAGGCCGCGACCGGGACCGCCGGGAAGACGATCCGGATCGACGATCTGCAGGCCGACATGAAGGGCGTCTCCTTCTCCGGCGACTACAGCTCCGCCACCGCCTCCAGTGCCACCGGCACCGCGACGATCTCCTACGCCGAGCTGCTGAAGACCGCCAAGCCCGAGCCGACCGAGGTCGTCCCCGGCCTCAAGGCCAAGGTCGTCAGTCTCGCCGACGGCGGCCACGGGAAGATCAAGGTGACGGCCAAGCTGACCGGCACGCTCGGCCCCCTGCCGATCAACCAGACCGTGTCCGTGCTCAGCACCGTGACCGTCGAGAACAACAGGGTGCAGGTACACGCCGACTCCCTGCCCAAGCTCGCCGCCGCCGCGATCGCCGAGAACCGCATCCGCGAGATCACCGACTTCCAGCAGGCCATCAACCAGCTGCCCGGCGGCGTCAAGCTGGACAAGGTGCAGGCCGCGCAGGACGGTGTGGAGATCAGCGTGAAGGGTTCGGACGTCAAGCTGGCGGGGTAGGGCCACGCACGGACGGCAGGTGTACGTCCGACTGGCGAGACGGGTCGTCCGTTGAGTAGACGCGGCGACCCGCGCGAGCGCTCGGGAGGCCGCGGGGCGGCCGCCGGGCGCTCTTCCCATCCCGCCATACGGACGATCGTGTCTCGTCATATGACACGCCGGTGACACGCCCGCCCGGACGTCCCTACGATCGCATGCATGAAGCGACAGGCGGATCTCACGAAGCGGCGGGCAGTGGACCTGTGCCGCGTTGCCGCCATGCTCTGTCGCCCCTTCTGAGCGAAAGTCCCCGGCTTCCGCATCTCACCGCCGCCCTGCTGGAAGGGCACCCGTGCGCCGCTCGGGCTCTACGAGCGCGCACCCCTGTACTCGCACACCCCGCCGCAACTGCCCCGGAGGAGAAAGAGCATGAGCCGCACCGACGTCCTGGTCGACGCCGACTGGCTGCAGGAGCACCTGGACGACCCGGCCATCGCCATCGTCGAGGTGGACGAGGACACGTCCGCCTACGAGAAGAACCACATCAAGAACGCGATCCGCATCGACTGGACCAAGGACCTGCAGGACCCGGTCCGCCGCGACTTCATCGACCAGGAGGGCTTCGAGAAGCTCCTGTCGGAGAAGGGCATCGCCAACGACACCCTGGTGGTCCTCTACGGCGGCAACAACAACTGGTTCGCCTCGTACGCCTACTGGTACTTCAAGCTCTACGGCCACGAGAACGTCAAGCTCCTCGACGGCGGCCGCAAGAAGTGGGAGCTGGACGCCCGCGAGCTGGTCGCCGGCGACGAGATCCCGGAGCGCGCCAAGACGGAGTACAAGGCCAAGCCGCAGGACACCTCGATCCGCGCCTTCCGTGACGACGTCGTCGCCGCGATCGGCTCGCAGAACCTGGTCGACGTGCGCTCGCCCGACGAGTTCTCCGGCAAGCTGCTCGCCCCGGCGCACCTGCCGCAGGAGCAGTCGCAGCGTCCGGGTCACGTCCCGAGCGCCCGCAACATCCCGTGGTCCAAGAACGCCAACGACGACGGCACCTTCAAGTCGGACGAGGAGCTGAAGGCCCTCTACGCCGAGGAGAACGTGGACCTCGCCAGGGACACGATCGCCTACTGCCGCATCGGTGAGCGCTCGGCCCTGACCTGGTTCGTGCTGCACGAGCTGCTCGGTGTCGAGAACGTCAAGAACTACGACGGCTCCTGGACCGAGTACGGCTCCCTCGTCGGCGTGCCGATCGAGCTCGGCGCGAACAAGTAAGCCCACCCCTCATCCATCCCGACCGACCTCCCGGTCACACCCCTCTGGAGAAACAGCATGTGCGGAGCGAAGGCCGGCGGCCCGGACGCCTCGACGATCAAGCCCGGTGAGACCACGATCCAGGGTCAGGTGACCCGCGACGGCGAGCCGGTGACGGGCTATGTCCGTCTGCTGGACTCGACCGGCGAGTTCACCGCCGAGGTTCCCACCTCGGCGACCGGTCAGTTCCGGTTCTACGCGGCCGAGGGCACCTGGACGGTCCGGGCGCTGATCCCGGGCGCGACGGCCGACCGCACGGTCGTCGTGGCGGAGAAGGGCGCGCTGGCCGAGGTCGCCATCGCGGTCTGAACGGGCCTGCGCGAAGCAGCAGCACAGTGACGGTCGAAGGGCCGCATCCCCGGGGTTGGACGCCAGTGGGGGTGCGGCCCTTCGGCATGCGCGGTGGGCCGTTGCTAGCGCGACGCGCCTCATTGCGCCAGTAACGACACGCTTGCTGCTGGGGTAGGCACTAGTACTAAGATCATCCAAAAGGTCTAGCGGTGAGTCAATTCCCCTTTTTCTGCGGTGATTTGACGCCCTCTCGATGAACGGCGAGCGGCCGACATCAGCCATAATTCCCCCAATTGGTGCACAAAAACCCAGTCTCCCGTCATTCCCGACATGACAGCCATAGCGGTCGGCGAATACGTTCCATGACGACCGGCCAACGAGTCGGTGTCTCAGAGACTGGAGAAGCACGATGAAGATCTCGCGTTCGACCGTCGTCACCGCTGCGGCAGCGGCAGCCGCGGCTCTGGCCGCGACCGGCGTCACGTACGCCTCGGCCGCCTCCGCGCCGGAGGCGGCGTCGGCCGTCCACCAGGCGGCCCCGGCCGCTGCCGCACCGCTCGGTGGCGCCGGCAACAACAACGGCAGCGGCAATGGCAACGGCAACAACAACGGCAACGGCAACGGCAACGGCAACAACAACGGCAACAACAACATCGGCAAGGGCAACGAGGGCCGCGAGGGCCGTGGTGGCGGCCGTGGTGGCGGCTGGGGCGGCGGCTGGGGCGGGTGGGACGGAGGCCGGATCGAGATCAACGAGCGGTCCTACTCCGCCCACCCGGGTGACTGCATCACCGTGGTCAGTGGCCTGGGCGCCAAGACGCTGAACATCCGGAACGACAGCCACCGGGTTGTCGAGGTGTTCCGCGGCGCGGTCTGCGACAACGGCGCTCCCGTCGCCACTGTCGGACCCCACAGCCAGAGCGACGGCGTGCGCGTCCGCCGCACGGAGGGCCTCCACGTCAAGGACGGCGTGGTCGGCAGCTTCCGCGTGGTCGGCTGCCCCTGGGGCGGCTGGGGCGGCGGCGACGGCGGCTGGGGCGGCGGCGACGGCGGCTGGGGCGGCGGCGACGGCGGCCGGGGCGGCGACGACGGCGGCTGGGGCGGCGGCGACGGCGGCTGGGGCGGCGACGGTGGTGGCCGGTAACCCAGAGCCCGCCGGCAACCCGCAACCCGCTGGCAACTCACAGCCCGCTGTATGACATGGAGCCCCGGCCCGCCGGAATCGGGCCGGGGCTCCGGCTTGTCCCCCGTCCGGCAACGGACGGGGCGTGATCGAGGGGGAACAGCTCTAACCGAGCGCCCTTCCCAGCACCCACACCACAGGCGCGGCAGCCGACAGCGGCAACGCCACCCCGGCCGTGAAGTGCACGAACCTCGACGGGTAGTCGTAACTGGCCACGCGGTGACCGATCAGCGCGCACACCCCGGCGGCCGCACCCAGCAGCGCGCCCTTCGCGCCCAGCCCGGTCATCCCACCCACGGCGATCCCCGCGCCGGCCGCCGCCAGCAGCGACACCGCCACCGACGCCGGTGTCGGCAGCGGCAGGACCCGGGCCAGGATCGCCACCGCCACCGCCGCGGCGCCCACCGACACCGCGTGCGCGCCGGCGCCCAGGTACCCGGTGGCCAGCACCGACAGAGCCGACGAGGCGACCGTCGCCATCAGGCCGTACATCCGCTCGTCCGGCGAGGCGTGCGAGCGCAGCTGCAGGACCAGGGCCAGCAGGACCCAGATGCCGAGCGGACCGAGGATCGCCGCGGGGGCGTGGTCGCGGCCGGCGACCAGCACCGCCGCGTCGGCCGCCAGCCCGCCCAGGAACGCCAGCGCGATGCCCTGCCGGGCCGGCCACATGCCGTTCAGCCGGAACCAGCCCGCCGCCGTCACGCCCTGCAGCACCACCAGCGGCAGGACCAGCGCGTACGAGGCGACCGGCGCCGCCGCGGCCAGCAGCAGGCCCAGCAGCGCGGTCAGCAGCGCCGGCTGCATACCGGGCTCGATGATCGGCGAACGGCCCTCGAGGCGCGCCCGCTGGGCGTCCGTGATCCGGGCGTTCCCGGCGAGCGTGGCGGGGCCGTAGGCCGGCCCGGACTCGGGTACGGCTTCCGGGGCGGGGGTGGCCGCGGGTGCGGGTGCGGTGTGCGGCTCCGGTTGGGGAGCGGCCGCGTACTGCTGCTGGTGCTGCTGCTGGTACGGATGGTGTTGCTCCTGGTACTGCCCCTCGTACGCCTGCGACGGCGGATACGCCGCCTGCGCCGCCTGCGCGGGCGCCTGCAGCGACGCGTGCGTCTGCGAATCCCAGGTCTGCCCCTGCCACTGCTGGGTGAGATGGGGGTCGTAGCCGGGCTGCTGCCCGTGTCCGGCGTACTGGTCCTGCTGGGGCCACTGCTGCTGATAGGGGTCGTAGCCCTGGTAGCCCTCATAGGGGCCCTGGCCCTGATACGGCTGGTCGCTCATCTCACCCTCCTGCGAACGGCGGGAGCACCTCGACCGTGCCGCCCTCGGCCAGCCGTACCGTCTCATGCGCGCGGGTCCCGACGGGGTCACCGTCGACGAGGAAGGAGCAGCGCTGCAGCACACCTGTGAGTTCACCGGGGTGGCGCGCGCGCACGGCGGCCAGCGCGTCGGCGAGCGTGTCCGCGTCGTACGGCTCCTCGGCGACACCGGCCGCGGCCTTGGCGGCGGCCCAGTAGCGCACCGTGACCTTGGGCATCTGATTCCTCAATCGACAGCGAGTAAGAAATAAAGAGTGCAGTCAGGCTAGCCCGCCTTGACGGCCGCCCAGTCCGCGATCCGGGCGAGCAGGGCGTCGTCCGCCGCGTGCTCCGCGTGGCCCATGCCCGCCTCCACCCAGAGTTCGCCGTGGTCACCGGCCGCCTCGGCGAGCATCCGGGGGTGGTCGAGGGGGAAGTAGCCGTCGCGGTCGCCGTGCACGATCAGCAGCGGGGTGGGAGCGATCCCGGGGACCGCCTCCGTCGGGGAGATCGGGACCGGATCCCACTCGCGGTGGTGGATCCGGGTGCGCAGGCCGTAGCGGCCGACCAGGCGGCCCTCGGGGCGGGTGACCAGCCAGTGCAGGCGGCGCATGGGGGCCGTGCCCCGGTAGTACCAGCGGGCCGGGGCGCTGACCGAGACCACCGCGTCGACCGTGCCGGGCTCCAGGGCGGCGTGCCGCAGGACCACCGAGCCGCCCATGGAGAAGCCGACGGTCGCCACGCGCGCGTGCCCGCGGCCGCGGGCCCAGGCGACGGCGGCGGCGAGGTCCAGGACCTCCTTGTCCCCGACGGTGGAGCGACCGCCGGAGCGCCCGTGGCCGCGGAAGGAGAAGGTGACGACCGCGCCGTAGCCGCGCAGGACGCCCGCCACCCGTCGTACATGCGGACGGTCCACGTCCCCGGTGAACCCGTGGGCGACGACGAACACCAGGTCACGGGAGGCCGAACTGCCGTTGTCGGGACCGGATCCGGAGCGTTCGTATACGACGGCGCCCGGATCGTATACGGAATCGATCGGAATTCCGTCGGCGGTGCGCAGAAACGTCCGGATAGGCGCCTGTCTGCGCGTCTCGCGATTCGGACGAACGGTGGAATGCGCCACTTGACCTGCCGAACGGTTCCTCATGTGGGCTATTCTGCTGGGCATGAGGACTCGGGCAGCGCAGCCCCCGGGTCCTTTTGTGCTTTCGGAAGCGTTGTATACGAAGTGGGAAACCCCAGGTGAAGGCGCCGGGGAGGGACCACGGTGTACGGGGCCTTCGGGATCGCAGAGCAGTGCTCGTCCGCACAGCCGCGCAGGGACCGAGGAGGAACCAGACATATGAGTTCTCTGCTGCTCCTGACCAACGCCCTCCAGCCGTCGACGGAGGTGCTGCCCGCCCTCGGCCTGCTCCTGCACAATGTGCGGGTGGCCCCGGCGGAGGGCCCCGCCCTGGTCGACACCCCGGGCGCCGACGTCATCCTCGTCGACGGCCGCCGCGATCTGCCCCAGGTGCGCAGCCTGTGCCAGCTGCTGCGCTCCACCGGTCCGGGCTGTCCGCTGATCCTCGTCGTCACCGAGGGCGGCCTCGCCGCCGTCACCGCCGACTGGGGCATCGACGACGTGCTCCTCGACACCGCCGGCCCCGCCGAGGTGGAGGCGCGGCTGCGGCTGGCCATGGGCCGCCAGCAGATCGTCAACGACGACTCCCCGATGGAGATCCGCAACGGCGACCTCTCCGTGGACGAGGCGACCTACAGCGCCAAGCTCAAGGGCCGGGTCCTGGACCTGACCTTCAAGGAGTTCGAGCTGCTGAAGTACCTCGCCCAGCACCCGGGCCGGGTCTTCACCCGCGCCCAGCTGCTGCAGGAGGTGTGGGGCTACGACTACTTCGGCGGCACCCGCACGGTCGACGTCCACGTACGGCGGCTGCGCGCCAAGCTCGGCCCGGAGCACGAGTCGCTGATCGGCACCGTCCGGAACGTCGGTTATCGATTCGTTACGCCCGAGAAGGCCGACAAGGCCGAGCGGGCTGCCGAGCAGGCCAAGGCCAGGGCGGAGCAGGCAAAGGCGGAGGATACGGACACATCCGCCGTCCGTGACGGCTCCGAGATCCACGCCGACGTCTAGTGCAGGCATGAAAGCCGCTCGGGCCGGGCATTGCTTCCGCACATCCAAGCACTGGTACGCCCTGCCCAGAGCGGGTCAATCCGCGTAGACTCCGCGCGTGGCCAAGGTGACTCGGGATGACGTGGCACGGCTGGCTGGAACCTCCACCGCCGTCGTCAGTTATGTCATCAACAACGGACCCCGGCCGGTCGCCCCGGCCACGCGCGAGCGTGTCCTCGCCGCGATCAAGGAACTGGGGTACCGCCCCGACCGGGTCGCCCAGGCGATGGCCTCCCGGCGCACGGACCTCATAGGCCTGATCATCCCGGACGCCCGCCAGCCCTTCTTCGGCGAGATGGCGCACGCGGTCGAGCAGGCCGCCTCCGAGCGCGGCAAGATGGTCCTGGTCGGCAACACCGACTACATCGGTGAACGCGAGGTCCACTATCTGCGCGCCTTCCTCGGCATGCGCGTCTCGGGCCTGATCCTGGTCTCCCACGCGCTGAACGACCTCGCCGCCGCCGAGATCGACGCCTGGGACGCCCGGGTGGTGCTGCTGCACGAGCGCCCCGAGGCCATCGACGATGTCGCAGTGGTCACGGACGACCTCGGCGGCGCCCAGCTCGCCGTGCGCCACCTGCTGGAGCACGGCTACGAGTACGTCGCCTGTATGGGCGGTACGGCCGAGACCCCGGCCGTCGGCGACCCGGTCTCCGACCACGTCGAGGGCTGGAAGCGGGCCATGGCCGAGGCGGGGCTGTCCACCGAGGGCCGGCTGTTCGAGGCGCCGTACAACCGCTACGACGCCTACCAGGTCGCCCTGGACGTCCTCTCCGGCCCCGAGCGGCCGCCGGCGATCTTCTGCTCCACCGACGACCAGGCGATCGGCCTGCTGCGGGCGGCGCGCGAGCTGCGCATCGACGTGCCCGGCAAGCTGGCGGTGGCCGGGTTCGACGACATCAAGGAGGCGGCGCTGGCCGACCCGCCGCTGACCACGGTCGCCTCGGACCGCTCGGCGATGGCCCGGGCGGCGGTCGACCTGGTGCTGGACGACGGGCTGCGGGTGGCGGGGTCGCGGCGGGAGCGGCTGAGGACGTTCCCGTCCCGGCTGGTGGTGCGCACCAGCTGCGGCTGCGAGGCCTGAGCCGCACCGGCAGGCCTTTATATCGGGCAAACGAGGTTCTGCCGGGCTTCTCAGCGAGCACTCAGGAAGCTCTCATGGTCACAGGGGAGGCTTCTAGGCATGACCGAGAGCCAGGGTGGATACACCCAGCAGCCGAGCAGCAGCTACTCCACCTCCGTCAGCCCCGAGTGGCCGCCTCCGCCGCCGTACCAGCCGGTGACGGCGGTGGCGCCGGAGCCGCGGAAGAAGCGCAACCGGGGTCCCGTCGCCCTCCTCGCGGCCGTCGCCGTCGTCTCCGCCGCGGTGGGCGGTGCCACGGCGTACGGCTTCCAGGAGCTGACCGGCAAGGACACGGTCTCCTCCACCGGTACGACCACGAACGTGGTGCCGACCGGCAAGCGGGGTGACGTCGCCGCGATCGCTGCCGCGGTCAGCCCGAGCGTGGTCGAGATAAGCGCGGCTCTCAGCAGTGGCTCCTCCACCGGCTCCGGTGTGATCATCACGTCGAACGGCGAGATCGTCACCAACAACCACGTCATCTCCGGGGCGCGGTCGATCAAGGTGCGCACCAGTGACGGCAACAGCTACACCGCCGATGTCGTCGGCACCGACAGCTCCAAGGACCTCGCGCTGATCAAGCTTCACGGCGCGTCGGGTCTGAAGCCCGCCTCCCTCGGCAACTCCTCCGGCGTCCAGGTCGGCGACTCGGTCGTCGCGATCGGCTCCCCCGAGGGCCTGAC
Organism: Streptomyces sp. NPDC002076; assembly: GCF_053593835.1. Lineage (NCBI taxonomy): Bacteria > Bacillati > Actinomycetota > Actinomycetes > Kitasatosporales > Streptomycetaceae > Streptomyces > Streptomyces sp. NPDC002076. The sequence goes on from NZ_JBSFDI010000008.1 coordinate 309,198, forward strand.
CGGCACCGTCACCAGCGGTATCGTCTCCGCCCTCAACCGGGACGTGACCGTCTCCACGGACGAGAACCAGGGTCAGGGGCAGGGCGGTGACGGACAGTGGCCGTTCCAGTTCGGCGGCCGTCAGTTCAACGGCGACACGGGTTCGTCCACGACGACGTACAAGGCCATCCAGACGGACGCCTCCCTCAACCCGGGCAACTCCGGCGGCGCCCTGATCGACGCGAGCGGCAACGTCATCGGCATCAACTCCGCGATGTACTCGTCGAGCCAGCAGTCCTCCTCGTCCTCGGACGCGGGCAGCATCGGCCTCGGGTTCGCGATCCCCGTCAACACCGTCAAGTCCGACCTGGCCAAGCTGCGGTCGGGCAACAACAGCTAGCGCGTGAGCCCCGCACCGGGCAGCGCGTGGCACGGCACCAGTCAGCAGGGAGTACGTCATGATCACCAAGGTTTCGCACCAGATCGCCGACCACGGTCCCACCGACCTCACCCTGGCCCTCACGGTCTCCTGGGACCTGCACGTGCCGATCCCGGCGCCCCGCAAGCCCGAGCAGGCGCCCCGTGCACCCGAGGTGGTCGTCACGCCGGTCCCGCAACTGATGGGCCTGCGCACCGCCCCCGTCCGCACCCACCGCCGCAAGGTCCCCCTGAACCGCTTGACCGCGGTGCGCGCCTGACGCCGGGGGCGGGGCCGACGCCCGGGGCTGCCGCCGGGGCAGGCCTGACCGTCGAGGTCCGGCCTGCCCCCAGGCCGGACCCCCGGGTTGGGCCTGACCGCCGGGGTTGGACCTGACACCGGCGGGAACTGGCCTCGGTCGGGCCTAGCCTCGGGCGAGCCCCGGACGGGACTGGACTCGGACGAGCCCAGCCTTGGACGAGCCCCAGACAGCACCGACCCCGGACAAGCCCAGCCTCGGACGAGCCCCAGACAGCACCGACCCCGGACAAGCCCCAGACGGCAGTGACCCCGGACAAGCCCAGCCTCGGACAAGCCCCAGACGGCAGTGACCCCGGACAAGCCCAGTCTCGGACAAGCCCCAGACAGCACTGGACTCGGACCGGGCGGACTCGGACCGGGCCAACTCGGACCGGGCGGACTCGGACCGGGCCAACTCGGACCGGGCCAACTCGGACCGGGCGGACCTCCGGTTCAGGGCTGCCGCCAGCCGCGTCCTGCCGCCGGTTCAGGTCTGACGGCCGCCGCGTCCTGCTGCCGGACCGGGGCCGAACCCCGGACCGGGACCCGACCACCATCCGCGAACAACCGCCGCGGCGGCCGGCCCTCGGCACCAGCCCCGACCACCGACCGCACCGACCACCGTCAAAGCCGGCCCCGGACCGGGTCCGAGCCCCGGCCAGGCCGCCGAAGGCCGAGCACGAACCGGCTGCCGAGCCGACCGCCCCACGGGCCGCACCCGGCAGGTCTGCCTCCCGGACCGTCGGTCGTGGCAGGCTGAGAGTCAGCCGAGAGGCACCCCCGTCCACCCGCCCCGACCACCGCACCCCGAGGAATCGCGAGTCATGAGCCCCGCCGAAGGCGACCCCCAGCGCATCCTGATCGTCGACGACGAGCCGGCCGTACGCGAGGCGCTCCAGCGCAGTCTCGCCTTCGACGGGTACGACACGGAGGTGGCCGTCGACGGCGCGGACGCGCTGGAGAAGGCGACCGCCTACAAGCCCGACCTGGTCGTCCTGGACATCCAGATGCCGCGCATGGACGGCCTGACCGCGGCCCGCCGTATCCGCGGGGCGGGAGACACCACCCCGATCCTCATGCTGACGGCCCGCGACACCGTCGGCGACCGGGTGACCGGCCTCGACGCCGGCGCCGACGACTACCTGGTCAAGCCCTTCGAGCTGGACGAGCTGTTCGCCCGTATCCGCGCCCTCCTGCGCCGCAGCTCGTACGCGGCGGCGGTGTCCACCGAGGCCCAGGAGGACGAGGCGCTGACCTTCGCCGACCTGCGCATGGACCTCGTCACCCGTGAGGTCACCCGCGGCGGCCGGCAGGTGGAACTGACCCGCACGGAGTTCACCCTCCTGGAGATGTTCATGGCGCACCCGCGCCAGGTCCTCACCCGCGAGCAGATCCTGAAGGCGGTCTGGGGCTTCGACTTCGAGCCCTCCTCCAACTCCCTCGACGTCTACGTCATGTACCTGCGCCGCAAGACCGAGGCCGACGGCGAGCCGCGCCTCGTGCACACCGTGCGGGGCGTGGGGTACGTCCTGCGGCAGGGCGGCGCCGAGTGAGCAGGCTGGTACGGCGTTACCGGTCCCTGCCGATCAGGGCCCGGCTGGCGATGCTGGTCGCGGCGGCGGTGGCGTTCGCGGTGGCGGCGGTGTCGGTGACGTGCTGGTTCATCGTGCAGGGGAAACTGTACGACCAGGTCGACACCGACCTGCAGAAGGCGATCCAGCGGCCCCAGATGGCGGACGACGTCACCACGCTGCTGTCCAGCTGCCCCCAGGCTCCGTCGGAGTCGGCCTTCGGGTTCCGGTCGCGCGGCAACTACTACTTCGAGCTGGTCAAGGCGGACGGCACGGCCTGCATCTTCTCGAACTCCGCGGGCGCGGTGAAAACCGTCTCCAGCGACCGGGACGTGGCGAAGTCGGTGGACAGCCGCAAGGGCCTCCTCCGCAACGGGACGGACAGCAACGGAGACGCCGTTCGCGTGCTGACCATGCCCTTGGTGGTCAACGAGGGCGTGGCGACCCCGCCCCAGCTGTACCCGAACACGGCCCTGCTGGTGGCCACACCGCTCAAGACCACCCAGGACACCCTCAACGACCTGGCCCTCATCCTGCTCCTCGTCTCGGGGATAGGAGTCGTCGGGGCCGGCGCCGCGGGCCTGGCCGTCGCCCGTGCCGGTCTGCGCCCGGTCGACAAGCTGACGGAGGCCGTGGAGCACGTGGCCCGGACCGAGGACCTGACCATCCGCATCCCCGTGGAGGACGACAGCGAGGACGAGGTCGCCCGGCTCTCCCGGTCCTTCAACTCCATGACCGCCTCCCTGGCCAGCTCCCGCGATCTCCAGCAGCAGCTGATCGCCGACGCCGGCCATGAACTCCGTACGCCGCTGACGTCGTTGCGCACGAACATCGAGCTTCTGACCCGCAGTGAGGAGACGGGCCGTCCGCTCCCGCCGGAGGACCGCAAGGCGCTGCTCACGTCGGTGAAGGCGCAGATGACCGAACTTGCCGCGCTGATCGGCGATTTGCAGGAGCTGTCCCGTTCGGAGGGGCAGCACGGTGAGCGGGTCCAGGTGGTGTCGTTCCAGGACGCGGTCGAGGCGGCACTGCGCCGCGCCCGTCTGCGCGGCCCCGAGCTGACGATCACGTCGGACCTGGAGCCCTGGTACGTCCGGGCGGAGCCCTCCGCGCTGGAGCGCGCGGTCGTCAACGTCCTCGACAACGCGGTGAAGTTCAGCCCCGAGGGCGGCATGGTCGAGGTGCGGCTGACCGACGGCGTCCTGACCGTCCGCGACCACGGCCCCGGTGTCCCGGAGGACGAACTCCCGCACGTCTTCGACCGCTTCTGGCGCTCCCCCAGCGCCCGCGCCCTGCCCGGCTCGGGCCTCGGCCTGTCCATCGTGGCCCGCACGGTCCAGCAGGCGGGCGGCGAGGTCACCCTGTCCCCCGCGCAGGGCGGCGGCACGGTGGCGACGATACGGCTGCCGGGCGCGCCGACGCCGCCGCCGGAGACGCCGGAGACGACCGAGACCCTGGTCGGCTGAGCGAGCCGGCGGTCACTCCGGCTTCGGCAGGGCACGCAGTCGCCGGATCCGGGTGCGGCTCGGCTCGGGTCTGCCGGGTGCGGCTGGCCCGCCGCCCTGCTCGCGGTGTGAGCGTGCGGGCGTTCCTCGACCTGTCCAGGACCGGCGCGTGGCGGCGGATCGTTTCGCACGCCCCCTCCTCACCGCCCCGCACACGAGGTCTAGTCTCTCCTCGGTCGCGCACCCTTCCGGTGCGCCGGGGAGGGGATCTCCATGGACGAGGGCGCGTCGGCACGGGAGTACCGCAGGCAGCGAAGACGGCCCCGGCAGGCCGCGCTGCTGCCGCTCATCTTCCTGGGCAACGCCGCGCTGCAGACCATCCGCACCCGCCACGTCCTGCCGATCCTGTGGGCCCCCGTCGCGCTCGCCGCTCTCGTGGCGGTCTGCGTGTGGGGCGCCCTGTCGGAGTGGCGGGCGCGCACCGTGGTGACGACCCGGGGAATCACCCGCCAGGGACCCCTGCGGGCGCGCACCTGGGCCTGGTCCACCGTCTACGACATCCGGATCGAGAACTCCGGCAGCCAGCCCCTCAACGCCCACCCCCGGTGGCCGGCCTACCTGTACGACCTGGAAGGCCGCCGCTTCCTGCTCCCGCAGATCAACGAGTGGCAGCTGGACGATCCCTACGCCGAGGTCGCGGCCCTGCGCGAGGCCGCCTGGCGGTACGGGATGCCCTACGGGCAGCGGGCCGAGATCGAGGAGGGGATCCTGCGGCAGGCCGGGCGACGACGGGGATGGCAGTGGGCGAGCGTCGCGGCCGCGGTGGTGTTCGCCTTGATGATCCTGGTCGCGCTGGCGGAGGACGTCGCCGGGACGCCGGCCAATCTCTACCTGCTGCTCCTGGTCATACCGCTGGCCGCTTTCGGCCTGCTCGGGCTCCTGCTCGCCCGGTACTTCGCCGCCCGCGCCCTGCGGCTGCCGCGCTGAGCGCTCCGCGCCGGAAGTGCCGCGATGTGCCGTCGGCCGTCTGCGGCGTCATCGCCCTCACCGGCGCAGGATGAGTGTGTCGTCGCCCGTCGGCGCCGGTACCGCCACCGCCTGCGGCAGCGGCTGGGCGAGACGGGCGTACGCGCCGCCCCGGGCGAGGAGTTCCTGGTGCGTGCCCGTCTCCACCAGGCGTCCGTGGTCGACGACCAGGACGCGGTCGGCGGCGGCGAGGGTGGGAGGCGCTGCGGGCGCCCGGGTAGCGGAAGGACACGTCGTGGAAGCCGACCCAGCCGCGTACGGGCCACTGCGGGACCGGGTCTGCGGGGTCGGTGACGGCGGGCTCGGCGTCCAGGATCTCGCCGATGCGGCGGGCGCCGGCGGTGGCCGCGGTGACGGTCAGGCCCAGTCGGCCGAGGTTGCGGACCGGCGGGTAGAGGTAGCCGAGGAAGGCGGCGAACGCGAGGAGTTGGCCGAGGGTCATACGACCGGCGGAGATCTCCCAGACGCCCAGCCCGATCACCGCGAGCACGCAGAGCGTCTCGACGACCTGGACGAACTGCTCGTACGTCTCGCCCAGCCGGGCCCCGCGCACGCTCGCCCGCAGCCAGGCGCGGGCCTCGCGGTCGAGCCGTCTCTCCTCGTCCCGCTGTCTGTTGTACGCCTGGGTGAGGACGACATTGCCGAGCGACTCCTCCACCACCGAGGTGATCGCGCCGTCCGCCACCCGCCCGTCACGGGCAGCCTGTTCGATCCGGCCGGAGAAGCGGCGCCCGGCGAGCAGGAACAGGGGCGCGAGGACGAAGGTGGCCAGCGCCAGGTCCCAGCGCAGCCAGAAGGCGGCGGTGGCATGGAAACCGGCGGAGAACGCGGCCGAGACCGCGCCCACGACGCCGGAGACCACCAGTTGTTCGATGGACTCGACGTCTCCGGTGAGCCGTTCGACCAGGTCGCCCCGGCGGTGCTGCTGGAAGAAGTGCGGCGGCAGGTCCTGGACATGGCGGAAGACGGCCGCGCGCAATCGCAGCACGAATCTCTCGGCGGTCCAGGCGGCCAGGGAATTGCCCAGACAACCGACCAGCGCGGCGAGCGCGGCCGCGCCGAGCCAGGCGCCGGCCGGTCCCCACAAGGCGGACAGTGAACCGGCCTTCAGGGCGTGGTCGGTCAACTCGGCGAACAGCAGGATCGCGGCGGTCTCGGCGAGCGCGGAAACAACCACGCAGGCGATGATCACGCCGAGCCATTTACGGTCCCCGCGGGTCAGCGGCCAGAATCGGCGGAAGGCCTCCCGGGCTTCCCCGAGCATCGACGACTCCTGTCCACAGCTGTGGACAGACGCTCTGCCTGCCTGCCCGCCGCGGGGCCACCGGCGCGACCACGCGATAACCGGTGACCCGCCCGACGACGGCCCGACTCAGCCCTCGTCTCCGACCGGCCGGCGCTTCGGCGCCTGCCCGGGCCGCTTCTCCGGCGCCGGTTTCTTCCGCTCCGGAGCGGGCTTGCAGTGCTTCTTGAATGGGGGCGAGCCTGTGGAAAGACATGGCGATTCTCCGTTTCCCGTGATTCACGTCGGAGAATTCCGACACGGAAAACATTACGGCATTCGAAAGCCGGGAAAAGTCAATTCCGGTGAGACCTCAATTAAAGAGCACTGTGAGCAATTCACAGGAATTTTCGGGAACCACGGCGCCATTCACATAGGTTTTACGGGGTGGCTGCCGTACCCTCTACGCATGAGCAGCGACGACACCGTACGGGCCTTCCCCGCCCGCTCCATCGAGACCCACTCCGCGCTCACCCCGGACCAGGCCGATGCCGTGCGGGCCCTGCTCGCCGAGGCCGCCGCGGTCGACGGGCAGCAGCCGGTGTCCGAGCAGGGCCGACTGCAACTGCGCGGGGGCGCCCGCGAGGGCGTCTCGCATCTGCTGCTGTGCGTCGACGGCGAACTCGTGGGCTACGCCCAACTGGAGGACACCGACCCGGTCGAGGCGCCGGCCGCCGAACTCGTCGTACGGCCGGTGGACCGGGGGCAGGGGCACGGGCGGGCGCTCGGCGCGGCACTGCTCGCCGCCTCCGGCAAGCGGCTCAGGGTGTGGGCGCACGGCGGGCATCCCGCCGCCCGGCATCTCGCCCAGGTGCTCGGCCTGACCCTGTTTCGCGAACTGCGGCAGATGCGGCGGCCGTTGACCGATCTGCAGCTGCCCGACCCGGTGCTGCCGGAGGGCGTGAGCGTGCGCACCTTCGTGCCCGGCAAGGACGACGCGGCCTGGCTCGCGGTCAACGCGGCCGCCTTCGCCCACCACCCCGAGCAGGGTTCGCTGACCCAGCGGGACCTCGACGACCGCAAGGCCGAGCCGTGGTTCGACCCGGCCGGGTTCTTCCTCGCCGAGCGGCGCGGGGAGGTGATCGGCTTCCACTGGACCAAGGTGCACGCCGAGGAAGCCCTCGGCGAGGTGTACGTCCTCGGGGTCCGGCCCGGCGAACAGGGCGGCGGCCTCGGCAAGGCCCTCACCACGATCGGCCTGCGCCACCTGGCCGATCAGCAGCTGCCGACCGCGATGCTCTACGTCGACGCCGACAACCAGGCGGCGGTGTCGGTGTACGAGCGGCTGGGCTTCACGACACACGAGACGGACCTGATGTACCGCACGGAGACCTGACATACCGCAGGTACCGCACGAAGACCTGACATTCGGCGGGATAGGGGCGGCCGGCTTGACGGCCGCCCCTCTCTTGCACCACCCTTTCACTACTCAATTAGTGAAAGGGTGGTTCAACGCATGGTCGAGTACCGCATCGACCGGCACAGCGGGGTCGCCACCTACGTCCAGATCGTCCAGCAGACCAAACAGGCCCTGCGCATGGGCCTGCTGCAGCCGGGAGACCGGCTGCCCACCGCACGTGAGGTCGTGGAGGCCACCGCGATCAACCCCAACACCGTCCTGAAGGCGTACCGGGAACTGGAACGCGAGGGACTGGTGGAGGCGCGCCGGGGCCTCGGGACCTTTGTGCGGCGGGCGCTCGGCAGCACCCCGGTCGACCCCTCCCTCCGCACGGAGCTGGAGGCATGGGCCGAGCGGGCGCGCGGCGCCGGGCTGGAGCGGGACGACGTGGCCGCACTCTTCACCGCCGTACTCGACACGCACTTCCAGGGAGAACGTTCATGAGCGACACGGCGATCGAGGCGACCGGCCTCGGCAAGCGCTTCGGACGCCGGGGCGGGTGGGCGCTGCGCGACTGTGCCTTCCGGCTGCCCGCCGGGCGGGTGTGCGCCGTCGTCGGGCCCAACGGCGCCGGCAAGTCGACGCTGCTCGCCCTCGCCGCGGGGCTGCTCCCGCCCACCGAGGGCCGGCTGCGGGTGCTCGGCACAAGCGCGGCCGCGGCCCGCCCGCGGGTCGGCTACGTCGCCCAGGACAAGCCGCTCTACCCGCAGCTCACGATCGCCGAGATCCTGCGCATGGGCGCCGACCTCAACCCCGGGCACTGGGACGCGGCCGCCGCCGAGCACGTCGTCGCGGGCGGCGACCTGGACCCCAGGGCCCGCATCCGCTCCCTCTCCGGCGGTCAGCGCACCCGGGTCGCGCTCGCCCTCGCCCTCGGCAAGCGGCCCGAACTGCTGCTCCTGGACGAGCCGATGGCCGACCTCGATCCCCTCGCCCGGCACGAGCTGATGGGCACGCTGATGGCCCAGGCCGCCCAGTACGGCACCACCATCGTGCTGTCCTCGCACGTCGTGGCCGAGCTGGAGGACTCCTGCGACCATCTCCTGCTCGTCGGCGGCGGCCGGATCCGGCTGGCCGGCGAGATCGACGACCTGCTCAATGCCCACCTCCGGGTCACCGGCGCCGCCGACTCCGCCCGCCTCGACGCACACGCCGTCGTCGAGTCCCGGGTCACCGGCCGCCAGCTGACCGCGCTGCTCCGCCCGGCCGGACCGCTCCCCGCCGACTGGCGCGCCACGCCGCCCACGCTGGAGGAACTGGTCCTCGCCCACCTGCGCAATCCCGAGGCCCCCGCCCTCACCACCGCACCGGCCGTCACCGAGGAGAGTGCCGCGTGACCACCGTCCCGACCGCCCCGCGGCCCCGCACCGCCCGCTGGCTGCTGCGACTGCACCGCCCCGCGCTGTACGGCTTCGCCGGCCTGGTGATCGTCCTGACCGCCGTACAACTCGCCCTGGCAGGGCCGCTCGCCGACGCCGCCGCCGCGGGCTGGCGCCAGTTCGACGCCTGCGGCCTGGGCGTATGCGCATACGACCAGGCCGCGATCCTGCGCTACAAGAACTACTACGACTACGCCACCTACGCCCTGAACGCGCTGCCCTTCCTGGTGGCCGCGTGGGCCGGTGCCGCCCTGACCGGCCGGGAGATGGAGACCGGCACCGCTCGGCTGTCCTGGACCCAGGGCGCCTCCCCCGCCCGCTGGCTCACCGTCCGGCTGGCCGTCCCGGCGGCCCTCGTCGCCACCGGCACCTGTCTGCTGTTCTGGCTGCACCACCGGGCCTGGTCGGCGGGGCTGGGCCGGATCGACACCGCCAAGCGCTGGTACGAGCTGACGACCTTCCACGCCAACGGCCCCACCACCGCCGCGCTGGCCCTGACCGGACTGGCGGCCGGCACCCTGGCGGGCCTGGTGCTGCGCCGTACGCTGCCCGCGCTGGTCGTCGGCACGCTGTTCACCGCGGGCGTCGCCGGCGTGGCCCAGCAGCTGCTGCCCCACCTGTGGCCGGCGGTCACCCGCGTCGGCGACCTCCACCAGGGCTACCGCGGTGACGGCCTCATCGTCGCCCAGGGCCTGGTGACCAGGACCGGCGAGCATGTGTCCTGCGGTTCCGGGGCGTGCGACCGCGCCTCCGTCTACGCGGTCGGTTACTTCAACACCTATCACCCCTACTCTCACTACTGGCCGCTCCAGCTCACCGTCAGCGCGCTGTTCCTGGCGGTCGCCGGGGTGCTGGTGGTCGCCTCCTACCTGGTGCTGCGGCGGCTGACCGGGGCGCTGGGGGCGGCTGGGGAAGCGGAGCGCGTCCTCGTCGGCGCCTGATCGCCGTTGAGATACCGGCGGCGTGCCTTTCGGGGCGCGCCGCCCGCCTCGCTTTCGCAACCAGGACCCCCGGGAGCCGCCCCGCGCTATCCCGGACGTCATGTCTCCGTAACCATCGATTCAGCCAGACTTGCGACGCTCGGCCAATGCAGCCCGCCGTGCCAGAGCCTTCGCCGCCCCCCGAGGGGCCCGCGGAAAACGGGGCCATGACGCTCCCGCCCGCACGTTCCGACGCGCCTGTCATGCCTGTAGCGCGGAAGAATGGGTTCATGAGTCAGCAAGACACCCAGGCAGAGGTCCAGCACATCCAGCCCGACGTGGGCTCCATAGCCGCACACCGCTCGCGCACCGTCGCGGGCTCGGTCTCCGATCTGGAGCCGGACCTCGACGCTGATCTCGACGCGTACGACGAGACGAAGGCCGGGGGTGCGCCGCTGCCCCAGGGCCGTTTCCTCGACCGTGAGCGCAGCTGGCTCGCTTTCAACGAGCGCGTCCTGGAGCTGGCCGAGGACCCGAACACACCACTGCTGGAGCGGGCGAACTTCCTCGCGATCTTCGCCAGCAACCTGGACGAGTTCTTCATGGTCCGGGTGGCCGGTCTGAAGCGCCGTATCGCCACCGGCGTCGCGACGCGCTCGGCCTCCGGGCTGCAGCCGCGCGAGGTGCTGGAGATGATCTGGGCCCGCTCGCGCGAGCTCATGGCCCGGCACGCCGCCTGCTACCACGAGGACGTCGCCCCCGCGCTCGCGGAGGAGGGCATCCACCTGGTCCGCTGGAACGAGCTGACCGACAAGGAGCAGGCGCGCCTGTTCACGCTGTTCCGGCACCAGATCTTCCCGGTCCTCACCCCGCTGGCCGTCGACCCCGCGCACCCCTTCCCGTACATCTCCGGCCTCTCCCTCAACCTGGCCGTCGTCGTACGCAACCCGGTGAGCGGCCACAAGCACTTCGCGCGGGTGAAGGTGCCGCCGCTGCTGTCGCGCTTCCTGGAGAGCAGCCCCGGCCGGTACGTCCCCATCGAGGACGTCATCGCCGCGCACCTGGAGGAGCTGTTCCCGGGCATGGAGGTGCTGGAGCACCACACCTTCCGCCTCACCCGCAACGAGGACCTGGAAGTGGAGGAGGACGACGCCGAGAACCTGCTCCAGGCCCTGGAGAAGGAGCTCATGCGGCGCCGCTTCGGCCCGCCGGTGCGCCTGGAGGTCGAGGAGTCCATCGACCGCGAGGTGCTGGACCTGCTGGTCCGCGAGCTGAAGATCAGCGAGGCCGAGGTGTACCCGCTGCCCGGCCCGCTCGACCTCACCGGCCTCTTCCGCATCCACAGCCTCGACCGGCCCGAGCTGAAGTACCCGAAGTTCGTCGCCGGCACCCACCGCGACCTCGCCGAGGTGGAGTCGGCGTCTGCGCCGGACATCTTCGCGGCCCTGCGCACCCGGGACGTGCTGCTGCACCACCCGTACGACAGCTTCTCCACCTCCGTGCAGGCCTTCCTGGAGCAGGCGGCGGGCGACCCGGACGTCCTCGCGATCAAGCAGACCCTGTACCGCACCTCCGGCGACTCCCCGATAGTCGACGCGCTCATCGACGCCGCCGAGTCCGGCAAGCAGGTCCTCGTCCTGGTCGAGATCAAGGCCCGCTTCGACGAGCACGCCAACATCAAGTGGGCGCGCAAGCTGGAGGAGGCCGGCTGCCATGTCGTCTACGGCCTGGTCGGCCTGAAGACGCACTGCAAGCTGTCCCTGGTGGTCCGCCAGGAGGGCGAGACGCTGCGCCGCTACAGCCACGTCGGCACGGGCAACTACCACCCGAAGACGGCGCGCCTGTACGAGGACCTGGGCCTGCTCACCGCCGACCAGCAGGTCGGCGCGGACCTCTCCGACCTGTTCAACCGCCTGTCCGGCTACTCCCGCCGGGAGACCTACCGCCGCCTGCTGGTGGCGCCCAAATCCCTGCGCGACGGACTGGTCTCGCGGATAGACAAGGAGGTCCAGCACCACCGCGCGGGCCGCCCGGCCTTCGTCCGCATCAAGGTCAACTCGATGGTCGACGAGGCGGTCATCGACGCCCTCTACCGCGCGTCCCAGGCGGGCGTGCCGGTGGACGTGTGGGTGCGCGGCATCTGCGCCGTCCGCCCCGGCGTCACCGGCCTGTCCGAGAACATCCGGGTCCGCTCGATCCTCGGCCGCTTCCTGGAGCACTCCCGTGTGTTCGCCTTCGGCAACGGCGGCGAACCCGAGGTGTGGATCGGCAGCGCCGACATGATGCACCGCAACCTCGACCGCCGGATAGAGGCCCTGGTGCGGGTGGTCGACCCCGCCCACCGGGCGGCCCTCAACCGGCTGCTCGACACCGGCATGTCCGATTCGACCTCCTCCTGGCACCTCGGTCCGGACGGCGAGTGGACGCGACACGCGACCGACGCGGACGGCCAACCCCTGCGCAACGTCCAGGAGATGCTCATAGACGCCCGGAGGCGCCGGCGTGGCACAGCAACACCTTGACCCGACGGACCCCACGGCCGGGGTGGTGACCGGGGACGCCCTCGCGGCGTATCTGCGCGCCCAGGCCACGGAGTTCCTCCGCGCCCTGCGCCTGCACCGCGAGACGGGCGGTGCGAACGGGGCGGGCCCCGCGCGAGCCCAGGCGAGCGCGGGGGAGAAGGGCGCGGAGGAGTCCGTCGACGCGGCGCGCGCCCTGCGCCGTTCAGCCCGCCGCATCAGCGGCAGCCTGCACACCTTCCGCCCGCTCCTCGACGCCGACTGGTCCGAGGAGATGCGCCCCGAACTGGCGTGGCTGTCCGGCACGCTGGGCCTGGAGCACGCGTACGAGGCCCGGTTGGAACGGCTGCTGCTGGCGCTGCACCGGTTGTCGGGGGCGACGGCCTTCCCGGGCCAGGTGGTTTCGGTCAACGTGGCCGCGGGCGCGACGGCGGCGTCCAACGCCGGTGGCCCGACCCACCCGACGGCACCTCAGGAACGCGGCAACTTGACAGTGGGCGCGGCAAAGGCGGGCGCCCTGCTGGAACGCCAGCTGACCCTGGCCCGGACGAGGGCTCACTCCACGGCCCTGCAGGCACTGGGGTCGAGCCGCTTCCACGCCGTCGCGGACAAGGTCGCCGTACTCGCCAGCGAGGTCCCCCTCACCCCCACCGCCCCCACCACCGACCTGCGCCCCCTGGCAGCCGCTGCGGAGGAACGGCTGACAGACGCCATCGCCGGGCTCCCGCTGGTCGTGGCGGGCCACCCGTACAACGCGGAGGCCCTGGTGCACGGACTGTCCCCGGACCCGTCCCCGCACCCCCAGGACGGCCCCTGGCACCAGGTCCGGCTGCTGCTGCGCCTGCACCGGTACGCCCAGGAGGCGCTGCACGGCGGCAACATGCCCGTCGACGTGCGCCTGCTGGCGGCCGGCCAGGCCCTGAACCGGCACCGGGACGCCTCGGAGGCGGCAGCGGCGGCGGCCCAGGCCGCCCGTACGCCCCGGATCGCCCCGGCGACGGCGTACGCGCTCGGCGTGCTCCACGCCGACCAGCGGCACGAGGTGGAGGCCGCCAGGTTCGCCTTCCAGCAGGCCTGGCAGAAGCAGACCGTCAACGCGCCCTGAGGTCCCCCGAGGAGGCGGTGGTGTGAGCGACACGTTGGTGCGGGCGGCCGGCTGTGTGCTGTGGCGCCGCTCGCCGGTCTCCGGCGACCTGGAGATCTGTCTGGTCCACCGGCCCAAGTACGACGACTGGTCGCACCCGAAGGGCAAGCTCAAGCGCGGCGAGGACGCGCTCGCGGGCGCCCTTCGGGAGGTCGCGGAGGAGACCGGGTACACGGCCGTGCCCGGCGCGGAGCTGCCGACCCTGCGGTATCTCGCGAACGGCCGTCCGAAGCAGGTGCGTTACTGGGCGGCCGAGGCGGTCTCCGGGCACTTCGCCCCGAACGCCGAGGTGGACCGCATCCTGTGGCTCTCCCCCGCCGCGGCCCGCAGCCGCCTCACCCAGCCCCGGGACTGCGAACTCATCGACGCCCTTCACCGATCCGCCGCGTGAGCCTCCGCGTCCGTACGGGCCTGGCTGCGGGCCCGGCGGGCCGGACCGCGCCAGCCGCACGTACAGCGGGCCATGCAGAAGCGGCCCTGTTCCGTCGTCGAGGTGAGGTGCTCCTGCCCCTGCCGGATGCGCTCCGGCCCTTCCTGCTGCGCCACCCTGACAACGTTACCCACTCCGCGGCCAAAGGGTTCGTACGGCTTTTCCTCCCCTCGTCGGCGCGTGACGGCGCCCCCTACCTGTCGTTAACCGGACGACAGGGGGCCCGTGACGGACACACCGGCTTGGGGGTAGGCAGGCGATGGAACGGCGGCAGCACAGGCACGCGGGCAGGACGGTCGTCGCGGTCGGCATCATGCTCGGCCTCGGGGCGGGTGCCACGGGCTGTTCCGGCAGCGGGGCCGCCGCCGAGGACGTCAAGGACGGGGGCGATGCGGTCGCCGTCCTGCACCGGGCGGCCGACATCCTGCGCGACGCGGGCAGTTCCAAGGCCACCACCTCCATGGAGATGGCCACGGGCGGCACCCGGGTCACCATCCGCGGCCAGGGTGTCTACGACTTCCGGCGCCGGCTCGGCCGGCTCACCGTCGTCCTGCCCGAGGACCCGGCGGGCACCTCCGAGCACCAGCCGATCACCGAACTCCTCGCCCCGGACGCCCTGTTCATGAAGAACCGGGGCGCGGGCGTGCCCGCCGACAAATGGGTCCGGGTGGACACCGCCACACTGTCCGACGGCAACCTGGTCACCGGCGGCGCGACCGACCCGTACGCGGCGGCCGAGGTGCTGCGCGGGACGCGGACGGCGACCTACGTCGGCAGGACCGAGGTCGGCGGGACCGCCGTACGGCACTACCGGGGCACGGCGGACCTGGGCAGCGCGGCCCGCCGGGCCTCCGCCGAGAACAGGGCGCCACTGGCCGCGGCGGCGAAAGGGTTCGCCACGGCCGAAGTGCCGTTCGACGCCTATCTCGACGACGAGGGCCGCATCCGCAAGCTCAGGCAGCGCTTCAGCTTCGTCAACGGCAGGCTGAAGACCCCCGTGGCGGTCGCCTCGACGACCCTGCTCTACGACTTCGGCGCCCCCGCGGTCGTACGGCTGCCACGTTCGGCGGACATCTACGCGGGCCGTATCGCCGAGGACGACAACTAGTCCCTGGCGCCACCCCGTAAGTAGCCCGTCCGTGCCATGCGCGGTGTGTAGAGCGCTGCCTACTCTAGATAGTCGGTGACGGCAGGGATGAGGTGAGGCGGGTGGCTCCGGTCGGCGGTACGGCGGTGCAGGACCACGTGGCCCTCGCCGAGATCGAGCTGTGCGGAGAGCTGATCATCGCGGCCTCCGCGGCCGAGGACCGGCTCAGCATGGAGAGCATCGACGAGGTGCTGCGGGTGGCCGAAGAGCGACGGTCCTGGGAGTCCTGAGCGGTCCGGAGCGCGGGAGCCGGCGGGATCAGGAGCGCAGCAGCCGGCCGATCGCCTTCGTCGCCTCGTCCACCTTGGTGTCGATCTCGTCGCCGCCCTTGAGGGCCGCGTCGGCCACACAGTGCCGCAGATGCTCCTCGAGCAGCTGCAGCGCGAAGGACTGCAGGGCCTTGGTGGAGGCGGAGACCTGGGTCAGTATGTCGATGCAGTACGTGTCCTCTTCGACCATCCGCTGCAGGCCGCGGATCTGCCCCTCGATCCGGCGCAGCCGCTTGAGGTGCTCGTCCTTCTGCTTGTGGTAGCCGTGCGTGGCGCCGGCCTCGGTCGTCGTCATCACAGGCCTCCATCTCGGGACGAGCTCGCTAGATACCCCTACTGGGTATATGGTAGCCAACTTTGCGGGGTAAGGAGCCCTTGGTACGCCCCCGTGCTGATCACTCTGCCCGATGGGCGACACTGGGATGCGGCCCATTAGCCGTGGCCGGATGATGCGCCTAGCATCAGCCTGACCGAAACCGAAGCACCCCGAGGACCCCACGTGCGCTTTCGTCTGACCCCCAGGGAGACGAGCTTCTACGACATGTTCGCCGCCTCCGCGGACAACATCGTCACGGGCTCGAAACTCCTGATGGAACTGCTCGGGGCGGACGGACCTGCCCGAGCCGAGATCGCAGAGCGTATGCGGGCCGCGGAACACGCGGGTGACGACGCCACGCACGCGATCTTCCACCAGCTGAACTCCTCGTTCATCACGCCGTTCGACCGCGAGGACATCTACTCCCTCGCCGGGTCCCTCGACGACATCATGGACTTCATGGAGGAGGCCGTCGACCTGGTCGTCCTCTACAACGTCGAGGAACTGCCGAAGGGCGTCGAGCAGCAGATCGAGGTCCTGGCCCGGGCCGCCGAGCTGACCGCCGAGGCCATGCCCAACCTGCGCACGATGGACAACCTGACCGAGTACTGGATCGAGGTCAACCGGCTGGAGAACCAGGCGGACCAGATCCACCGCAAGCTGCTGGCCCACCTCTTCAACGGCAAGTACGACGCGATCGAGGTGCTCAAGCTCAAGCAGATCGTGGACGTCCTGGAAGAGGCGGCGGACGCGTTCGAGCACGTGGCGAACACGGTGGAGACCATCGCCGTCAAGGAGTCCTGAGGCGTCGATGGACACCTTCGCGCTCATCGTGACCATCGCGGTCGCGCTCTTCTTCACCTACACCAACGGCTTCCACGACTCGGCGAACGCGATCGCGACGTCGGTGTCGACGCGGGCGCTGACCCCGCGGGCGGCCCTCGCCATGGCCGCCGTCATGAACATGGCCGGTGCGTTCTTCGGCACCGGCGTCGCCAAGACCGTCAGCGAGGGCCTGATCGAGACGCCCTCGGGCTCGACGGGGATGGGCATCCTCTTCGCGGCCCTGCTGGGCGCGATCACCTGGAACCTGATCACCTGGTACTTCGGCCTGCCGTCCTCGTCCTCCCACGCCCTGTTCGGCGGCCTCGTCGGCGCGGCCCTGGCGGGCGGTACGGCGGTGCACTGGAACGGCGTACTGGACAAGATCATCATCCCGATGTTCCTGTCCCCCGTGGTCGGCCTGATCGTCGGCTACCTCGTCATGCTGGCGATCATGTGGCTGTTCCGCCGGGCCAACCCGCACAAGGCCAAGCGCGGCTTCCGTATAGCGCAGACGGTCTCCGCGGCCGGCATGGCCCTCGGGCACGGCCTCCAGGACGCCCAGAAGACCATGGGTGTCGTCGTCATGGCACTGGTGGTTTCCGGCCACGAGACGTTCGGCGAGCCGATCCCGGTCTGGGTGAAGATCGTCTCGGCGGTGATGCTGTCCCTGGGCACCTACGCGGGCGGCTGGCGCATCATGCGCACCCTGGGTCGCAAGATCATCGAGCTGGACCCCCCGCAGGGCTTCGCGGCCGAGGCCACCGGCGCCTCGATCATGTTCGGCACGGCCTTCCTCTTCAAGGCGCCGATCTCAACGACCCACGTCATCACCTCGGCGATCATGGGCGTGGGCGCGACCAGGCGCGTCAACGCCGTCCGCTGGGGCGTGGCCAAGAACATCGTCCTCGGCTGGTTCATCACCATGCCGGCAGCGGCGCTGGTCGCTGCGCTGGCCTTCGGCTTGGAGAAGCTGACGGTGCTGTAAAGTCGTCAGCACAGTACGGGTACGTACCCGTACCCATCGCGTGCCGAGGAGTCCGATGATGACCGACGCCAACGTCCGTATCCCTGAGGAAGCCCGGGACCGGCTCGCCGCCATAGCGGCAGCCGAGGGGATGTCGCTGCGCGCCTACCTGGCACGGCTGGCCGAAACCCTGCTCACTCCCGCGGAGCGGGCCGAACGGGCCGAGCAGGCCCGCGCCGCGCTGACGGAGTGGACCGGCTACGCACCCACTCCCGCAGAGGAACGAGACCTCGACAGCGAGCTGGACCGCCGGCTGGCCCGGGCGACCGCCCGGTGAGCGACGCGATGCACATCGTCCTGGACGACACCGCTATGGCCGCGGCCGGCCGGGGCAATGTCCTTGCCTCCCGGTTGATCCACCGCGCCCACGTGGAGGTCGGCTGGTACCTGTACGCCCCGGCGTGCGCACTGGTCGAAGCCGACCGGGCCCGTCCTGGTACCGCGGAGCATCTCGCCGCGCTGCCGGGCATCGTCCTTTTGGACCTGGACCTGCCCGCGGCCTTGGCGGTCGCCCAGCGGCACTCGTGGGCCGCGGCGCACTGTCAGTACGCTGCTCAGCCCACCCCGGACCGTCCCGACGGCGCGCTCATCGCCACCGTCACCCCGGACCGGTGGATCGGCGAGCCGGTGCGGGTGCTGGACCTCAACCCGTAAAGACCGTGACGGCCGGGCGGCCACAGCGCCTCCAGACAGACGCAATGGGCCCGCCCCCGGGAGCCAGGGGCGGGCCCTCTTGCGTCCTCGCGGTGGCACCGCCATGCAGCACCGCGAGGGGTCTATGACATCGGACCTCGGCTCAGCCGAAGCGGCCCGAGATGTAGTCCTCCGTCGCCTGGACGGACGGGTTGGAGAAGATGCGCTCGGTGTCGTCGATCTCGATCAGGCGGCCGGGCTGGCCCACCGCGGCGAGGTTGAAGAACGCCGTACGGTCCGAGACGCGCGCCGCCTGCTGCATGTTGTGCGTCACGATGACGATCGTGAAGCGCTCCTTCAGTTCGCCGATCAGGTCCTCGATGGCGAGGGTGGAGATCGGGTCCAGGGCCGAGCAGGGCTCGTCCATGAGCAGGACCTTGGGCTCGACCGCGATCGCGCGGGCGATGCACAGGCGCTGCTGCTGGCCGCCGGACAGACCGGAGCCCGGCTTGTTCAGGCGGTCCTTGACCTCGTTCCAGAGGTTCGCACCCTTGAGCGACTTCTCGACGATGTCGTTCAGCTGGCTCTTCTTGTAGTTACCGTTCAGGCGCAGACCCGCCGCCACGTTGTCGAAGATCGACATCGTGGGGAAGGGGTTCGGGCGCTGGAAGACCATGCCCACCTCACGGCGGACCGACACCGGGTCGATCCCGGCGCCGTACAGGTCCTCGTCGTCCAGGAGCACCTTGCCCTCGACGCGGCCACCGGGGGTGACCTCGTGCATCCGGTTCAGCGTGCGCAGGAACGTCGACTTGCCGCAACCGGAGGGGCCGATGAACGCCGTCACCGAACGCGGCTCGACGGTCATCGAGATGTCCTCGATCGCCTTGTGGGAGCCGTAGTAGGCGGTCAGTCCGCTTACGTCGATTCGCTTGGCCATGTCTACTTCACTTCCAGAAATTCAAGCTCGGTCGCTGTATGGCCGCGTCAGCGACCGGTCTTCGGGGCCTTCCAGCGGGCGATGCCGCGGGCCACCAGGTTGAGGATCATCACGAAGGCGATCAGCGTGAGGGAGGCCGCCCAGGCACGGTCGTACGCCGCGCTGGCACCCGCACTCTGCTGGTACTGCTGGAAGATGAACAGCGGCAGCGACGCCTGCGCACCCTCGAAGGGGTTGTTGTTGATGAACGGGTTGCCGAACACCAGCAGCAGCACCGGAGCGGTCTCACCCGCGATACGGGCGATGGCCAGCATGACACCGGTGGTGATACCGCCGATGGAGGTCGGCAGGACCACCTTGAGGATAGTCCGCCACTTGGGCACACCGAGTGCCAGCGAGGCCTCGCGCAGCTCGTTCGGGACGAGCTTGAGCATTTCCTCGGTGGAGCGGACGACGACCGGCATCATCAGGATGGCCAGGGCCAGCGAACCGGCGAAGCCGAAGGGCTGCATCTGGAAGATGAGCATCAGCGACAGGATGAATAGGCCGGCGACGATCGACGGGATACCCGTCATGACGTCCACGAAGAACGTGACGGCCTTGGCGAGCCTGCCCCGCCCGTACTCCACCAGGTAGATCGCGGTGAGGATGCCGATCGGCGCACCGATGACGGTGGCGAGGCCGACCTGCTCCAGGCTGCCGATGATGGCGTGGTAGATACCGCCGCCGGGCTCGGAGTCGGCGACGACGCCCATGGAGTGGGTGAGGAAGTAGACGTCGAGGACCTTCACGCCGCGCGAGATGGTCGTCCAGATCAGGGAGACCAGCGGGATGACGGCGAGCAGGAAGGCGACCCAGACGAGGGAGGTGGCGACCCGGTCCTTGGCCTGCCGGCGGCCCTCGACCTTGGCGGCGATGCCGTAGGTGCCGAGGACGAAGAGGACCGCGGCGATCAGGCCCCACTGGACCTTGCTGCTGAGTCCGCCGATCAGGCCGATGGCCACGGCCAGGACGATCGAGCCGGCCGCGATGGCCCAGGGGAACCATTTCGGGAGGCTGGCGCCGCGCAGCGTGCTGTGGCGCTTGTGGGTGACGGCTGCGGTGCTCATGCGTTGGCCCCCGAGTACTCCTTGCGGCGAGCGATGATCATGCGGGCCGCGCCGTTGACCACCAGGGTGATGACGAAGAGGACGAGACCGGAGGCGATCAGCGCGTCACGGCCCTGCTCGGTGGCCTCACCGAACTTGCTGGCGATGTTCTGCGCGAAGGTGCCGCCGCCCGGGTTCAGCAGGCTGGCGTGGATGACGTAGTCCGGGGAGAGCACGGTGGCGACGGCCATCGTCTCGCCGAGGGCGCGGCCGAGGCCGAGCATGGACGCGGAGATCACACCGGAGCGGCCGAAGGGCAGCACGGCCATGCGGACGACCTCCCAGCGGGTGGCGCCGAGGGCCAGTGCGGCCTCCTCGTGCATCCGCGGGACCTGCCGGAACACCTCACGGCTGACGTTGGTGATGATCGGCAGGATCATGATCGCCAGCAGGATGCCGACGGTGAGCATGGAGCGGGGGGCGCCGCCGTCCCAGGAGAAGATGCCGGTCCAGCCGAAGTAGTCGTTCAGCCAGCCGAACAGGCCCGCCATGTGCGGGACGAGGATCAGGGCACCCCAGAGGCCGTACACGATGGACGGCACGGCGGCGAGCAGGTCGATCACATAGGCGATGGGACCGCTCAGCCGGCGCGGGGCGTAGTGGGTGAGGAACAGCGCGATCGCGACGGCGACCGGGACCGCGATGACCATGGCGATGACCGAGGAGACGATCGTGCCGAAGGCCAGCACCGCGATGCCGAAGACCGGCGGCGTGAGGTTGGTGTTCCACTCGAAGGTGGTGAGGAAGTTCCCGTGGTCCTTGCTGATCGCGAGGGACGAACGGTAGGTGAGGAAGACCGCGATCGCGGCCATGATCACCAGCAGCAGGATGCCCGAGCCGCGGGTGAGGCCGAGGAAGACGCGGTCGCCGGGGCGGGACGCGCCGCGGGCGTTGCGCTTCTGCTCGGCCACGTTGGGCTGGGGCGTGGGGGGAGGTGTGTCAGTTGTCTTGGTCGATATGTCCATCGGGTTCTCCGGTCTGCGGAGCCGGTCGCCCGGGTGGGGCGGCGACTCATGGCGGCGGTGCACCGGACGGTGCGGCCCGGCCCGTCTGGGCGCCGGGCCGCACTTTCGGATCAGATCAGCTCAGGCCCGCGATGGTGGTGCGGACCTTGCCGATGATCGCGTCGGGGATCGGGGCGTAGTCGTTGCTCGACAGGAGCTTCTGACCGTCCTCGCTGGCGATGTAGCTGAGGAACGCCTTGGTGGCGGGCAGGGTGTCCGCCTTGTTGCCCTTGTCGCAGACGATCTCGTACGTCACCAGGGTGATCGGGTAGGCGTTCTCGGCCTTGGTGGCGTAGTCCAGCTTCAGCGACAGGTCCTTGCCGGTGCCGACGACCTTGGCGGCCGCGATGTCGGCGGTGGCGCTCTCGACGGAGGGCTTGACCGGGGCCTTGGCGCCGGTGGCGATGGAGACGGTGGTCATGTCCTTGGCGTAGGACAGCTCGAAGTAGCCGATCGCGCCGGAGTTCTGCTTGACGCCCTGGGCCACACCGGCGGAGCCGGAGGCCGCCTGGCCGCCCTTGGCCTGCCAGGCCTTGCCGCCGGAGTACTTCCAGTTGTCCGGGGTGGTGGCGATCAGGTACTTGGTGAAGTTGTCCGTGGTGCCGGAGTCCTCGGAGCGGTGGAAGGCCTGGATCTTCAGGTCCGGGAGCTTCGCCGACGGGTTCAGCTTCTTGATCGCCGGGTCGTTCCAGTTCTTGATCTTGCTGTCGAAGATCTTGGCGATCGTCGGGGCGTCCAGGACCAGGTTGTCGACACCCGGGACGTTGTAACCGAGGGCGATCGGGCCGCCGACCATCGGCAGGTCGATGCCCTGGCCGCCGGAGCAGACCTTCTGGG
Organism: Streptomyces sp. NPDC002076; assembly: GCF_053593835.1. Lineage (NCBI taxonomy): Bacteria > Bacillati > Actinomycetota > Actinomycetes > Kitasatosporales > Streptomycetaceae > Streptomyces > Streptomyces sp. NPDC002076. The sequence goes on from NZ_JBSFDI010000008.1 coordinate 331,153, forward strand.
AGGCGGTGACCTCGTCCGGCTTCAGACGGGAGTCGGAACCCGCGAAGGCGAGCTGACCCTGGTTGAAGGAGGTGACACCGGCGCCGGAGCCGCCACCCTTGTAGTTGATCTGCACGCCACAGGCCTGGGAGAACTCCTTGACCCAGGCGTCGATCGCGTTCTTCTGCGCGGAGGAGCCATCGGCGAGCAGCTGGCCCTTGGCATTGTCACACTTGATCGAGGAGGCGTTCGCCGAGCCGGACGGGTTGCCCGAGGCCTTGCTGCCGCCACCGTTGTCGTCCGAGCCGCACGCCGTCAGGGCCAGGGCACCGGTCACGGCAATCGCACCGAGCGAGAGGGCCCGCAGCCGGTTCTTGCGCTGAAGCATCACTTTCGGGAGTTCCTTCCAGGAGCCGCCGCGGTCGGCGGCGTGCGAGGTATGGAGGAGCGCGAGCGCAAAAGGCCGCGCTCCGCACCGTGCACGGCCGAAATTAGGCAGAACAGGTGAAGCCGCCGATGGCCGGAAGTGAACGGAGGGTGAACCCCTGCCGTCGGCCCGGTAAGGTCACGGAATGCTTACGGGGAGGGCACGTGCCGGTTCCGGCCAACGGGTTACGCGGGACCGTCTTCGACGTTCGTTCTCCTGTGCGTGAACTGTTACGAACCAACGCGCCTGGGGGGTCGTCTCATTCCAGGACGGGCCAAGGAGGCCTGCGGAAAGGCGGCACAGGACGATGGGCATGGAACGGCGTACGTTCATTGCGGGCGGCACGGCCGTACTGGCCGCGACCGCATTGACCGGCTGCAGTTCGGGCGCGGGCAGGGCCACCGCCTCGGCGAGCACGGGCTCATCCTCGCTCACGTCGCTCAAGACCACCAGCGCCAATGCCGCCGCGAACTGGACGGCCCTCGCCCATGACCTGGACGGCACCCTGGTCCGGCCCGGCGACGCGGCCTGGAACACGGCCCACCAGCTGTACAACACCCGCTTCGACGCCCTGAAGCCCGCCGCGGTCGCCTATGTGGCCCACGCCGGCGACATCCGTACGACCCTCGCCTACGCCCAGGCCCATGGCATCCGGGTGTCCATACGCAACGGCGGCCACTCCTACGCGGGCTACTCCTCCGGCGACAACCGCCTCATCCTCGACGTGTCCCGGCTGAACCGCATACGCGTCTCCGGCGGACAGGCCGTCGTCGGCGCCGGCTCCAAGCTGATCGACGTCTACCGGGCGCTGGCCGCGAAGGGCGTGACCATACCCGCGGGCTCCTGCCCCACCGTCGGCGTCTCCGGCCTGGTCCTCGGCGGCGGCCACGGCGTCGCCTCCCGCGCCTACGGCCTGACCTGCGACAGCCTCACCCAGGCGACGGTCATCACGGCCGACGGCACCCAGGTGACGGCGAACGCGTCCTCGCACTCCGACCTCTTCTGGGCCCTGCGCGGCGCCGGCAACGGCAACTTCGGCGTCGTCACCGAGCTGCAGTTCAAGACCCACCCGGCCCCGCAGGCCGTGACGGCGTACATGACATGGCCCTGGTCCAAGGCCGCGGCCGTGCTGAAGGCCTGGCAGGAGTGGGGCCCGAGCCAGCCGGACGAGATCTGGTCCTCCCTGCATCTGGAGTGCTCACCGGGCCGCACCCCCACCGTCTCGGTGGCCTGCTTCTCCCTCGGCACCTACGGCGAACTGCAGAACGCGGTCGACCGCCTGGCCCACGCGGCCGGCGCGAACGCCTCCTCCGTCAGCCTGCGCCGCCGGGGCTACGAGGAGGCGATGGAGATCTACGCCGGCTGCTCCTCCTTCTCCGCGGACGCCCAGTGCCACCTCCCGGGCTCCACCCCCGGCCGCTCCCCCCAGGGCCGCCTGGGCCGGGAGACATACACGGCCCGCTCCGACTTCTTCGACCGCTCGCTGTCGGCGGCGGGCATCCAGACGGTGCTGCGGCAGATCGCCTCGGTCCGGGGCGGCGCGGGCAGCATCGCGTTCACCGCCCTCGGCGGCGCGGTCAACCGCGTCTCCCCCACCGCGACGGCCTTCGTCCACCGCCGCTCCCGGATGCTGGCTCAGTACATAGCGTCCTGGGGCGCGGGGGCCTCCGGCGCCACGGCCCAGTCCTGGCTCACGTCCGCCCACCAGGCGATGGCCCCGTACGCCTCCGGAGCCGCATACCAGAACTACACCGACCCGACGCTGAAGGACTGGAAGAAGGCGTACTACGGGGACGCGGCGACCCGGCTCGGCACGGTGAAGAAGCAGTACGACCCGCAGAGGTTCTTCTCGTACGCGCAGGGGTTGTAAGACGGACGGGGGCCGCAGTCCCGTCCGCTACGCCGCGAGGTCCCGTTCCTCGGACTCCACCGACGTACGGGCAGGCGGAAGCACGGCCCCCGAACGCCCCTCGCTCACCGATCGCTTCCGTACGACCCACCCCGCCCGGGCCGACCGCTCCACCGCTCGCATCACCGGAGTGAGCAGCGCCATGGCCGGCGGGGAGAGCAGCAGGGCGACGGCCGTACCGAGCGCGAAGCCGCCGACGACGTCCGTCGGATAGTGAACGCCCATGTAGACCCGGCAGAAGCCCTCCAGCAGGGCGAGCCCGATACCGGCGATGCCGAAGCGGCGGTTGGCGACGAAGAGGCCGACGCCCAGCGCCATGGTGATGGTCGCGTGGTCGCTGACGAAGGAGAAGTCGGTCTTGCCGGAGACGAGGACGTCGAGGCCCTGGTGGGCGACGAAGGGGCGGGGGCGCTCCACGAAGCCCCGGATCGGCACGTTGACCAGCACTGCGATGCCGGCCGCGAGCGGCGCCCACACCAGCGCGGCGACGGAGGACGCGGCGTCCTCGGCACCTCGGCGCCGCACGGACCACCAGCACCACAGCACGAGCAGCACCATGGCGAGCAGCAGGCCGTACTCACCGACGAACTCCATGGCCCGGTCGAACCAGTGGGGCGCGTCCTTGGCCAGGCCATTGATGTCGTAGAGCAGCTCGACGTCGGGGTTCGATCCGGATTCGGCGAGTACAGCCATGGTGCTGCGGCCCCTTCGTCGTCTACCGGACGCACCTCGTGTGCGCCGCTCCTACCCCCGTGGTTCGTAGATCCGCTTCCGCTGCACTGCCGTACTGCCCGTACTGACGTCCGCTCGGCTACGTCAACAGGAACGCACGGTCGCCATCAATACGTTCCACTCTCCACTGAATGATCACGCAGACGTTATCGAAGAGAGACTCATCACCGCAGCTCAGGGGGTTGGTTCACGCTCGGTCACACCGTCTCAAACCGTCGTGGGGAGCGCTTTCGCGCCGTCTTCGGTGACGCGCGTGGCGCCGAAGTAGTCCCGCGTGTCGATCGGGTCGAACCGAATGACCGCTCCGCTCCTCGGCGCGTCGATCATGTACCCGCCGCCCACATAGATCCCCACGTGATGGATGGCCCGTGAGTCGCTGGGATCGGTGGAGAAGAACACGAGGTCTCCCGGGAGCAACTGGTCCCGCGACGGATGCGGCCCGGCGTTGTACTGGTCATTGGCCACACGCGGCAGCGCGATCCCGACCTTCGCGTACGCGGCCTGCGTCAGCCCGGAACAGTCGAACCGCCCACCCTGCTCGGCCGATCCCTCCCCGCCCCACAGATATGGGGTCCCCAACTTGCTCTGCGCGAAGGCGATGGCGCCGGCGGCCTGCTGGGTGGGGTCGACGCGGGTCACGGGCGCGGCGAAGCTCTTCGACAGAGTCGTGATGGTCTTCACGTAGTTCTGGGTCTCCTGGTACGGCGGTACGCCCCCGTACTTGATCACCGCGTAAGCGCCCGCGTTGTAGGCGGCGAGCATGTTCTCCGAGACGTTCCCGGGCACGTCCTTGACGTACTTGGCGAGTTCGCAGTCGTACGCGGCGGCCGATGGGATCGCGTCGTTCGGGTCCCAGACGTTGCGGACGCCGTCGCCGTTGCCGTCGACCCCGTGCGTCGCCCACGTCCCGGGGATGAACTGCGCTATCCCCTCCGCCTTCGCCGGGCTCACGGCGTTGGGGTTGAAACCGCTCTCCTGGTACAACTGGGCGGCCAGCAGGGCGGGGTTGAGGGCGGTGCACAGATTGCCCCACCGCTGCACCAGCGTCTTGTACGCCGCCGGGACAGCACCCTTGGCCAGTCCCACACTGCCTGAACCGACGCCGTTGGCGAGGTTGCCGGCGACGACGTACACGCCGACGACGAGCAGCATCACGAAGCTCAGGCCGAGCCCGACCGCGATGCCGCCCACCACCCACACTCTGCGCACGCCCCAACCCTCCCCCATGTGCGGCCCGTTCAAGGCCACATTCTCGGCACGTCCGTGCCCCCGGCCAACATTTCGGCCTATTCACGACGCTCGCGTGGCCTACCGGCAAACGACGTGGCAGCCCGTGCTCAAGGGTGTCGTATGGCCGCGGAAAGCTCCCGCCCGAGACAGCCCTGCCCAGTTGGCCGTCCGCAGTGTCTCACCGATCGCTGGTCGCGCCCCTGTTTGACGGGCGCGCCGCATCTCCGTACACCGGGAAGTCACCCGTGCCGACCTCGGCTCCGAACGGCTCGGGCAACGGCACCGGCTCCCCGAACTTCCCCGGCAGCACGTCCTGGTAGGTGCCGTTGTCGGGCCGGCTGTGCAGGGCCCAGGTGGCCTTGCGCGGGTCGATGACGAGCAGGAGAGGGACGCGCGCCACGGCGTACCAGTCGACCTTGTCGCGGATCCCTTGGGACTTCTCGGAAGGGGAGACGACCTCGACGGCGAACGCGGTGTCCTCCGGGGCGGCGAACCAGCCGTCGTCATCCTCCCATTCGGTGGGCAGCAGGATCAGACTCGGCGTCACATAGTCGTCCGACGCGTCGACGGGGGCGATCGAGGACACCTCGTACACATCCAACCCGTCCGGAAGGGCCATGCCCTCGAGCTGCCGTCGCACCCGCTTCACCACGCCCGCGTGCTTACCAGGGGGAGTTGGTGTCCCGCCTCCGCACCCCGCACCCCGCACCCCCACCGCCACGGCATCCTCCTGACACTCTGACCGCACCCGATTACGGTACGTCACGGCTCTGACAGTCCGCCCACAGCAGCTTGCCGCCCCTGGACGCGCCCAGCTCGCGCAGCACGGAGACACCCCAGGAGTCGGCGCAGGCCCGCACGAGCTGCAGCCCGCGCCCGCATTCGGCATCCTCCGGTACGCCCTCGGGCGCAGCGTCGGCGGTGAAGCCGGGCGGCACGCCCGGGTCGCTGTCCCAGACGCCCACCCTCAGCCGGCCCGGCTCCCTCCCGAGGAGACGCAGGGCGTAGGGGCCGGAGGTGTGCAGATGCGCGTTGGCGAGCAGCTCGGCGGCCAGGAGTTCGGCAGTGGGGGCGAGCGAGGAGAGCTCGTGCGCGGCGAGGACGGTACGGAGGGTTGCGCGGGCGATCCCCGGTGCGCGTGGATCGCGGGGAAGGTGGAGGGTGTAGGCCCAGGGCGGGGATACGGTGGGCATCGAAGTCTCCGGTCGAAGAGGGGGATTGAGGCGCGGTTGTTCGATTGCCCAGTGGCCTGCCGTCCCGTCGGTCGGTGCACTTCTGAGCGAGGGGCCCGAGCAATAAAGTAGCGGTGCGCGTAAAAGTTCTTAGACGGTTTGCGTGATAGAGCTGATTCGCCATCCATGTGGGTGACAGGGAGGGTGGGACACCCATGAGGACCAACCCGACGGGGCGCCAACTCCGTTTGGGGGCCGAGCTGCGCAAACTCCGCGAGCGGGCCGGTCTGACGTCCACCCAGGCGAGTCAACTGCTCGGCGTACAGCAGAACCAGATCAGCAACGTCGAGGCAGCCCGAGCAGGAGTGAGCCCGGAGCGCGTGCGCACACTGGCCTGCCACTACGACTGCGCCGATACCGACCTCGTCCAAGCCCTGTGCGACATGGCCGGCGATCGCTCACGCGGCTGGTGGGAGGAGTACCGCGAGATCCTGCCCGCCGCGTTGCTGGACCTGGCCGAACTGGAACACCATGCCACCCGCCTGCGCACCGCCGTGGTGATCCACGTGCCGGGACTGTTCCAGACCGCCGAGTACGCCCGTGAGATCTTCCGCCAGGCAGTGCCGGAACTGCCACCCCCCGACGTCGAACACAGGGTGTCGTTCCGGGTGAAGCGGCAGGCCGTTCTCTTCCGGGACCCGCCCACCCCGCACCATGTGATCGTCCACGAGGCCGCTCTCCGTATGAGGTTCGGTGGCCCGCAGGTGACCCACGATCAGCTCCAGTACCTGCTGGAGATGAGCGAGAGGGCCAACATCACGCTCCGGGTGCTGCCGTTCGGCTCGCTGGTCTTCCCGGGTTCGGGACAAGCGATCTACTACGCCGAGGGGCCGGTGCCCGAGCTGGACACGGTGAACCTCGACCAGTCGCACGGCCCCGTGTTCCTCGACGCTGAGGCCCAACTGACCAAGTACCGCGTACTGCTCGACCGTATGGAGGCGGCAGCCCTTGCCCCTGATGAGTCACGGTCGTTCATCCAAGCCATGCTCAAGCACCTGTGAAGGAGCGGCCCATGCCCGGACTCGCCTGGCAGAAGTCGTCGTACTGCCCGGAAGGCAACTCCTGCATACACGTCGCTGCCACCCCTGGCACCATCCACATGACTGAATCAGCCGACCCCACCGGAGCCGTCCTCACCACCACCCCCGCCGCCTTCGCCACCCTCCTCACCGCCCTCAAGAAGGAACCGGCCCCCACGAGCCGGGACGACAACGGCGACGCCCCCCTCCTCCTCCGCTCCGCGGCCACCGTCGTCACGACCACCCGCCATCAGTGGAGCGCCTTCGTACTCGGCGTACAGGCAGGCGAGTTCGACCACTTCGTGGCCACGCGCTGACGGCTCCTGCCCAGCTCCTTGCGGAAGAGGCCCCCGGTGTCGTCGACCGTCATCCGGGCGAAGAGGGCGTCCACACCTCAGGCCCGCAACCCCTCCAGCACCACCGTCCGCAACTCTCCGTACCGCTCCGCCAGATCGGACCGGCGGCTGAGGACGTCGGAGATGTGCTGCATGCCGAAGAACGCGGAGACGAGGACCCGGGCCGCCGAGCGCGGGGTGACGCCGGGGCGCAGTTCGCCGGCCTTGTCCATCGCCTCGACCAGCCCGGTGAGGTAGTCCTCCCAGCCGACGTACGGCTCGGGCAGGTCCGCGTCGATCAGCGACCGCTCGATCTGCAGCCGCGCACCGGCCTGCACCACCACGTCGTCGCGGAAGGCCCCGGTGACCCGGTCCAGCACCGCGACGAGCGCCTCGTACGGCGGCAGTTCGCCGGCCGAGACCTCTGCCAGCAGCACCGGCCAGCGGGCGTAGTGCTCCTGGACCACCGCGACGGCCAGGTCTTCTTTGTTCTTGTAGTGGAAGTACACCGCCCCCTTGGTCATCGACGCCCGCTCGGCGACGTCCTGCAGCGTCACCGTGGCGTAGCCGCGCTCGGCGAAGAGTTCGGCCGCCATCTGGAGGATCTGCGCCCTGGTCCGCCGCGCCCGCTCCTGCTTCGGCTCCGCCCTGCTGGTTGGCATGTCGTTCCACCTTCCCCGTGTTCTGCGTTGCAATATACATTCCCGAAGGTATATTTCTTGAGCGGGGGGCCGCGTCAGGCGGAAGAGTCACGAAGGTCCCCTTTGCGCGTACGCATTCAGCCTTGGGGGGAAACAGGCATGTCTGTCAGCACGCTCCGGTCCACATCCGCGCTCGCGTCCGTCGAGGACGCCCGCGCCGCGCTCACCTTCGACCGCACGGTCCCGCGGCAACTGGTACACCGCGCCTCCGTCACCGAGGTCTTCCTCACCGACGGCGCCCCGGTCGCCGCCGACCGCTTCCTGGTGGGCGCCCAGTGGCCGCGCCACCACGCGCTCTACCACCCCGACCCGTCCGGCCGCTGCGACTTCATGCTGCTTGCCGAAACGGTCCGGCAGGCCGGGATCTTCCTGCTCCACCGGTACTACGACGTCCCGCTCGGCCACCACTTCGTCTTCAAGTCGCTCGACCTGCACATCAGCGATCTCCACGCCCTCCGCGTGGGCGGCACCCCGCTCGGCGCCGTTCTGGACGTCACCGTCGCCTCGACCGCCGCCTCCGACGCCCGCCGCCTCGACGCCCGGCTCGACATCACCATCGAGGTCGACGGCCGGCCCTGCGCCCACGGTTCGGTCGCCGTCGTCGTGGTCGACGCGCGTCGCTACGAGGTCGTACGGCACCGCGGCCGCGACATCGTCGGCAGCACCCCGGCAACTGCGGCGACCCCGGCGACTCCGGAAACCCCGGGCACGGAGGCCCCTTCCACCGCCCCCGTCATCGCCGGCCGCCAGGACGCCAACGTGCTGCTGCGCACCGCGACCGACGCGGACTCCTCGACCTGGCTGCTCCACGTCGACCTACGGCACCCGGGGTACTTCGAGCACCCCTCCGACCACGTGCCCGGCATGATGCTGCTGGAGGCGTTCCGCCAGGCGGGCCATCTGACCGCGGCCCGCGACTGTGCCCTCACCGCGCTCCAGGCCCGCTTCCTGTCCTTCGGGGAGCTGTTCCAGCCGATCGTCATCCGCTCGGCCACCGGCCCCGAGGGGCTGCTGCGCCTCACCGCCGTCCAGGGCGAGCGCACCCTCGCCGAGGCCGACGCCCTCTTCGTCCGCGACTGACGGGAACGACAGGACTGATGGGACTGACAGGACCCGGCATGGACATCCAGCGCCTGCGCACCTTCCGCGAGGTCGCGCGCGAGCTGAGCTTCACCCGCGCGGCCCGCAATCTGCACTACTCCCAGCCGACCATCACCGCCCAGATCAAGGGCCTGGAGGAAGCCGTGGGCCAGCCGCTGTTCGTCCGCCGCGGCAACCGCGCCGTCGAACTGACCTCGGCGGGCGCCCGGTTGTGCCCGTACGCCGACCGAATCCTCGACCTCGTCGAGGCCGCCCGCACGGAACTGCGCTGCGACACCCGGCCCGCCACGGCCGCCACGCACGCCACCCACGCTTCCCTTCTCCCGCAGAGGTTTCCCGACTCATGACCACGACGACCGACCCCGACAGACCCGACAGCGCCGCCTTCTTCGACGTGGACGAGACGCTCATCTCCTGCAAGAGCATGCTGAGCTTCCTCGCCTTCCACTGGGACCGTGAGGGCCGCACCCCCGCCCGGCTGACCGCGGCCCGCGCCGCCCTCGGCCACCAACTCCGCTCGGGCGTGCCCCGGGAACAGGTCAACCGCGCCTACTACCGCCTGCTGCACGGCAGTCACGAACGGGACCTGGAGGAGAGCGGCCGGCTGTGGTTCGCCCGCGAACACGCCCGGGGCCTCTTCCACCCACCGGTCCGCGAGGCGTTACGGCGGCACCACCGCGCCGGGCACCTCACGATCCTGCTGTCCGGCTCCTTCGCCGCCTGCCTGGCCCCCATCAGCCGGTCCGTCGGCGCCGACCTGCTCATCTGCACCGCACCCGAGGTCAACGACGGCATCCTCACCGGCGACCTCGTCGACCGCCCCGTGATCGGCGGCGCCAAGGCCGACGCGGCCCACCGCGTCATGAGGACCTTCGGCCTTGACCCCGCCGACTGCCACGCGTACGCGGACGACGCCAGCGACCTGCCCCTGCTGAGCAGCGTGGGCCACCCGGTGGTCGTAGGGAGTGACCCGGTCCTGACCGCCCGGGCCGCCCTCGGCAACTGGCCCCGCCTGCCGAGTCCGGCCATGAGCGGCCTGCTGACACCGGCCGCCTGACGGCGAGGCATCGCGCGGTTCCCCGCACCTGACAACAGGGGCAGCGATGAGTGCGCCCCAAAGGGGCGCGGGGAACTGCGCGACATGCCACGACGCACCCGCCCGCCGACGAACCGTCACTCCCCGAGCCCGCAGGCGCCGGATCCCACCAGCGCCAACAGCACAGCATCCCAAAGTTCGGCGGAGTCCCCGGCCGAAGCCCACGCGGTGCCCTGCACACCCACCACCAACGCCACCACCATCCGCGCCAGCGGCTCCGGCCGGTGACCCGCGTCGATCCGCCCCTCCCGCTGCGCCTCCAGGATCAACTCCCGCACCCGGCACCTGAGGTCGCCGAGGGGCGCCGGCTCCGTACGCTCCGTCCGCGCCGCATCCGTCGTCAGCCGCAGCCCCGCGGCGAACCGCACGTCCTCGTCCATCCTGCGGGCCAGCCCCACGGCCAGTTCCCGCAGCGAAGTCCCGGCCGAGGCCAGCACCTTGTCCCACGCCTCCTCGAAACCCCGGGTCAGCTCCTCGGCCAGCTCCGCCTTCGACGCGAAGTGGCCGTAGAGCGCGCCCTTGGTGAGGCGGGCGCGGGCGGCGATGTCGGACAGGTTCGTGCCCGCGAATCCATGCAGGACGAACTCGGCCGCCGCCGTGTCGAGAAGCAGCTCGTGTGTCCGTCGCGCTCTGTCCTGCTTCACCTCGTCCGTCCTCGTGTCGACCGATGTACTCACCAAGAAAATACCTTCTCGATCGAATTTTTTTCTACCCGTCTTCCGCCGTCTTCCGAGCGGCTCCAGAGAGGCAGCCATGACCACCGCCGTTCCCGCGCTTCCCAACGCCCTTCCCACCGCCCGGCCCGCTGCCCTTCCCCTCGCCCCGGACGCCGTGTCCGGCCTCGCCGCGCGGCAAGCCCGCGCCTCCGAGGAGGCCGCCCGTCTGCACCCGGAGGTGGTCGCCGCCCTGCCCGCCGCCGGCTTCGCACGTCACTTCGTCCCGCGCCGCTGGAGCGGACGGGCGGGCGGCTTCACCGAGTTGGTGGACGCGGTGGCCGCCGTGGGCGAGGCCTGCGCGTCCACCGCGTGGTGCTGTGCCCTGCTGGCCGGGCACGCCCGGCTGGCGGCCCATCTGCCCGAGGCGGCCCAGGCCGAGTTGTGGACGGACAGCCCCGACACGCCGATCGCGGCCGCCGTAATACCGCCCGCAGGCCGGCTCACCCGGGTGTCCGGCGGCTGGCGGCTCACCGGCCGCTGGTCCTTCGCCAGCGGCATAGAGCACGCCGACTGGATCCTGCTCGCCACCCTCGACGAACGGCCGGCCGGCCAACCCGCCACTCCGGACAAGCAGCCGACCGAACCGCCCGCCGTCCCCGACCAGCAGCCGCAGCCCCCCACCACGCCCCCCGCCTACCGCATCCTCCTGCTCCCCCGCGCGGACATCCGCATACACCGCACCTGGGACAGCGTCGGTCTGCGTGGCACCGGCAGCCACTCGGTCTCCGTCGAGGACGCCTTCGTACCGGAGCACCGCAGTTGCCTGCGGGACACCCTGATGACGGGTGTGCCCGAGGCCGACGCGGCGCCCTGCCACCGGGTGCCGTACACCCTGGTCGCGTCGCTGCTGTTCTGCGCGCCCGGGCTCGGTGCGGCGCGCGGCGCCCTGGACGCCTGGACCGCGCTGGCCCGTGAGCGCGGCGGGCCGGGCGACCCCGGTGTGCAGCAGGCGTTCGCCCGCTGCTCGGGCGAGATCGACGCGGCCGGGCTGCTGCTTCAGGCGGCGGCGCAGCGCGCTGACCGCGCGGCACTCACCCCGGCCGCCGCCTTCGCACCGGAGACGGCCGCGCGCAACCAGCGCGACGCCTCGCTCGCCGCCGGCATGCTGACCGGCGCGGTGGAGCAGCTGTTCCGCACGGCCGGGAGCCGCGCGCTGGACCGTGCGAACCCGCTGCAGCGGGCCTGGCGCGACCTGCACGCCGTGGCGGCGCACGGCGCCCTCCAGCCGGGACCGGCGGCAGCGGCGTACACGGCCGGGGTGTTCTCGCAGGTCAGCGGCTGATCACAAAGGGCCGACCGCCTCTGTCATCAGCGTTCCCGATAATAATTGATACCTTCGCGAAGGTTTTGTTTCATGGAACCCATGACCGAACCCACCAGCTCCACTCCCGCCGACGAGGAGGGCGCTCCGGCGCCCCTCTCCGGGCGTCACGGGGCGAGCCGGACGCCGCTGGCCGATGCCGTGCTCGCGGTGGCCCGCCGGGACATCGCCTCCTTCCACGCCCTTCCGCTCTCGCACGGCCGGTCGATCCGCGACTCCCGCGTCCGGGCGTCCTACGAGGCCCTCTTCGGCGCGGCCCAGCTCGCCGCCGACGTGTCCTACAGCGGCACGATGCTCGACTCCTTCTTCCGGCCGCGCGGCCCGCTCCGCGAGGCCCAGCGGCTGGCCGCCGCCGGCTTCGGCGCCGACGCCACGTTCTTCCTGTCGACCGGCACCAGCACCGCCAACCGGGTCGCCCTGACCGCGCTGGCCCGCCCCGGCAGCCGGGTGCTCGCCGACCGCAGCTGCCACCAGTCCGTGCACTTCGCGCTCGGCGCGCTCGGCGTCGACGTCACCTACGCGCCCATGCAGCGCTGCTGCGCCGACTGCCCGCGCACCTTCGGTGATCTGCCCCGGCTGCTGGAGACGTTCCGCACGGCGGTGGCCGAGGGGCGGCCGTACGACACGGTGGTGCTGTCCGCGGTGTCGTACGACGGTGTCCGCTACGACCTGCCGACGGTGCTGGCCCACCTGGCCGCCGCCCACCCGACGGTGTCCGTGCTGGTCGACGAGGCCTGGGGCGCGGTGCACCGCTTCCACCCGCAACTGCGGCCGCTGACCGCGCTGCACGCGGTGGAGCACCTGCGCCGCACCGGGGGCCCGCTGCCGCTCGCGGTGGCCGTGACGCACTCCGCGCACAAGTCGATGTCGGCGCTGCGGCAGGGTTCGTATCTGCACCTCGTCGGCGACGGCGAGGCCCAGGAACGCACCGCGCAGGCTCTGTTCCAGCACCACACCACCTCGCCGAGCTGGCCGGTGCTGGCCAGCCTGGACCTGGCCCGGCTGCAGGCCGAGACCGAGGGCGAGCAGCTGCTGGAGCGGTCGCTGAACCTGGCCCGCACCCTGCGCGCCGAACTCGGCGGCGACCCGCGCCTGTCGGCGTACCGGGCGCTGGGCCCCGAGGGGCATCTGACCGACCCGGCGCTGCTGGTGAGCGACGACCCGACCCGGGTGCTGGTGGACATCAGCGCGCTCGGCATCACCGCGGCCGACTTCCGCCGGATCCTCTTCGACGACTACGCCCTGTACGTGGCCCGGGAGAGCGGCGACGCCGTGCTCTTCCACGTCCACATCGGCGTCGACGAGGCCACGCTGCTGCGGCTGCTGGAGGCGCTGCGCACCATCCAGCGCACCTACCGCACCGCGTCCGCGGCCCTGACCCAGGGCACCTCGGACCACTTCATCATCGCCTACCCGCCCGGCATCCCCATCACCGTGCCCGGCGAGCGGCTGTGCGACCGCACCCTCGGCGAGATCGACGCGCTGCGCTCCAGCGGCTGCGAGATCTACACCCTCCACCAGCCGGGCGCCTCCACGGCCGCCTTCGGCGTCCCCTCGGGACCGGCCGTCCCCACGACGCCGGACCCCGCCCCCACCACCGCTGTTACCGCTGCTCCCGCAATCCCCGCCGGAAGGAAGTGACCGTCAATGATCAAGCTCTCGGACATCCGCAAGCACGCCGAGCGTCGCCCCGGGCACGTCGCCGTGGTCGACGGTGAGGTGCGGCTGACCTGGGCCAGCCTCGCCGACAAGGTGGCCCGCGTGGCGAGCGCCATCGAGGAGCGACTGCCGGACATACGGCCCGCCCGCGCCGTGTTCGTCGCCGAGAACCGCTGGGAGCTGGTCGTCGCCATGGCGGCCGTCTCCTCGCTCGGCATCCCGTGCGTCGGCCTCGACTACACCGCCGGGCCCGAGGCCACCGCCGGCGCGCTGGAGCAGCTGCGGCCCACCGTGGTCATCAGCACCACCGCCCACCGCGCCGTACTCACCGAGGTCGGCTGGCCCGACGCGCGGGACGTGCTCGACATCCGGCTGGACAGCGACCCGCCGAAGAACACGGCCGGCGTCTCCTTCACCGATCTGCTGCTGTCCGAGCCGCGCGAACCCCGGGCGGTGGAGCAGCCGTTCGAGGCGTTCTCCTTCACCTCCGGCACCAGCGGCATCCCCAAGCTGGTGATCCGCCGGGCCTCCTTCGAGGCGCGCCGGTTCGCCGACCTGGTGGACCAGTACTCCTTCGACGAGAACGACGTCCACCTGGTGACGGTCCCGCTGTACCACGCCTCGGGCCCCGGCTGGGCGCGGATCTTCCTGGCCCTCGGCGGCACGATCGTGCTCGGCCCGTACGACGACGAGGAAGCCCTGATCCGGCTCATCCAGAACGAGGGCGTCTCCACCACGCTCATGGTCCCGCCGGTCCTCAAGCGGGTCGTGGCCCACCCGGCCTCCGAGCATCTGCACAAGACCTCCCGGCTGCACTTCGTGCTCTCCGGCGGCCGGCATCTCAACCGCTGGGTCGTCAACAACACCTGGGACCGCCTCGGCCCGGTGCTGCACCTCTACTACGGCACCACCGAGACCGGCGTGAACGTCATGATCGGCCCCGAGGAACTGCATGTGGCGCCCTGCCGCTCCGGGCGTCCGATGCCGGGCAACACCATCGCCGTACTGGACCCGGAGAACCGCCCGCTGCCCAAGGGCATGCGCGGCCGGGTCGCGATCGCCAGCTACCAGCTGATGGACGCCTACGCCACGGCCGAGCCGGAGTTCCTCACCCTCGACTACGGCGGCCGTACCCAGCGCTTCCTGCTCACCGGTGACAGCGGCTTCATCGACGAGGCCGGCCGGCTCGAACTCACCGGCCGCAACGACGGCGTCTCCAAGGCCGCCGAGGGCAAGCCGCTCGACGTCAACATCTTCGGCCTCGAGAACGACCTGATGGACCTGCCCTGTGTCCGCGAGACCGCCGTGCTGCGCACCAAGCTGCCCGAGACCGGCGAGGACGTGCTGATCGTGCCGTTCGCCGCGGTCTCCCCGGAGCGGCTGGAGAGCGGCCGGCGCGCGGTCACCGCCGCCTGCGCCCGCCGGGTGCCGTGCCTGCCGGCGTACGTCGTCCCGGTCGAGGCGATCCCGTACAGCCCGACCGGCAAGGTGCGCGCCGCGCGGCTGCTGGAGACGGTCCTGCCGCTGGTCCGCGCCGAGGCCGCGGCCCGCCGCGGCACCACCGACCTCATCCCCGCCTGACCTCCACCCCTTTCCGCCCCCCACTCGACAGGAAGAGTCATGAACGATCAGAAGAACTACGGCCGGGGCGTGCTGCTCTGCCTCCTCGCGACCGTGTCCTGGGGAGCGATGTTCCCCCTCATGGACGTGACCCTGAAGCACATCGACCCGTTCACCTTCACCTGCCTGCGGTACGCGATCGCCGGCGCGATGTTCCTGGTGTTCCTGCGGGTGCGCGAGGGCTCGGCCGGGCTGAAGCTGAAGGGCGAGCGGATCGGCCTGGCCTGGCTGTTCGGCACGGCGGGCTTCGCCGGATTCCAGTTCCTCGTGTTCTTCGGTCAGGACCTCATCGGCACCCGGGGCGCCCTGAACGCCTCGATCATGATGGCGACCATGCCCATGATGGGCTTCCTGGTCAACTGGGTGCTGCGCAAGGTGGTTCCGCCGAAGGGCGCGCTGGCCTTCATCGCGATGTCGTTCGTCGGTGTCATCCTGGTGGTCTCCGACGGCAGCCTGTCCACGCTGCTCTCCCACCCGGGTGACTTCGGCCCCGACGCGCTGCTCCTCTTCGCCGCGCTGTGCTGGGTGATCTACACCTCCGGTGCGACGTACTTCCCGGGCTGGTCGCCGATCAAGTACACCGCGATCACCACGGTCCTGGGCCTGGCCAGCGCCACGGTCATCACGGCGGTCATCCTGGCCACGGGCGGCGTCGCGGTGCCGAGCGCGCACGCCGTGACGACGATCCTCCCCGAGCTCGCCTACATGAGCGTCATCGCCGGTTTCGTGGGCGTCCTCGGCTGGAACTTCGGCAACCGCTACCTCGGCCCGCTCAACGGTGTCCTCTTCATGGACGTCGTCCCGATCACCGCGTTCGTCATCTCGGCGCTGACCGGCGTGGTCCCGGCCGGCATGCAGGTGGCCGGCGCCTCGCTGACCGCGCTGGCGCTGATCTTCAACAACCTGTACCTGCGCCGGGTCGCCCAGCGCACGGCGGCGGCAGCGGCGGCGAAGGCCGCGGCCGCGAAGCCGGCGGTGACGGCGACGGTGACGGCGACGGACGGGAAGACCTCCCCGGTCGCGGCGAGCCGCTGATCGACCGTCAGGCCTGCCGAACCGCGGCTGCCCGGGGGCGCACCCCCCGCGGCAGCCGCTTTCGTGTCCCCTGCTCTTCAGGGATCGCCGATCGCGTCCTTGTACAGCTCGGCCGCACCGCTGCCCAGCACCACGCTGTACGACACGTCATCGGTCGAGCCGCCCTCCTCGTGGCCGCCGAGGACGCCGACGACCTGGTCGTCACCGTTGATCCACGGGCTGCCGCTGGTGCCGCTGGTGAAGGCAGGGCAGTCGATGCGCTGCTGGGTACGGCTGTGCACGGCCGGTTTGTTGGTGCATTTGATGGGCACCTCGCGCGAGTCGGGGTAGCCGATGACGGTCACGGCGGTGGCGCCGGTGGCGGTACCGGTGGTGAGCCGACCGGCTCCGACGACGTCCTCGATCCGCTTGCCGTCCAGGTCGTCGACGGTGACGAGGGCCAGGTCGCTGTCCTCGTCCTGGTCCTTGGCCCAGCCGTCGGGCAGATAGCGCTTCCCGACCTTCCACACCCCGTGCGGCGCCTGTCCGTCCCGGTAGCCCGGCACGAACACCAGGTCGCTGTCGGCGCCGTCCACGCAGTGCGCGGCGGTGACGAGGAGGTTGCCCCGCGGGCTGTGCACGACCGAGGCCGTGCAGAAGTGGCCGCCGGACAGGTCCTCGGCCCGGTCCGCCCCGAACAGCGCGCCGACCCGCGCCGACTGCCGAGTGGCGACGGCATCGGCGGTGACCCCTAGGGGCCCCGGCCCGTCATCGGCGGCCGCTACGGACGCCGAGGTCAGGGCGAGCATCACCACGGCGCCGAGCAATGCGGGACGCGAGGTGACCATGATGCGTGAGATGCGCTTCATCAGTGCTCACTGTCCCCCACGAACGTGAGAATCCCGCCGCGACTTAACTGAGATTTTCCTGTGAAACCTCCCGACGGGCGCGCCCCTTACCGGCCATAACCCTCCGACCAGGTGCGATTACATGACGTCATGACCGGCTGACCGGCTTCAGCGCCCACTCCACCCCGGTCAGCTCCTCCGACAGGGTCCACAGGCGCCGAGCCGCCGCCGGATCACTGGCCGCCGCGCTGCGGCCGACCAGCGTGGGGGCGCCGCGCATCTCGCCGAGGCCGGCCGGGCCGACGTAGGACGCGCCGGGGAGGTCCTGGCTCGCGGCGTAGAGGGTGGGCAGGGCGCCGGCCTTGTCGCTCTGGGCGAACAGCCTGTTGCCGACCCCCATGGCAGCCCTCATCAGAGGGTTCGCGTGGTGGCTCTGGAGGTTGGTGGCAGCCCAGCCGGGGTGCGCGGCCAGGGCCCGCACCGGGGAGCCGGCCTCGGTGAGACGGCGCTGGAGTTCCAGGGTGAACAGAAGATTGGCCAGCTTGGACTGGGCGTAGGCGCGGGTCGGCGTGTAGCGGCCGCGCAGGTTCACGTCCTCGAAGCTGATCACTCCGTCGCCGAAGCGGTGAGCGCCTGAGGCCACCGTCACCACGCGGTCCGTCACATACGGCAGCAGCAGGTTCGTCAGCGCGAAGTGACCCAGGTGGTTCGTGCCGAACTGCATCTCGAAGCCCTGCTTGGTGCGCTGCTCCGGCAGCATCATCACGCCCGCGTTGTTGATCAGCACATCCAGCGGGCGGTCCCAGCCGGCCGCGAACTCCCGTACCGAGTCCAGGTCGGCCAGGTCCAGGCGGCGCACCTCGGTGCTGCCGCTCACCTTCGCCGCGGCGGCGCCGCCCCGCGCGAGATCCCGTACGGCGAACACCACATGCGCTCCGGCGCGGGCCAGCGCCTCGGCGGCGACGAAGCCGATGCCGCTGTTGGCGCCGGTGATCACGGCCGTACGGCCGGTCAGGTCGGGGAGACGGGTCGTGTTCCAGTTATCGTTCATGCCCCCAAAGTAGGCACCGACAACAATGATGTCAATGACAACATCGGGTTACGATGGTCCGCATGCCGCGCATGTCCCCGTCACCGACGAACCGCCCCTACCACCACGGAGACCTGCGCGCCTCCCTGCTCAAGAGCGCCGAGCGCACCCTGCGCGAGAAGGGGGTCGGCGCGCTCTCGCTGCGCGAGCTGGCCCGGGACGTCGGGGTGAGCCACGCGGCCCCCGGCCGGCACTTCAAGGACAAGCAGGCCCTCATAGACGCCCTCGCGCTGGACGGGTACGAGCGCCTGAACCAGGCCCTGGGCGCCGCCGCCGGACAGTCCGGCCTCACCCTCGAGGGACGCATGGCGGCGCTCGCCCGCGCCTACCTCGGCTTCGCCGTCGAGAACCCCGAGCTGCTGGAGCTGATGTTCGCACGCAAGCACGCGCCCGACAGCTCCGCCCAGCTCGCCGCGGCCGTCGACGAGTCCCTCGACTCCTTCGCCCGGATGATCGCGGAGGCGCAGCAGCAGGGCGAGATCGTCGCCGGCGATCCCGAGCGGATCACCATGATCGCCGCCGCGAGCCTGCACGGCCTCGCCGCCCTCATCGCCGCCTGCGCGCTCGACGCCGAGGAGGCCATGAGCGGCCTGGACGAACACGTCCATCTGCTGCTCCACGGCCTCAAGCCCCGCTGAACCCGCCGAGGCCGGCCGATCCGCCTCTGTGCCGTACCTGTGCCCCGGGTCAAGCCGCACCCAGCACAGCGCCAGCACATTGCCATTGACCAGCAATCCCCCAACCGCCTTGAGTAACGCGGAAGTCAGAATTCCGAAAGCCTCTTGTTGTCGCGTACTCAACAACGCGATGGTCGTCGCGGGCCGCCGCCCCCACCGGTCACCCACTGGTGGCCCCCCACACCCGCAGGCCTCTGTAAACCACTCACAGGAGGCTGTACCTTGCGTACGACCACCCCCAACTCCCCCCACATACGCGGCAGATGGCGCCGGATCGGATCGGCCGCCGCGGCCACCGCCGCACTCCTCGCCGCCGGCCTGACCACCGCAGCCCACGCCGAAGCCGCCACCACGCCCCACAAGGTGACCGCCAAGACCATCGCCGCCCAGGTCGCCAAGGCCCATGTGCGCTACGAGAAGGCGTGCGGCGCCGCCCCGAGGAAGGGCTACGCCGCCTGTGACGCCCTGCGCGTCACCGGTGGCACCACTGCCTTCATGGAGAAGCAGGCGGCCCTGAAGGGCATCACGCCGAAGACCGTCTCCCCGAAGGCCGCCTCCGACTCCCCCACCGGCTACGGCCCGAGCGACATCCAGTCGGCCTACGGCCTGACCGACGCCGCCTCTTCCAACGGCTCGGGCGAGACCGTCGCCATCGTCGACGCCTACGACGACCCGAACGCGGAGTCCGACCTCGCGGCCTACCGGTCGTACTACGGCCTCCCGGACTGCACCACCGACAACGGCTGCTTCAGCAAGGTCGGTCAGACCGGCTCCACCACCTCGCTCCCCTCCGCCGACAGCGGCTGGGCCGGCGAGATCTCCCTCGACCTCGACATGGTCAGCGCGACCTGCCCGAACTGCAACATCCTGCTGGTCGAGGCCAAGTCCGCCTCGGACGCCAACCTGGGCACCGCGGTGAACGAGGCCGTCAAGCTGGGCGCCAAGTTCGTCTCCAACAGCTACGGCGGCTCGGAGTCGTCGTCGGACACCTCGTACGACACCTCGTACTACAAGCACCCGGGCGTCGCCATCACCGCCAGCGCGGGCGACGAGGGCTACGGCGCCGAGTACCCGGCCGCCTCCCGGTACGTCACCGCCGTCGGCGGCACCTCCCTGTCGGCGGACTCCAGCAGCCGCGGCTGGACCGAGTCCGTCTGGAACACCTCCAGCACCGAGGGCACCGGCTCCGGCTGCTCCGCCTACGACGCCAAGCCCAGCTGGCAGACCGACAGCGGCTGCGCCAAGCGCATGATCGCCGACGTGTCCGCGGTGGCCGACCCCGCCACCGGTGTCTCCGTCTACGACACCTACGGCTCCGACGGCACCGGCTGGAACACCTACGGCGGCACCAGCGCCAGCTCGCCCATCATCGCCTCGGTCTACGCCCTCGCCGGCACCCCGGGCAGCAGCGACTACCCGGCCCAGTACCCGTACAACGCGGCCGGCACCTCCGCCCTCAACGACGTGACCAGCGGCAGCAACGGCTCCTGCGCCACGGCGTACTTCTGCACCGCCGGGTCCGGCTACGACGGCCCGACCGGCTGGGGCACCCCGCAGGGCACGAGCGCCTTCGGCGCGAGCTGAGCACCACCACCCGAACCACCCCGTCGGGTCACGGGGAGCCGCCGGTGTGAGGGGGACGTGGGGTCCCCTCGGCGGCACGGAAAGGAGGACGGGCCACGGCAGCCGGCCGTGGCCCGTTTTCCCCCACCGGACATCAGGAGCTGCTCACACACCGCCTTCACGGCGACGACGACCTCGCGAAGTACCGCTCGTACTACGGCCTGTCCGCCTGCACCACGGCCAACGGCTGCTTCAGGAAGGTCAGCCAGGCCGGCTCCATCACCTCCCTCCCCACCAGCGACACCGGTTGGTCCGAGGAGATCTCCCTCGATCTCGACATGGCCTCCGCCGGCCACGGCGCCGAGTACCCGGCCGCCTCCACCGCAGGCCGGCACACCTTCGGCGGCACCAGCGCCGGCTCACCCGTCATCGCCGCCGTCTACGCCCTCGCCGGCACCCCGTCAAGCGGTAGTTACCCGGCCAAGTTCCCGTACCGCGCGGCCGGCACCTCCTGCCTGAACTACGTCACCAGCGGCAACAACGGCGCCTGCGTCACCAGCTACCTGTGCACCGCCCAGTCCGGCTACGACGGCCCGACCGGCTGGGGCACCCCGCAGGGCGTGACGGCCTTCACCGGCTGACCGCACCCACTGCTTCGCAGGCCACCGGCCCCGACGGCACTCGCCGCCGGGGCCATGTCCTGTTCCCCGCCCCCACCCATGAGAACATCATCTCGACGCCTCACCCGACCAGCCGTCAGAAACCGCGCCAGGTCGTAAAGGAGGTCAACGACCCAACCACACGACAGGTTCCGGTCGGACCTCGTTGCCCGGCGTGACCTGCCGTGATACACAGAGTGACCGTACGCGTCATTCGTACGAAACCCGCCAGCCAATGAC
This sequence comes from Streptomyces sp. NPDC002076, assembly GCF_053593835.1. Lineage (NCBI taxonomy): Bacteria > Bacillati > Actinomycetota > Actinomycetes > Kitasatosporales > Streptomycetaceae > Streptomyces > Streptomyces sp. NPDC002076. The sequence goes on from NZ_JBSFDI010000008.1 coordinate 352,321, forward strand.
GTCAAGTCGACATACGACCGCGAAGTTGTCGGCGACAATGAGACCTGCCCTCCGCACACCGCGGGGGCCACGCGGAACTACCCACCAGGGGCGGTGACTTACATGCTCTTTGCGGCCGACAAGGGAGACATCAACACCATCATCGGCGGGATCGCTCCGGACTGGGGCCCCTTCGGCAGCCTGGGCAACGAGGCGAAGGTGATGATCGAGGTGGTCATGGCCGTGGCCATCCTCCTGTGCCTCGGCATCGCGGTATGGGGCGCGGCCAAACAACGCATCGGCGCGACCGCCCTGCGCGACACCTTCAGCGCCGAGCAGGGCAAGGGCCTCATCATCGCCGGCCTGACCGGGGTGTTCATCATCGGCTCCCTCGGCACCCTGTTCACGATCGTGTACGGCATGGCGGTCTGAGTCCCTGAAGGTTGCGTCTCCCTGATGTCGAGTCACCACACCGCGCCCGCGCGGCAAGCAGCACGGCTACCGTCGTACGTCTACGAGGGTGAGGGAGCGCGCACGCCATGACCTCCGGAGACGACCAGGCCTACACCGACTACGGCGACATGGGCCACACCCGCACCCGCCTCCCCGAAACCGACCCCTACGGCGGCGCCCCCCGCCGAGGCCCCCACCGCTCCTCCTCCCGCTCCCTGGTCACGGTGGTCGGCGTAGTGGTCCTCCTCATCGCCGCGATCGCTTTCGCCAACAGGGGGGACGGTTCGTCGGCCGACGGCTCGACCGCGAAGAACCACAAGCCCACAACGGCACCCACGGACGCCAGCGGAACACGTCCCGTGGACACCAAGACCGCCGGCGTACCGACCGGATTCGCCCACACGGAGCAGGGTGCACAGTCGGCCGCCTCGAACTACGCCGTGGCGCTGGGCTCGACGGGCATGTTCAACAAGGACAGCCGCGACTCCCTCCTGCACCTCCTCTACACTTCCCAAGCGGCGGCGAGACTCCAGGGACAGATGGACCAGGCCTACTCGGCCGACTTCCTCGCCACGATGGGCCTCGACGCCTCGGGCAACCCGCCGAAGGGCAGTACGTTCGTCTCCCGGGTGGTCCCGGTCGGCACGACGATCCAGCACTACACGGAGAACGACGCCAAGGTGGCGGTCTGGTACCTGGGGCTCATCGGCATGGCCGGCAACTCCTCGACCGACCCTGTCACCTCGTCCTGGAAGACCTGGACGTTCGACCTGCAGTGGTCCGGGGGCGACTGGAAGATCACCTCCGACACCCAGAAGGACGGCCCCGCACCGGTACCCGGCGACGACAAGGCCGCCACCTCCGACGAGATCAGCAAGGCCATCGAAGAGTACGGAGGGTTCACGTATGCCCGGTAGCCCGCGACGTACGCTCAAGCTCGCCGGAGTCGTGACAGCCGTACAGACCACGGCCGTACTGCTGGCCACACGTGCCTTCGCCGCGCCCTCACCCGGGCCTTCGCCCTCACCGTCGAAGAAGTACAACTGCGACGTCATCTCCGGCGAGGCCAAGAAGTACTGCGAACGCGGCAACGCCTCCAGCGGCTCAGGAGGTTCCAACCTCCCGGACGACTCGACCCTCGACCCCCTGTCCTCCCTCGCCAAAGGCTGTGCCGAAGCCGCGTCCTGGACCATCGGCAAGCTCAGCAAGGCCGTGAAGGAGACCGCCAACGTCGACTTCACCAATCCCAAGTTCCTGCAGCAGTACGCGATCGTCTTCGCCGCGTCGACGATCCTGACCCTGCTGCTGTGGCTGCTGGCCGTGGCCAAGCGCGCGGTGCGCGGTGTGCCGCTCACCACCGCCATCTCGGAAGCCGTCGGATTCCTGTGGCTGACGGTCCTCGCCTCCGCCTTCACCCCGCTGATCCTCTACACGGTCGTGTCCGCGACCGACGGAGTGACCGACGTCCTCGCCAAGGCCACCGGCGACCAGGCCGACACGTTCTTCGGCACCTTCTCCGGCGCCCTCGGCAAGGGCACCGACATCGGCGGCGGCCCGATCATGCTGATCGTGGTCTCCCTGGTCAGCATCCTCGCCGCCGGCGTCCTCTGGCTGGAACTGGTCATCAGGGCCGCCCTGCTCTACGTCGGCGCCCTCCTCGGCACCGTCGTCTACGCGGGACTGGTGGACAAGAACCTGTGGGGGCATGTCCGGCGCTGGGCCGGAATCATGATCGCCGTGATTCTCGTCAAGCCCGTCATCGTCATCGTGCTCGGGCTCGCCGGTGCCCTGTCCAGCGGCAACGGCCCCGACGCCTTCTCCGCCGTCGTCTCCGGCCTCGCCATCATCCTGCTCGCCATCTTCGCCAGCGCAATGATCTACCGCTTCGTCCCCGGCTTCGGCGACGAGATCGCGAACGGCCGCAACAACCGCATCATGCAGGGCGCCGAAAGCAAGGCCGCCGCCGTCATCAGCTCCCCCGCCACCCTCGTCGCCCAGGGCATCAAGACCCACAGCACCCGCGCCGACAACAACGGAGCCGGCGCAGGACAGACCGGGAGCAGCACCCCACGCCCGGCCAACCCCGCCACCGGCGGGGTCGCCGCCCACAGCAGCCGCCCCACCGGGGGCGGCGGCGGAGCCGTCCCCTCCGCCACACCCGCGCCCCGCGCACCCAGCCCCGCCAACACCCCGCACGCCGGCAACGCCCGCAACATCAACCGCACGGGAGGTGAAGGGCGTTGACGACCGAGTCCCACCTGTCCCATCCGGTCACGCCCCGCCGTACATATCTCATCGGCCGCGCCCGGCCGAACGCGATCATCGGCCGCAACCGCGAGTCCGGCGAGATCGCACTGATCGTCGCGGGCGCGTTCCTCGGCATGATGTGCGGCCTCCTCGTCCCGGTCCTGTCCCTGCGGATCGTGCTGCTGATGGGCTTCCCACTGCTCGCGCTCGCCGCGGTCTACGTGCCCTACAAACGCCGCACCTTCTACAAGTGGTTCGAGATCAACCGCAGCTACAAGCGGACCGTCAAGAGCGGCGCGCACTACCGCTCGGCCGCCATGGAAGCCGGCACGCGCCTCGACGGACGCGAGGTCGAGATCGGCCCGCCCCCGGGCATCGGCCGCATCACCTGGCTCGCCGCCCCCTTCGGACCCGACGAGATCGCCGTACTCCTGCACGCCGACCGCAAGACCGTCACCGCCGCCATCGAGATCGAGGGCCCCGGCGTCGGCCTGCGCGACTCCGAGGACCAGGAGGCCCTGGTCGACCGCTTCGGCACCCTGCTCAAGCACGTCGCCAACGGCGACGGATTCGTCACCCGGCTGCAGATGCTCGCCCGCACCCTGCCCGCCGATCCCGACGCCCACGCCAAGGACGTCGCCCAACGCGGCGACCCCCGCTCCCCCGGCTGGCTCCAGCAGTCGTACGACCAGCTGCAGTCCATGGTGTCCACCAGCAGCGAGCAGCACCGCGCCTACCTCGTCGCCTGCATGCACTACAACCGCGAACTGGCCGCCGAGGCACACGCCATGGCCCGCGCCGTCCGCGCCCGCGGCACCAAGGTCGACCGGGACTCGGGCCTGGCGGTGGTCATGGCCCGCGAGCTGACCGACATCTGCTCCCGGCTCCAGGAGGCCGACATCCGGGTCCGCCAGCCGCTGGGCCAGGGCCGGCTCGCCTCCCTCATCCACTCCATGTACGACCCCGACCACCCCATCGACCACATCCAGGCGATGACCAAGCGCAACGCCTGGCCGGCCGAGCTCGACGCCATGGAGCCCACCTACCTCCAGGCCAAGACCCGCGAGTCCAACACCCGCGCCCCCTGGTGCCACGCCACCGCCTGGGTGAAGGAGTGGCCCATGACCCCGGTCGGGGTCAACTTCCTCGCCCCCCTCCTCGTCCACACCCCGGACGTCATCCGAACGGTCGCGGTGACGATGGATCTCGAACCCACCGAGGTAGCCATCGAACGCATGCTGACCGAGAAGACCAACGACGAGGCCGAGGCCTCCCGCGCCGCCAAGATGAACCGCACCGTCGACCCCCGGGACGTCGCGGCGCACAACCGCCTCGACCAGCGCGGCGAAGACCTCGCCAGCGGCGCCGCCGGCGTCAACCTCGTCGGCTACATCACCGTCTCCGCCCGCACCCCGGAGGCCCTCAACCGCGACAAGCGGACCATAAGGGCCTCCGCCGGCAAGTCGTACCTCAAGCTGGAGTGGTGCGACAGAGAGCACCACCGCGCCTTCGTGAACACACTTCCCTTCGCCACCGGCATCCGAAGGTAGGGGCTGATTCACCGATGCGGGATCCGCTGTCCGTCCTCACCGACGCCTTCACCTCCTTCCTCTTCGGGAAGGTCGAGACGACCCGGCTGCCGGTGCGCACCTCCACGGGCCAGGCCCAGGCGGTCTATCTGCCCACCGCCGCGCCCGGCCTCGGGGACTCCGGTGTCATCATCGGCCGCGAGGTGTACTCCGGAAAGGGCTACATCTACGACCCCTTCCAGCTCTACGGCCAGCAGCTCCCGGCTCCGCACTGGCTGGTCCTCGGCGAGTCCGGCAACGGCAAGTCGGCCCTGGAGAAGACCTACGTCCTGCGCCAACTGCGCTTCAGGGACCGCCAGGTCGTCGTCCTGGACGCCCAGGGCGAGGACGGGGTGGGTGAGTGGAACCTCATCGCGGAGGAGCTGCGGATAACTCCTATCCGGCTGGACCCCATGGCCGCCCTGGACCACGGGATCCGGCTCAACCCGCTCGACCCGGCGATCACCACCACCGGGCAGCTCGCCCTGCTCCGGACGATCATCGAGGTCGCCATGGGCCACAGCCTGGACGAGCGCTCCGGCTTCGCCCTCAAGGTCGCCCACTCCTTCGTCAACGAGACGATCGTCGACCGCCAGCCGGTCCTCTCCGACATCGTCGAGCAGCTACGGCACCCCGAGCCGGAGTCGGCCGAGGCGATGAACGTCGCCATAGACGACGTACGGGCCTGGGGCCTGGACGTGGCCCTGGTGCTGGACCGCCTCGTCGACGGTGACCTGCGCGGCATGTTCGACGGCCCCACGACCGTGGGAATCGATCTGGACGCCCCGCTGATCGTCTTCGACCTCTCCCACATCGACCGCAACTCCATCGCCATGCCCATCCTCATGGCGATCGTCGGCGTCTGGCTGGAGCACACCTGGATCCGCCCCGACCGCAAGAAGCGCATCTTCCTGGTCGAGGAGGCCTGGCACATCATCAACAGCCCGTTCGTGGCCCAGCTGTTCCAGCGGCTGCTGAAGTTCGGCCGCCGGCTGGGTCTCTCGTTCGTGGCGGTGGTGCACCACCTGTCCGACGTCGTGGACGGCGCCGCGGCCAAGGAGGCGGCGGCGATCCTGAAGATGGCCTCCACCAGGACCATCTACGCCCAGAAGGCCGACGAGGCCCGGGCCACCGGCCGGGTGCTGGGTTTGCCGCGGTGGGCCGTGGAAATCATCCCGACACTGACGCCCGGCATCGCCGTATGGGACGTCAACGGCAATGTCCAGGTGGTCAAACACCTGGTCACGGAGACGGAACGCCCGCTGGTCTTCACCGACCGCGCGATGACCGAGTCCTCCAGCGACCTCACGGCCGACGACGCCCTGCGCGCCGCCGAGCTGGAGGCCGAGCAGCGGGCCGCGGCCTTCGTGGAGCAGCATCTGGGCGACTCCGAGTCGACGGTGGCGTAGGGGCGCGAAGGACAGGGGAGGAACGGGTGAGACCGGACGCTCGTGATCGCCGCGAGGACCGCCACGAGGGCCAGGGCGGCATCCCCGACGGCCTGCTGATCGGCATCCTCGCGTTTCTCCTCGGCATGACCCTGCTGGTGTGGGCGGCCACGGGCCTCGCCGCCCTCTTCGCCAAGGGCGCCTGGCCCCATGGCGTCACCTTCACCCGCACGCCCCTCGCCATGCGCCACCTCATCGGCGCACCCCACGACATCACCGGCGCCTGGCCCGACACCCCCGCCGCCCAGCTCTCCGGCTGGGGCCTGTTCTGGGGCCTGTTCATCGGCCAGTTGATGATCCTGTTCGTCCTCACCGTGTTCGTGATGGGAGCGGTCGCGAGATGGCGGGCGGGGAGGGCACGGGCGCGGGCCCAGAAGGCGATGCCGACGGCGCCGGAACAGCGGTACGAGGTGCCGGTAGAGCGGTACGAGGTGCCGGTAGAGCGGTACGAGGTGCCGGTAGAGCGTACGGAGCCGGAGCCGACGGAGGCCGTGCCGGCCCCGCAGCCTCGTGAGACCCCACCGGATCCGGCGCCGCAGAAGCCTTTGGCTCCCCTCTCGGCCGACGGTGAAATGGTGGACGGGTGGGAAGCCACGCGTCCCGAAGGCCCGGTGCTCTACGCCCCACCCGCAGCCCGCCAGACGGCCGCAGCGCAAGCCGTACGCGACGCGGAAGGCCCCGCCCTGGTCGTCACCTCGAACCCCGACCTATGGTCCGAGACAAAGGACGCCAGAGCCAAACTCGGCCCCACCCTCCTCTACGACCCCACCCACCTCTGCGACACCCCGGCCCGCCTCCACTGGTCCCCCACCACCGGCTGCGAGGACAAACAGACCGCGCTGAGCAGAGCCACCGCCCTCCTCGGACCCGTACAGCCCACGGCAAGGATCGACCAGACCGTGGCCGACACCGCAGTGACGCTCCTGCGCAGCTACCTCCACGCCGCAGCGCTGGAGAACCGCACCATCCGCCATGTCCACCGCTGGTCCCAGGGCATCCAGGTCCAGGACGCCGTACGCACCCTCCGCACCCACCCCAAGGCCGCCCCCGGCGCCGCCGGCGAACTCGAGGCCGCGCTCACCGCACACCCCGAGCGCCGCGACATCGCCCAGGAGCTGACCAGCCGGGCCCTGTCGGCGCTGTCCACGGTGAACATCCGTGAGGCCTGCACCCCGAACCGAACAGATGCCCTGTCACTGGATTCCTTCGTCCACGAAGGGGGCACGCTTTATGTGGTCGGTGAATCCATCGAGGACCCCAGGAGCAATCCCGGCGCGATGCCGCTCCTGACGGCCCTCGTCTCCAGCGTGGTCGAGCGCGGCCGGCGCATGGCCGAACGGTCATCCTCCGGTCGGCTCGACCCACCACTCACCCTGGTCCTGGACGACATCGCGGCCGTGGCCCCCATCCCGCAACTCCCCGACCTGATCGCCACCGGCACCGACCAGGGCCTGCCCACCCTCGCCCTGCTCCGCTCCCGCGAACAGGCCCGCTCCCGCTGGCCGCACCGGGAACTACCGGTCTAGGACGGCCACTGCAGCACGAACTCCAACTCGTTCTGCCGCGCGTCCCGCACGAACGGCACGACCACCCCGCTCGGCACGAACCCCGCCTTGCGGTAGGCGCCCTGGGCCCGTTCGTTGTCCTCGTGCACCAGCAGCCGCACCCGCTCGGCACCCCGCTGCCGTGCCCACTCCACACCGGCGTCGAGCAGGGCCTTGATCAGCCCGTTCCCGCGGTGCCCGGGCCGGACGAACACCCCGACCACATGCCCCTGCCGGCACTCGACGGCGAGTCCGGCCCAGTCCTTGGTCCCGGCCTCCTCGATGAGCACGGTGACCGAGCCGGCCCAGGTCCCGTCGGGCGTCTCGGCGATGAACTGCCGCGCCGCCGTGGACCCCTCCCCGGATCCGACCGCGCGGTCCTGCCAGAACACGTCCGCGCGTGCCTCGGCCTCCTCGTACGTCTCCAGGAAGGCGAGGCCCGCGCTCGGGTCCCGCAGCGCGTCCAGGCGCAGTTGCTTCACTCGGGGCCAGTCGTCGGGTCGTATGGCGCGGATGACGTAGCCACCGCTGGTCGAGGTGCTCATGTGGGCCACCGTAGTGCCGCCCGTCGTGAGTGGCATCCCATATTGGGAAACGCTGTGAAACGCAGAAAGGCCCACGCCATCCGGCGTGGGCCTTTCCCAAGAATTGTTCGGCGGCGTCCTACTCTCCCACAGGGTCCCCCCTGCAGTACCAT